>NZ_CAXBKA010000003.1:0-625017 GCF_963976355.1 uncultured Sneathiella sp.
AAACGTTCATGATGTGATTAAGAACGCGGGAGATTTCCGAAAACAGGACGCGGATGTATTGTGCGCGGATCGGCACCTCGCACCCCAGCAACTTCTCCGCCGCCAGAACAAAGGCATGCTCCTGACTCATCGCCGCGACATAGTCGAGCCGGTCGAAATAGGGCATCGCCTGCATATAGGTCTTGTGCTCGATCAGTTTTTCCGTACCGCGATGCAAAAGCCCGATATGCGGATCGATGCGTTCGACCACCTCACCGTCCAGTTCCATCACCATGCGCAACACGCCATGGGCGGCCGGATGCTGGGGTCCGAAGTTCAGCGTGTAATTCTTGATCTGGATTTCAGCCATCAGCCCTGCCCTTCCGCTTTTTCATCGCCAGGCAATACATATTTGGCTCCTTCCCAGGGGCTTTCGAAATCGAACTTGCGGAATTCCTGTGTCAGGTTAACCGGCTCGTAAACAACCCGTTTCTCATCTTCACTGTAGCGCAACTCGACATATCCCGTCAGCGGGAAATCCTTACGCAACGGATGCCCTTCGAACCCATAGTCGGTCAGCATGCGGCGCAAATCCGGATGCCCAGAGAACATGATGCCATACATGTCCCAGGCTTCCCGCTCGAACCAGTTGGCGGCCGGGAACAGCCCGACGACCGACGGAACCGGCGTCCGGGCATCTGTTCGTGCCTTCACGATGATCCGCTGATTATGACGGAGGCTGAGCAGGTTATAGACGACATCAAAACGCTTGGCGCGCGTCGGATAGTCGACACCGCAAACGTCGCATAAAACCTCAAATTTGCAATTTGAATCGTTGCGGAGGAATTCGAGCACCTTGTCAACCGATTCCGCCCGCACATCGACGATCAACTCATCAAAGGCAACCTTTGTAGAGATCACGTCGGCGGAATTTTCGGCCGTGATTAACTCGCCCAGCTCTTCAAGCGCTTCATTCATGTTACTGACGATCCCTTCCGCTTAGCGCAAAAATGTTCCGGTGCGACGAATTTTCTTCTGCAACTGAAACACGCCGTAAATCAACGCCTCAGCTGTTGGCGGACAGCCAGGCACATAAATATCGACCGGGACGATCCGGTCGCATCCGCGGACAACGGAATAGGAATAGTGATAATAGCCGCCGCCATTGGCGCAGGACCCCATGGAAATCACATAGCGCGGCTCCGCCATCTGGTCATAAACCTTGCGGAGTGCCGGCGCCATTTTGTTGGTGAGGGTTCCTGCAACAATCATCACATCGGACTGGCGGGGCGACCCGCGCGGGACAACGCCCAGACGTTCCATGTCATAACGAGGCTGCCAGGCATGCATCATTTCCACCGCACAACAGGCAAGGCCGAAGGTCATCGGCCACAGCGACCCGGTCCGGGCCCAGTTCGCCAGCTTATCGACCTGCGTTACGACAAACCCCTTGTCGTCAAGCTCGTTGCCGATATCGCGGAAAAAAGCGTCTTGATCCTGTGCGCCGGGACGAGGTTCCACACCGACCGGTTCAGAACTTACTCCCATTCCAGAGCTCCCTTCTTCCATTCATAAATAAAGCCGATTGTCAGGATTCCGAGGAACACTATCATGGACCAGAAACCATACAACCCCACCCCGCCAAGTGAAATCGACCAGGGGAACAAGAACGCCACCTCCAGGTCGAAAATGATGAACAGGATGGCGACCAGGTAAAATCGGACGTCAAACTGATTGCGGGCATCGTCGAAGGGCTCAAACCCACATTCATAGGGAGAGAGTTTCTCGGCATCAGGATGCTGCGCTGCCACAATTATCGAGGCAACCACGATAACCGCTGACAACCCGACCGCAAGCCCCAGAAAAATCAGGATGGGTAAATATTCTATAAGCAAGGCTTCCATAATATTACATTCCGCCACTCCGGAGCAGGCCTTGATTGGCCCGGTGGGTGGCAATCCCTCCTACCAAATACATACAGCATTATAGTGTCGGGTTATAAGGAAGAAAACCGATTTAGCAACAAAATTCCGCCATAATTTAAAATGCCGAACGGCAACGGGAACGCCCGTGAATAATTTGCGCAGACCAGTTGCAAACAATTATCATTTGGAAGAAATGGCGGGAGTGACGGGGCTCGAACCCGCGACCTCCGGCGTGACAGGCCGGCGCTCTAACCAACTGAGCTACACCCCCGCAGGGACGCTGTTTTGTATTGGACCCAAACGGCCCTGTCAAGCAGCATAAACAGTTTTTTGGAATAAATTTTCAAGCACGGTTGATGCCTTGAAAAACACCCGAGTTTTCAAAATAACGGCGCGCGCCACTCACATGAATCGCACGCTCTTTCACCCGAAATAATCCAGCCCTCAGGGAAATCAATCCACTGTTTAAGGAAACCACGATCAAAGCAACAGCCCATACCGACGTCAGTTCGATGCCGCGTTACAGGGATGTATTTTCGGGAAAATGGTGGGTGATGAGAGATTCGAACTCCCGACCCTCTCGGTGTAAACGAGATGCTCTAACCAGCTGAGCTAATCACCCATATTCAAGCGAGCCCGTGTATATCAATCAACACCGGCCATGGGAAGCAAAAAAGACGAAGCCAGACCCAAAAAATTGGATCTGGCTTCCGTATTTCGCCGTAACCGCTTGTGTTACTTGTTAACCGAGTCCTTCAAGGCTTTGCCGGCTTTGAATTTCGGCTGTTTGGAAGCCGGAATCTTGATGGTTTCACCGGTGCGAGGATTGCGGCCTTCGGAGGCTTTGCGATCAGCGACGCTGAACGTACCAAAGCCGACCAGGCGCACTTCATCGCCACCGCTCAAAGCGCTGGAAACCGCTTCGAGAACCGCATCAACACTTTTTCCTGCTTCTGCTTTACCCAGACCTGAAATGTCAGCAACTGCGGCAACGAGATCATTCTTATTCACTATAAGCCCCCTTCAATTTAGACTTGAACATATCTTATCAATAAATTCGTTTAAGACGGTCGCATACTAGTTTGTCGGCTGCGCCGGGTCAAAGGGAAAAATCAAGATATCCCCAACTTTTCTGCGGTTTTGACCCGGTTTTTGATTAAAGTCAGTGGGTTGTTACCCCATCCTCAACTTTTCGCTGAGCCGACGCCCCGGCAAGTTCTTTCGCCAGCTCTTCCTCGCTCCAGTTCAACGGCACAAGCGGCTTCGTCAAGGCATGTTTCAACACCTCTGAAACTTCCGCAACCGGAATAATCTTGAGCCCTTCTTTCACATTGTCGGGAATTTCCGCCAGATCCTTTTCATTGTCTTTCGGGATCAGCACTGTCTTGATACCACCGCGCAGGGCAGCCAACAGCTTCTCCTTCAGACCGCCGATCGGCAGCACCCGGCCCCGCAGGGTAACTTCGCCTGTCATGGCAATGTCCTTGCTCACCGGAATATTCGTCAGCACTGAGATAATCGAAGTGACCATCGCCACCCCGGCGGACGGACCGTCTTTCGGGGTTGCGCCTTCCGGCACATGGACATGAATGTCGTGCTTGTCAAAATCCGTCGGCTTGACACCCATTTCCAGACAGCGCGACTGCACGTAGCTCTTTGCCGCCTGAACAGATTCCTGCATCACATCGCCAAGTTTACCTGTGATCTGCATACGGCCCTTGCCGTATAACTTGACCGCTTCGATCGTCAACAACTCGCCGCCGACTTCTGTCCAGGCGAGACCTGTTGTGAGGCCAACCTGATCGGTTTCCTCCGCTTCGCCGAAGCGATATTTTCGGACACCGGAATAGTCCTTGAGATTGTCGGATGTAATGGCAACCGACTTGACGCCGTCGGTAATAATCTCCTTGATCGATTTACGGCACAGCTTCGCGATTTCCCGCTCCAGATTACGAACGCCGGCTTCGCGGGCGTAGTAGCGGATAAGATCGCGGATCGCTTCATCGGTAATCGACCATTCGTTCTTCTTCAGACCGTGGGCCTTCATCTGCTTTTCAACGAGATGACGCTTGGCGATCTCCACCTTTTCATCTTCGGTGTACCCCGACAGATGAATGATTTCCATGCGATCGCGCAGCGGCCCCGGCATATTCAGCGAGTTCGCCGTGCAGATGAACATCACTTCCGACAAGTCAAACTCGACCTCTAGGTAATGATCGGCGAATGTCGTATTCTGCTCGGGATCGAGCACTTCAAGGAGCGCCGATGACGGATCGCCCCGGAAATCATTCCCCAGCTTGTCGATCTCATCAAAAAGGAAAAGCGGGTTGCTGGATTTCGCCTTCTTCATCGACTGGATGACCTTGCCCGGCATGGAGCCGATATAGGTCCGCCGATGGCCGCGAATTTCCGCTTCATCCCGAACGCCGCCCAAGGCGACGCGCACAAAGTTGCGGCCCGTTGCCTTGGCAACCGACTTGCCGAGCGAGGTTTTACCCACACCGGGAGGACCAACGAGACACAGGATCGAGCCGCGGATTTTCTTCATCCGCTGCTGCACGGCGAGATATTCAAGGATGCGTTCCTTGACCTTTTCCAGACCATAATGATCGTCATTAAGAATTTTCTCTGCCCGGACAAGGTCCTTCTTGATGCGGGTGCGTTTGTTCCACGGCAGGCTGGTGATCCAGTCAAGGTAATTGCGAACAACGGTCGCTTCGGCCGACATCGGGCTCATGTTCCGGAGCTTCTTCATCTCCTGATTACATTTTTCGAGCGCTTCCTTCGTCAGCTTGGTCTTGGCGATTTTCTCTTCAAGTTCGGTCAACTCGTCGCGGCCATCCTCGCCCTCGCCGAGTTCCTTCTGGATCGCCTTCATCTGCTCATTGAGATAATATTCGCGCTGGGTCTTCTCCATCTGGCGCTTGACACGGCTGCGGATTTTCTTCTCAACCTGCAGGACACCGATCTCGTCTTCCATCAGCGCATAGACGCGTTCCAGCCGCTCGGACGCTGACTCAATTTCCAGAAGTTCCTGCTTCTCGGAAATTTTCAAGGCCATATGGGATGCCATTGTATCAGCAAGCTTAGACGGCTCATCAATCTGATTAAGCGAGACGAGGACTTCCGGCGGAATCTTGCGGTTGAGCTTCACATACTGCTCGAACTGGGAAATCACGGATCGGGCCAGCGCCTCAAGCTCCGGCGTATCGGCATCCTTCTCTTCCAGAATTTCGGCATGTGCCTGGAAGAAATCGGGATTTGACAGAAACTCATCGATCCGCGCGCGCTCCCCGCCCTCAACCAGGACTTTTACTGTCCCGTCGGGAAGTTTCAACAGCTGTAGAACGGAAGCAATGGTTCCGACGCGATGAATGTCATCCTCTCCCGGATCGTCCTGACTCGCGTTCTTCTGCGCGACAAGTAGGATCTGCTTGTCATCCTTCATGACATCTTCGAGTGCCCGCACGGACTTATCGCGACCGACAAACAGCGGCACGATCATATGCGGGAAAACGACGATATCGCGGAGCGGAAGAACCGGGAAAATCTGGGTACGGGGTGTATCAATCATCTTGTTGCCTTCTGGGACCGGCGATCTGGAATACCCCGCACAGGCGGGAAATATATGCTGGTCCTGACTAAATAATAAAGAGCGGGAGGGAAGATTTCCCTCCCCCAAAGGCCGGACTACGCGCTACTCGTCGCGTCCTGCCGGTCAGCATATATATGGAGTGGCTGGGTACCACCGTCAACCACCTCAGCATTAATAACGATTTCCTCCACACCTTCGAGCGAAGGAAGATCGTACATCGAGTCCAGAAGGATATTTTCCATGATCGAGCGAAGGCCCCGGGCGCCCGTTTTGCGGACGATCGCCTTCTTCGCGATCGAAGACAGAGCATCTTCGGTAAAAGTCAGCTTGACATCTTCCATATCGAACAGCCGCTGATACTGCTTGACCAGCGCGTTCTTCGGTGATGTCAAAATCTCGATCAGGGCTTCCTCATCCAGATTTTCAAGCGTTGCGACAACCGGCAGACGGCCGACAAATTCCGGGATCAGGCCAAATTTGAGAAGATCTTCCGGCTCGACATCCTTCAATGTCTCTCCGACATTGCGATCCTCTTCCGCCTCCACAGCAGCGCCGAAACCGATGGACGTATCCTTGCCGCGGGAGCCGATGATCTTGTCCAAGCCGGCAAACGCGCCGCCGCAAATGAACAGGATATTCGTCGTATCCACCTGCAGGAATTCCTGCTGCGGATGCTTGCGACCGCCCTGCGGCGGAACCGATGCCACGGTCCCTTCCATAATTTTCAGAAGTGCCTGCTGCACGCCCTCACCCGAAACGTCCCGGGTGATCGACGGATTGTCGGATTTACGGCTGATCTTGTCGACCTCATCGATATAGACGATGCCGCGCTGCGCCCGCTCCACATTATAGTCGGCAGACTGCAGCAGCTTGAGAATGATATTTTCGACATCCTCACCAACATAACCGGCCTCTGTCAGTGTGGTCGCATCGGCCATGGTGAACGGGACATCCAGGATGCGCGCCAAAGTCTGGGCCAGCAATGTCTTACCGCAACCGGTCGGGCCGATCAGAAGGATATTGGACTTCGCCAGCTCCACATCATCCGACTTTCCGCTATGGTGAAGCCGTTTGTAATGATTGTGGACCGCAACGGAAAGAACCCGCTTCGCATGAAACTGGCCGATCACATAGTCATCCAGAACCTTGCAGATTTCCGTTGGTGTGGGAACGCCATCGCTCGTTTTTACCAGAGTGCTTTTGTGCTCTTCGCGAATAATATCCATGCACAGCTCTACGCATTCATCGCAAATGAACACCGTTGGTCCCGCGATCAGCTTTCTGACCTCATGCTGGCTTTTGCCGCAGAAGGAGCAGTACAGGGTATTTTTCGAATCTCCACCACTTAATTTGGTCATAAATACTCCAATAGTCCGTTCGACTTTGCATATTAGCCATCGTCGTCGCGGGCGACAACAATAATGTTTACCCCGGCGAAATCATGCAACGCAAAACGTCATGATCATCGCGAGCATACATAATACGGAATTTGACTCAACTTTCCGTTAACAGGGCGTCAAAACCGCCTGTATTACGAAAAAATTTATAAATCCGCCCGCAAAGATGGGCTTATTTGGACTTTTTCTCGTCTTCATCGTCCAGGCCGGGGCGTTTGACAACGACCTCGTCGACAAGGCCGAATTCCTTCGCCTCTTCCGCGGTCATGAAGTTGTCACGCTCTACTGCCGCCTCAATCACATCCAGCGGCTGTCCCGTATGCTCGACATAGAGCTTGTTCAGCCGCGCCCGGACTTTAAGGATTTCACGGGCCTGGATTTCGATATCCGTGGCCTGTCCCTGCGCGCCGCCTGACGGCTGATGGATCATGATGCGGGCATTGGGAAGGCTGTAGCGCTTGCCTTTTGTTCCGGCTGTCAGCAAGAAGGAGCCCATGGATGCTGCCTGACCGATACAGACCGTCGCGATGTCCGGCTTGATATATTGCATCGTGTCATAGATTGCGAGACCGGACGTGACCACTCCTCCCGGAGAGTTGATATACATGTAAATCGGCTTCTTCGGGTTTTCGGCTTCCAGAAACAGAAGCTGCGCCGTAATCAGCCCCGCCATGCCATCCTGAACCTGTCCGGTGACAAAAATAATCCGCTCTTTCAACAGACGGGAGAAGATGTCGTAAGACCGCTCTCCGCGAGCTGTCTGCTCCACGACCATTGGAACCAGATTATTCATATAGGTGTCGATGACATCAACCATTCTCGATTTTCCTTAAGTTTAGCAGTTGCGCCACGTCAGCATATAGGAGCGACGAACGCAACTGTAAATCCACATCAACGAAATACGAATTATTTCTTTTCGGCCGCTTTCTTTGCCGCAGGCTTTTTCGCGACCGGTTTCTTGGCTGCGGCTTTTTTAGGGGCCGCTTTCTTCGCGTCACCTTTTTCCGCAGCAGCGTCCTTCTTCGCGGCCGGCTTTTTCTTCGGCTTGGCGGCTTCCTCTTCGTCCGGATCCTTCATCAGTTCATCGATTGAGACTTTCTTCTCCGTCACCGTTGCCAGTTCCGCGATGAAGTCGATTACCTTGTCCTCGAAGATCGGTGCACGGAGCTGGGCCTGCATCTCGGGGCGTTTCTGGAACATCTCAAAGATCATCTGCTCCTGTCCCGGATAGTTCCGGGCCTGGGCAACCATCGCCTGGTTGACCTCATCCTGAGAGACTTCGATATTGTTAATCCGGCCGACTTCCGCCAGCAGCAAGCCGAGACGCACGCGGCGTTCTGCAATGCCATTATATTCCTCGCGCAGTTCTTCCTCGGACTGATCCTGATCTTCCAGTTTCTGGCCAGACTGTTCGAGTTCCTGTTCGAACTGTTTCCAGATATTTTCGAACTCGCTGTCCTTCATTCCGGGAGGAACATCAAAATCATGGGCTTCCGCCATGGCATCCAGCATGTTGCGTTTCAAGGACTGGCGCGAAAGCTGGTTATACTGCTGTTCGATCTGGCCGCGGACCGCATCCTTCAGCGCATCAAGATTTTCAAGGCCGAGCTTGGTGGCAAACTCATCATTGATTTCGACATCCGCCGCTTCGCGGATTTCATGAACCTTGACTTCGAATACAGCATCCTTACCGGCCAGGTTCTCCGCGCCGTAATTTTCGGGGAAGGTTACCTTGACTTCAACGTCATCGCCAGCTTTCGTTCCGATGAGCTGTTCCTCGAAACCGGGAATAAAGGAATTGGAACCGAGTTCCAGCTGATGGCCTTCCGCCGCCCCGCCGTCAAAGGCGACACCGTCGACCTTGCCGACGAAATCGATCAGAAGCGCATCGCCTTCCTTGGATTTGCGGTTGCCGGAGATGGCAACAAAATTTTTCTGCTGACCGGCAATTTCCGTGAGGGCTTCTTCAACCTTGCCGTCCTCGACTTCGGCAACCGGCTTTTCAAGCTTCAGCTTGGAAAAATCCATTGGCTCGAAGTCCGGCATGATCTCTACTTCAATCGTGAATTCAAGGTCTTGCCCTTCATCGAATTTGGTGATTTCGATTTTCGGCTGCTGGGCCGGGCGCAGGGAGTTGTCATCCAGCGCCTGCTGGCTTGCTTCATTAACCGTCTGCTCAAGCACCTCGCCCATGACGGATTTACCGAACCGCTGACGCAAAATGGCAAGTGGCACTTTCCCCGGGCGGAACCCCGGAAGTTTGACTTCCGCGCCAACCTCGGTCAGTTTGTTCGTAACCTTGGTGTCGATTTCCGCGGCCTCAACAACAATCGTGAAATCCCGCTTTAGGCCGTCAGAGTTAGTTTGTGTAATTTGCATGAACGATCGCCCGTCATCTTTTATTTAGCAATAAACGCTCCCCCTCACATCCTGTGACGGGAAACGCCAGCTCGAAAGCTTCCTTTACATCTTGGTGCGGGTGGAGGGAATCGAACCCCCACTTCGTAAGAAACTGGTACCTAAAACCAGCGCGTCTACCAATTCCGCCACACCCGCATCTCGAATTTAAACCCGGCAGCGCCTGCAAAAAATTGCATCCGCCCGAACCGGGAGCGGCTGTCTATAGCATATGATTTCTGGGATTGACTAGGGGAATTACCAATAAAGGGCGAGAAAAGTATAAACGACAGAAAAGGTATGTATCGGTGGGGTGAAATCGACACCAATCACATCACCTTAGCAGGATGAAAGGATCATTAGCAATGGTTTGTCTGTATAGGCCGGATAACCGTCAAACGGGCATAATGGAACTATGCTGCATGGAAATCCCGTTCAAATATCGCAAGGGCCAGTACGTTAGTTCCGGCATGTTCCTGATATCCGGTCCGAAGAACCGTCTTCTCGTAATGGACATGTGGAATACCCTGGTCGTCATCTGTAATGCGCAGAACCTTAGCCTGTTCCTGCAGACTCAACATCATCCCGCGGTAAAAAATATCACCTGAAGCGATCCGATCGCGTAAACTTTGCTTCTTGAAAAACATGCTACTCACCCAAAATAAAAGCCTAATTTTTCCGTTATACGTAATTAATACGGGCAATTCGTAAAAAAACGGTTGAGAAATGCAACGCATTTTAGGCATTTTTATGACTGTCTAAAACTTTTCTCAAAATAGACGGAATAGCCGTTTCAATATCTTCGGAAATCAAGCCGGGACCGATGGCCTCCCCTGCTTCTCCATGCACCCAGGCGGCGGCGGAAGCGGCGGAAAACGCGCTCATGCCGCCTGAGAAAAATCCTGTAATCAGTCCTGCAAGGACATCACCGGATCCTGCCGTGGCAAGATATGGCGGCGCGTTATAATTGATAACGGCCTTACCATCCGGCGTTGCAATGACGGTGTCCGCCCCTTTCAGCAAAACCACCGCCCCTGAGAGGGAGGCTGCCATTCTCACCCGCTCAAGCTTTGATCCCGCGAGAGAGAAAATACGTTCAAACTCCGCCTCATGGGGTGTAAGCACCACTTCGCCATACTCCTTTTCCCCAATCAGCGAAAACAGCGTATCGGGGTCATCCTTGAAGACCGTCAACCCGTCCGCATCGATAATAACATTTGCCGAACTTTCAAGGGCAAGGCTTGTAAACTCGCGGGTCCGTTCGGTGACACCATTCCCCGGACCGACGAGCACGGTTCCGACCCGCCTCTCGCGAAGCCAGCTCTCAAACGCCTCTCCATCCGCTAGAGAGACAACCATTACAGCCTCAAGTGCGGCCGCATAGGTTTGTAGCGCCGACGGCGGGCTGACGACAGTCGCCGCCCCTGCCCCGGCCCGCAGGCTGGCGCGGGCGGCCAATCTTGCCGCCCCGGTCGCGGCGGTGCCGCCGCCGACTATCGCCGCATGGCCACGGCTGTATTTCTGTATTTCCGGTCCGAGTGAGGGCAAGTCGTCCTGCCAGAGTTCCGGATCGTTCAGATGAGTCTCGGGATCGATCTCTTCCAGACAATCACTGTCGATGCCGATATCGACAATCTTCAGCTCGCCGCAATAGGCGCGGCCCGGATAGAGGAAATGCCCCGGCTTTGCGCGAAAGAAGCTCACCGTCATCGCCGCCGGTATGGCACCGGCATCCACCGCCCCGGTATCCCCGTTGACGCCGCTTGGCATATCGACCGCAACCACCGGAATCTGATCACGTTTGATCCGCGCGAAGAAGGCGGTGATATCACTCTCAAGATAACGCGAAAAACCCGCCCCGAAGATGGCATCCACCACCAGATCGACTTCAGCGATTTCCGCCCGTGCGAGCGGCAACACGGGACCGTTCCACTGATCCCGCATCAGCGCGGCATCCCCTTTCAGCAACTCCGGATCGGAGATGGAAGCAAGATCGACCTGCCAGCCTGCTTCCTGCAACAGACGGGCAACGACATAACCGTCACCGCCGTTATTGCCGGGGCCGCAAAGAATGAGGGCGCGACCGGATGGGTATTTTCGCTGTATCTCCGCCGCGATCCCCTCGCCTGCCGCTTCCATGAGCATGGCACCGGCCACGCCGCCCTCAATCGTCAGGCGGTCCGCGAGATACATTTCCTCCACGCTCAGCAGTTCGGTCGGCAGGGACATCCGATCAGACCAGTTTTGCAAGGTCCGAGCGGGCCGCCGCAACAGGCGATACCCGTTCAAAGGCATAGGCCGCGTTCAGGACCGCTGCATCATTTTGCATGGGGCCGACGATCTGCAGTCCGATCGGCAATTCTTCCGAATTAAGGCCGCAGGGAATGGAACAGGCCGGCTGCTGCGTCAGGTTGAAGGGATAGGAAAACGGCGTCCAGTCAACCCAGCCGCCGACCTCTTCCAGTTCCGTCGGCGCCAGCTTGCCAACCTCAAAGGCCGGAATGGCAAGCGAGGGTGTCAGCAACAGATCATAGGTTTCAGAAAACTGTTTCATGCGCATGCCAAGATCCCCGCGCGCCTGAACCGCATCCATATAATCAGTAAGCGTGATGGAGGCCGCCTCCTCGAACACACGGCGCAAGCCTGGATCAAGCTCGTTCAGCTGTTTGTCCGTCAGATTGCGAAGTGCATAGCGGGCCCCGGACCACCAGAGAACATTGAAAATCGGCAGGGGATTCTCGAACAGGAAATCCACCTCCTCGACATTCGCGCCAAGTTCCGAGAAAAGCTCGGCGCCCCTCTTGACCGCTGCCGCTACTTCCGGATCAACCGCCGCATAGCCGAGCGTCGGGCTATAGGCGACCCGCTTGCCCTTGATCGAGGCGGACAGAGCCGCAACATAGTCCGTATCGACGGGCGGCAGGGTTGTCCAGTCGCGCGCATCCGGCCCGCTCATCACCCGCAGCATGAGCGCGGCATCCGTTACCGTACGGGTCATCGGCCCGACATGCGCCACCGTCCCGAAGGGAGAGAGCGGCCAGGCAGGCACCCGGCCATAGCTCGGTTTGATCCCGAATATTCCGGTGAAGGACGCTGGTATACGAATGGAGCCACCGCCATCCGTTCCGACATGCAACACGCCCATGCCTGACGCGCACGCCGCCGCGGCGCCACCGCTGGACCCGCCAGGTGTCATATCCGTGTTCCAAGGATTCCGGGTAATGCCGGTGCGTGGGCTGTCGGTCACGCCCTTCCAGCCAAACTCCGGCGAGGTCGTCTTCCCGAGCAGGACCGCACCATGTTCTTTCAGGCGGGCAACACAGGGAGCATCATCATTCCACGGTCCCGCAACATCGACACTGAGGGAGCCCCGCAATGTCGGCCAGCCTTTTGTAAGCAAAATATCCTTGATTGTTGTCGGGATGCCGTCAACCAGACCTATGGGCTCTCCCGCCTGCCAGCGCGCTTCGGATTCCCGGGCGCTGTTCAGGGCATACTCCTCATCCACCAGTACAAACGCATTGAGTGCACCGTTGTATTTTGCAATCTGGGACAGGGCCGCCTGCGTTGCCTCCACAGGTGAAATTGTTCCTGCCCTGTATCCCTCAAGTAATTCCGTCGCCGTTGCATAGGCCAGATCGTCGGTCATATCATCCCCCGCTTGATATTGTTGCCGGAAAAGAGATTAGGCATTGAGGTCGCTTCGGGCAACCACCATTCCTTGACGATGCCATTTTTTAACGTCATATGAAAACGGCCCGCGACGAGTGGCACATTGACGGAAATCATGAGAAAACCCAATATCAAGACGCCGAAGACCAGACTGGGACGCCTGATCGTGGGCTGGGCCCTAGTCCTTGGCGGCATTCTCGGTTTCCTGCCCGTCCTCGGATTCTGGATGATCCCCCTCGGCCTCATCATCCTTTCCGCGGACTCTCCTTACCTCCGCCGATGGCGACGGAAAGCGGAAGTCTGGATCGGGAAAAAATGGAAAGGAAGAGGTAAGCAGCAAAATTAAGTCCTGATTATGCAGCTTTAAATCCCATAAAATAAGGTTTTTCACAAATTCAGCTCTTTCCAATTACCGCAAGGTAGCTGGCAACCTCTTTCCTACTTTTTAAAATCACAACCCTGCCGACAAATCCATCAAGGGAGTCTTCCAGCCTGGGTCGGTGAACGGCATTAAAATTCAAGATATATTTCAGAAATTCCCAATCAAAACGCTCAGGACATCCTTCGGGCATATCCTCCCGTACACGACCATAACTGCGAGCTGTCCTGAAGATCACGCGCCAAAGGCAGAGCATCCTTGGCATATCGAGAAAAATAACAGTGTCCGCATAGGCAAGCCGGGCCGAGAGCGTACGACCATAATTTCCATCCATTATCCAATAAGGATTCTGTGCCAGCGTCGATATTTTGGATGCGAAAACGCTGAGGTCGCCTTCCATCCAGCCCGGTCTCCAGAAAATCTGATCCAGTGATATTATTGGCAACCGGGTGAGCCGCGCAAGTTCCCGCGAGAAAGTCGATTTTCCCGCCCCCGCACATCCGACAACCATAACACGTTCCAAGACAATTTTTCCTTCCAACTGCTACAATATGTGCACCGGCGCCATAACTCAAACGCAAAAAAAGCCCCGAAATCGAATGACTTCGGGGCTTTCGAATTTGGGGCGGGCGAGGGGTCTTGAACCCCCGACCTCCTGAGTCACAGTCAGGCGCTCTAACCAACTGAGCTACGCTCGCCGCAGGAGCCGCCTTGTTTAGCGATCCTATCGAGACCGGTCAAGAAAACTTTAGCCTGCCCGTTTAAAAAAATCAGCTAGTTTCCCGATTGCCGCCTCCAGCACTTCGTCCCTTTTGGAAAAGCAGAAGCGGGCGAAATTCGTGCGCGCGCCTTCGGACTGGTAAAAGGCACTGACCGGGACGGCGGCAACCCCGGCCTCCGTCGTGATCAGGCGGCAGAATTCCTCGTCCGTCCCATCGAAGCCGATCGAGCTGATATCCGCATTGATAAAATAGGTGCCGTCGCAATCTGCCGTCGTGAAGCCGATCCGGTTGAGGCCATTACGGAAAATATCCCTCTTCGACTGCATCGAGGATTTCAGATCCTGATAAAATTCATCATCCTTGGCGAGCCCGTAGGCCACCGCCTTCTGCAGGTTCGGCGCAGTCGTGAAGGTCAGAAACTGGTGCGCCTTGGCGATGCGCGCGGTCAGTTCCGCCGTGGCCGTCAGATAACCGACTTTCCAGCCCGTGAGAGAGAATGTCTTGCCCGCGGAGGCAATACGCGCCGTCCGCTCCCCCATGCCCGGCAGCGTCAGGAGCGAGAGATGCTTCTTGTTCCCGAAAATAATATGCTCATATACCTCATCACAGATGGCATAGGTATCATGCTTGATGGCGAGCTCCGCGATCAGTTCCAGCTCTTCGCGGCTGAAAACCTTGCCCGTCGGGTTCATCGGACTGTTCATCAGGATCAGCTTGGTCTTGTCACTGAACGCCGCGCGCAGTTTCGCCTCGTCAATCTCCCAGTTCGGGGGATCGAGGCGGACAAATTTCGGAATGCCGCCCGCCAGCTTTATCATGGGAAGGTAGCAATCATAAAGCGGCTCGAACAGGACCACCTCATCTCCCGGATTGATCAGGCCAAGCATACTGGCCGCCAGCGCCTCCGTCGCACCGGAGGTGACCAGCACATCCGTCTGCCAATTGACACTGAGGCCATAGAAGCGCGCATCATGCGCGGCAACGGCTTGCCGAAGCTCCGGGATGCCCATCATCGGCGGATACTGGTTCGGCCCCTCCTCCCCCGCCCGGGCGGCGGCATGGCGGATATCGGCGGGGCCATCCTCATCGGGGAAACCCTGTCCCAAGTTGATCGCCTTATGCTCGATTGCAAGCTTGGACATCACCTCGAAGATCGTTGTCCCGAAGTTGCTGAGCACATCACTGGTATTTTTCACGCTAGATCCTGTCAGAGATATTATTTTTCCCGACAGGTTATGCGTGGTTTTATCAGGATTTCAAGTGAAACCATAAGGGGGTGGAATGTTTGCGCCCCGATTTCTTGTTCCTCGGTCAGTCTTCCCGGTCCAGCTCGATCACTTCCAGGGATTTTTCATCCAGTTTCAAATCCCAGCGGGAGCCGTCTTCCTTGCGCGCATCATCGATTTCCCAGTAGGGGCCGTCATCATCAAGTTCGATCTCTTCCCAGCTCACATAGCCGAGTTTCTTAAGTTCCGCTGTCAGCATCGTCAATTCATCCGCATTAGGATTACGATCTGCGAGGGCCGGGTTACTCAAAGACAGGCTCGCAAGAACCAAAAGAGATGCTGAAACTAAGAACTTCATGACACTTCCAATCTGTAGAAAATCCGGTTAATTACATTTGAAAATCCTATATGGTATCGCTTGGTCGGCATTTGAAGGTTCATGAACAAAATCGTACAGACGGGAATAAACAATGGCTATTTCGGCAAAGATGGCGCGCCTTGGGACGGAAACTGCTTTTGATGTGCTGGCGCGGGCCAATGCGCTGGCGGCGGGCGGCATGGATGTCATCAACCTCGGCATCGGACAGCCGGACTTTCCCACGCCTGACAATATTGTCGAAGCGGCCGTCAAGGCACTTCGTGACGGGCAGCATGGCTATACGGCGGCGAACGGCATCCCCGAACTGCGGGAGGCCGTCGCCGAGGATATTTTAAAGTATCGCGGGGTAGAAGTTAATCCCGATCATATTATCGCCGTTCCCGGCGGCAAGGTCACCATGGCCTTCGCCATCGAGATATTCGGTGAGGATGGGGCGGAAATCATGTATCCCAATCCCGGTTTCCCGATATATGAAAGCATGATCCGCTTCACCGGCGCGACCCCGGTTCCGATCCGCCTGATTGAGGAGAACGGCTTTTCCTTTGATGCCGAAACCGTCCTCTCTCAGATTACCGGACGGACGAGACTGATCATTCTCAACACCCCGGCCAACCCGACCGGCGGTATTGTCCCCAAAGTTGAACTGGAAAAGCTTGTCGAAGGTCTGAAAAAACACCCGGAAGTCTATGTATTATCGGACGAAATATACAGCCGTATGACATACGACGGAGAAGGCCATTGCAGCATGTTGCAGTTCCCGGACTTGCGCGGCCGGCTGATCATCCTCGATGGCTGGTCGAAAACCTATGCCATGACGGGATGGCGGATGGGATGGGGGCTATGGCCGGAACATCTTGTCCCCCATGCCCAGCGCCTTTGTGTCAACTTCCATTCCTGCGTGAATGCCCCAGCGCAATATGCGGGGATAGAGGCGCTCAAGGGGGACCAGGGTCCGGTCGATAAAATGATGACGGCTTTTGATGAGCGCCGTGCCCTGATCCATGCAAGACTGAATGCCGCGCCGGGCGTGAGATGCGTTCTGCCGAAGGGCGCGTTCTATGCCTTTCCGAACATCTCCGATACCGGCCTGTCCGCAAAGGAGATGCAGGATCGCCTGCTGAATGAAAAAGGCGTTGCGGTCATCGCCGGAACCAGCTTCGGGGCAGAAGGCGAAGGCTATGTCCGTTTCTCCTATGCGAACTCGCTGGAAAATATCGAGTGCGCAATGGACCGCTTCGAAGACTTCCTGAAAGGATTGTAAGCCATGGAAGAAAAGCGCCTGACCGAGTTGGAGCTGAAATTCACGGAGCAGGAACATACCATCAGTGAACTCAGTGACATGATGAACCGGCAATGGCAGGAAATTGAAGTCCTCAAGCGGAAACTCGTCTCTGCCCATGATCGTATTTTATCGCTTGAGGATACAATGCCGGCCACGCCGGACGCCGAGAAACCGCCGCATTATTGACGAGCCATGTTGGTATTCCGCCACTGCTTGCATTTTTGTCCGGTGACCATTACAACCGCCCCTCATCTTTTACAGGGATATTGAAATGACTGACGCGCGTAACAAATCTGACGACGAAGCCAAGAACCCCGCCGAGGAAGATCCGGTCATCGGCTATATCCTTCGCGCCGTGAGTTCGGGCAAAGATGTCGCGCCTCAGGAAATTGCGGCGGCCATTGCTGCCGATCGCGCAAAATCGACCGCGCCCAAGGACATCTGGCGGAAGTATATGACCGCTGTGCGCCAGCAGGCTATTCACCTCGCCCGGCAGGACAAACTTCTGATCATCCGAAAGGGAGAAGTGGCGGATCCGAACGACTTCAAAGGACTTTATAAACTGCGCAGGATATCATTTGATTAATTTTTAATCATCTGCCTGTTTTTTAATCGCCTATTTTTTAGCCAACCTGCCTTCATGCGTTCAGTAAGTTCTGGAAACCGCAGTTTTTTAAGACTTCGGGAGCATTCAAAATTACTTCCCAATTCTGGCACGCCTCATGCTATAGAAAGGGCGAAGTCACCTTGGACGAACTGACATCTAAATTTAGTTGAGACCTGCCTTATGAAAAAAATCGAAGCGATCATCAAACCGTTCAAACTTGATGAAGTGAAGGAAGCTCTTCACGAAGTCGGACTACAGGGCATCACTGTTACCGAAGCGAAAGGTTTCGGCCGCCAGAAAGGCCATACGGAACTGTATCGCGGCGCGGAATATGTTGTGGATTTCCTGCCCAAGGTGAAAATCGAGATTGTTCTGGAAGATTCGCTGGTTGAAAGGGCGCTGGAAGCCATTCAACAGGCCGCCAGAACAGGACGGATCGGGGATGGAAAGATTTTCGTCTCCACCGTTGAAGAAGTCATTCGCATCCGGACGGGCGAGAAAGGCCCTGAAGCGATCTGAATTTATGCACGCCCGATAAACGGGCGGCGGAACCATTCCCCGAACAGTTAAACAGAGAGACGTTACAATGGCTGCTGATATTCTTAAAATGATCAAGGAAAACGAAGTCGAATATGTGGATCTTCGTTTTACCGACCCGAAAGGTAAATGGCAGCATCTCGCCATGCATGTGGATGTTGTTGATGAAGACATGTTTGAAGACGGCGTGATGTTCGACGGCTCGTCCATCACCGGCTGGAAAGCTATCAATGAATCGGACATGACCCTGATGCCGGACAATTCAACGGCCGTCATGGACCCGTTTGCAGCCCGCCCGACCCTGATTGTTTTCTGCGATATTCTTGATCCGATGAGCGGCGAGAGCTACGAGCGTGATCCGCGCTCCGTCGCGAAAAAGGCAGAAGCCTATCTCGCCAGCACAGGCATTGGCGACACCGCCTATTTCGGCCCGGAAGCAGAATTCTTCATGTTCGATGACGTGCAGTTCGCCAACGGCAGTCACCATACCTTCTATAAACTCAACGATGTTGAAGCCCCGACTATGGGCGGCGCCGAAATCGAAGGCGGCAACAGCGGCCACCGTCCGCGCGTCAAAGGCGGCTACTTTCCGGTCCAGCCCGTTGACAGTGGCGCCGACATCCGAAGTGAAATGGTCTCCGTCTGCAAGGAAATCGGTCTTTCGGTTGAGAAGCACCATCATGAAGTGGCACCGAGCCAGCACGAACTTGGCATGAAATTCAGCACTCTTGTCGGCGCAGCGGACGAAATCCAGAAGCAGAAATATGTCGTTCATAACGTCGCCCACGCCTATGGCAAGACGGTCACCTTTATGCCGAAACCGGTTTCGGGTGACAACGGCTCCGGAATGCACACCCATATGTCCATCTGGAAAGGCGGAAAACCGGCCTTCGCGGGATCGGGATATGCGGACCTTTCCGAAACAGCGCTGTTCTACATTGGTGGCGTTATCAAGCATGCCAAGGCACTCAATGCCTTTACCAATGCGAGCACGAACTCCTACAAGCGTCTTATTCCAGGCTTTGAGGCACCGGTCCTGCTCGCCTATTCCGCGCGCAACCGTTCCGCTTCATGCCGTATCCCCTACTCCCCGAGCCCGAACGGCAAACGCGTTGAAGTCCGCTTCCCGGACTGCACGGCAAACCCCTATCTTGCCTTTGCGGCCATGATGATGGCGGGCCTTGACGGCATCCAGAATAAAATCCATCCGGGCGATGCCATGGACAAGGACCTTTATGACCTGCCGCCGGAAGAATTGAAAGACATCCCGACGGTTTGTGGCTCGCTGCGCGAAGCGCTGGAAGCTCTCGATGCAGACCGCGAGTTCCTGAAAAAGGGCGGCGTCTTCACTGATGACATGATCGACGGATATATCACCATGAAATGGGATGACGTCTTCAAGTTCGAACATGCCCCGCATCCGGTCGAGTTCGATATGTATTACAGCGTCTGACAGTACTTCAGACCAAAAAAAGGCCGCTGGAAAACCAGCGGCCTTTCTTCTTATATGTCGCTATTTATCGTTTTCCGACCCGTCCTGGTCATTGGATGACATCCTCGCCCTTTTGAATCCAGGCAAGAAACTTTGACGATGTTTTCACTTCACTCCATTTTTTTGGAAGCACGCCTTTGTATCCTTTTTCATCAAATCCTGTTGGATCAGATACAACGATGTCGCCGGTTTCAACATTAACGTATCCTTGGAAATCATATATGTTCAGTTGAGATTCCTTGCCTACAATTACATTAATACTCGCCGTTACATTATTGAAATAATTAATATATTCATCTTTTCTCTGTTTCCAATTTTCTTCATCTTCATCGATCTCCTTGCTCTTATTTACGACAAGGAAATCTAAGTCTTGCTCACCCTTGAATTCCATCCAGCCAACTGAAGAATCATAATAAACGGTGACATAGCCCGGACACACGAGATCCTGTCGCTCGAGACAGGCGAAATACCTTAAATTATACTGCCCTTTGTCAAACATCTCGATCATTGGTACGCCAAGCTTGCTGTCCAGCTCCTCCATGATCTGAAGTTCATATTTAATAATGCGAAGAAGGACAGCATTAACGGCCTGCTGATTGAGTTGTTTGATGAATGTTTCCCCGTTCAAATCCTGATATTTTTCGTACTTGCCATACGCTTCCTTATCATTGAAATGGTAGATGAGTTGATTTACGCTTTTATGAAAAGCTGTCGCCCCCAGCTGCGCGAATGAAAATACGGCTTTGGAATGCTTAACCTTGTAGCCCCATTTGAATGAACCATGACCAAGATAAACCACCGGCAACCTATTGGTTTCCGTTGTCGAGTTTTTCTTGAAGATTTCTATAAATTGGACCTGCTTTGCGTCATTATCGTCAAAAGCCATGACATTTGTCGATATCAGACACAATATCAGCAACGGGAATAATATTTTCCGCATCATTTATATCCTAAATATATATAAACGTGCGAACAGGCTAATTGTGAAGCCTTTAGTTTCCCCTCCTGTATGTCGAAATATTAATCGACCGGGCGCGGCTTGCCATTATCATCGATAGCAACGAATACATATGTTCCTTCGGTCACCTTGATTTCATCGGGATTCAATTTTCGCGTGACTATGGTCGTCAGCTTCACGGCAACCGATGTCCGCCCGACCCGCTCAATTTCGCCATAGATACTGACGACATCACCCACCTTGATCGGCTGATGAAAGGTCATCGCCTCAACAGCAACCGTAACGGTGCGCCCCTTCGCCCGACGCGCCGCCAGAATGCCGCCTGCCATGTCCATCTGCGACAAGACCCAGCCGCCGAATATATCCCCGTTATTGTTACAATCACTGGGCATTGGCGCTGTGCGGATGACGGGATCGCGGAATTCATTCGACATGATCTTTGGGCTTCCTAGTTGCTATGTGTTAGGGGTATAAGTTATACACTTTCAGCCGGTTGAAAAAACAGGTTTTATCCTGAACAGCGTAACTTTTAGGTCAGCGAAACAGCTTTATGTCCGATCTTTTCCAACAAACAAAATCTGATAGCTCCGATTACTCTGCAAAGGACATTGAAGTCCTTGAAGGACTGGAGCCTGTCCGTCTCCGGCCCGGCATGTATATTGGCGGCACGGACGAGCGCGCGCGCCACCATTTGGCGGCGGAAGTGCTCGACAACTCGATGGACGAGGCGGTCGCCGGTCATGCCACCCGTATCGAGGTAGAGCTGTTCGCCGATGGCTCCCTCGCCATTCGCGACAACGGACGCGGCATTCCCATTGACCGCCACCCCAAGTTCAAAGACAAGTCGGCACTGGAAGTGATCCTGACCACGCTTCATTCAGGCGGTAAATTTTCGAACAAAGTCTATCACACGGCGGGTGGCCTGCATGGCGTCGGTATTTCCGTTGTGAACGCCCTCTCCGATCGGATGACAGTCGAGGTTGCCCGCGACAAGGAACTCTGGCGGCAGGAATTCTCAAAGGGCGCTCCCCTGACACAGCTTGAAAAAGTCGGCGCTGCACCGAACCGCCGCGGTACCTCCGTCCAGTTCCATCCCGATCCGGAAATCTTCGAAAAGGGCACCGCCCTACGTCCGGCGAGGCTCTACAAGATGGTCCGGTCAAAGGCCTATCTTTTCCGGGGCGTGGAAATCCGCTGGAAATGTGATGAGGAACTGATCAAGGACGATACGCCTGCCGAGGCCACGCTCCATTTTCCGGGCGGCTTGCGCGACTTCCTCAATGCCTCCCTCGACGGTGTAAAGGCCGTGACGCAGGAGCCCTTCTCCGGACGGGTCGAAATGGACAATGACCGTGGACGCGTTGAATGGGCAATTGCCTGGCCGCTGACGAATATCTCGTTCCTCAACTCCTACTGCAATACCGTGCCGACGCCGGAAGGCGGCACTCATGAGCTCGGTTTCCGGGGCGCACTCCTGCGTGGCCTCAAAGCCTATGGCGAGCTGATCAACAACAAGAAGGCGGCACAGATCACGGCGGAGGATATTCTCTCAAGCGCATCCGCCGTACTGTCCGTCTTTATCCCCGATCCGCAGTTCCAGGGACAGACGAAGGAAAAACTCACGACCACGGAAGCAAGCCGCCTTGTCGATCTTGCCATCAAGGATCATTTCGATAACTGGCTGGCGGGTGCGCCGGATCAGGCGAATAATCTGCTCGCCTGGGTGATCGAAAAATCCGAGGAACGGCTGCGCCGCCGTCAGGAAAAGGAAACCAGCCGCAAGACCGCGACGAGCCGCCTGCGGCTTCCCGGCAAGCTGGCCGATTGTAGCCAGAGCGGACGAGAAGGCACGGAGATTTTCATTGTCGAGGGTGACAGCGCCGGCGGCTCCGCCAAACAGGGTCGCGACCGCAAGACACAAGCGATCCTGCCGCTGCGCGGAAAGATCCTCAATGTTGCCTCCGCCACCAACGACAAGATCAACGCCAACCAGGAACTGAAGGATCTCATCCAGGCGCTCGGATGCGGCTTGCGCGACAAATACCGGAGTGAGGACCTCCGCTATGACAAGGTCATCATCATGACTGACGCCGATGTCGACGGCGCGCACATTGCCTCGCTCCTGATGACCTTCTTTTACCGCGAGATGCGGCAACTGATCACTGACGGCCATCTCTATCTGGCGCAGCCACCGCTTTACCGGCTCTCGCAGGGGGGCAAGACCCTCTATGCCATGGACGACGCCCATAAAGACCGCTTGATGGAAACCGAGTTCTCAGGCCGCGGCAAGGTCGATATCAGCCGGTTTAAAGGCCTTGGCGAAATGCCGCCAGCCCAGCTCAAGGAAACGACGATGAACCCGGAAAAGCGGGTTCTGCTTAAAGTCGATGTTCCGATGGAGGAATTCGGCGAGACTGCCGATCGCGTGGAAAGCCTGATGGGCAAACGACCGGAACTGCGGTTCTCCTTCATTCAAGAGAACGCGCAGTATGTTGAGGATCTGGACGTTTAGGCGGAGATTTAACTCCGTGCAAGCCAATGGCGCATATATTTACTGGTAACTTCCGGCTCTTCCATCGTTGGCAAATGGCCGCAGTTCGGAATTTCTACATATTGCGCGGTCGGGATCTCAACGGCCATCGCGCGCTGTAGCTTCGGTGGAATCAGCATGTCATCCGCCCCGGCCAGAATGAGCGTCGGGCAGGAAATCGTTTTCAGCATCTCCGTCAGCACATCGCGATCCAGCAGCGCCCTCTCCTGCCTAAGGAAAGCTTCCTTGCCGACATCTTCCGCCATCTTGAAAATGCGGGCGATAAGCTCTTCATCATTCAGGCGTGATTCATGGATCAGGATCGGCAGAAGGCTCCGGGTCACCCCCTTAAAGGTCGAGCCCTGCTCAACCAGCTTGATGAAATCGAGCCGTCTTCGCCGATCTTCAGGCGAGTCGGCGACGGCCCGCGAATCCATAATCGCCAGATGGGTCACCCGTTCCGGCGCCTGTCGCATGACCTCGAGAGCGATATAGCCGCCCATGCTCAACCCGGCGAGAGCAAACCGCTCGGGCGCTTCCGACAGAAGCCGTCTGGCAATCGCGGGCATCGTATCGTCGCGTGTGTGATCCGCAATGGTGATATCGGCGATATCATCCAGTGCCTCAATCTGATCGCGCCATAAATCTCCGGTGCAGAGCAACCCCGGAATAAGCACAAGTGAATGTTTTTCTGTCATTTTTTTATAAATTGATGTAGTTTAGACGCTACTTTGATGTTTAGAGATTAAAATCTCTTTTACAGTCAAGGCGTCCGCTTGAGAACCGTTAACTTTAATTCCTTGGCATTTTAGTGTAATACAGCCGTCTCAGGCGCGGTTTTACTGGGAAATTCGCAGGAAACATTTGACAGAGAGCGTTAATTCTCTAGATTGCGCTCAGTTTTAAGAAGATTTTATATTTATTCGAACGGTAGTTCACACTATATGATATTTGCAGATCTCGGCCTCAGCACCGAAGTATTAAAAGCGGTTAAAGAAACCGGTTACGAAAACCCCACCCCCATTCAGGAAAAGGCTATTCCTTATGTACTGATGGGGCGCGACGTGCTTGGCACGGCTCAGACGGGAACCGGCAAAACCGCAAGTTTCACCTTGCCAATGATTGATATTCTCGCCGCGGGTCAGGCAAAGGCGCGCATGCCACGCTCCCTGATCCTGGAACCCACGCGGGAACTGGCGGCACAGGTCGCCGATAATTTCGAGAATTATGGCAAATACAGCAATCTCTCCATGGCCCTCCTGATTGGCGGGATGTCTTTTTCCGATCAGGACGCCAAGCTCGACAAAGGCGTCGACGTCCTGATCGCAACTCCCGGCCGTCTGCTCGACCATGTGGAACGCGGCAAGGTGCTGCTTAACGGCGTCAAAACACTTGTGATTGACGAAGCCGACCGCATGATGGACATGGGCTTCATTCCGGATGTCGAACGGATTGTCTCCCTGTTGCCGCCGCTTCGCCAGACGCTTTTCTTCTCGGCCACCATGTCGAAGGAAATGCGCAAGCTGGCGGACAAGTTCCTGATGAACCCGAAGGAAGTCGCCGTCTCTCTGCCCACCTCAACCGCGGCGACGGTGACGCAGGGACTTTATGTCGTGCAGCGCGCCGAAAAGCGTCCGCTTATCCGAAAGCTGTTGGAACAGGAAGAAGTCAGGACTGCCTTCATCTTCTGCAACCGCAAGAAAGATGTCGATATTCTGCTGGGATCGCTTATCAAGCATGGCTTCAATGCAGGGGCACTGCATGGCGACATGAGTCAAAGCCATCGCATGGAAACGCTCGATAAGTTCAAAAATGGCGAAATCAAGATTCTCGTCTGCTCCGATGTCGCTGCGCGCGGCATCGATGTCAGTTCCGTCAGTCACGTCTTCAACTTCGATGTCCCGACACATGCGGAGGATTATATTCATCGCATCGGGCGGACCGGGCGTGCCGGACAGCAAGGCCACGCCTATACTATCGCCACGAAAAGCGAAGACAAATATTTGGAAGCCGTCCAGAAGCTTGTGGGTAAGGAAATCCCTGTGCTGAAGCTGGAGGGAATGGATGAGATCAGCGAGGAAGCCGCGGAGATCGCCGCTCGAGAAAAGAAGACGGGCCGTAACCAGAAAGGCGGCCGCCGCCACGCCGCAGACCAGGCCCCGAAAGCAAGGGGATCCGGCAAAAAAGCCGAACCGGCCGCAGACAAAGCCACAAAAAATTCCGGCAAGAAAGAAAATAAGGCATCCGGCACCATGGTGCAAAAAGGACGACCGCCCCGACATGCAAATGATGAGGGGGATAGCCCCGTTGTCGGCCTTGGGGACAACATCCCTGCCTTCTTTAAAATTCCGCTCGGGAAGACAGCCCAGAAATAAGAGCAATCCAATACAAGGCTTCCGATGGAAGCCTTTTTTACTTTCAACTGCCGTCAAAATTTGTATTATACAACAACATTTTACACCCCGGCATGCAGCGACAGGGACTCTGCGGGAAGGTAGGTTTTTGTGAAAACAATTTTTATCATGGTAAAATGTGAGCTTGGCAAAGCCTATCATGTTGCCGCAGAGGCGGTGGAGAATGTCGAGAATGTATCGGAAGTCTATTCGATTTCTGGCAAGTATGACCTGATGATGAAATGCTATCTCAATGATGATCAGGATACGGGCCATTTCGTGAATGAGCAGATTCAGGCCCTTCCGGGCATCAAGGACACCTTTACCATGATAACCTTCAAGGCCTTCAACTAACCTCAATCCAACGCAATCGGATGCAAGGTCAGGAAAACAATTCCTTTGCGCCGATGACAAAAAGCCTTAATCTACGGACTTCTAATGGGAGTAGTGCAGGACATATGTTTCCGATACAGCACAGGGAGAATTTATTGTGAACAAGAAATTTATCAGCCTGATTTCCGCCTTGGCGTTAATGGGCACTCCGGCCATCGCAAGTGCCGCAGATCCCGTTAAAATCGGCTTCGTGACGACACTGACGACAGGTGCCGGCGCAATCGGCAAAGACATGCGTGAAGCTGTCGATCTCGCGGTTGAACATCTCGGCGGCAAAATGGCCGGACGCGATATTGAAGTGATTTACGAGGATGATGGCTTCAAACCGGAAATCGGCAAGCAGAAAACCGACAAACTGGTCAAAAAGGACAATGTTGACTTTATCGCAGGCTACATCTGGAGCCATGTTCTGATGGCCTCCTACAAGAGCGCCGTCGATAACGACACATTCATGATCAGCTCCAACGCCGGGCCAAGCCCTCTTGCCGGTAAACTCTGCCATGAAGACCTCTTCTCGACCTCCTGGCAGAATGACCAGACAACCATGGCCATGGGCGAAGTATTGAACCAGCGCGGGATTAAGAAGCTCTATATCATGGCTCCGAACTATGCCGCGGGTAAGAATATGGTCAGCGGGGTTGAACGGACCTTTAAAGGCGAAATTATCGGCAAGGACATGACGAAATTCCCGGATCAGCTTGACTTCTCTGCCGAATTGGCAAAAGTCCGTGCCGCCGAGCCGGATGCCTTGTTTGTCTTCTATCCCGGCAAGCATGGGGCCCAGTTCATCACGCAATATGCCCAGGCCGAATTGAACAAGACCGTTCCGCTTTATACGACTTTCACGATCGACAGCATCAGCCTGCCCCGTGTCGGTGAACTGGCGGAAGGCAGCCTTATGACCATGTTCTGGTCACCCGATCTTGATACCCCGGCAAACAAGAAATTTGTGACGGACTTCAAGGCGAAATACGGTCACTATCCAAGCCATTATGCGGCGCAGTCCTATGATTCCATCATGCTGATCAACAGCGCGGTGGAGAAAGTCAATGGCGACCTGAGCGATCGGGATGCTGTTCGTAGCGCTCTGAAAGCTGCAGATTTCCAGAGCGTTCGCGGGGAGCTTAAATTCGGAAATAACCATATTCCGATCCAGAATTTCTACCTGCGCGAAGTTGTCAAGGATGAAAACGGCGACTATACGACGAAGATCGTGTCAACCGTTTATGAAAACCATCAGGATCCCTATGCTCAAGAATGCAACATGAAATAAGCTATCAGCCATTCTGATGAGAACGGAAAAGGCGCGTATGTCTACAGGGCCTACGCGCTTTTTTGTTCAGGTTAAGGCAAATTCACGATAAGGCGTCACCATGAACTGGTTGTTATTGCTGGAGCAGATACTCAACGGTTTCCAGCTTGGCCTGCTGTTATTTCTGTTGGCGGCCGGGCTGACGCTTGTTTTTGGCATCATGGACATGGTCAATCTGGCGCATGGATCGCTCTATATGATGGGCGCCTATTTTTGCGCGACCTTCACAGGCTGGACCGACTCCTTCCTACTCGGCGCCTTCTTGACTTTGCCCGCCGTCTTTCTTCTCGGCATTATCGTCGAGATGATCGCGCTTCGAACCCTGTATGCCCGCGACCATCTGGATCAGGTCATGGCGACCTTTGGCCTGATCCTGTTCTTCAATGAGGCAACGCGCCTGATCTGGGGGCCGATTGGTCTCGTCATCCCGCTTCCCGACTTTTTAAATGAGACGGTGGAAATCATTCCGGGCGCCCCCTACCCGGCTTTCCGTCTCGCGATTATTCTTGTCGGTTTCATCGTTGCAGGACTGCTCTATTTTATCGTGGCCCGAACGAAGCTTGGCATGCTGATCCGGGCAGGCGCCAGCAACCGCGAAATGATCGGGGCGCTCGGGATCAATATCCGGCTCCTGTTTACGCTTGTTTTCGGACTCGGTGCGGCGCTCGCCGGGCTCGCCGGACTGATGGCCGGGCCGATCCTCTCGGTGGAGATCGGCATGGGCGAAAGCATTCTGATCCTGACCCTGGTTGTTATCGTTATCGGCGGCATTGGCTCGATCAAGGGCGCCTTTATCGCCGCCATCCTGATCGGCCTGATTGATACGGTGGGACGATCCTTCCTGCCCGAGATACTGAACCTCGTCCTGCCAGAGGCCAGCGCCTCAACGGCCGCCCCGGCAATTTCATCGATGATGATATATCTGCTAATGGCCCTCGTCCTTGCTATCAAGCCGCAAGGCCTCTTTCCACCAAAAGGGGTTGGCCGATGACCATATCTTCCCGGCATATTCTGAATACAGCCCTGCTTGTCTTCCTCGGCCTGATCCCCTTCATCACGGACTGGATGGGCGACAGCTTCTACACGGGCCTTGTCGCACGCATTCTGATCCTCGCCATTGCCGCCCTCAGTCTCAACTTGCTGATCGGATATGGCGGCATGGTCAGCTTCGGTCACGCCGCCTACATCGGCGTTGGCGCCTATTGCGTCGGTATCGGGGCCTTTCATGCTTTCGAGGACGGTATCGACTGGATGCTGAACGGCTATGTGCAGCTCAGCGCGGCATTGCTGGGATCGGCTTTCATTGCCCTGATCATTGGCGCCATCAGCCTCAGAACACGGGGTGTCTATTTCATCATGATCACCATGGCCTTCTCCCAGATGCTGTATTTCAGTGCCGTCGGCGTTGAAACCTATGGCGCCGATGACGGGCTGACGATCTATCAGCGCAGTGACATGCTGGGCCTGATTGACCTGAATGACGAAAAGAGTCTATATTACCTGATATTTGCATCGCTGCTTGTCGTTCTCTACCTCATGCACCGGCTTGTTGAGTCACCCTTCGGCAATGTCATACGCGGCACCAGATCGAACGAAGCCAGAATGCGCGCCATCGGCTTCTCGCCCTATAAATACCGCCTGACGGCCTTTGTTATAGCCGGAACCATTGCCGGATATGCGGGCTTCCTGATGGCCAACCTCAATGACTTCGTCAGCCCCGATATGATGCATTGGACCCGCTCCGGTGACCTTATCATCATGATTGTACTCGGCGGTATGGCCAGTCTCTTTGGCCCGCTATATGGAGCGCTTGCCTTTTTGATGCTGGAGGAGCTGCTGTCCTCCATTCCGCTCACGGTCGGCGGCCTTCACGTCGGCGAATACTGGCAGCTGATATTCGGGCCGCTCCTGATCCTGATCGTGCTGTTTGCCCGCAATGGCATTGACAGCTTCCTTCCGCAGTCGAGGAAAAGCTCATGACGGCGAATGATATTCTGATCGTTGAGAAGCTGGTAAAGCGCTATGACGGGCTGCTGGCAACGGATGGCCTGTCGCTTACCGTGCGTGAGGGGGAACTGCACGCCATTATCGGTCCCAATGGCGCAGGAAAGACCACTTTGATCAAGCAGCTGACCGGAGAAATCCCCTCGGACGGCGGCAAAATCATTTTTAATGGCCGTAACCTGCGACGCCATTCGGAACCGAAGCGTTCTCATCTCGGGCTCGCCCGGTCGTTCCAGATTACCTCCCTCTTTCAGAATTTCACGGTTCTCGAGAATATCCGCCTTGCGGTCCAGGCCCACAGCGGACATTCCTTTCAATTCTGGAAAAAGGTCGACGAGAATAAGAAACTCAACGAACCGACCCAAAAAATTCTGCAAGAGCTGGAACTGGAGGAGCAGGCACATACGCCGGTTTACAGTTTAAGCCATGGGGCGCAGCGGCAACTTGAAATTGCCATCGCCCTCGCAACCAAACCGAAGATGCTGCTGCTGGACGAGCCGATGGCCGGCATGTCAGGGGAAGACAGCGAGCGCCTGATCGAACGTCTCGCGGCGCTGAAATCTCGTTACAGCATTCTGTTGATTGAACATGATATGGATGCGGTTTTCAGCCTTGCCGACAGAATTAGCGTTCTTGTCTATGGGCGGGCAATTGCGACGGGAACCCCCGATGAAATCCGCGATAACGAAGAAGTCCGTCAGGCCTATCTCGGGGAGGAAAGCTGAACCATGCTCGAAGTAGATGCCATCGACAGCTTTTACGGGCAGAGCCAGGTTCTGTTCAACATGTCCCTGACGGTAAAGGAGGGGGAAGTCGTCACCCTGATGGGCCGAAACGGCATGGGGAAAACAACGACCATCCGCTCGATCATGGGTCTGACACCTGCGCGAAAAGGCAGCATCAAGTTCAGGAATACGGATATAACGGCCCACTCCCCGTACCGTATTGCCCGCATGGGTATCGGGCTAGTTCCTGAAGGCCGGATTATATCGCCCAACCTGAATGTCGAGGAAAACCTGGTGGCGACGGCGCATGCCGGTCCGTCCGGCAACGGCCGATGGACATTGGAGGCAATCTGGACGCTTTTTCCCAAGCTTCAGGAACGCAAGCATAGCATGGGAAGCCAGCTCTCCGGCGGAGAGCAGCAAATGCTTGCTATTGCTCGCGCGCTCATGACCAATCCCGATATCCTCCTGCTCGACGAAGCGACGGAAGGGCTTGCGCCGCTCATCCGCCAGGAAATCTGGCAATGCCTTTTCAGCCTGAAAAAAGAAGGCCAGGCCATTCTGGTGATCGACAAGAACATCCGCGCCCTCGCCGATATCGCGGACCGCCACTATATCATAGAGAAAGGCAGCATCGTTTGGGAAGGTTCAAGTCAGGCGTTACTGGAAAGCGAGGAAGTAAAGCATAAGTACCTTGGCGTATGACATGCAATTATCAATAGTATTTTTTTACAATAAATACTATTATTAAGCATAAACCCTCCGAAATAAATGAATATTTCTTATTTTCCATAATTTTTTGTATTGTCAGAAACTTTCTTTACTGACAAACGGGATCTTGCAAAGTAAAGTCTCAAAAAATTTCGTTGAGGGCAGTTCAATTGGTACCAAAAGACGATTTTGAGAAAGTCCGGATCAATGCGCAGAAGACATTGGCGCTGATGGAAGATCGGGGGATCCGGCAAACCCCTCACAATTATGCCATCTGGTATGAATATTTGCTGGGATCCAACCCTGACCTGACACGGGCCGTCAATGAACTAATTACCCAACACGGAAAGTATACGGACAAAATCGGCCTCGAACTTTACGAGCGCTTTTTTACCCGCGAAAAAGAAGGCCGCGTGATTCAGGAAACGAGCCGTCTGGTTCAGAAATCCATGGAAAACATGATGGGCAATCTGAATGAAAGCTCGGCCACCTATTCCGCCTATGGTAAAAACCTGAATAACTTTGCAGAGAAGGTTGAGGGTCTGAGTGGATCAGAACTGCAAGGCATTATCGACGAGATTGTCAGCCAGACCCACTCCATGTCCGGCAATACAATCAGTTTGCAACAGGGGATCGACAGCGCATCGCGTGAAATAGCGGACCTGAAAAGGCGGCTGCAGTTCGTTCAGCAGGAAGCCTATACCGACTCCCTGACCGGAATCGCCAATCGTAAATGTTTTGATGCGGAGCTTGCGAAGAAAGTTAATGAAGCGCAGGAAAGATCATCCAACCTATGCCTGATCATGGCTGACATCGATCATTTCAAGGGCTTTAACGATACCCATGGCCATACGTTCGGAGATCAGGTCATAAAGCTGGTGGCGTCGACACTGGCAAAAGGAATTGATGCAGACGCCGTCGCCGCCAGATACGGAGGTGAGGAGTTCAGCGTCATCCTTCCGGATACTGAACTATCGGAAGCCGTCAATATCGCGAATGATCTGCGTATGGCAATTTCCGCCAAAAAACTCATTAAGCGATCTACCAAAAAAGAAGTCGGAAAAATCACCATGTCGCTGGGGGTTGCGGCTTATGCCCAGCGAGAGAATGTATTGGCATTTGTCAACCGCGCAGATCAAGCCCTCTATTCAGCGAAGAAATCCGGCCGCAATTGCGTGAAACACTCCGAGCCCGCGCTCTCGCGGTAAATAATACTCACCCGCCACACCCTGATGTCCCGACAAATGCCGGCATAATTTTTAATCTTTCGATTATTCTGCATGCGGATAACCAATAAAATCCTGTTATCCCCTCGCCTATTCGATTAATCTCTGGCGAACACATTTTCGAAAAAACAACAATCAAGAAAGTAGGGGAGCCATGACCTACGCTACAATCAAATTCGATGTCCAAGATGGAGTCGCGAAAATTACCTTGAACCGACCGGACAAGCTCAATGCCTTCAGTGATGAGATGCATGAAGAACTCCGGGCGATCATGCCTGTATTGAAGGGGGACGACGTACGGGCCATCCTGATCACGGGTGAAGGCCGCGCTTTCGGTGCAGGGGCGGATCTGTCGCCTGACGCCTTGGGCGGTGACGGTGGATTCGACGCCGGGGAGACTCTGGAGAAAAACTACAATCCGCTGATCGTCTTCATCCGCACCATCGACAAACCCGTAATCGCTGCGGTTAATGGCATTGCCGCAGGGGCCAGCATGAGCCTCGCCCTCGCCTGCGACATCGTTCTGGCTGCCGAATCTGCGACGTTCCTGCAGGCATTCTGCCATATCGGCCTGGTACCGGATGCGGGCAGCACCTTCTTTCTACCGCGCCTTGTCGGTTCCGGTAAGGCCATGGGCCTCGCCATGATGGGCGACAAGATTCCCGCTGCGGAAGCCGAGAAGATGGGCCTGATCTGGAAAACCTACCCGGATGAAGAACTGATGCCCGCCGCCGAAGCACTGGCAAGCCGCATGGCGGTAGGTCCGACAAAGGGCTATGGACTGATCAAGCAGGCCATGAACGCCAGCCTCGACAACGATCTGCAAGCTCAGTTGGACCTCGAGCGCGATTACCAGCAGGTAGCCGGCCGCACGGAGGATTTCGTGGAGGGTGTCTCAGCGTTCCTCGGCAAACGGAAAGCCAGCTTCAAGGGCCGCTGACATGCCAGAGAATGAGGGCTTGAGCCCTGAAGATATCGCCAGAACCGTCGGCGAGACCATGTACCGCAAGGACACGGCGGCGCAGCACCTTGGCATTGCCCTGAAGGACATCGGTCCCGGACGCGCCATAATGACCATGCGCGTCGCCGATTTCATGCTGAACGGGCATAAAATCTGCCATGGCGGCTATGTTTTCACGCTCGCGGATACCGCCTTCGCCTATGCCTGCAATGCCTATAACCAGAATACCGTCGCACAAGGAGCGCAAATCAGCTTTCTCAAGGCCATCAAGCCCGATACCCTGCTCACTGCGAGCGCGATAGAAAAAAGCCGGACAGGACGTACCGGCCTTTATGACATAACCGTCCATGATGAGGACGGACAAACCGTTGCCTTGTTCCGGGGCAATTCTCACACGATCAAGGGACAGATGATCCCGGGTCTCACACAGAAAGAAGAAAAATGAAGAACGCCTATATTTGTGATGCAGTCAGAACTCCCATAGGTCGCTATGCCGGCAGCCTGTCTGCCGTTCGCACGGATGATCTTGGCGCCGTCCCGATCAAAGCCCTGATGGAGCGCAATCCGTCTGTCGACTGGGAGAAAGTCGATGATGTGATCTTCGGCAATGCCAATCAGGCAGGCGAAGACAACCGCAATGTCGCCCGGATGTGCGCCCTGCTCGCCGGGCTGCCGGAGAGCGTCGGCGGCGCCACGATCAATCGTCTGTGTGGCTCGGGCATGGATGCCACGGCCTCCATCGCGCGGCAGATCATGACCGGGGAAGCCAACCTTGGCATTTCCGGCGGTGTTGAAAGCATGAGCCGAGCGCCCTTCGTGATGGGCAAGGCAACGGAGCCTTTCTCGCGCAGCGCAGAGATTTTCGACACCACCATCGGCTGGCGCTTCGTCAACAAGAAGATGAAGGATCAGTACGGCATCGATTCCATGCCTGAAACCGCGGAGAATGTGGCGGAGGACTATCAGGTCCGGCGCGAGGATCAGGACCTCTTCGCCCTGCGCAGCCAGGAAAAGGCCGCAGCCGCACAGGCCAACGGTTCCTTTAATGATGAGATTGTTCCTGTCACGATTCCACAGCGCAAGGGCGATCCGATCATTGTGGATAAGGACGAGCATCCGCGCGCAACCACCATCGAGAAGCTTGCCGCCCTGAAAGCCCCGTTCCGGGCAGGCGGTTCGGTTACCGCCGGAAATGCCTCCGGTGTGAACGACGGCGCCTGCGCCATCCTGCTCGCCTCGGACGAGGCGATGAAGGAATATGGCCTGACCGCCAAGGCCCGCATACTGGGCGCCGCCACAGCCGGTGTCCCACCGCGCATCATGGGGATCGGCCCTGCCCCGGCCAGCCAGAAGCTGCTCGCCCGGCTCGGCCTCACCATGGACGACATGGATGTGATCGAGTTGAATGAAGCCTTTGCCGCGCAGGGCCTCGCCGTTATGCGGGAACTCGGCCTGAAGGATGATGATCCGCGCGTCAATCCGCTTGGCGGGGCAATTGCCCTTGGTCATCCGCTCGGCATGTCCGGCGCCCGGCTGCTGACCACCGCGATGTATCAGCTCCATCGCACTGGCGGGCGCTACGCGCTCTGCACCATGTGCATCGGTGTCGGCCAGGGGATCGCCACGGTTATCGAACGCGTATAACGAATGAGGGAGACATGCGCCTGACCCCACCGTCGAAGGACGAGCTTGATCCGATCGAGATAGCCAGCCGGGATGAAATCTCGGCCTTGCAACTGGACCGGCTCAAATGGAGCTTGGCGTATGCCTACCGGAATGTTCCGCTCTTTCGGGAGCGGTTCGATGCCGCCGGTGTTCACCCTGACGATCTGAAAACCCGGGAGGATATTGCGAAATTTCCCTTCTGCAAAAAGCAGGACCTTCGCGACAACTATCCCTTCGGCATGTTCGCCGTGCAGAAGGCCGACATTGTCCGGCTTCATGCCTCCTCCGGGACAACCGGCCGGGCGACGGTCGTCGGCTATACAGCGGGCGATATCGATAACTGGGCAAACCTCGTCGCCCGCTCCATCCGGGCTAGCGGCGGACGGCGCGAACATACAGTCCATGTGACCTATGGCTATGGCCTTTTTACGGGCGGGCTTGGCGCGCATTACGGGGCGGAAAAGCTAGGCTGTACTGTTGTCCCCATGTCGGGCGGCCAGACAGAACGTCAGGTTCAGATCATCAATGATTTCGGCGCCGATATCATCATGGTTACCCCATCCTACATGATGGCGATTGCGGAGGAGTTCGAGCGGCAGGGCCTTGATCCGCGCAAATCACCGCTCAAGGTCGGCATCTTCGGCGCCGAGCCCTGGAGCGAGGCAATGCGCCACGAAATCGAGGAACGCTTCGATATCGACGCACTCGATATCTATGGCCTGTCGGAGGTGATGGGCCCCGGCGTTGCCAGTGAGTGCATCGAGACCAAGGACGGCCCTGTCGTCTGGGAGGATCATTTTTACCCTGAAGTTATCGATCCTGAAACAGGAGAAGTCCTGCCCGATGGTGAGAAAGGAGAGCTTGTCTTCACCACACTCACGAAGGAGGCCTTTCCGGTAGTCCGCTATCGCACCGGCGACCTCACCCGCCTGTTGCCGGGCACAGCGCGGTCCATGCGCCGCATAGAAAAAATCACGGGACGCACGGATGACATGCTGATCATCCGTGGCGTCAACCTCTTCCCGTCGCAGGTCGAGGAACTGGTAGTTCAGACGGAGGGGCTGTCCGCCCACTATGTGCTGGAGGTCCGGCGGGAAAGCGCCCTGGATACCCTCACCGTGCGAGTCGAACATGCCCTCGCAGGCTCTTCTGATCCAGCGGCGGCTACAAATCTGCAACAACGCATCAAGAATATTCTTGGGGTGACCGCAACAATTGACATCTGCGCCCCGGGCTCGATCGAACGATCGCTTGGCAAGGCGAAGCGGGTGAATGACCTCAGGAAAACATAGAGTTAGACGATGACAACAAATTTCCCTGGGTTTCCAAAAGAGCTCCTCCGGTTTTATGCCGAACTGATCGAGAATAACAATCGAGACTGGTTCACGAAGAACAAACAGCGTTACAAGGAAGTTGTCGTCTATCCGATGTGCGATTTTATCGAGGCCATGGCGCCGCGGCTTGAAGCCATCGCACCCATGTATATTGCCGATGCTCGCCCGAATGGCGGATCAATGTTCCGGATCTATCGTGATGTCCGTTTCTCCCGCGATCCCAAACCTTATAAAGAGCATCTCGCCTGCCAGTTTCGTCATCAGGCGGGCCGCGACGCCCATGCGCCGGGGTATTATGTGCATATCGCACTGGACGGCGTCAGGTTTGGTGGCGGAATATATCTGCCTCCTGCCTTCGCCCTTAAAGCTATTCGCCAGGCCATTGATGAAAATCCGGAAAAATGGCGGAAGGTAAAAGCCGACCCTGACTTTCAAAATACATTTGACGGCATCCGGGGCGATAGCCTGAAACGCGCGCCGAAAGGATTCTCGCCGGATCATCCGGAGATCGAGGATCTGAAGCGCAAAACCCTCTTCATCACCAAGCCGCTCAGCTCCGTTGAGCGTATCACACGACCTGACTTCATCGAGGAAGTCGATGATGTCTTCCAGAAGGCAACGCCCTTCATGCGCTTTCTCACCAACGCGGTTGACCTTCCTTTTTAGATAATCCGCACACGCCGTCCGGCCTTAACCTATCATTAAGAGTATTTTCCTAAAATTATCGGCATATCGGAATGTTGGCTTCGTGCAAGGATAGACGCCATGATGAACACAATTGAATTACACCCGGATACAGCTGTGGATTTATACAGCACGGCTCATAACCTGATCATCCATCAGGGAGAAAATGCCATCGACATGCTGCATGCCGAAGCGCAGACCTTGCGTGAGAACAGCGAGGCAGAGGAAGACCTCTACGCCTGCATCGAACTCATTCGTGTGGTTGGGGAACTGATCGACATGGAGATCGCTGGCCCCATTCACTAGGATTTCATCCGAAGGACATAAAAAAGGCGGCACTTAAAATGCCGCCTTTTTTATTGAAATACGAACGCCTAGCTTTGCAGAACGACGCGACCGACGACCTTTCCGGCGCGCAGGTCCTCCAGCGTGTTATAGGCTTCCTTCATCGGACGCGGAACAATGGTGAGTTCACTGAGCTTCCCCGCTTTTGCAAGTTCCATCAGTTCCCGCATTTCACGAAGGTTGCCGACATAGCTTCCCTCGACGGATATCGCCTTGATCGGGAACATGGGAAGCGGCATAGAGAAGCCTCCACCGAACAGCCCGACGATTACCAACTTCCCGCCTTTCGCAAGGACCTTGGCGCCAAAGGCCGCGCTGCTCTCGGCTCCGACAAAATCGATGGTGGCGTTCACACCGCCCCCTGTCGTGCCCATGAAACTTTTAAAGGCAGCCGGATCGGAAGGATCAATTGCCGCAACCGCCCCCGCTTCAATTCCGGCTTCGCGTTTTGCCGGATCGATATCCGCGACGTAAATCTCGGCATCGGTGACGGATTTTGCAATTGCCATCGCTGCAAGGCCGACACCGCCCGCTCCCATAATCAGCAGCTTCCCGCCGTCCGTGCGGGATTTTACCTTGTTGAGCGCGCTATAAGCCGTCAGGCCGGAGCATGTATAGGTGCATGCCAATTCCTTGGGAAGAGCGCCGTAATCGAGCAGATAACGTGAATGCGGTACGATCAGAGTGTCGGAATATCCTCCTGCCACGTCAATGCCGAGCTGACGCGGACGGTTACAGAGCTGCTCCTCACCCGAGGCGCAGATCGCGCATTCCCCGCAGCCGATCCACGGATAGACGACGCGCTTGTCACCGACTTTTACGTCCGTCACATTTTCACCGACCCCCGTTACTGTACCGACAATTTCATGACCAAGCGTAAAGGGAAGCTCCCGCCCACCCTTGATGTTAAGCTGCTTGCCATTGCCGAGATCAAAATGCCCTTCCCAAATATGGATATCACTGTGGCAGACACCACAGGCCGTGACATCCATCAGGACTTGATCTCCCATTGCGACGGGAGCGTCGCCGGTGTTTTCCACCAGCGGCGCCCCGTATTCTTCAAACTGATAGCTCTTCATTTTTTCCTCCCAGATTTCTTGAAGCTCAGCGATCAGGCAATATTGATCCAAGTCGTTTTCAACTGAGTGTATTTTTCAAGAGCATGAAGAGAGCGATCCCGGCCGTTGCCCGACTGCTTATATCCGCCGAACGGCGTCGACATATCGACATCATCATAGGTATTGACCCAGACCGTCCCGGCCCGAAGCGCCTGTGCTAGCTGATGCGCCTTCGAGATATCCCGCGTCCAGACAGAAGCGGCCAGACCGTATATGGTGTCATTGGCGATCTTGATCCCCTCTTCCATATCCTTGAAGGTGATCGTACTGACAACCGGGCCGAAGATCTCTTCCCTCGCAATGGTCATGTCGTTTGACACATTATCGAAAATCGTCGGTTCGATATAGAAGCCCCCCGTTTCCTGCATGACCTGCTTGCCGCCGTAATGCAGCTTTGCACCTTCTTCCTGGCCTTTGCCAATATAGCCCATGACGCGTTCCGTCTGATTTTTATCGACCATCGCGCCGACAATCGTCTTGGCATCCAGCGGATCACCCGGCTGGAGGGTTTTCGCGACATTCGCGATCTTCTCAACCAGTTCGTCCTTGATGCTGTCCTGCACGACAACGCGGGAAGCCGCTGTGCAGACTTCACCCTGGTTGAAGAAGACGCCCATGGCGATTTTCTTCGCGGCAAGGTCAAGATCCGCGTCCCCCATAACCAGACTCGGGCTCTTGCCGCCGCATTCCAGACCAATGGCTTTCAGGTTGCTTTCCCCCGAATAACGCATAAACAGCTTGCCAACCTCAGTCGAACCCGTGAACGCCAGCGCATCCACATCCATATGACGGCCAAGAGCCTGTCCAGCAGTTTCACCGAAACCGGGAAGGACATTGAAAACGCCTTCAGGAATACCGGCTTCAACCGCCAGTTCCGCAATCCTGAGCGCCGTCAGCGGGGACTGCTCCGCCGGTTTCAGGATCACGCTGTTACCAGCCGCCAGTGCCGGAGCAAATTTCCATGCGCCCATCAGCAACGGGAAGTTCCACGGAACCACACAGGCGACGACACCAATCGGTTCCCGCGTGATGAGCGCGAGAGAACGACGGCGGTCCGTCGGGGCAATTTCATCATAGAGCTTGTCAATCGCCTCGGCATACCAAGAGATACTGCCCGCAGATCCCGGGATATCGACGGCGCCGGCCCATTTTACGGGCTTGCCCATGTCCAGACATTCCAGCAGCGCCAGTTCATCCTTGTTCTTCATGATCAGACCGGCAAACTTCTGAAGAACCGCCTTGCGCTTGGCGGGCGCAGCGCGAGACCAGGCGCCGGATTCGAAGGCGGCGCGCGCGGCAGTCACAGCGCGGTTCACATCCTCAACATCACAGGAGGCAACCTGTGTCAGGACACGGCCATCAAGCGGGCTGACGCAATCAAATGTTTTGCCGGAAGCGGCGTCGACATACTGGCCATTGATAAAGGCCTTGTTCCGGATCGAAATTTCACTTTCAAGCTTCTGCCAGTCTTCTCGTGTCGGGGTAGGTGCTGCGGACATACTTTTTCCTCTTTATTTTATTGATGTCAGACATAATTTTTTCTTGTACAGAAAATAACGAAAGCCCCGGGCTCATGAAAGCCTTTTTCTTACAATGACAATACCGAAAGCCCTCCGCCGGTGAAAGACTTAGTTTGCCGGTGGACAAAAAATATTTTCCGCCGACGCGCTGACAGTCATTCTTCCTTGATATATAGCTACTTCTTACTGAATTCTCATAATTTCGATAGGCACTTTTTATGGTACCCGGAAATATCAACCTCACCCAGCTCCAGACATTTCTATGGGTCTCTTCCTTGCGTAGCTTTCGCAAGACGGCCGAAAAAATGAACACGACACAGCCCGCAATATCTTCCCGGATCGCCAGGCTGGAGGAAACGCTAGGTGTCCGCCTGTTCGAGAGGGATACAGGCTTCATTCATCTGACGGCAAAAGGGCTTGAGCTTCTGCCCTATGCCGAGAAACTTCTCAGAACATCCGCCATGCTGGTGGACCGGATCAGCCAGAATGAGGATTATGTCGGTATATTGCGTCTTGGCGTTTCAGAGGCGATCGTCCATACGTTCCTGCCAGATTTTCTAACCGGCCTGCGTCAGAAGTTTCCGGAAATTGAGGTGGACATCGTTGTTGATGCAACTGCGAATCTGCGCCGGGAGCTGATCGAGCGCTCAATCGACTTTGCCTTGCTGATGGGGCCGGTGACAGATTACCAGATTGAAAACCACGATCTGATCGAGTTTGATGTTATCTGGGCCGCAGCCCCGTCCCTCAAAATCGACACGGATAGTGAATTGTCTTTGGATGAATTGGCCACCACCCCACTCATCACCTATGCGCGAAACACGCGGCCCTATGCCGACCTGTCGCGGCAGCTTCGCAAGAACATGGAATTGCCCGCCCGCATTTACTCCTCCAGCTCACTTGCGGCTATTCACAGGATGGCTCTGGATGGTGTCGGTATTGCACATCTGCCGCGTCAGATGATACAGGCGGATATTGTAAACGGCCGCCTAAAGCAGGTACAATGTGTCTGGCACCCGCCCAGCCTTAAATTCACGGCGTCCTACCCGACCGAACCTTATAGCCCCGTGACCGAGAAAATCGTACAGCATGCTTTGGAAGTTGCTCGCGAATACCGCAAGCAGATAGAAACCCTTGTCCCCCTCACCGTACAGTGAGAATGACGGAAAACACGGCAACATATGGCGCATCCATACTATTGTTGCAGTTTAATCTTGCCTAATGTTACGGTGTCATGACAAAAGACCATCACCGTCACCTGTCAGGGGAATTTTCGTCTTAGGCTCCTGACGAAATGGGCATAAAGCCCGAGAGTAAATGTTAGAGCGAGAAATGAGTACCTACGTTTTTTCCGTTTACAATACCGAAGCGCGTAATGCGCTCGACAACAACCAGGAACATCCCCATATTTCAATGCGCTGGGCCACTCCGTGCCGTTTTGCCATCGAAGCGGAAAATCCGCAAAAGGCAGAGACCTGCATTAAGGAAAAGTATCCCCGCGAAGAGGGTTTTGTGACCAAACGCCTGAACTGATCTTCACGTGGATCCGATGGCGGCATTCGGGGGCGCATAATAACTGCCTCAACGGTTTGGCCTGCTCAAATGTACGTCTTTTCATCTCCTCAAAAGGAAGCGAGACCCATGACAAACAAACAAAAAATAATAAGCGAATCAAAGGGACCCGTTACAACCATCATCGTCAACAGGCCGGAAGTACGGAACGCACTTGATCAGGAATCGATGGAACTCCTCACGCTTGCCTATCGTGCGTTCGAAGCGGATGACAGTCAGCGCGTCGCCGTTGTTACCGGTGCAGGCGGGGCATTTTGTGCAGGCGCCGATCTGAAAGAAGCCTCCAAACGGGTTGATTACAAAGCCTGGGCCGGCCATCAGGACGGTCCGTTTCACAAGCCGCTATCAAAGCCGCTGATCGGGGCCATTGCCGGTCATGCCTGCGCCGGCGGCATGGGCCTCGCCCTTCACTGCGATATCCGTATTGCCGAGGAAACGGCTGTTTTCGGTATATTCTGCCGTCGCTGGGGTGTCCCGATGAGCGACGGGACGCCGGTCCGCCTGCCCCGTGTTATCGGGATGGGTCGCGCTCTCGATATGATGCTGACCGGACGGCCGGTTCCCGCAGATGAGGCGCTGTCTATGGGACTTGTCACACGTGTCGTCCCGACCGGCATGGCGCGTGCCGCCGCAGAGGAACTTGCCCTACAAATTGCAGATTTTCCACAAATCGCCATGCTGTCGGACCGGGAAAGCGTTTACATGCAGGAAGGCAAAACCGACGCGGAAGCCGTTCAGTTCGAGATGATGGCCGCGGAGGAAGCGAAACAGAGGGAAGCAAAAGCCGGTGCCGCCCGCTTTGCCGCCGGCGAGGGCCGTCACGGTGCTTTTTGATAGTTCCCGAAAACCGGATATCCCCTCCAGGGCTTGATCGCCCGCAAGGCGAAAATTGACCGCATGCTCGCCACATGCGGCAGCTTTGCGAGGCAGTTCCTGTGGATGCGGTCATAGTCCCGTACATCGCTGGCGGTAACCCGCATGATGTAGTCAGCATTGCCGGTCGTCAGATGACATTCCAGAATTTCATCATAGGTCATCACCGCTTTTTCAAAAAAATCCAGCGTCTCCTGGCTTTGCGATGTCAGAGAGATTTCGACAAAAACATCGACCTCCAGGCCCAATGAGCGCTTATCCAGCCGCGCCATATAACCATCAATAACGGCCGCATCCTCCAGCAGCTTGATGCGGCGGTGGCAGGCCGACAGGGAGAGGTTTACCCGCTCTGCGATCTCAGAAATAGGCTGGCTCGAGTCCCGCTGCAACTCCAGCAAAATCTGCCGATCAAAGTTATCCATTGGAATTTTTCCCGTTATCTATTCTATTTATCGGAATTTATACTAAAAAAATTCATAGACAAAATAATTTTCGGAAATAATTTCACGCGAAAAATCGTACAATTCTTGTCTTCGAAATTGATCTGTCTGGGGGAGAAAACAGCATGATCGTCGGAACACCCAAGGAAATCAAAAACCATGAATACCGCGTCGGACTGACACCGGAAAGCGCCGGGGAACTTGTTACCCGCGGCCATGAAGTGCTGGTGGAGACGAATGCAGGCCGCGATATCGGCGCATTCAACGAGGATTACGAGGCCGTCGGCGCGAAAATAGTCGGCACCGCCGAAGAAATTTTCGCCCGCGCCGAAATGGTCGTCAAGGTAAAGGAACCCCAGGCGATTGAGCGTGCCATGCTGCGCGAAGGCCAGATTTTATATACCTATTTGCATCTTGCGCCGGACCCGGAGCAGACTCATGATCTGATAAAATCAGGCGCTGTCTGCATTGCTTATGAGACGGTCACGGATAATGCAGGCGGTCTTCCGCTTTTGAAACCAATGAGCCAAGTCGCCGGTCGCATGTCGGTCCAGGCCGGCGCGGCGGCACTTGAAAAATCCCATGGTGGACGCGGGGTCCTGCTTGGCGGTGTCCCGGGTGTTGCGCCGGGCAAGGTCGTAATTATTGGCGGGGGCGTAGTCGGATTCAATGCGGCCCAGATGGCGATAGGGCTGCATGCGGATGTCACGATCCTCGATCGTAATCCGGTCGCGCTTGAACGACTCGAAAATCATTTTGAATCGTCTGCCAAGGTGATTTATTCCACCAACGCCCTTCTCGAACGGCTGGTGATGGAGGCCGATCTGGTGATTGGCGCCGTGCTTATTCCCGGCGCTGCTGCGCCGAAGCTGGTTACCCGCGAAATGCTGGCCACCATGCAGGAGGGAGCTGTCATCGTTGATGTGGCGATTGACCAGGGCGGTTGCTTTGAAACGTCAAAGCCGACAACCCATGCAGACCCAACCTATGTTGTCGACGGTGTCGTTCATTATTGTGTCGCCAATATGCCGGGTGGCGTTGCCAGAACCTCGACTTACGCGCTTAACAACGTCACCCTGCCCCATGCCCTGCGCATTGCAGACAAGGGTTGGAAACAGGCCCTACAGGACGACCGGCATCTAGCAAACGGTCTGAATGTCTGGAACGGCAAGATTACCTGCGATCCTGTCGCGCGTGATCTCGGCCTCGATTACACGCCAGTCGAGACTGCCTTGCAGAGCTGATCTGTTCAGCTCGCGGCGGCAGGGCGGTTAAACCGCAGCTGAAGCAAAAGCAAGGTAAAGCTGAACGTTAATGCGTAGTTGGGCAGCGCAAATATTATGATGTTTCTGATGATATCGGCCATAACGGATGCCCGGCGATCCCCAAACTTTGCCATCAGGTTTCTGTTTTTCGGATGAGTAGCAGTCCCGCAAGCAGCAATCCACAGAAACAGTTGGCGACCCCGGCACGACTCGAACGTGCGACCTATTGATTAGAAGTCAATTGCTCTATCCAGCTGAGCTACGGGGCCGTTATTCTGCTAAATTCGATCTGTCGCTAGCCGCGAACCCGGGTATAGGCGAAGTTTTCCGCATAGGCCTTAAGATGAAGGCGGCGCTTCTTGGCTTCAAAAACCGTGTAGGGTATATTGTTCAACTCGCAAAAAGCGATGGCACTTTCCTTGTCGTCAAAATCGACTATCACCTGCGAATTCATGTCCCGTGACCCGGTCCATCCCATCAGCGGTTCAATATATCTCGCTTCGGAAGGTGCATATTCAAGCCGCCAGTGCTTGGTCCCCTTGCGGCCCGACTGCATGGCGTTTTTCGCCGGTTGGAAAATTCTCGCCTTCATTGTCATCGCTCAACTACTCTCCAGTATGGCTGAAGACTTCAGCAGGCACATAGTCCAGTTCGCCAAAGCCCGGCGCTTCCCAGTAAAGCTCCAATGTCGCAGTGTTCTTCTTTTCGAAATATTTGATATGGACCGGATACCAGCCCGGCTCCGAAATCTCAACAATTATTTCATCGGAAAAGCGATCGGCATGAACATCCGGATCCTCATAGATCAGCCTGTCACCAATCGAGACCCAGACACCGTCATTTGAGTGCACCATAAAGACATAACGGCCGGGCTGTTCCAACTTGATGAATCCCTTGATAATCGCTCCAACCATATCGTTGCTTTTCGCCGTCAAGACATTCCCTTGACCCACCTGATAATTCAGCATCGGAATGGGCTCACCCGGCTGGCCATCCATATAGCCCATGTTCTCTTCAAGCTCTTTAATGCTGTCGACCTTCACCCCGTAATAGGTGACCGCGAGGCCCGGCTTGAGGTTGGCGGCATCTGGTTGCGGCGAGGCCGGCTTGAGATCGGCAAATGTTTCCGCCTGCGCGAAAGCAGGTACCATAAAAAGGCCCAGCAGAAGAATGGCGACGCGCGCCTGCTGTATAACCAGCTTTTGCATAACACTCTCGTTCATCTGCCCGTCACCTCCTCAATTGTAAATCTTTATAATATTCTATTGAAAATTTACCTGACGGCAACGGAAAGCGCAACAACCCGACATTCTTCATAAAATCGTCACGCATTTTTTGCCTGAAATCATAAAAAAACCCTGCAAATCATTGATTTACAGGGTTTTAGATATGGTCGGGGCGGCAAGATTCGAACTTGCGACCTCTCGCTCCCAAAGCGAGCGCACTACCAGGCTGTGCTACGCCCCGTTCGGTGAAAGGATCATCTATACTAACAACGCCCCGCTCGCAAGTCAGAATTAAGAATTTTTCTAAGACCCAGCATGAACGTAATGGAATATAGCGTCGGCTTTGAACAGTACTTTGCCACGTGCCCTCAACTCACCACGGACGAAGACGACCGTTCGTGTGCTTCGAATCACCTCGACGTCGGATTCCACCCAGTCTCCTTCGCGCGCCGGTGAGAGGAACTCGGAGTTCATCTTGATTGTCACACAATGCCGGCCGGTTTCATGACGTACAGAGGCCGCAAGCGCAGCGTCGGCGAACGTCATCATCATTCCGCCATGCACCACCCTGATGCTGTTGAGATGACGTTCCTCCACCCGGAAAGCCCGGATCAATTTGCCGTCGTTTGTAATCTTCTCATAGAAGGGGCCGTTGATGTTCGTGAAAGGCGCTGCTCTTTCAACAATCTCAAATCCATCGGGAACGGGACGGGTTCCGGTTGTGTTGTTATTCATTGTTTGTCCGGTGGTTACTGATTTTCAAAAATGGGATGATACAGAACATCCCCGATCTTAACAGAGTTTTCGTGAGCAAATCCGCCGTTCAGTTCAAGAACCGCCCGGGCCGCCCCTTCGAATGTAACGACATCCAGGGAATGAGGAACTGCTTTGTCCTTGATATAGAGAATTTTTCCGGATGCATCCACAAAGAACATATCGAGTGAAATTTCCGTATCTTTCATCCACATCGTAATCTTCCGGGTTTCCCCGAAGTCAAAAAGCATCCCCTGCATTGGCGGCAGGGTGGGACGATGCATCAACCCTTTACTCCGCTCCGCGGGATCATCCGCGACTTCAACATCCAGGAGAATGCTCCGCTCCGCGGTTTTTAGGATGAGGCGTTCGGTCTCAGAGACTGTTTCAGCGTGAGGCGCCGATATCGCCGCATAAAACAGCAATAAAATCAATCCAGTCAGGATAAATATGAAACCATTACGCGAACTGGTGAGCGGTGTCATTCGACCGAAGAATTCCTTGTCTGCAAACATATTTTCTTTATAGTAGGGGCTCCTCGGGGGGAGCCAGTTTGGCTGAGAGGTTCCGATACGCGGAACGACCCCGAATACCTGATCAGGTTAATACCTGCGTAGGAACGAGAGGTCAATGGAACCGGAACGCCCAGACATTTTATCTATGCCGAAGCCGATGAACGTCGCATCAGGCGATCTGTCGCCTGTCGGTGTGACGCTGACCCTCGACCGTCTCGAATTTGATGGGCAGTTGATCCTCGGTGATCTTAAGCTGATACTGGAACCCGGCAAAATTACCTGTCTGCTGGGTCCCAGCGGGGTCGGCAAGAGCAGTATTCTCAAAGTTCTTGCCGGATTTATTCCGCTGCCCGGGCAAAGCCGTATAACGGTCAGCGACAATGACCCCCTGGCCGGGCGCCTGTCTTATATGGATCAGCAGGACCTGCTCCTGCCATGGGCAACCGTACAGGAAAACCTGCTGATCGGTGATCGGCTAAGGGGAAACCCGCCAAATATCGAACGCGCCCGCCACCTCCTTGATCATGTGGGGCTTGCGGATCGACAGGACGCCCTTCCTGCGACCCTTTCCGGCGGTATGCGCCAGCGCGTTGCTCTGGCCCGGACATTGATGGAGGGAGCGCCGATCGTGCTGATGGACGAACCATTTTCCGCGCTCGATGCCATTACAAAGTTACGGCTCCAAGATCTGGCGGCGGACATGCTGAACGGCAAGACGGTCCTGCTCATCACCCATGACCCGCTGGAGGCCTTGCGCATTGGCCATGTTATACATGTTCTCTCCAGTGTCCCGGCCACCCTATCCTCACCACTGGCTCCAGAAGGATCCATTCCACGCAATCCGACTGACGACACGCTCAAGCATCACTACTCCGAAATTATGGCGCAACTTGCGGCTTCCGGGCGGTTGTCATGAAAATTTTTCGTATGCTGATTACCATAGCCGGACTGCTTCTCCTTTGGGCTGCGATTGCCGCGCTTCTTGATCTGCCGAAATTCATACTCCCTTCGCCGCTGATCGTGATGGAGGCGCTTGTCCGTCATGCCGGGTTGATTGCGGAGAACGCAATCACCACGGCCACGGAAATTCTATTGGGCCTTATCCTTGGGGTTATGTTCGGGATGATATCTGCTCTCATGATTTCCGCCTATCAACCTGTAAAGCAATGGGTTTTTCCGCTGCTGATTGCAAGTCAGGCGATCCCTGTCTTCGCGATAGCACCGCTGCTCGTGCTGTGGCTGGGGTATGGTATTGCCCCGAAAGTGGTGATGAGCCTGCTCATCATATATTTTCCGGTAACCGTCGGATTTCTGGACGGCCTTAACCGGACGGACCCCGCATGGCTGAATCTTGCCACACTACTACAGAAGTCAGGCCATAAAGGCCGCCTTGGAGACCTTGTCCGCCTCTATCGCTATATCAAGATTCCGTACGCCCTTCCCTCACTCGCCTCCGGCATCCGGGTTGCGGCGGCAGTTGCCCCGATCGGTGCCGTGGTTGGTGAGTGGGTCGGCGCCTCTTCCGGTCTCGGTTACCTGATGCTCCATGCGAATGCCCGTGTCCAGACGGACCTGATGTTCGCCAGCCTGCTGGTCCTGACCCTCATGGCACTTCTTCTTTATTACCTGATCGATCATGGCCTCCGGCGCGCTTTGCCCTGGCTTTCAGATCAGGACGACACTGTCACCCAAAAATGGAGTTAGTAAATGAAAAGAATATTCCTCCCCCTGTTGATCGTTCTTGCGATCCAGAGCACCACGGCGAGCGCCGCGGAAAAACTGACCGTGCTGCTGGACTGGTTCGTCAATCCAGACCATGCCCCTCTGATCGTTGCCGATGAAAAGGGTATTTTTGAAAAGCATGGGCTTGATGTCGAGATGATCGCTCCTGCGGATCCAAATGACCCGCCAAAACTGGTTGCGGCCGGTAAGGCGGATCTGGCGATCTCCTATCAGCCCCAGCTTCATATGCAGGTGGCAGAAGGGCTGCCGCTCAAACGGATTGCAACCCTCGTGGCGACGCCACTGAACAGCCTCGTGGTTCTTGAAGATGGTCCGATAAAGTCACTCGCCGATCTCAAAGGGAAAAAAGTCGGCTATTCCATCGGCGGATTTGAAACGGCGCTCCTGAATGCCATGCTGGCCCCTCATGATATCTCACCGTCCGACCTCACCCTCATCAATGTGAACTTCTCGCTTTCCCCCAGCCTTTTGTCCGGACAGGTAGATGCCGTCATCGGCGCCTTTCGGAACTTCGAACTCAACCAGATGGATATCGAAGGATATCCCGGACGGGCTTTCTACCCTGAGGAAGAGGGTGTGCCAGCATACGATGAGCTTATCGTTGTCGCCAATTCAGCAAAGCTGGATGATCCAAGACTGATCCCGTTTGTCGAGGCACTGGAGGAAGCGACGCAGTATTTGATCAACCACCCGAAGGAAAGCTGGGAGCTGTTCATCAAGAATCATCAAGAGCTGGATGACGAGCTCAACCGGCGGGCATGGAGTGCAACCCTGCCCCGCTTCGCACTACGACCCGGCGCCCTGGATACAGGCCGGTATGATCGCTTCGCAAAGTTTATGAAAAAGCAGGGCCTGATCGAGACGATCAAGCCCGTGGCAGACTATGCCACCGCCCTGCAATAGGCTGTGAATTAAGAGAAATAACAGACATTTACGTCCGGAATATTAATTTATTCCGGACGCTGGATTTCTGCGACTTGCGGCCCCTTTGCACTATCGCCGATCCGCACAATCATCCTCTGGCCCGCCTGAACGGGCAAAGCCCCTTCTCGGCGTAGAGTTTCCATATGCACGAAGATATCCTGTGTGCCGTCTCCGCGCGTCAGGAAGCCATACCCCTTGACCGGATCGAACCATTTCACTTCAACCTCGACAAAGTCACCTTGCGGCTGCACCGCAGGATGGTTGGTGACATTGTTCTTTTCCGGCACCCGCGGCTCGAAAGGAACGGCCGTCGACGTGTCAATATCAAGAACCTTTATTGCCTGAAGCCCTTTCGAGCGACGCACGACAATACAGGTTACGCTTACACCTTCCGCCACATACTCATGACCGGCCTCGCGCAGACAAGAAAGATGGAGAAAAATATCGCCCGGCTCATTATTCGGCGTCAAAAAGCCAAAACCCTTGACCGTGTTGAACCATTTAACACGTCCTGTCATTTCAAAGGTTGTTTCCGGGGACTCGATCGATTTTGTCTCTTCCTGCTTACTCCGTAATTGTTCAATTTTGGCTGTCATATATTACTCCCGAACTTGGCGATCGTCCTGTATCGTCTCGCCAGACAGGGAGTTTAACACATTTTTAAGGAAACTTTCAATATTCGAATTGGTTGAATACTTGCCGCCTGTTTCCGGTAACATGGTATGACAAAAGCAGTATTTCGCGCCCCAAAAAATGATCGCGACACATTACCGCATGGATGTTACTTGCAGCAGGCAAAATCCCGTGGCATATACGGGGAAAGAGTCAGGGATCAGCCATAAATTTTGCTCCCTATAATTTTAACAGATGCCGACGACAGGGATTGCAGGACTTTGTTAAAAACCCTTAGTTTGTTTCTCGTGCTAATGGCGGTCTGGCTATTGCTGTCGGGAATCTACACTCCTCTAATCACCGGATTTGGCGTCGGCTCCTGCCTGTTGTCTGCCCTCATCGCTTATCGCATGGATGTCGTCGATCGTGAGGGACATCCACTCCATCTGGGACCCCGCATCATCACATATTGGGCATGGCTCTTTGTCGAGATATTCAAGGCGAATATCGATGTGGCAAAATGCGTTCTCTTTCCGCGAAAATATTTACGGCCCAGCATGTTCACAGTCACCGCCACTCAGAAATCCGATCTCGGCCGTGTCATTTATGCCAATTCTATCACGCTGACGCCGGGAACGGTGACGGTGGATCTTGATGGCGACCAGGTCATGGTCCATTCCATGACCGAGGTTTCAGCGGAAGGGATCAAAAGCGGCGACATGGACCGCCGGGTCACCAAAGTCATGGAGGAAGCATGACGATTTACGCCATTGCCGCGATCGCCATTCTTGTCAGTATTGCCCTTGCCCTCACCCGCGCAATCATCGGTCCGACCTCTTATGACCGTATTCTTTCCGTGAATGCCATCGGAACAAAAACAGTCTTGCTGATCGGCGTGATGGGTTTTTTGGGGGGACGGCCGGACTTTCTTGACCTTGCACTGGTATACGCCCTCGTCAATTTCATTGGTACGCTGGCTGTTCTGAAATATTTCAAGTTCGGCACCCTCCGTGGCACCCTCTCCAAACCGAGGGATAACGCATAATGGAACTGGTCCTCGATATAGCCACATGGATTCTGCTGCTGGCGGGGAGTGTATTGCTCCTGATCACCGGATATGGCCTGCTGCGTCTGCCAGACCTTTATACGCGTATTCATGCCGGAGGCATGGCCGACACGCTTGCCACATTCCTGATATTTATCGGTCTTGCCTTGCAAAGCGGCTTTACGCTTGTAACCGCCAAACTGCTGCTCGTCCTTGTCTTTGTCTTCTTCACCAGCCCAACATCGTCATACGCGCTTGCGCAAGCGAGTTTCGTTGCGGGCCTGAAGCCAAAACTGGACGGCTTCGGCCCAGCGAAAAAGACAGATGAAGACGCATAATCATTTACAGAAAGCCGAGAGGGAGACAAGACCATCGCTGCCTTTGTAGATATTTTCCTGATGCTGTTGCTGATTGCAGGAACAATGACAGTCCTGATGGTGCGCAACCTGTTTGTCGCGACCATGCTTCTCGGCATCGTCAGTTTTACGATGGCACTGATTTTCGTCAGTCTTGATGCGGTCGATGTTGCCTTTACCGAAGCGGCGGTCGGCGCCGGTATCAGTACCGTTCTCTACATCGGCACCCTTGCACTTGTCGGATCGCAGGAGAAGGAGCGTCCGAAACTCGCATTGGGTCCCCTCGTCATCTGTGTTCTGGTCGGCGCGGTCCTCTACTACGCGACATATGAAATGCCCGAGTTCGGCCATCCGGAGAATCCGGTCCAGACCCATGTGTCACCCCGGTATGTTCAGGAAAGCCCGACGGAGATCGGCATACCGAATATGGTGACCTCCGTTCTCGCAAGCTATCGCGGCTACGATACTTTTGGTGAGGTAACCGTGATTTTCACGGCCGGGATCGGCGTTCTTCTGATCCTGCGCCAGCGCCGCCGGAAACGCTCCGAGGCAGAAAAGGACGCAAAGGACACTCCGCTTGATGAAAATCGCAACGGTCAGGGAAGCAGCCTGAGCGGACTTGGAAGCGCCCATGATCTGGTGCCCCATGTCATCGCCAAATTATTGATCCCCTTCATCTTTGTTTTCGGGCTTTATGTCCAGTTTCATGGCGATTTTGGACCCGGCGGCGGCTTTCAGGCCGGGGTGATTTTCGCCGCCGGCATCATCCTGTACGCCCTTGTCTTCAGCCTTGATCTGGCACGGGCCGTTATCAGTGAAAAAGCCATTCTGTTCCTGATCTCTGCAGGCGTCGTGCTCTACGGGGGGGTCGGTATCGTCAGCATGATGCTGGGTGGCAATTTCCTGGATTACAATGTGCTTGCCTCCGATCCAATCGCGGGTCAGCATATCGGCATCCTGCTGGTGGAACTTGGCGTCGGCATTACGGTAACGGCAGCGATGCTGGCCATTTTCTATGCTTTCGTCGGTCGCGCGGACCTGATTGAGGAAGCCGCGCAGCGGGGAGAAAACTGATGTCCTTTGGTTTCTTCAACTATTGGGTTTTCATCATCCTGCTGATGATCGGCCTCTATACGGTGATGAGCCGGAGCAACCTCGTTAAGAAAATGATCGGCCTATCGCTGTTCCAGATTTCCGTTTTCCTTTTCTATATCAGCATGGGAAAGATATCCGGCGGCACCGCGCCCATTGTTATCAGCGGGTCTCTTGATACGGCGGAGGCCATTTATTCGAATCCGCTACCTCATGTCCTGATCCTGACCGCTATTGTGGTCGGCATTGCGACGACGGCTCTTGGCCTTTCTCTGGTGGTCCGGATCAAGGAATCATTTGGCACCATTGAAGAAGACGACATCCTCGAAATGGAGGATGGCGCCTGACATGATATCTCTGAGTTCCCAGTTTCCAATTCTGGTCGCCCTTGCGCCTTTGATGGCCGCCCCCTTCTGCGCCCTGTTTCGCGGCAACACGCTGCCCTGGGCCCTGACAACGATTATCAGTGCCTTCAGTTTCTATGTCAGCCTGTCACTACTGTTTTCCGTCGTCGCCTCCGGTCCCATCTCCTACGAGCTGGGCGGCTGGGCACCGCCATGGGGGATTGAGTATGTCGTCGACCCGCTGAGCGGCTTCATGCTCGTTCTGATCAGCGGGATCAGTACGGGGGTCCTGCTCTTTGCCCGGGACAGCATTACGAAGGAAGTGCCTGCGCATCAACTTGGCCTGTTCTTTGCTGCCTATCTGCTTTCCCTCACCGGCATGCTTGGTATCTGCATTACCGGCGATGCCTTCAATATTTTCGTTTTTCTGGAAATCATGTCGCTGTCCTCCTATGCGCTCATCGCCATGGGCGAACGGGCGGACCGCCGCGCCCTCACCGCGGCTTTCCAGTATCTGATAATCGGCACTGTCGGCGCGACATTCTACCTGATAGGTGTCGGCCTCATCTACATGATGACGGGAACGCTCAACATTGCGGATATCGCCTCACGCTTTCCCGAAATCGAAGGCACGCGGCCCATCCTCGCCGGGGTGGGCTTCATCATTGTCGGCATTTGTATCAAGCTGGCGCTGTTCCCGATGCATGTCTGGCTGCCCAACAGCTATACCTATGCGCCGACTATCATAACGGCCTTCTTTGCGGGAACGGCAACCAAGGTGTCGGTTTATCTTCTGATCCGCTTCATTTTCACCGTCTTCGGTCCCGAATACAGCTTTGCCGGACTGGGCCTGACGGACGTTCTGATGCCGCTCGCCATCCTCGGGTTCCTGTCAATGTCGGCCGTCGCGATCTTTCAGACGAACTTGAAGCGTCTCCTGGCCTATTCGAGTGTGGCCCAGCTTGGATATATGGTTCTTGGTATCGCCTTGGCGAGCGAGGCGGGCCTGACCGCATCGATCGTCCATATCTTCAATCATGCGGTGGTAAAGACGGGTCTGTTCCTGTCCGTCGGATGCATGTTCTATGTCGTCGGCTCGACCTACCTTAAGGATTTGCACGGGGTCGGCAGGCGCATGCCCTTGACGACCTTCGGCTTCGCCCTCGGCGGTCTGGGGTTGATCGGCGTCCCGCTTACCCCCGGCTTTATCAGCAAATGGTATCTGGTTGTTGCAGTCCTCGAAAAAGGCTCATACTTCGGCTATGCCCTTGTTGCTGCGCTGATGGTGTCAAGCCTGCTGGCTGTGATCTATATCTGGCGTGTGGTGGAGGTTGCCTATTTCCGCCCGCCACCCGAGGGAACGGAGACGCGGGAGGCGCCGCTCTCCCTGCTCATCCCGACATGGATTTTCATTCTCGGCAGTTTCTATTTCGGTATTGAAACCAGCTTCAACGTCGGCTTTGCCAAGACCATTGCGAGTTTCCTGATGGGGGGCGCATAAATCATGTTCACCCTGGAAACCCATGTCATTCTGGCCCTGATTATCCCGCTCCTCGGTGCGGTCGGGATTGCCATTGCCTCCGCCGCACCCAATATCCGCGAGACCGTCACACTGGTCACCTCGGTTCTGCTCTGCCTCAATGTTTTCAGTATCCTGCCGGGCGTGATGAACGGCATCGAACCTGTTGTGGTCCTTGTCCAGTTAATGCCGGAGATTGGCCTGACCCTCAAGGTCGAGCCGCTGGGGATGACCTTCGCCGCGGTCGCATCCTCCCTCTGGATCATCAATTCGATCTATTCGATCGGCTATATGCGCGGAAACAATGAGCCCCGGCAGACCGGCTTCTACGTCTGTTTCGCCATCGCCATTGCCGCAACGATGGGTGTAGCCTTCTCGGCCAACCTGCTGACCTTATTCGTTTTCTACGAAGTGCTGACGCTATCGACCTATCCGCTGGTCACACACAAGAAAAATGCGGAGGCATTGAAAGGCGGCCGGATCTATCTCGGCATCCTGATCGGCACCTCCATCGGGCTTTTTCTGCCGGCGATCATCTGGACCTGGACTCTCGCCGGTACCGTCGATTTCGTCAAAGGCGGCATTCTTGATGGCCATGCCAGCGCCGGGGTCACAGGCGTACTGCTGTTCCTCTTCATGTATGGTATCGGCAAGGCCGCCTTGATGCCGATCCACCGCTGGCTCCCGGCGGCTATGGTTGCCCCCACACCGGTGAGTGCCCTGCTGCATGCGGTTGCCGTTGTGAAAGCGGGCGTCTTTGCGGTTTTGAAAATCGTCATCTATATCTTCGGCATCGACTTCCTGAGTCAGACCGGCGCGTCTGAATGGCTCACCTGGGTCGCCGCCTATACCCTGATTGCGGCCTCGGTGGTTGCGCTCACCAAGGATAACCTGAAGGCCCGGCTCGCCTATTCCACCATCAGTCAGCTTGCCTATGTGGTGCTCGGCGCCTCCATGGCAACCTCGATGGCGGTCGCGGGGGGCGCACTTCAGATTGTGATGCACGCCTTTGGCAAGATCACCCTCTTCTTCTGCGCAGGCGCCATCTACACCGCCGTGCATAAGACCGAGATAAGTGACATGCGCGGGCTTGGCCGGCAAATGCCGCTGACCTTCATCGCCTTCCTGATCGGGGCACTTAGTATTATCGGCCTGCCGCCACTCGGCGGGAGCTGGAGCAAGTTTTATCTCATGCTTGGCGCCGCGGAAGCGGACGAGATATATCTGATGATCGTGCTGCTGGTCAGTTCACTGCTCAACATCGCCTATCTGTTGCCGATTGTTGCGCGGGGCTTCTTCTATCCGCCGCTCGGCCAAAGCGACGAGCCGAAACCCGTCGGATATGAAAAATCCGATTTCTCATGGCGGAACATTCAGGAAGCACCGCTCTTTTGCGTGCTGCCGCCCGTATTGACCGCCATCACCTGCGTGATACTTTTCTTCCTTGCGGATCCGATCATCAGGCTGATCGAACCGATTTTGACGCCATAGGGATAGCATATTATGTCACACCCGGATGACGAAAAAAAATACTGGCTGGAGGAACCGGCGAATATCAACAAGATATTTTACGCCGTGATCGGGCTCTGTGTGCTGGTCGCCCTGCCCAAGGTTCTGACGCTGCTCGATATTCTCCTGTTCAAGCAGGGCCGGTTTGAATTGGCTGATTTTTTCGTATTCTACACATTTTTTGGCGTGGTTGGTTATGTGATGATGATCTTGCTCGCCAAAAAGCTTCGTGGCTTTCTGATGCGGGATGAGGATTACTATGATTGAAGGCCTCAATCCCGGATTAATCCTGATTTTAGGCGCGCTGCTTGTCCCGCTCACCAGCGGCTTTATCCGCTCGCTTCTTATACTGGCCCTGCCTGTCCTCGCCCTTGTCCAGATTTATACGCTCGGCCTTGGCACATGGGGCCATTTTGAATTTCTGGGGCTGTCTCTCGAGATCACCCGCATCGATCCCCTCTCGCGGATTTTCGGCACGATCTTCTGTATCGCCGCCTTTATGGGGATGGTCTACGCCCTTCATGTTAAGGACACGATCCAGCATTTTGTCGCCCTGATCTATATCGGATCGGCCATCGGCGCCGTCTTTGCGGGCGATATGATCACCCTCTTCGTCTTCTGGGAACTGACGGCGATCTCCTCCGTTTTCCTGATCTGGGCAAGCCGGACAGAACGGGCCTATCGGGCAGGAATGCGTTACCTGATTATCCAGGTGACATCCGGTGTTATCCTGCTCGGCGGGATCATCGTCTATTATCAGGATACCGGTTCGATCGCCTTTGACTATATCGGCCTGACCGGCATTGCAGGCGGCCTGATCCTGATCGCATTCGGCATCAAGAGCGCCTTTCCGCTTCTTCACAACTGGGTACAGGACGCCTATCCCGAGGCGACCGTTACAGGCACGGTCATCCTCTCCGCCTTCACGACCAAGCTGGCCATCTATGCGCTTGCGCGGGCGTTTCCCGGAACCGACATCCTGATCCCGATCGGCGGCGCCATGATCATTCTGCCGATCGTCTATGTGGTGCTGGAGAATGACCTCCGGCGGGTCCTCGCCTATTCCCTTAACAGTCAGCTTGGCTATATGGTCATCGGCGTCGGCATCGGCTCGGAACTGGCCCTCAACGGTACAGCGGCACATGTCTTCGTCCATATCATGTACAAGAGCCTCCTCTTCATGTGCATGGGGGCCGTCCTGTTCCGGACCGGCACCGTCAAGGTGACCGAACTTGGCGGGCTTTATAAATCAATGCCGGTTACCACTATTTTCTGCCTTATCGGCGCCGTTTCAATTGCCGCCTTCCCGCTGACGGGCGGATTTGTCTCTAAAGCCATGATCCAGTCGGCGGCTCTGAACGGCGGGCTTTTCGTTCTCTGGCCGGTCATGCTGTTCGCCTGTGCAGGCATAATGGATCATTCAGGCCTTAAGGTGCCGTTCTTCACCTTCTTCTCCAAGGACCGGGGCATCCGGGTGCAGGAAGCGCCCGCGAATATGCTGATCGCCATGGGCATCGCCGCCTTTTTCTGTATCGGGATTGGCGTCTTTCCGGGTCTGCTGTTTGAGTTATTGCCTTATGCACCGACCTACAATCCCTATTCCTTCGGGCATATCGTCTCGGCATTGCAGCTACTGCTCTTCGCCATCCTTGCCTTCATGCTGCTGATACGCTTCAAGGTTTATCCGTCGGAGCTCAGATCAACAAACCTCGATTTCGACTGGTTCTACCGGGTTCCGCTGAAACGGCTGATACTGGCGATTGGTCGCCTGATACTGATCGTCTGGAACTGGTCACTCGGCATTGCCAATGACGTTCTTCGTTACTTCATCGGACTAGTGAGCGAAACACACAGCAGCGGAAAAGTCATGGCGCGCACAACGGCTTCAAGCACAGCGGTGGTGATTATCGTCGCATTGCTGGGCGTGCTGCTGGTTTTCCTCTATCAATTCCCGCAGTAGCCGTGATTTCGGAGGAAAGGATCAGTTCAGTATCGGGCGCTCCCCGCTGACAATCCGCTTCTTCGGCATCCATCTGGTGACCGAGCGACCATCTGCCGTAAACCGGACTTCCTGCGCGGAATTCGGCGCCGCATCGAGGTCGGAACGCCCGTTTTCATCATAGGGATGAGCCGGCTCAGTCGCCTTGTCCCCTCCGGCCAGTCTAGGGATACCCTTCCGATAGGCGGACGCCATATCCGCCAGCATTATTTCCGCATTCCGCCCCCGTGCGACAGCAGAGCGGATTGCCGTGTCCTGGGACAGGATCAGGTCCAGCTCGATCATACCCTTGTCCTTAAAGCTTTCATAAAATGACTGAAGAAACTTCTCCACCTCCGTACTCGGCGCAAGCGGCTCGCGGATCATGAAGTTGTTCTCAAGCGCCAGAAATATATCCGGCTCAATCGGTCCCGATACTGTCGACAGAAATGTGGAGGGCATCAGCTTGCGCTGCTTATGGGACGCGGCATAAATGGCTTGCGACAAATACAGCAACTTCATCATAAACGGCGTCTCAGACACCTGCCCGGAAGCCCATGTCCGGGTTTTCAACCAATGGATAATATCGAATGTGGAACGGGTGACAGGACGCATCAAGGTTTCTCATCATGTTATCATGACGCCCAAACTAAAGGCGAATGGTTAATCCGGACTTAATGCCGGGCCTCTATGTTGTTAAAAATACAACATAAAAAGACGATTCCCGGGAATCAGCGTCAATACTACCTTTAAGGGTTTATTCTGTTTGTAAAATCCCTCAAATTGCCGTAAGAATACCCTGACTTCGAACTGGAGTAGATTAACTTGCAAAGAGAGAACAATACATCGTCGCTGGCCGATCTCTCGAGTCCTGCCCTTGTTGAGCTTGTCCGATATTGGCAAAACCTCGATCCGGCGGCGACCATCCCGCATCGTCAATATTTCAATCCCGTCGATGTGCCCCACTGCCTTCGGCATATCGTGCTGATGGATGTGCATGAGACGAAACCGCAATATTACATCCGCCTGGCCGGGTCTGCCGTTAATCCGGTGTATCAGAAATCTATCACCGGCTGCTATCTGGAGGACATCGTGAGGGCGGAGGATTTAGCAGATGTGCTCTTCGACTACGATCACACAGTTGCCAACCAGGTGCCGGTATTCCGAGTCAACTCAAGTCGGCTCATCAATGGAAAAATGCGTACCTATGAGAGAGTGATCCTGCCTATGACCTCAAACGGGATTGCAGCAGACAAGTTGCTGGTTGGTATAAATTTTTTCGATGTTGCGGTGCATCTGGTCGACCGCCCCGTCTTCAAGATTTAGTCCTTAGAACATACTTGCCCTGCCCCTCTTTCTTGGAGTAGGCTAATCTGCAACGGGACGCTCCAACCACGGGAGACACATCATGCAGATGAACGGTGAGGAACTGATCAACGCGCCACGGGCAAAGGTCTGGGACGCGTTAAATGATCCGGAAATTCTGCGGCAATCCATTCCCGGATGTCAGACTGTTGAGAAAGTCAGCGATACGGAATTCACAGCAACCGTAAAGGTCAAGGTCGGTCCGGTTTCGGCCAACTTCAAAGGCAACGTCACCTTAAGTAATATTGACGCCCCCAACGGCTATACCATTACCGGTGAAGGCAAGGGTGGCGCCGCCGGTTTCGGCAAAGGCAGCGCGGATATTTCCCTTACGGATTCAGATGACGGGACCCTTCTTTCCTATAATGCGAATGCATCGGTAGGCGGAAAGATGGCTCAGATCGGCTCCCGCCTGATCGACGGTACGGCCAAAAAACTCGCCGGTGAGTTCTTCGCAAACTTCAATGAGCTGGTGAGCAGCGGAGAGAGTGCCGCGAGTGCTTCACCGGAAGATACGCCCATTGAGGCGGCAGCGGAATCTGCGGCGATTGAATCGGTGCCCGAATCATCGACCCCGAAACCTGACACTCCGCCCGCTGCCGAGAAAGCCCCCTCACCCGACTGGATGAGACCCGGAATACTGATCCCGCTCGGCATTCTCGCGGCAATCATTCTATTTTATCTGGCGGGCGGTTAGAGAGAATTCCTGTAAGTGCTTTACTGCTCCGGGCTTCGCGCTAGATCAAATGAAAGTCCGGTAGAAATAAAAAGAAGTGACTAAGAAGTCTAACAATTCGTCAGAAATATTACATGGCGTTTGACCAAGGGAGGAATATTATATGACATCGGTGACCATGACAGTAAACGGGAAGCAGGTGAGCGCGGACGTTGCGCCCAATACGCTCCTCGTTCATTTTATCCGCGACAACCTCCGCCTGACGGGCACCCATGTCGGCTGTGACACCAGCCAGTGTGGCGCCTGCACGGTACATGTGGATGGCGACAGCGTTAAATCCTGCACCATGCTGGCCGTTCAGGCTGACGGTGCAGATATCGCAACCATAGAAGGTCTGGCAAAAGGCGGGGAACTTCACCCGATGCAGGCCGCCTTCCGGGAACACCATGGCCTGCAGTGCGGTTTCTGCACGCCGGGCATGATCATGAGCGCGGTTGACCTCGTCAAACGCAACCCCAACCCCTCTGAAGAGACAATTCGCACCGAACTTGAAGGCAACATCTGCCGATGCACCGGTTATCATAACATTGTCAAATCAGTCAAAGCAGCTTCGGAGAATATGGGAGGGTGATCAATGTCTGTCGAAAATGGAATTGGCGCCTCAGTCAGGCGTAAAGAAGACCAGCGGTTTATCACGGGGAATGGTCATTACCTCGATGATATGAACAGGGCAGGCCAGGCATATGGATATTTCCTGCGCTCCCCGCATGCATTTGCAAAAATCAACAATATCGACCTGAGCGCGGCCAAATCGGCGCCGGGTGTCGTCGATATCTTTACCGGCGCGGATATGGTCGCCGACGGGATCGGCGGGCTGATCTGCGGCTGGGGAATTACCAGCAAGGACGGAACCCCCCATAAGGCACCGCCCCACAACAGTATGGCCGTCGATGCCGTGCGACATGTCGGGGATCAGGTGGCATTTGTCATTGCGGAAACCCTGCAACAGGCAAAGGACGCCGCGGAAATGATCGAGGTTGACTATGATGTCAGGACCCCGGTCACCAGTATCCGCAAGGCGCTTGCTTCCGGTGCGCCGCAAATTCATGAAGAAGCACCCGGAAACCTTTGTTATGACTGGGAACTTGGTGACAAGGCCGCTGTCGACTCCGCATTCTCAAATGCGGCGCATGTCTCGAAGATCGACCTTGTGAACAACCGCCTCTCACCCAACCCGATGGAACCACGTGCCGCCCTCGGCGAGTATGACGCCGGCAGCGGCGAGTTGACACTTCATACGACCAGCCAGAACCCGCATGTGGCCCGGCTGATCATGTCCGCATTCCTCGGGATTGCGCCGGAGAACAAGCTGCGGGTCGTTGCGCCGGATGTCGGCGGCGGTTTCGGCAGCAAGATCTTTGTTTATGCCGAAGAAACCACGACAATCTGGGCTGCAAAGAAAATCAATCGCCCAGTCAAATGGACGGCGGATCGCTCGGAAGCGTTCCTGACGGATGCCCATGGCCGCGATCACGTTACCCATGCGGAACTCGCCATGGACAATGACGGCAAGATCCTCGCCTTCAAGGTCTCGACCCAAGCAAATATGGGAGCTTATCTCTCGACTTTTGCATCTGCTGTCCCGACCTATCTCTATGGCACCCTGTTGAGCGGGCAATATAAAATTCCGAGCATATATGTCGAGGTGCAGGCCGGATTCACCAACACAACCCCCGTCGATGCCTATCGCGGGGCCGGTCGGCCGGAGGCTACCTATGTGGTCGAGCGTATGATGGATACGGCGGCGCGGGACCTTGGCATGGACCCGACGGAGTTCCGGCTGAAAAACTTCATTCAGCCCGATGCCTATCCCTATGAAACACCGGTCATCATGACATATGATTCCGGCGATTATCCGCTTTCCATGAACAATGCGAAAGAGATGATCGACTATGACGGCTTTGCGGCCCGCAAGGCGCAGTCGAAGGCCAACGGCAAGCTGAGAGGTATCGGCACCGCTGCCTATATCGAGGCCTGCGGCATTGCGCCATCAGCGGCGGTCGGCTCGCTCGGGGCCGGTGTCGGCCTCTGGGAATCCGCGGAAGTCCGCTTCAATCCGACCGGCAGCGTGACCGTCTTCACGGGCAGCCACAGCCATGGGCAGGGGCATGAGACGACCTTTGCCCAGATTATCGCAGACAAGCTTGGCGTTCCCATTGACAGTGTCGAGGTGGTCCATGGCGATACCAGCAAGGTCCCCTTCGGCATGGGAACTTACGGATCCCGGTCTCTGGCCGTTGGCGGTTCCGCCATTTCAAAGGCTATCGACAAAATTGTCGAAAAGTCGAAAAAGATCGCGGCCCATCTGATGGAAGCCTCGGTCGAGGATATCGAGCATGAGCATGGCGTCTTCTCGGTTGCCGGAACGGACAAGCAGATGACCATGGGCGAAATCGCTTTCGCAGCCTACGTCCCACATAACTATCCGGCTGATCTGGAACCGGGGATGGCGGAAAATGCGTTCTACGATCCGCTCAACTTCACCTTCCCGGCAGGCACCCATATTGCAGAGGTCGAGATCGACCCGACAACGGGAGAAGTCGAGATTGTCGACTGGGTTGCTTCCGATGACTTCGGCAACATCATCAACCCGATGATTGTGGATGGCCAGGTCCATGGCGGCGTCGCGCAAGGCGTGGGTCAGGCTCTTCTGGAAGGGGTGATCTATGACGATGAGAGCGGTCAGCTCCTCACCGGGTCCTATATGGATTACTGTATGCCCCGGGCGGATGACCTGCCGAGTTTCCGGGTCTCCACGACCAACACCCCCTGCCCCAGCAATCCGCTTGGCGTCAAGGGTTGCGGGGAAGCAGGAGCCATTGCGGCTCCCGCGGCGCTGATGAATGCCATCATCAATGCAATCGGCAAGGATATTGATATGCCGGCGACGTCTGAAAAAGTATGGCGCGCCATCAACAGCAATTAAGAAGGGATAAACCAAATGTATTCATTCGATTATGAGCGCCCTTCAGGGGTAAGTGAGGCCGCCGCCGCCATTGGCGAGGACGATCGTTTCGTTGCGGGCGGACAGACACTGATTCCTACCTTGAAACTCCGTCTTGCAGAAGCCGGCAAGCTGGTTGATCTTGGGGGTATCGCCGATCTGAAAGGCATCTCGGCCAACGGATCGGAAGTGAGCATTGGTGCCATGACCCGTCATGCCGATGTCGCCACCTCCGCCGAGGTCAAGTCGGCTATCCCCGCGCTTGCCCATCTCGCCAGCCATATCGGCGATGCACAGGTGCGCAACCGCGGCACGATCGGCGGATCGATCGCGAATAACGATCCGGCCGCGGATTATCCGGCCGCCCTCGTCGGTCTCGGGGCAACTGTTCATACGAACAAACGGAGCATCTCGGCGGAGGATTTCTTCGTCGATCTGTTTGAAACCGCGCTGGAGGACGGAGAAATCGTTACCAAGGTCTCTTTCCCCATACCGGAGAAAGCGGGCTATGCGAAATTCCCGAACCCGGCATCCCGTTTTGCACTCACGGGCGTCTTTGTCTCCAAATCGGCAAATGGTGTCCGCGTCGCCGTAACCGGCGCAGGGCCTTGCGTTTTCCGGCAAACGGCAATGGAGGCCGCGCTTGAGAGTAATTTCTCTGCTGATGCGGTTTCCGGCATCAAGACGGAGGCATCGGGGCTGAATGCGGACATTCATGCATCCGCCGAATATCGTGCAAACCTGATTTCGGTTATGGCGGCGCGCGCGGTCAAGGCCGCGTCATAACGCGTTATCTCAAGGCATAGCGCAAAGACAAGGGGAAGTTTTGGCTTCCCCTTTCCTGTTCTTTATCTTAACTGCTGATATCAGGGGCCGGATCGGCGGCACATTTATAATCAAAGACCCAGGGGAAAGCCCATAGAAATGCCAGATACGCACCCTCAATCCATCGACGCCGTACAGGAAATGCTGCAAGGGGCCGACTATGTCGCGGATAGAAGCCTTGCGACTGTACTGTTTCTGGCGCTTAAAATGAGGCGCCCTCTCTTTCTTGAAGGCGAAGCCGGGGTTGGCAAGACCGAGATTGCCAAGGTTCTTGCGGAGCAGCTTGGCCGCCCGTTGATCCGCCTGCAATGCTATGAAGGCCTGGACATCAGTTCCGCTGTCTATGAATGGGACTATGCCCGCCAGATGATTGAAATACGGTTGGCGGAGGCAACGGAAACTGCCGACAAGGACCGCCTCAGCAGTGATATATTCTCGGAAAAATTCCTTATCAAACGGCCTCTTCTCAAGGCGCTTGAGAGCAATGTAGGCGGTGCGCCGGTACTGCTGATTGACGAGCTGGATCGGACAGATGAACCGTTCGAAGCATTTCTTCTGGAAGTGCTGTCCGATTTTCAGGTCACCATCCCCGAGTTCGGCACGATCAGGGCAAAGGAACCGCCAATCGTTATTATCACGTCAAACCGGACGCGCGAGATACATGATGCCCTGAAGAGGCGCTGCCTCTATCACTGGGTGGATTATCCCGACGCCGAGCGGGAGAAGGAGATCATTGCCCGAAAGCTGCCCGATATCGACAAGCGGCTGTCCGAGCAGATTGTCCTGTTTATCCAGGCGCTGCGGCAGGACCCGAACTTGTTCAAACTGCCCGGCGTCGCCGAAACGCTCGACTGGTCCTCCGCACTGAAGGAGCTGGATATCATCTCGCTCGATCCCGATGTCATCAACGACACGCTTGGCGTCCTTCTGAAATACCAGGATGATATCGTCAAAATTCAGGGCAGCGAAGCGGCGGAGATCATTCGGAAAATTAATACGGAACTCGGTACAAAATGAGCGACCCGGGAGCACATGCGGGCGGGACTTTCACGGAGAATATCCTGCATTTTGCGCGGACATTGCGCCGTACCGGCCTGCCCGTCGGTCCCGGCCGGGTAATTGAGGCAATCCGCGCCGTAGAGGTTGCCGGTATACGCCGACGGGATGATTTTTACTGGACGCTGCATTCGGTGTTCGTCAACCGCCGCGATCAATGGGATATATTCGATCAGGCCTTCCATGTCTTCTGGCGCAATCCGGAAATCCTCAAGAAGATGATGGACATGATGCTGCCGACAACCTTTCTCGACAGCACAAAACGAGACGATCAACCCGAGCTCAACCGCCGCCTTTCCGATGCGCTCGCTCCCTCACCCGCACCAGACCCTGAAAAGGAAAGCGAGAGCGAGGAAATCGAAATCAACGCAACGCTCACTGCGTCAGACAACGAACTCCTCCAGTCCAAGGATTTCGAGAGCATGACGGCGGAGGAAATGGAAATGGCGAAAAAGGCCATGGCAACCATGCAGCTTCCCATCCTGAGCGTTAAGACGCGGCGGCATCGCGCCGATTTTCACAGTGGTGCGATAGATATGCGCCGCACTCTGCGGGCCAGCCTCAGAAGCGGCGGCGCCAGCATCCCCTTGCGCTTTAAATCCCGCGTCACCCGCCATCCGCCCCTGGTCATTCTCTGTGACATATCCGGATCCATGACCCAGTACAGCCGGATGCTGCTGCATTTCATGCATGCCCTCACAAATGACCGGGACAGGGTCCACACATTTGTATTTGGCACCCGCCTCACCAATATAACGAGATATATGAAGTATCGTGATGTCGATGCGGCGCTGGATGCGGTAAGCGAGAAGGTTGAAGACTGGTCCGGCGGCACGCGGATCGGCGCAACGATACGGGAATTTAACAAATTCTGGTCCCGACGGGTTCTCGGGCAAGGTGCTGTCGTACTGCTTATTTCTGACGGGCTGGACCGGGATGCGGGAGAAGGACTTGGTATCGAGATGGAGCGGTTACATAAATCCTGCCGCCAGTTAATCTGGCTTAATCCGCTGTTGCGCTATCAAGGATTTGAGCCCCGCTCCAAAGGAGTAAAGGCGATATTACCCCATATTGACCAGTTTCGTACGATCCATAACCTCAACAGCCTGAAAGATCTGGCCGATATTCTATCCGAACCCATGGGCGCCCAAATCGAGAGAAGGAGTTTTGCCGCATGACCGATGCCCTTTCCACTCTGCCCGCCGACGATATCCTCAGCCAGGCCCTCGCCTGGAAGAAAGACGGACACGATGTCGCCCTGGCCACTGTCATCAGCACCTGGGGCTCTGCCCCTCGTCCCGCCGGAAGTCAGCTTGCCATCGATGAAACCGGCCAGATGGTCGGCTCCGTCAGTGGTGGCTGCGTTGAAGGCGCTGTTATTCAGGAGGCCTTGGAGATTATCGGCAGCGGCATCCCGAAAACCCTTGAGTTTGGGGTCAGCAATGATGAAGCCTGGGAGGTCGGGCTTGCCTGCGGCGGAAAGATCAGTGTCTTCGTTGAGAAACTCGACTGAGGCGGCGTCATGAAAACGACTCTTCTGGAAGAACTGCAACAGGCGCGCCTGGCAAAGCGCCAGGTCGTACTCGCAACGAACTTAAACTCGGGAGAGCAAAGCCTCCTCTATCCTTTTGAGAATGAAGATAATTCAGAAATAGCGAAAGCAGCAAGAAATGCGCTTCGATATGACAAACCCGCTACCTTCGAAAGCGAAGACGGCCCGGTTTTCCTGAACATCTTCAATCCCCAGCTCAGGCTTTTTGTTGTGGGCGCGGTCCATATCGCCCAGATGCTTGTCCCGATGGCCGCATCAGCGGATTATGATGTTACCGTCATCGATCCGCGGCGGAGTTTCGGCTCCGACTTCCGTTTTCCGAATGTCACGCTTGATGACCGCTGGCCAGACGAGGCTTTTGCGGATCTCAGCATTGACCGCCGATCCGCCATTGTGACGCTTACCCATGACGCCAAGCTTGATGACCCGGCGCTGCAATGCGCACTGAAATCGGATGCATTTTACATCGGTGCACTGGGAAGCGGCCGTACCCATGCCAAGCGGCAGCAGCGCCTGCTCAGTGCGGGCTTTTCCGAATCACAGTTCGCCCGTATACATGGCCCCATCGGCCTTGATATTGGCGCAAAGTCCCCGGCGGAAATTGCCATTTCCATCATGGCGGAAATGACGGCCGTCCTCCGGCAGAAGGATGCCCGATGATTTTCGGCCGCATTCCTATCCGCGAGGCGAAAGGCATTATCCTTGCTCATGCGGTCGAGATAGCACCGGGAAAGCTTCTGAAGAAAGGGCATGTCCTTACCCAGACGGACATTAAATCCATTGAAAACAATGGAGTAGAGACAGTTATTGGGGCCCGGCTTGAAAACACCGACATGGCGGAAGATGACGCCGCCGCTGCGATGGCCGCCCCTTGCGCCGGAGAAAATGTCACCAACAAGCCGCCTTTCACCGGGCGCGCCAATCTTTTTGCCACCATGCGCGGTGTCGCAGTGGTAAATGAGCAGCTCGTGACCGACATCAATCATATTGACGAGGCGATCACGATTGCCACAGTCAAAAACCATGACATCGTAGACAATGGACAAATGCTCGCAACCGTCAAGATCATTCCCTTTGCAGCCCCGAAAGAAAAGGTAAAAGACGCAGCACAGCGGGCGATGCAGGCAACGGCACCCATTCTCTCGGTCCGCCCCTTTCGGAGAAGAAAAATCGGTGTCGTTTCAACCCTCTTGCCGAATACGAAAGACAGCGTTGTCCGAAAGTCCGAAGATATTCTTGAGGACCGCCTACGAGCATGTGAGAACGAAATTGATCTCCGCCGCCAGTGCGATCACCATGAAGAACCGTTGTCCGCGACTATCGCCGAGTTGAAAGCGGAAGGATGCGAGACCATTCTGATCTTTGGGGCCTCCGCCATCATGGACCGGAATGATGTTGTTCCGCTGGCACTAACACTCGCAGGCGGGACGATCGATCATTTTGGAATGCCGGTGGACCCCGGAAACCTGCTGTTGCTGGGGCATCTTGACGAGACATTGGTCATTGGTCTGCCGGGATGCACCCGTTCCCCCAAACTGAACGGTTTTGACTGGGTACTGGAGCGGCTCCTGGCTGATATCCCCGTCACCGCCTCCGATATCATGGATATGGGAGCGGGTGGCCTGCTGAAAGAAATTCCGAGTCGGCCGCAACCGAGAAACCAAAAGATGCAAGCGAGCCGGAAAAACGGAAAGTCAGTTGCGATCCTCATTCTCGCGGCTGGACAATCGAGACGTATGGGGGCCGAAAACAAGCTGTTCGCGGAAATCGGCGGAAAGCCGATGCTCCGCCACACTGCCGAGCAGGCCCTGCAATCAAAGGCAGACGGCGTTTATGGTGTCATAGGGCATGACCATAAGCGGGTTGCGGCCCTTTTCGATGACATGGGAGTCAAAAGCTTCCACAATCCGGATTATGAGGAAGGTTTGAGCAGCAGCCTGAAAACCGGCTTTCACGCCCTTGCCGATCAGTATGATGGCCTGCTTATCTGTCTTGGCGACATGCCTCTGGTAAAATCAAATCTTTTCAATGCGTTAATAGACGCTTTTGATGTAGAGGAGGGCCGCGCGATCATCGTTCCGACGTATCAAGGGAAACGGGGAAATCCGGTTCTAATCGCCAGCAACTTCAAGAGCGACATTCTGACCATAACCGGCGATATTGGCGCAAAATCCCTGATAGTGGAGAATGAGCCACTGGTATTCAATGTCGAAGCCGGGAAGGACAGCATCTTCACGGATATTGATACGCCGGACGCCCTCGCCGCCCTTCAACAGAAATGAGTGAATTGCGTGATTGACGAACTGTATCAGAAAAACCTGCTGCGGCTTGCGGCAAATGCCGTGGGCGATGGCACCCTTGAAAATCCCGATGCGACGGAGACCCTGGACAATCCGACCTGCGGCGACCGGATCACCATGCAAGTCAAGCTGAAGGACGGCAGGATAACTGATCTGAACCATCAAAATCGGTCCTGCGTCCTATGTCAGGCCGCCGCGTCGCTCATCGGCGAAAATGCCATTGGCAGAGAAGTATCGGAGATTTCCATGACGCGGGATAACCTGCAGTCCATATTGCAAGGGGAAACGGTTCAGGTTACACCGGATTGGAAAAAACTGGAGTTTTTTAATGTCGTCTCGGCCCATAAAAGCCGACATAACTGTATATTACTGCCTTTCGATGCGTTGATTAAAGCATTGGAAACGGCGAAAACGAAAGCCTGACATGCGTCGCAAGAACCCAAAAATGAAAAATATCCCGAACCTTCCCTCCCCCTGTACCGGCATTTGCAGCATGGATATGCAAAATCTATATTGCAGGGGATGCTTTCGCACCCGAAATGAGATTGGCGGCTGGGCCCTGATGAGCAATGAAGAGAAGATGGACGTCCTCAAAGAGCTTCGCCTGCGCCGCAGGGAATCCCGCAATACAGAGAGTTTGCCTTAATTTTGCCCCTTTCCAACCGCTTAATGTAGGCGTCGTCTGATATAAGCGTGAGTCTATCCTTGAGTAATGGGGGCGCAAATGTATCTAAAAACCTTGAGCGTACTGACGGTAACCTTTCTGTCTTTGCTATTCCTCATAATGGCGACCTTTATGCCTGCCTCAACGACAATCGTTGCCTCGAAGTCCGATGATCCTGACCTGAAATGCCTGGCGCAGGCCGTTTACTTCGAAGCGCGCGGCGAGCCTTTCAGTGGGCAGATTGCCGTCGCCCAGGTCGTGCATAACCGGGTGCAATTGAAGAGGAAGTCATACTGCGCCATCGTATTCGAGGGCAGTTCGCGGCGCAACGCCTGCCAGTTCTCCTTCGCCTGTGATGGCAAATCGGATACGGCAATGGATAAGTCGTCGTGGCAACGCGCCCTGATGGTTGCCGGTCTTGTGAAAGACGGAAACCTCCGGGATCTTTCCGGCGATGCGACTTTCTACCATGCAACTTATGTCTCACCTGGGTGGTCGAAGAGCCTTAAACAGACAACCAGCATCGGTAATCACATCTTCTACCGGAAAATGTAACCGGCATTACCAGATAGTGATGATATGAAGAAAAGCGGCAAATGAGCCGCTTTTTTTATGCCTGCTAAAATTTTCCACGATTTATTTATTTCGTGACGTCAGTCACATGCCAATCCGGAAGAAAAGGCTATATTGGAATTGCAATTATATCGGATTGATATATTTTCTTCCGAAATATAGAACGGCCTCCGGGATTGCGACCGATACGCGTCCTGAACATCTGACGGAATAAACGGCTTTATGGATATTCGAACCCTATGCCTCGGCGTTCTCACCATGGGAGATGCCTCGGGATATGAAATCAAGAAGACATTCGAGGAACGGCTGGGACTGATGTTCCACGCAAGCTATGGCTCCATCTATCCGGCGCTGAACAAGCTGACGGAGGAAGGACTCGTGTCTTGCCGGGCTTTTGCACAGGAAAAACGGCCCGACAAGAAGATTTACTCAATAACGTCATCCGGCCGTTATACGTTCCTGGATGAAATCATGAAAAAGCCCGCGGCGGATCGCTTTCGCTCGGAATTTCTGGTCACTTTGATGTTCGCCCATCTGTTGCCGGTCTCCACAATTGCCGAGCTTATAGATGAGAGGATTCTGGAAAGTCAGCGCAAGATCGACTCAATGAGCAGTGATTGTGCCGATCTCCCGACAGACCGGGAACAGTTCCTGTGCGGTTACGGCCGCGCCGTATATCAGGCGGAAATTGATTACCTGCAGGAAAACCGCCACCTGCTGGAAGCCGACGCCCTTATGGGGACCCGTGCCGCTGAATAATGTGACCCTGGACATGCTCGATAACAAAGAGGTATCACTGTGAACCGCTCAATCATCATTGCTATTGTCATCGCCGTTGGCGTGACGGCCTGGATTGCGTCCGGACAGATCAACACCGGCGGCGATGAGGCGAACGGTGCGGGAGACGCCTCCGCTGCAACGCAGGAGAATGCCGCCGCAAGCGACAACGAAAATGCGGAAAACCCCCATAAGATCATGGGCGTCCGCTACCTCAACTTCACAGCGCAGCCGCGGCAGCGCGAAATCATTGTCCATGGTCGGACTGAGGCGAACCGGGTCGTCGAGCTTAAAGCAGAGATTTCAGGCAGGGTCAACAAGGTCCATGTCTATGATGGCGACCGGGTTAAGGCTGGCGATCGTATTGTCAGTTTTGATGTAAAAGACAACGAGGCGCGCCTGCAGGAGGCTCAGGCTCTCGTCCGGCAGCGGGAAATTGAATATAACGCTTCCCAAAAGCTGAACAAGAAGGGGTTTAGTGCTGACACCACGCTGGCAAGCGCCAAGGCCCTTCTTGATAGCGCCAGGGCGCAGGTGACGGCGATGAAAATCCGCCTGAACGATCTCGTAATTAATGCGCCCTTCGACGGATATATCGAAGAGAGAAACGCCGAAGTCGGTGATTTCGTCAAGGACGGCAATCCCATAGCCACCATTGTAGAGAGCGATCCGCTGCTGATCACGGGGCAGATTTCCGAGCTTCAGGTCGGCAATATCTCCGTTGGCGGGGAAGGCTCCGCGAAACTGGTAACAGGCGAGACCGTGACCGGTAAAATCAAGTTTATCGGCAGCATGGCGGACCCTGAAACGCGGACATTCCGAGTTGAGCTTGAAGTGCCGAATGAAGGGTACAAGCTGCGCAGTGGCGTGACGGCGGAAATCACCTTCAAAACAAATTCAGTCGAGGCGCATTTCCTCTCCCCCGGATATCTTACCCTGAATGACTCCGGTGTTCTCGGACTCCGGGCCGTAGGTGACGACGATATTGTCAAGTTTTATCCGGTCAAAATACTCGCCGATACGCCGGACGGGATCTGGGTGCAGGGACTGCCGGAGACGGTTCGTTTGATCGTTGTCGGGCAGGATTTCGTCCGCGATGGAGATAAAGTCCAACCTGACCTCTATGTCGCCGAGGCGTCCCAATGAACGCGATTATTGATGCGGCAATCGGCAGGGCCCGGACTGTCATCTCCGCCCTGCTGCTGATCCTTGTCGCCGGGGCCTATGCCTATATCGATATCGCGAAGGAATCGGACCCGGACATCAACATCCCGATCATCTATGTCTCCATGACCCATGAAGGCATTTCCCCGGAAGACGGAGAGCGGCTGCTGATCCGTCCGATGGAGCTGGAACTCCGCTCCATCGAAGGCGTGAAGGAAATGACGGCCATTGCCTCAGAGGGGCATGCGTCCGTCACGCTTGAGTTTGATGCCGGTTTCGATGCGGATAAAGCGCTGCAGGATGTCCGCGAAAAGGTCGATCTCGCGAAGACGGAGCTACCGCAGGAAACGGACGAGCCCACCGTCAACGAGGTGAATTTTGCCCTGTTCCCGGTCATTGTCGTGACCTTGTCGGGCGATGTCCCCTTGCGTACCCTGATCAAGCTGACAAAGGACCTTGAGGATCGGGTTGAGGGCCTCCCGGGTGTTCTGGAAGCCGATATTGGCGGTGACCGCGAGGAAGTGCTGGAAGTCATTATCGATCCCGTCAAGCTGGAAAGCTACAAGATCTCGAACGCGGAACTCGCGAATGCGGTTGTCTCCAACAACAAGCTTATTGCTGCGGGTTCCATGGATACCGGCAAGGGGCGCTTCTCCATCAAGGTACCCGGGCTCTACAAAACCGCCGATGATGTTCTCGACATTCCGGTGAAGGTCAATAACGATGGCGTTGTCACCCTCAGGGATGTGACGGACATACGCCGCACCTTCAAAGATGCCGACAGCTACGCCCGCCTCAACGGCCGGCAGGCGGTCGCACTGGAGATCAAAAAGCGGGTCGGAGAGAATATCATCGAAACGATCGAGGATGTAAAACGCGCGGTCGCCGAGGAGCAGAAATACTGGCCTGAAAATGTGGTCGTCACCTATACGCAGGACCGCTCCGGCGATATCCGGACGATGCTATCTGATCTTCAGAATAACATTATAAGCGCGATCATCCTGGTGATGATCGTCGTGATCAGCGCGCTCGGCGTGCGGACAGCGGGCCTTGTCGGACTGTCCATTCCGGGCTCCTTCCTGATCGGCATTCTTTACATGTATATCATCGGGCTGACCATTAACATCGTTGTCCTGTTCGGCTTGATCCTCGCGGTCGGAATGCTGGTGGATGGCGCCATCGTGGTGACCGAATTTGCCGACCGGAAGATGGCGGAAGGTATTAACAAAAAGGAAGCCTATAGCCTCGCGGCCAAGCGCATGGCCTGGCCGATCATCGCCTCGACCGCAACCACCCTCGCGGTGTTCATGCCGCTGATGTTCTGGCCGGGCGTTGTCGGGGAGTTTATGAAATACCTCCCCCTCACCCTGATCACAACGCTGACCGGCTCCCTTCTGATGGCGCTGATTTTTGTGCCCACCCTGGGATCGGTCTTTGGCCGTCCCGGCTCGACAAACTCAGGGACGCTTGCCGCGCTCGCGGCGGCGGAGACCGGCGATATCCGGTCCATCGGTGGCCTGACCGGCCGTTATGTCAGGTTTCTCTCCGTCTGCCTGCGCCATCCGGTGAAGATTGTTCTGCTGGGCGTCCTCACCTTGGTTGGCGTTCAGGCCTATTACGCAACCCATGGCAATGGCGTCGAATTTTTCCCGAAGGTCGAGCCGGAAATGGCGCTTGTCTATATTCATGCGCGCGGCAATATGTCGACTGACGAGAAAGACATACTGGTCAGACAGGTTGAAAAGGAAGTCCTGAAGCTTGATGATTTCGAGGCGCTTTACACCCGTACGGGCAGCCCGGCGCGAGGTCAGCAGGATATATCGGAAGATGTGATCGGCACTATCCAGATGGAATTCAAGGACTGGCAGGAGCGTCGCTCTGCAGACGCGGTTTTCGAGGATATCCGCGAACGAACCAGTCATCTTACCGGCATTATGGTGGAAACGCGCAAGCCTGATAACGGGCCGCCAACGGGTAAACATGTTCAGATACAGCTGTCGTCCCGCAACCCCGATCTGTTACCGATCGAGGTGCAGAAAATCCGCAATCATCTCGAAGACAATGTGGCGGACCTGATCGATATCGAGGACAGCCGTCCCATTCCCGGCATTGAATGGCAGGTTACGGTGGATCGGGCTCAGGCTGGCCGGTTTGGCGCCGACATCCAGACGGTTGGCAAAACCATTCAGCTTGTCACCAACGGGATCAAGGCAGATGAATATCGTCCCAATGACGCGGACGATGAAATCGATATCCGGCTCAGGTTCCCCGATAACAAGAGAACCATGGACCAGCTCGACAATCTGCGGGTCATGACCGAAAGCGGCATGGTGCCAATCTCCAATTTCGTCAAGCGTGAGGCACGCCAGAAGGTCGGTAACATCAACCGCGCCGACGGAGAGCGGATCATGACCGTCAAGGCGAACGTCGTCGCCGGTGTTCTGGTGGATGAAAAGGTTCGGGAGATTCAGACGTGGCTGGAAAATGAGGCCAATATCAACCCGGAAGTCTCCTATGTCTTCAAGGGCGAGGATGAGGAACAGAAAAAGGCGCAGGAGTTTCTCGGAAAAGCCTTCGCCGTTGCCCTCTTCATCATGGCGATCATTCTGGTGACACAGTTCAACAGCTTCTATCACGCCTTCCTGATCCTGACGGCCGTGATCATGTCCACCATTGGTGTATTCGTTGGCCTTATCATTACCGGGCAACCTTTCGGCATTGTCATGACCGGGGTCGGTGTGATCGCGCTGGCGGGGATTGTGGTGAACAATAATATCGTGCTGATTGACACCTACACGCATCTGCAGCGTCAGGGTATGGATGCGATGGAGGCGGTGCTTCGAACCGGCGCCCAGCGTCTACGGCCTGTTCTGCTGACTACCATCACGACGATCTTCGGGCTGTTGCCGATGACCTTGCAGGTCAATATCGACTTTATCAGCCGCGGCGTCGTGGTCGGCGCCCCCTCCTCCCAATGGTGGGTGCAGCTGTCAACAGCCGTGGCCTTTGGACTTACCTTCGCTACGCTGCTAACGCTCGTGATGACACCGGCACTTCTGTTGCTGGGGGCAAATGTTAGCGGAGCGCTGGAACGGCGCCGCATTCGGAGAGCCGAGAAAAAAAACAGCGCGGCGCAGCCCGAACCGGCGGAATAGCGTCAGCCAGATTGAAGCGGGGACGCTGAACCTTATTCAGCTGTCTCCGTCTTCCTTGTCTTTTTTCCCATTGCTGTCATCAATTGCTTCTTCAGGAACGTCTTCTGTATTGGATGCTTTGCGTGCCTCCTGCTCCTGCAGGCGCCGATGGCTTAGGATGGAAAAGGGAATGGTTGTCATATAGATAATGGCGATCAGCGATAACAGCTGCCAGGGATAGCTCGCCAGTACAGCCGCCAGTCCACCGACAAGCAGTAGGATCAGCATGATAAAGCGCCGGGCGATACGGATCCGCTTTATCGAGAAGGTCGGAATACGGCTCGCCATCATGAAGGCCATGAACAGCATCCAGGCGGCATTCAGAATGGGTGAGCGAAAGAAATCATCACCGGTATAAAAGCTGATGACCATAAAGAGCAGAGAGATAGAAGCTCCCGCCGGTGCCGCGATACCTGTAAAATACCGGCTGGCCCAGGCGGGCTGCTTTTCCTCCAGCATCGAGTTAAACCGCGCGAGCCGGAGGCCGCAGGAAACCGTGAAGATCAGCGCAATAATCCAGCCAACCCCCCCCAGCCCGCTTTCTAGCGTCCAGAGAAACAGAACCAGTCCGGGGGCCACGCCGAAACTGACGAAATCCGAGAGGGAATCAAGCTCGGCGCCGAACTTGGAGGCGCTGTTCAGCAGCCGCGCCATCCGTCCGTCCAGACCATCCAGGACACCCGCTGCCAGAATGGCGATCACCGCCAGTTCCCATTTTTCATCAAGAGCAAAGCGCACGGACGTCAATCCCGCGCAAAGCGCCAGCATTGTCAGGATGTTTGGGATCAGGGAATTGAGCGGCATGACCCGCAGGCGTCGGCGATGCTGTATAGGCATTTAGCGGACCTCCACGGCCATCGGCGCCTCATTTTTCGCATTGAGATCGGCAATGATCGTTTCCCCGCCAACCATCGACTGTCCCAGGCCGACCATGGGTTCTACCCCTTCCGGCAGATATATGTCTGTCCGGCTGCCAAAACGGATCAGGCCAAAACGCTCACCTGTCCGCACCTCCTGATTATCCGTGAGGTAACAGACGATACGCCGCGCAACCAGCCCGGCAATCTGGACAAAGACAATGTCGTTTCCCTTGTCATCTCGCAGGTGAACCGCGTGACGTTCATTCTCTTCCGACGCCTTGTCGAGCGCCGCATTGAGGAATTTGCCAGGACGATAGACCTGCCGGATGATGGTCCCGCCCAACGGCACCCGGTTGACATGAACATTGAAGACATTGAGAAAAATGCTGATACGCAGACGGGCGTCTGGCCCCATGCCGAGTTCCTCCGGCGGAACTGCCCGTTCAATCATCTGGACGACGCCATCGGCAGGGCTGACAATCAGGCCCTCCCTCGTCGGAACATTACGGTCGGGATCACGGAAGAAATACACGCACCACAGCGTCAGGATGACCCCGATCCAGCCCAAAAGCGGCCAGGTGAACAAAAACAGCGCGAGGGTGACGGCCGCAAAGATGGCGATAAATCGATGCCCTTCCTTGTTTATCGGCACCAATACTGACTTCAACGTATCCATAATAGTTTCCCTTCGACACGCGGACTGCTACTGAACCTAGGTCATAACGCATGTCTCCGTCAAAAAGAACAAAAAGATGAGTGCGTTACCAACAGCTGAATTCTAACGCCTATTCCCTGATCTGCTCAAGTTTCTCCTGATAGTTCGCTGCTTCCTGCTGTCGCGCCCACATGGTCGCATATTTTCCGCCTTGTGCCAAAAGGTCGTGATGGCGCCCCCGCTCCTCTATCCGGCCGTTTTCAAGCACGATAATCTCATCCGCTTCGACAACGGTGGACAGACGATGGGCGATGATCAGGGTTGTACGGTCCTTCGATACTTCGGCAAGACTCGCCTGTATTTCCTTTTCTGTATGGGAATCAAGTGCCGACGTCGCCTCGTCAAAGAGCAATATTCTCGGTTGCTTCAATATCGCCCTTGCAATGGCAACCCGCTGTTTCTCACCGCCGGAAAGCTTCAATCCGCGTTCACCCACCATCGCATTATATCCATCCGGCAGTTTCTCGATAAAACCGTCAATACTTGCAAGCCGCGCCGCGGTTTCAATTTCCGCCTCGCCAGCACCCGGCCGTCCATAGCCGATATTATACCGAATCGTGTCATTGAAGAGAACCGTATCTTGCGGCACGATTCCAATGGCCGCCCGAAGGGAATCCTGCGTCACTTCGTCAATTGCCTGCCCGTCAATGGTAACCTTGCCCCGATCAACATCATAAAAGCGGAAAAGGATGCGTGAAATCGTTGATTTCCCGGCGCCTGACGGCCCGACAATTGCGGTGGTCTTGCCGGATGGAACCTTGAAGGACACGCCATGTAGAATCTGACGATCTCCTTCATAGCCGAAATCGACATCATGAAACTCAATTTCACCACCCCCGGAAACGAGTGGTACGGCATTTGGTGCATCGTCAATTTCGCGCGAGACAGTCAGCAATTCAAACATCTTTTCCATGTCGACCAGACTTTGCTTAATCTCCCGATATACAAAGCCTAAGAAATTGAGTGGCTGCATCAAAAGCATCAGGAAACCGTGAATTGCCACAAAATCTCCCACTGTGTACTCGCCGTCAACTACCCCCTTCGCCGAGAGAATCAATACGGCGACCAGTCCGATGCTAATAATCAGGCCCTGCCCGATATTAAGATAGGCAAGCGTCGTGTTGCTCTTAACGGCTGCTGTCTCGTAAGAGGCAAGCGCTCTGTCAAAACGGCGGGCTTCATGTTCTTCATTGCCAAAATATTTTACCGTCTCAAAATTGAGCAGGCTGTCGATGGCCTTGGTATTGGCTTCGCTGTCCTTCTCGTTCATCATTCGGCGGAATTTGAGCCGCCATTCGGTCACTGCCAAGGTAAAGTAGATATAGCCACACAGGGTCACCAGGGTAATCACCGACATCAGCCAGCCATATTCAACCAGCAATATCCCGCATACAAAGATGATTTTCAGGATCGTCGGCACAATGTTGAACAGCATGAAGCGCAGCAGGAAATCTATCCCCTTCGTCCCCCGCTCAATCACCCGGCTTAAGCCGCCGGTTTGCCGGTCAAGATGGAACCGCAAAGAGAGCCGATGCAGATGCCGAAATGTATTGAGCGCTACCTGACGGATGGCATGCTGCCCGACTTTGGCGAACACCGCATCACGCAGCTCGGAAAAGGATTGCGTTAAAACGCGGGCAACGCCGAACGCAATAATCAGTCCGATCGGCATGACGACAATCGGGTTCACATCACCGGTCAGGTCATCAACGATGAATTTCATGAGATAGGGTGTATAAACCGACGCCACCTCGGCCATGACCAGAAGGCTGAAGGCCACAACCACACGAATTTTCAGATCGCGCCGCCCTTCAACCCATAAGTAGTCCATCAGAGACCGCAAGGTTTCAAAGTGACCGCGTCTCTCCTGATGGGAATGAGTATCGAATTTCTGGCTGCTCATAATCTATCCGCTGTGGCTGCTGGTTCCGCTAACATAGCGTAATCACCAACGATAAAAGACGGGAAATCGGTTTTGGTAGAAAAATTGTGACCGCGGCCACATTTCGGGGGAGGAACTGAGCTCTATTGCTTGTCCGGCAAGTTGAAAATCTGCCCCGGAAATATCAGGTCGGGATCGCGAATCTGGTCCTGATTGGCCTGATAGATCACTGTATATTCCATCCCCTCGCCATAGACACGCCGCGCGATCCGCCACAGGCTGTTCCCCGGCTGCACAATCGCGCTCAGACCACCACTTGCCTGCGCAAGGACAACGTCACTGGCCGGCGCCTTCTGAAATGGGAGTTCAACACGCGAAATAACCGTCCCGCCCGTATCCAGTTGGTCAATACGAAGCGTGTGGTTGCCTGCCGGAATGGATTGATCCGGCACAAGCGACCAGTTACCGTCCGCATCGATAATAGCGGTGCCGACTGGCTTGTTATCTACATAAATTATAACACTGTTTCCCGGCTGTCCCCGCCCGGACAGTTCCAACGTGCCCTTGTCGTCATAATTCACCGAACCGAGGGAGAGTTCCTTAGCAGCGGAAACATCGCCTTTCGCCTCGGGAACCTGCAGCAATTTGACAGTTTGACCATTGCCAGCCACCTCAACATCCTCTTTTGGGACCATCATCGCGATGGCGGGCGCGCGCTCTTCAAGGGGAACCGCGCAATCCGGCACATTCATGACGACAAGGGTACCGGATTCGAGCTGTTGTCCGTCCGGATTCTGTGCGCTGAGATTAACCGTCTGAGAGCCGGAAGGAAGCGGCTTGCTGGAGGTAAAGACCCACTCGCCGGAGGCGGAGGCCGTCGCGGCTCCTACTTTCTCACTACCAATGAATATCTCCACTGCAGCCTCCGGGACTGCACGGCCCGCCGCAACAAGGTCACAATTGCGGTCTATACGGATAACATCGAAGCTGGGCCGTAGAAGCGCCATCTGCTGACCTTCCGTCCTGGAGGTATCGTCTAGCTCCTTGTCGATAACCTTAGGGGAAACAGACGCCTGCTCCGTATTTTTCTCGGTGGAGGTTTCAGCCGCGCTATTTTCCGTCGCCGCCTCCGCGCTGTCCGTGCCGGCCGTCGATGAAGGAACTGGCTCAACCGGGCCTTGCGGCGTCGATCCGGAGAACATGTCACTGCGGTAGAGAAACAGACCCGCCACCAAAAGTAGCAGTATTGCCAGGATACCAAATACGCGCACCAGTGCCTCACTCAATTAACCATATGTGACGCTATTATGAACGTCCGAGGCTGTTCACGCAATCTTTAGTAAAATTCATGGAAGTTCAGGGGCCGGAACTCGTCACCTTATTTTCTATCGGCGGAATGCTTTTCAGATATGCGGCAATTGCAGCCCGATCCTCTTCCGTCAATTTGGACAGGCTATGATCGATTGCCTCGGCCATTGATCCCTGGACATTATCGAAATCGGGCATCATGCCGTCACTCATGAAACTGACAATATCCCCTTCTGACCAATCGCCGATCCCGGTGGCGTCATCGGGTGTAATATTGGGAACCAGTTCCCCCTCCGCACCATTTGCCGCACCGGCCAGATAAAGGCTGTTATCCGATCCGCCGAGAAAATTGCGCGGCGTATGACATTCCCCGCAATGGGTCAGAGCTTCCACCAGATATCCCCCGCGTGTCACCTGTTCAGACGCCCGGGCAGGGGGCACATAAGGCCCCTCATCAAAGAAAAGAAGCCGCCATCCCCATTGCAGCCAGCGCCAGGAGAACGGCGGAGACACATCATGGGACCTGTTCTCCTGCACAACAGGAGGTAAAGACATCAGATGCGCCTTGATCGCCAGAGCATCCTCGTCCGTCATCTTGGTATAGCTGGTATAGGGAAAGGCAGGAAAATAGGGATGACCCGATGGTCCTATCCCCTCTTTCAAGGCTTTCAGGAATTCTTCATCCGTCCAGCCGCCGATGCCGGTTTCCGGATCGCCTGTAATATTCGGTGTATAGAAAATCCCGAACGGGGTTTCCAGAGGCCGCCCACCGGCGAATGGCTTGCCGTCGTTCTTGACATCGGTATGGCAGCCATAACACCCTCCGGCCGCCGTAAGATAGGCACCCTTGTCGCTTTCTTCCTGGGCCCGGCTCTCCTGAACCCCAACAGTCAGCAGGAGAGCCGTGGCACCAAATAGGGAAAAAGCGACCCCTTTGATCGAGAACCGCTTTTGTCCAATTCGAAACAACATTCCAAAAACCTGCTAATGTTTATTCCTTCGGCTTGCGGAACTGTTTATGACAACCGCCGCATGTGCCGCCGGTTTCCTTCAATGCAGCTCCGATCATTTCGACATCACCGGATTGAACTGCGGTTACCAGCTGTGCGCTGGCCGCCTGGATTTCCTTTATGTCCTGCTGGAAATCCGCTGTGTATTGGGCATCCCATATTTCGGGCTTGGCACGTGAGGCTTCGACACCGGAACCTTCTGGGAAGAGGTTAGCCATATTCGCCGCGATCTCGGCGATTTCTTTTGCATTGTCGTTCAGGGATTCGGAGTAGTTGGCCTCTCCCTTCACAACCTTCGAGATCGCACCCATATTTCCGCCAAGCTTCTTCATTTCAGCAATCCGGAAGTCTGCTTCCTTATTGCCTGTGGATTCGGAATGCGCGCTGGCAATGCCAAGGAACATGGCACCTCCGGCCAGGACGGCAATCGCGGTTTTGGTGAGCATTACTTTCATCTTTCAACTCCCTTGCAGTTTAAACCTCTAAACAAAATCACAGCATCCGTCCGGCACTCCGAAACGACGCAGTTACTCCGGTACTGTCACAACCATTTCCTCGCCGCCATATCCATGTAGCTTGTCATGCGCCCGGACACGCACTTTTTTGACATTCATTGGAAGGGACAGAGTCATGGAACGGGTGAAGGGTTGTTCTTCCACATGCGGATGCATGAGCACCCGGTTGCCAAGGCTATTTCCGTCCAAATCGAGAACCTCCCATCGGTCCGCATAATGTTCCCATCCTTCGTCGGCATGACGGACGGTCACGCTGAACCGGAAAACATCGGCATCGACCTTCACTACCTTGACGTCGATCACATCCGCCTCTCCCGCGAAAACAGAGCTTGACGCAAAGATCAGGACACAGCAAAAAATGACGGCAAATATATTTCTCATATCCCGTTTTTTACCAATATAGTCTGACCTATGACCAAAATATCTTCCCTTTGCGTTTACTGTGGTTCGCGGATGCCCTCGGACCCTTCTCATATTGACGCGGCAAAAGCCCTCGGACAAGCCCTCGCCGAAAATGGCATCCGGCTTGTCTATGGCGGCGGTCATGTCGGTCTGATGGGTGTCATCGCCGATGCCACGCTGGCCGCCAATGGACAGGTTATCGGGATTATCCCTCGTCATCTACATGATATTGAAGTAGGTCACGAGAAATTGACAGAGTTGCATGTCGTCGACAGCATGCATGTACGCAAGGAAAAGATGTTTCAGATATCCGACGCCTTTGCCGTATTGCCGGGCGGTCTGGGCACGCTGGACGAAACATTTGAAATGATCACGTGGCGTCAGCTTCGCCTGCATGACAAGCCGATCCTGCTGGTCAATCACAAGAAGTACTGGCAACCGCTGCTCGATCTCATGGAGCATATGATCGATGCGGGATTCGTCGAAGCAGAGGCACGCGGGTTTTTTACCGTGGTCGAAAGGCTCGAGGAGATCATCCCTGCCCTTATGAAAGAGCCGGAAGCGGAATTTAAGGCCGATATCTCAAAATTCTAGCGATAAAAGCCTGTTTTTTTGACGGAGAAGCTTGCACAGTTCGCCGTCGGTGATATTTTGCAGCCGCAGAATAAACAACCCACAGTCTAAGAAGGACGTCGATATGGCCAAAATTCAAGTCAAAAATCCGGTCGTGGAGCTGGATGGCGACGAAATGACCCGGATCATCTGGGATTTCATCAAGAGCAAACTCATCCTCCCCTATTTGGATATCGATCTTAAATATTACGACCTCGGGATGGAAGCGCGCGACGAAACCGATGACCAGATTACGGTCGATGCGGCAAATGCTATTATCAAATACGGTGTCGGCGTCAAATGCGCCACAATCACGCCGGATGAACAGCGGGTCGAAGAATTTGACCTCAAGAAGATGTACCGCTCTCCGAACGGAACGATCCGCAACATTCTGGGCGGCACCGTCTTCCGCGAGCCCATCATCTGTTCGAACGTTCCGCGGCTGGTGCCGGGCTGGACCGATCCGATCGTGATCGGCCGTCACGCCTTCGGCGACCAGTACCGCGCAACGGACATGGTTGTGAAGGGTCCCGGAAAGCTGACCATGAAGTTCGAGCCTGCCGATGGCGGTGAAGCCCAGGAATTCGAAGTCTTCGACTTCCCCTCCGGCGGCGTTGCCATGAGCATGTATAATCTCGATGATTCCATTCGCGGATTTGCCCGCGCCTGCATGAACTACGGCCTCAACCGGAACTGGCCGGTTTATCTCTCCACCAAGAACACCATCCTGAAAGCCTATGACGGACGCTTCAAGGACCTCTTCGAGGAAGTCTTCCAGAATGAGTTCAAGGCGGAATTTGACAAGCGCGGCCTGACCTATGAACATCGCTTGATCGACGATATGGTCGCTTGCGCCATGAAATGGTCCGGCAAATATGTCTGGGCCTGTAAAAACTATGATGGTGATGTCCAGTCGGATACGGTGGCTCAGGGTTTCGGATCTCTCGGGTTGATGACCTCCGTCCTGATGACGCCGGATGGCAAGACCGTCGAAGCCGAAGCGGCCCACGGCACGGTGACCCGCCATTACCGAATGCATCAACGGGGTGAGGAAACCTCCACCAATCCGATTGCCTCCATCTTTGCCTGGACACGCGGCCTGTTGCATCGCGCCAAGCTGGATGGTAATGACGATCTGAAGAAATTCGCCGAATCCCTTGAAAAGGTTTGTATTTCCACCGTTGAAGGGGGCGAGATGACAAAGGATCTTGCACTGCTGGTGGGCCCGGATCAGCCGTGGCTGACCACGAACCAGTTCCTCGACGCACTGGATTCAAACCTGCAAAAAGAAATGGCCTGATTAACCTCAAGTTATTCCAAAGAAAAAGCCGGCCTTTCAGGGCCGGCTTTTTTTACATGAGTCAAAATCCCGTGTCAGTCATCCGCCATCAACTCATCGTGACTGGCATCGCTTTCCGGATTACCCTGCAGCGCCTCCGAGAGGACACCGGCATTTGCCAGAATTTTCTGCTCAATCGCCTTCGCCACATCCGGGTTTTCCTTCAGGAAGGCTTTTGCCTGTTCCCGCCCCTGGCCGATGCGCTGACTGTCATAAGAGTACCAAGAGCCGGATTTTTCGACAATCTCCGCCTTGACGCCAAGATCGAGGATTTCCCCGGTCTTTGAAATCCCCTCGCCATACATAATGTCAAACTCGATCACCTTGAACGGCGGAGCCACCTTGTTTTTCACGACCTTGACGCGGGTCTGGTTTCCGACAACCTCATCCTTCGCCTTGATCTGACCGATCCGGCGAATATCAAGACGGACCGATGCATAGAATTTCAAGGCATTTCCGCCGGTCGTCGTCTCCGGGCTACCGAACATCACGCCGATCTTCATGCGGATCTGGTTAATGAAAATCACCATGCAGTTTGAGCGCGAGATGGAACCGGTCAGCTTGCGCAACGCCTGGCTCATCAATCGCGCCTGCAGGCCGACATGGGTATCCCCCATTTCGCCTTCCAACTCCGCCTGGGGAACCAGCGCCGCCACACTGTCGACCACCAGTACGTCAACCGCGCCGGAGCGCACCAGCGTATCAGTAATCTCAAGCGACTGCTCCCCTGTATCCGGCTGGGAAATCAGTAGCTCGTCCACATCCACGCCGAGCTTGCGCGCATACACCGGGTCCAGCGCATGCTCCACATCGATAAAGGCGCAGGTTCCGCCCTGCTTCTGCGCTTCGGCCACCACATGCAGCGCCAGAGTGGTTTTGCCGGAACTTTCCGGCCCATAAATCTCGACCACACGCCCCTTGGGGAGCCCGCCAATGCCGAGCCCGATATCAAGCCCTAGCGATCCGGTCGGTATCGCCGCCACATCCAGGGTCTCCTGCTGGCCAAGCCGCATAACCGATCCCTTGCCAAAGGCCCGATCGATCTGACTTAAGGCCGCTTCCAACGCTTTTTTCTTGTCCATGCCACCTGCTTCAACGAGCTTCAGAGCTGAATTTACCATCGATCTCCCCTTATTCCATAGGTCCGTAGCGTATGCAACTGCCGTAAATGTACATGTTTTGTTCTCATTTGCAAGAACTTTATACAACATTGAAAAATATACTAAATCATAGATAGTTTCTGATTTGTTCTAATCCAGATCATGAATGTCCCCTCCCCCTGATCCGGATTCTTTTATTTTTCATATGAGTATAGATTCGGATGGAGCTATTTTTCCATGAAATGGGGTTAAGCTATTGATATATATGAGGGCTGAAGGGCCCTCAATACGAAATTCATATATTTCAAAGGGTTATAGCTGTTCTACAAGGAAAGTTAGACTAGCGTTATCTCGGTATTTTAATGGACCTGCATGGCAAGGTCACAGCCCAATTGTGTATTGCGTGCGCGGTCGCGGTGGAAATAGCGGTTGGTATTATGAAATCAGACTAGACAGCCTTTCTAACGATATGAAGGAAGAGATAGCTGAAAGAATTGAGCGACATATCCGCTCCCTGTGTGCCGGATTACCGTCGGGCATCAATCCACCGCCCCCTTGCAAAGGCCCCAATATTACGGGCAATGTTTGAAAAGAATTTGCAAATTCCTGAATCCATAATCTGAAACTACCCCTGATCATGATCGCTGAGAGATCCAGATTCGGAATTAGACGAAGATCGTCGGCGGATCGTAACTTCCGTCATCTTGTTTTACAGCCTCAATGCAAAAGAGATCCGTACCCTTATTGGCAGCGGTAGGTCCAAAAGAGAGACTGTCATTATGGCCAAAATCCGAAAAATAAGCTCGCAAAAGTTGTGATTTCATATTTTAAACCTTGCTCACTTGCCATGTTGATAGGATAAAATAAGCTTGGGTCAATCGCGCCCGACTGAGGACCTTGTAAAATAAGAGATTTCAAATCGTTACCAACGGTAGAGCCCGTTTCCGCCCATAAGTTACCAGCATTTATTGGGAAACTTTCAGTCGCCGCAAGACGCCTTTAAATGGCCCTGCGAGCTTTGAGGTGAAATTATCAGAAGTGGAGCATATTTTGCACACGTTGAAGACTGCTTTTAAAAACTAGCTTTGCGTGTCGTCTTTGAACTGAGCCATTCCCATCCTCCCACTTACCGGGAATCTGTGCTATTTGAGGACCCCGGCATCAAGCGGGGGATCATAGGTTCTCAGAATGTATCCCAGAATGCTGTAGAATCCAACAGTTGCAATCAGGTCGAAAACTCCCTGATGCCCAAGGGCAACGCTTAGTTCGCGCTCCAACTCTTCTGACAGACGATAGTCATCAAACAGAGCATCGACCCCACGGGCGATCAGTCCGTCCTCTCCTTCCGTCGGCGTCCCGCGCAAGGCTTCAATCCGCTCATCGCTTATACCGAGCAGGCGGGATCGATGCACATGATGCGTCCATTCGTAAGAAGAGCCAAGGCGATAGGCAGCACGTAGGATCACGATTTCGCTACGCTCCCACCCAAGTGCACTGTCCTTGACAATATGCTGACGAAGCGGCATCCATGCACGCAAAAGAGCTGGATGGTGCGCCATGGTGCGGTACACATTGAGCTGTCCCGCGAAACCGTCTTTCAGGTCAGCGAGTTCGGGCGGCCAGTCGGCATCTGCAATTGGAGGACAAGGAGAGGTCATATAATACCTTTTTTGTTTATTTTGCGTCTCTGTACATTCTACTCTATTTTTCATTGCGTTGGTATAAACATGCGACACACGATCTGCCCAGATACCCGCGAAACAGCGATACGCGTCAATGAGTGATAAATCCAGCTTCACCCTAAAGATATCTTCACAACTATAATCAAGCGCTCCGACATTTTCTCATATTACCGCCGTTCCTGCAGAGGGGTGGAAGGCCAGAGCGCCCGCTTCCGTCGGCGTTGCCAGACCGCTATGGCAGTGGCCATACTTCTTTCAGCGACTGCCATTTTTCCTTCGATGTTGCTTGGACATCGACTTATGGTGCCAGTTTCGGATTGACGATACAGTGGCCAACAATTGTGATGGCATAAACGACAAGGGCAATAGATGGAGGAATAAAGGCACCGAACGTCCCGGCGGCGATCGTACTTGTCGGCAGCGCTTTATCATATCCAAATTTAAGCATTTCCGGAATGGCCAAGCGGCCCTTCGCCGCAGTTGTTGCAAGGCTGGAGCCCGACGCAGCGGCAAATCCCGCCGATGAAAAGTTTGACACCACGGCCAATCCGCCGGGAAGTCTGCTCAACTGCAGTCACGTCGCATAGCGGTCCTGTTAAACCGGCAAGATAGGCAATAGCGCCCATAAACAGGAACATCGGAACCGCGGACAAAGATCGTGATGCTGCAAAATCAAAGGGAAGCGAGCCCCTTGACCTTGGGGTCGCCCTCGTCCCACCCGCTGTTCTAGCCTGTGCGCCAGAAAAAAGCCTAGGAATATGATACCCCTTGATATCATTTCCTAGGCAAGTCAAGCAGTCGAGCAACCGGGAGAGTATGCCTCGACCGCGGGCAATCAAGAAGCGTGTAATTTCCTCGGCCTGCCCTCTCCCTCTTCCCTCGTATCATCGGATGACACGGCATGGGCATATTGGGCCGCCGCGGACTGAATAAACTGCCAAGCAACCCGGCCGGATCTTCCGCCGCGGGTTACGGACCATTCCAACGCATGATGCTTCAACTCATCCTCGTCAATCCCGAGGTTGAAATGCTGCGCATAGGTACGGACGATATCGAGATATGTCGCCTGGTCATGTTTGTGAAAACCGATCCACAATCCAAACCGGTCCGACAGCGAGATTTTCTCCTCATTGACCTCACCAGCATGTACGGCAGCCGCCTGCTCGTTTTCGATCATGTCGCGGGAAAGCAGATGCCGCCGGTTCGACGTCGCATAGAAAAGGACATTCTCCGGTCGCCCCCGCAATCCGCCATCAAGAACAGCTTTAAGGGATTTGTAGCTGTTATCATTCGCGTCAAAGGAAAGATCGTCACAATAAATGACAAAACGCCGGTCACTCGTTTCAAGTATCTCGAGAAGGTCAGCAAGGGAATGCACATCCTCCCGATATATCTCAATTAAAGCAAGAGCGCCGTGCTTCTGGCGGTTAATTTCCGCATGGACGGCTTTCACCAAGGAGCTTTTGCCGGTTCCCCGGGCTCCCCAGATCAGAACATTGTTGGCAAGATAGCCATCAGAGAAATATTTCGTGTTCTCCCAAAGCACCTCCTTTTGTCGCTCTATTCCCTGAAGCAGGGATATGTCGATGTGGCTCGTCTTGTGAACCGCCTTCAACTCCCTTTTGTCGGCAGACCAGATAAAAGCATCCGCAGCCGCAAGATCAATGGCAGGCGCCACAGGAGGCATATGCGCCTCCAGCGCTATCGCGATCCTGTGCAGCAATTTCAAATGCTCCCGTTCCATCGGAATTGTCCTCACGTTTCTTCGAGCGGTCAAATTATGACGTGCGGTAAATTATATATTTAAAAAACTTAATTGTATACAAAAATATTATATAAATATATATAAGAAAGCCAGCGGAACGAGTGCCTGGCCTGCCCTTTCAGCAGATGTCTGGGCGGAAAGGCGAAAATGACAGGACCACTTGAAGGTGTTCGTATATTCGATCTGACAAGAATTCTTGCCGGGCCGAGCTGCACTCAGATACTTGCGGATCTCGGCGCAGAGGTAATTAAAATCGAGAGACCAGGGATCGGTGACGATACCCGTCGATTCGCCCCTCCGTTCATCCGGGATGCGGATAATAATGATACGACGGAAAGCGCCTATTACTTGGCTGTGAATCGCAACAAACAATCCATTACCCTGGACCTTACGCAAAAGGCAGGTCAGGATATTGCGCGGAAACTTATCGCCAAATCAGATGTCCTCGTGGAGAACTTCAAGACGGGTGGCCTTTCAAAATATGGCTTGGGCTATGACGATCTGAAGGATGACTTTCCCCATCTTGTGTATTGCTCCATTACCGGATTTGGCCATACGGGGCCGTATGCAACGCGCCCGGGATATGATCTCCTTCTACAGGGGATGAGTGGGCTGATGAGCTGTACCGGCGACCCCAAGGGTGAGCCTATGAAATCGGCCGTTCCCGTCGCGGATCTAATGGCCGGAATGTATGCGGCGGTGGGCATCAATGCGGCCCTCCGTCACAAGGAAATCACCAATGAAGGGCAGCATATCGATATCGGGATGCTAGACGTCATGGTCGCCTTTTCCTCGGTCATGGGCATGAACTATCTTGCTACCGGCAAATTGCCTGAGCGGATGGGCAACGCGCATCCGAATATTGTCCCCTATCAGGCATTCGAGACAGCGGATGGCAATATCATCCTCGCGGTTGGTAATGACGGGCAGTATCAGCGGTTTTGCAATTTCGCCAGCATTCCAGAGCTGGGCACTGATCCGCGATATGCGAAAAACAGCGGTCGGCTTGCCCACCGCGACGAGCTAGTGATGAAGATCAGGGCTGTGATCAAGGAAAAACCCTCCAACTATTGGCTGGAAGGGTTGCAAAAAGAAGGCGTCAGTTGCGGTCCTATCAACAATCTTCAGCAGGTGTTCGAGGATCCGCAGGTCATCGCTCGCGGGTTAAAAGCCGAAGTGGAGCACCCGCTGACGAAGGGGCGGCCAGTGAGTCTGTTAAGGAGCCCGCTGCGCCTGTCAAAAACACCGGTTAAGGAGCCGATAGCCCCTCCCGTTATCGGGAGTCACACGGATAGCGTTCTGACAGACTTGCTCGGTTTTGGTCGGGACGAAATTGATAATTTGCGCGAGGCCGATGTGATCTAGCGCTTCTTGCCTGCCAGGAGATGGAGCGAACCTCTGCATAAGAGGAAACCGCCGACGCTCCGGCAGAGGATGTTTTTATGCATGCTTTTGAAAATCAATATATACATAGAATATGGCCATTATAATATGAAAGCATCGCATCAAGCCGGATTTCTATGATTGGGTTGGAAAAGTGCCACGTAGTTCAAATGTAAAAGTAAAGGATGTTCTGGAACAGGAAATAATTTCAGGTGCGTTAAAACCCGGAGCGCGACTTGAAGAAGTTGCCCTGACCGAGCGTTTCGGCGTTTCTCGAACGCCCGTACGTGAAGCTCTCCTTCAGCTGTCCTCAACAGGCCTCGTCGAACTTCGGCCGCGGCGCGGCGCCATCGTTGCCACCCTCAGCCTCAAGGAACTGATTGAAATGTTCGAAGTTATGGCGGAGCTTGAAGGGCTTTGCTGTCAACTCGCGGCCACCCGCGCGGGAGCGGAAGATCGGGTTCGTTTACGCGAAATACATCAATCCTGTGAGCCGCTGGTTCGCAACCGGGATTTCGATTCTTACTATGACGCCAATGTTTTGTTCCATGAGACAATTTACGCGGCGGCCGGGAATGAGTATCTGGCGAAGATGACAATGGATCTTCGCACCCGCCTCGCCCCTTATCGCAGGCTTCAGCTTTCTCGGGGAAACCGCATAGAGGAATCCTATGCAGAGCACGGCCAGATACTGGTAGCCATCGAGGCTGCTGACCCGGCCAAAGCCGAAGAACGAATGATGGGCCATGTGAACAGTCAAAGCGGCACTGTCAGTAACTTTATGGCCTCCCTTCCCGTAGAGCTTCTGAAGGCCTGACGGCCTCGTCACCTGCGTCTTGCCTGCACGAGCCATTTTCGGTTGTGGGCGCCGGGAACATTGATTTTCAGCTTAAATCCCTCACTCAAGCTACTCTGATCCCTAGTTTAAAAAGACTGCGGCGAAAATGTGTTTGAAAAGGTGTCGATACAAGTCATGTGTCGGCGCCCCTCATATACTTCCCTCTGAGATATGTATCGCCGCTACTAATTGTCATTCTAGCGGATTGAATGAAGCCGGCATCCTATGCTTGATGCTTCCTCATGTTGATACGGGATAAATATAAATATCATTTTATTTAATAGTAAAAAATCAAATAAAAATATTTATATTTAAATTATATAAATAATATTAAAGTATAAATTAATTAATAAATTAATTTTGAATCATATTAACTTAAACTATATTTATAAGTTCTATAGTATATAAATTTTTATTCTTCTAGGAAATTTAATTATGATGAAAAATATTGGAGAAAAGCCGCATTTGCGGAACCGCTTCAAGAGTTTCAAGGCAAGAAAAATCGCTTTCGCGGCTGTCGGGATTCTAACCTTCCCGTCCATTACATTTGCGGCAACCGCGATAGACCCACAACATATTCAAGACAGCACTCAGGCAATAGCTCCGGGTAATGGGCTGGTTAAAAAAAGTCAGCAGCAACTATTAGTTGAACCACAGCTTAAAACCGGATCCCTCCAACCATCTGAGGCGGCAGTCTCCGGACGTGCGGATCTGTCTATGAATGCAGGATTTACCGTTGATCCTTTTACAGGTTCAGCTCGTCTCAATTTGCCGATTAAAGCTTCAAAAGGACCGGGTAGCTTTCTTCCAAGCTTTGCTCTTTCCTATAATGGAAGCAAGGCAGCAGAAGGAATATCTGCGTGGTCTGTTGCGGGAGCAGAAACCATCGGCAACTGCTTCGCACGCGAGGGCCTTTGCCTCGGAGATACTCCTCTGCTCCCGGTGAAGGGAAGTAAAACAGGAAGTCTTTACCGCCTCGCAGGCGATCCGCTTTCTCTGCTCCGCCAGACGGAAAGCGGTTATGCTCTGACACAATCATCCGGCGAGAAATATGAATTTGTCGCGGCCTCGAAAAAAGCCAGCATTTGGCGCCTGCAAAAAAAGACCGATCCTTACGGCAACTTCGTGGACTACGGGTATCTTGGCGATAGCAACTGGCCCTCTGTAATTTCCTATGGTCAGAAAAATGCCAGCCCCAGTCAGTTACAGACAATTGAATTTACATACAGCACTCAAAAGCCGACTAAACTACTGACAATTTCAAGCAAAGCTGGCAATGACACTGTCCGGAACTATCAACTTTCATACGACAAGTTCGGCAATCCAATTACTTATTCGGAATGCGCCCCGGATGAAGCAACGAAGGTGTCGTGCAATACCCTTTACCAATTCGACTGGATTACCTTTAACTCCTCAACTCCCGTTCTTCACACGGCGACGAATGCCTTGGGTGGCGTTATAGATATCTCCTATACCGACAACAAATCCGGAGCAGCTGTTTCATCCTTTAACAGTAAATCCGGCAAGGTTATCGCTGAGGAAATCCAATATATTTACGGGACAGAAATTCTCGGGAAGAACGGCAAACGGATCGGTTATCAGCAGGTTGCCGCCTATAACCCCGCAAAAGATGCAGTGACTGCCGTAATTTATGGAACGGGAGACCTGATGGGGCACGTGCTCTCTGTTGTGAACGGCCATCTTGGAAACAAGGCGTTTTCGTTAGAGGCTATCAAACCTGCAACCCAGATAAAAAACGACTTCAAAAAGATAACGACAAGCGTTGGAGATATTTTCGTTCTTAGCAAAAAAACACAATTCGCTCAGACAATCGATAATGATTTCGAAGTTCTGGCAGAAACAAGCTTTGATTATGACTCACTTGGACGTTTATCAAAAATTGCAGATAAAGATACGGAAACAGTTTTTACCTTTCAAAAATCAGACATCTATCCAAGCCTTGTCGCGTCAGAGAAAACCATCAATCTGACTGATAAGAGTACTATTAGTGAATCCGTATGGAGCTATACCTTCAAGGATAGCTATCTGGCGAAAATCGATATTACGGAAACAGAAGCTGACGATCCAAGCAGTACAGCCAAGGGAAGTTTCACATTTGACGCTTTTGGCAACGTTGTTTCTTCCGTCATTGGCGGCCGGACAACGAATGTTACGTACGACAACGTCTTTATGGCCTTCCCGACAGAGATTGTCCGGACAAGCGAGGACGGCACCAAGGATTGGTCAAAGGTAGCATATGATACAGCCTCAGGTGAAATTACCCGCCTCGAAAATAACCTGGGTAATATCATCAACGTTACACTGGATAAGTTCGGAATACCGACAAAAACGACGATGACTACCGAGTTGCCGAAAGACAAGGACAGCCCGGGAGTTCTCGTCCAAACGTCAGAACGCAATGAAAGCCAAACGGAAGACGGGCAGGTTCTTTTAACGGACAACCGCTCAATACGCCTTGGCAATCAGAAGGATGCTCATAGCTCTCTCACGCAAAAAACCTACCTCGACGGACTCGGTCGTATAACGAAATTGGAAGCGACAACACAGTCAGCAGACAGCAAGGCGACTACCACCTCGACGGTAACCAAACAGTATCTCAAAGGGTCCGTGATCTCAAAAATGACATTGCCGGATGGCAGTTGGTCGGAACGGGAGACTGACTATCTCAACAGGTTGCTTCGCGAAAAAGATCAAATTCGTGGGGAGGTCAAATACGAGTATGACACCTTCAATCAGGTCTCTGCGGTTATTCGCAACGGGCAAAAGCTCTCCTTTAAATACGATGATCAGGGGCGGCTTGTCGAACGTGCTCTGCCGGATGGAAAAAAATACACCTATCAATATGACGAATTATTTCTAGACCGGCCGACTCAGGTGACGCTTCCTGACGGCGAAGTCATCAAATACGAATACTATACGGATGGAAGCCGCAAATCGAAGGCTGTTGTTCTAAAAGGAGCTGACAACAAATCATATGAGTTCAAGACAAGTTTCACCTATAAAAACGATCAGCTTAGTTCAATCACCTATCCGGATGGATCAAAAATTGCCTATAACTACGATGGTCCGATTTTAGAAGATATACGCTGGACCACCAAACCACCCGCAAACTGGGATGATATTGAAAAGCCACTTGCCAAGTATCAGGGCACGTCGGACAACGATAACAACCTTATTCTTACACGCACACTCCATAACGGCGTTACCGAGCGTCGGCAGTGGGACACATACGCCCGCCTCAGCCATGTAACTGTCTCAAACAAAAAGGGGGGAACGCTTCTCGACCTCGATTACAGCCATGACGAGAAAACCGGCATGATTGAAAAGGTCCAGAGGACACAGGGCGAGCAGCTCCTTACCAAGGAGTTTACCTATAACACCCAAGGCTATTTGAACGATATCCATCGCAGTCTTGACGGCAAGAATGAAAAGTCCAGCTTTGGCTACAATGACGCGGGCAGCCTTATCAAAGATGAAAATGGTCTGCGCAACTACAATCTCGAGGATGGGTCAGCCTATAGGCTGGCGTCGCGATCAGACGGCCTGACCATCAAATATGATGCCAACGGCAATGTGATCGAGAAAAAAAGGGGACAGAATGTATCCAGCTTTACGTTTGATGCGCTGAACCTCCTGCAACAGGCCAACGTAACAAGTAACGGCAAAAATTACGTTTCCTCAATGTCTTATGATGAAACGGGACAACGGCTCATCAAGAAGGTCAAAACTGATGATGGCGAAACAACTACTGCCTATGTTGACCGTCTTTATGAAGTAACCTGGCGCGCAGATGGAACGGTTCAGCAAACCAAATATGTTCCTGATCCGCTCGCCATTATTGCCGCCTATACGGAAACTTTATCCGCCAAGGATTTGCTTGAATTCATTCCGGCAGTAACGCAGTCATTGGGAAATCCGGGCGATAAAAATATCGTTCCCGGCGAGCCGTCTTTACTTCAGAAGGCGATTGCCGAAACCTCTCTCTGGGTACAGCAAAACCTTTCCGGACAGGCAAGAGCGACGCTTGCGCCTGCTCTTATAGCCGCGATGGTTCTTGCCTTAATTATGCTTTTTGAAATGGCAATGCGGCGCCAACGGAATAAGGATGATACTGACCTTATAGTCGGCCGTTTAGCCAATACATTACCTGGCCGGACAACTTTCATGGTCAACCATCGGGTGATGGCGGCCCTCTCTCCGGTGATTATTGCCAGTTTCCTGATGCAGACCCTCATACCGACGGCCCATGCTGTGACTCTGGACGGAGACGGTATGCCTCAACCAAATAAAGCTGTCTATTTTCACGAGGGAAATGTTGGAAGTACACTACTGGTAACGGATGGAACCGGTGCCCAGACAAGCTCCATCGATTATGGTGTATATGGGGAAATACAGAACAATAGTTTCACAAGCGGAAAGGATGTGTTCCGTCCGAAATACGCAAGGATGGAATATGATCAGTCGCTTGCTCTTTACTACGATCATGCCCGTTATTACGATCCGGACATTGGCCGGTTTATAAGCGTCGATCCCGCTGCGGAAGGCAGAGACCCTTATATCTATTCGTCACCCAATCCGGTAAATTTCTTCGATCCGGATGGTCGCAAACCCATGCTGGATTCGGATCTTGTCGTCGAAAGCGGGATACCGGCACGCTCAAACGACCCCACGCAGTCACTTCTGAACACAAATCGTGACCAGGAGATCATTGATACCCCCAACAGCGTTCCACGAAGTGATCTGCCTGCATATCGTCAGCTTCTTTATGATCATGCAACGGCGACTGACAGTGAGCTTACCGACCTGGATGCTCCATACGAAGTTGATGAAGAAGATGTGTCCAACTACACGGTTGTTCCGCCGTCTTTCTGGTGGCTGTTTTGGAGCTTCAAGAAAAAGGTTGTGGACGTCGGCTCCCAAATAATGAGCATCGGCCAGGCAGCCCCGTCAAATGATGAAGCAAACCAAGAATCCGAACTTGCAGTCCGGCACCAAAACTTGATCCCTGTCGATGAGAACGAACAACAGGAATATCTGAATATCGAAAGCGATACCGATAGCGATGATAATAAGGAGAACCAAATTGATGAGGTAAAAGACGAAAACGAAGATAGCCTGGAAGACATACCACTGGATCTCAATTCACTGTTGCTCCCCAGGAAAGACGTATATTTTGATGAAGACAAAATTCTTTATAGTCTGTTGAAAAGAATCCGTCATTCCAACACAACGGCGACGAATACTTACAATATTGATCCGGGTATCCTCAACCTGGTGCAAAGCGATCCGTATCTTTCCATCGTGGACGATGAAACAAGACATAACTCTCTGGCAACACGCAACATGAAGGGGCTATCCTCGACTGGCGCTTTTCTGATTAGCTTGCTGGCATTCATCCCGATGGCTCTCGTGCGCCCGAGCTACAGTCTTTACGAAGATGAAGTGGATGTAAGCAATAATCCGCCCGTATATATCGAGATGATTGTTAACTTGCTGACGATTATCGGTTTCTCCGGCCTCAGCAAGCTCTTTTATTTTAATCAGGCTAACTACTGGAACGAAAATATTCTGAAAAAGGCGAAGGAGACTGATCAGGATGTCGGGTGGAAGGATTATCTGAAACTGGCTGCCCGACGGATGTCGTTTGGCGTCCTTTTCCAAGTGGTCACCTTTACAACATTTGGCATTGCCGGGCACCTCTTGCGTGGATTTACAATGTATACCGGTGTGGAGCTTGCCAGATCAGTACTGACCAACTTCATGATGTCTGTGCTCGGTAATCTTGCATGGATGCCGTTTTATATTTCGCTGAGGTCTGGCCTTAATGAATATCTGCAAGCCCAGAAAATTGAAAAGGCCAGAGAGCTTAACCTCAAAAACACGACGTACGAAAGTTACTCATGGGTCTATCGTTACATGTTCAAATACCGGCGCTTCCTAGGTGGCAAGGAAGGATGGGTGAACAGTAAATGGTGGACGCCGCTCAAGATACTTTCTTATTATTTCGTCTATCATATTGGAAACATAGGGTATTATGGCGGATTCTCATCAATTATGCTCATGAACGTCGGCTCCAAACTCAACTTCGCTTACGTTTTATATATGTATGAAAGAAATATGTTCAGGATATTCCTGTCACCCTCAGACAATTTCTACGGCTATATCACGCGGATTCCTGGATGGGCAAAATCGCTTACGATTACGCAAGAGAAGAGCAAGGAAAACCCCCGGACCAACTTCTTAAAATACATTATTGGCCCGACAAATGGCGTACGGATCTTCAGATATGATGATACGAGCTACCTTCCGCCCGCTCTTTGGCGTCCAAAAATGAAGTCTTTTGAAGTGGAACGGCTGAAACAAATTCTGCGCGATTATGATTTCACGGCTCCGACAGCCTTGCAAAACCAGAATATAGAGGTGGAATCTGAAAACAGTAATTCAAACGATGAGAATGCAGATGAACAATCTGTTCATTAAGCATCCTTTCGCACCTAGGCGCCTCGGTTAGGCGCAAAATAATATCGAAAATAGCGGGCATACCCCGCTATTTTCATTCCAATGTTTTTTACTATACACAGCAACCTAGTCAGCCATAAAAAAACCTTCCAGGCGCTAATGACACGGAAAGATAATGATGAGACCGTCAGCAAAGCAGAAGCAGCGCATATGGGATATCCGAATTTTCAAAATACATTCTATGCAGCTACACTGGAAACATCGGGCTCTTGCGGCGGCAAACCTATATCAACATTTGCTGTATGCGTTATATGCTCAAAGTACCTGGTGCGGCTGGCTACATCACCATACTTCTTAACGGCATCAATCCCGGACGAGAACTTCCTTTACCTTTGTCGCAATTTCTTTCAAGGAGAAAGGCTTTGGCAGAAAGTCAATTTTGCTGACATCAAAATCAAGATCTTTGCGGAATGCATCCTCGGCATAACCGGAAATAAAGACGACCTTCAAATCCGGCTTTTCCGCCAAGATATTCTTCACCAATGTCGGGCCATCCATGACCGGCATAACGACGTCGGTAATGAGAAGGTCGATCTCACCGTCATGATCATGGGCGACCTCTAACGCCATTTCACCGCAGTCCGCCTGCAGCACGGTGTAGCCCTTGTTCTCAAGCGCCCGTGCCGCAAAAAGCCGGACAGGGTCCTCGTCTTCCACCAGGAGGATGGTCCCCTTCCCTGTCAGATCACGGTGAACCGGCTGCTGTAGCGCATCGCCATTCTCCGCGGATTTGACCGCCTCCACATGGCGCGGCAGATAGATGCTGAAGGTCGTTCCTTTACCGTCCTCGTTATTTTCGGCGAAGATAAAGCCACCCGTCTGTTTGATGATGCCATAAACGGTACTAAGGCCGAGGCCGGTTCCCTCACCGACTTTCTTGGTGGTGAAGAAGGGGTCGAATATCTTGCCGATCACTTCCTTCGGAATGCCGGTTCCCGTGTCCGATACCCGTACCAGGCTATAGTTACCAGGCGGGATGAGCTCGTTAAACTCCTTCTGGTTTGGCCGGACCGTCACATTTTCCGTCTCGAACGTGAGCAGCCCATCTCCGGCCATGGCGTCGCGCGCATTCACCGCAAGATTGATAACCACCTGTTCAAACTGCCCCCGGTCGACCTTGACCAGCCAGAGATCACGGGCGTGATTGATTTTAAGCTGAATGGCCTCCCCGATCAGGCGCCTGAGCAGGTTGGACAACTCCGCCAGGACATCCGTCAGGTCCGTTACTTCCGGTCGCAAGGTCTGCTGACGCGAGAAAGCCAAAAGCTGCCGCACCAAGCCGGCTGCACGGTTCGCATTCTGCTTGATCTGATTGATGTCGGAATAGGACGGGTCACCGACCTGATGGCGAAGCAGCAACAGATCGCAAAAGCCGATCATCGCCGTCAGAAGATTGTTAAAGTCATGGGCGATGCCGCCGGCGAGCTGGCCAACGGCCTGCATCTTCTGACTTTGCGCGAACTGCACTTCCAGATTTCGCTGCGCCGATGTATCGATGACATGGACAAGCAGGCGCCCGGCATCAGGATCCTCACCGGCGATAGCGCTGATATAGAAGCTCGCGGCCCTCTCTGTAGTGCCCAGCAACTTGACCTCAACCGAGGGAGCGGCCATATCGCTAGCGCTCGCCTCTATCAGTTTTTGACGCAAAAGCTCGTGGTCACTCTCCTGCACCAGCGTTGTGACATGGCTGCCGATCGCCTTGTTGATCACGGAACCGGTCAGCGCCCGGAAAGCGGGATTTACCTCCTTGACGATACCCTCGCTGTCGAGCAGCAGGATGCCGATGGGGGCCGCCTCGAAAAAGCGGCGGAAATGCAGCTCCGCATTGGCGACACGCTCGCGCCATTCCTGCTCCTGCAAGAGTTCACGCACCACGGATCTTGATCCCAGCACCGTACCTTCGTCATCGCGAACAATTGTCTGGGTAACATGCACGGGGAGCAATGTGCCGTCGCGGCGGCGTAAGGTCAGTTCCCCTTCATAGAGCGGGCCGGTTGCCGAAAATATCTCCATCAGATCCAGCTGGTTCTCATTGATTTTGGCGACCAGATCCGTAAAGGCGACCTTGCTGTCTGTCAGCTCTTCCTGCTGATAGCCGAGCCAGTCGGCAAAGATCCGGTTGGCAAACTGAACTTTCCCCTCTCCATCCAGAGAATAAAAGCCGACAGGGGCATTATTGAAATACTCGGACAGTTTCTCACGGGCAATCCGTTCATCTTCTTCAAGCCGATGCTGCCGCGTCGTTTCCGTGATATACCAGATGATATTATCCGGCATCACCTCCATGGTATGTGCGAGAATGGAAAGCCAGCGCCCGGATTTCGTCTCGATGTCGATCCGCCCACCGGTCGTCCCTTCGTAAACCGCGGTTTTCAGGAGCTTGTCTATTTTTTCACCTGCCTCACTATCCGAGGCAAAATAATCCCCCAATGTCTGCGGCTGCTCCTTCTGAGAAAGTTCCAGAAGCGAGAAATAGGCATCATTTGCGTATACGAAGCGCCCGTCTTTGGTTGTCAGCAGCCGCCCTTCCGGACTGGTGGAAATGATATCGGACAGAAGTTCGAGGTTACCGCTCGCCGCCTGCCGCAGACCATGAAAGATCAGGTACCACAGGCCAATTCCCATGGCGGCAATAACCATGGCACTCAGGATAATGATATTGACAAGCCCCAGTTCCTGCCCCAGCAGGGCGGAAATAACGATCAGGGCCGCGAGAAGGAAAAAGGCCGCGGCAAGCTGCCGGGCATCCATGCCCAGGGAAAATTTCGGATTGCGCCGCCGTCTGCTATTCAATTTCTGCATCGGGCCCGCCTAGCGCTTCAGCTTTTTCTTGTTCAGCCGCATGACGTAGCCGATGATCTCGGCAACAGCCTTGAAATGTTCATACGGAATTTCGTCATCAAGCTCGCAAGCCTTGTGCAACGCACGGGCAAGCGGCGGGTTCTCGACGATGGGAATATCATTTTCGTTGGCGATTTCGCGGATTTTGGCGGCAATATTGTCCATGCCCTTGGCCACCACGACCGGCGCCCGTTCCTCTTCCGCCTTATATTGAAGCGCTACAGCAAAATGGGTCGGGTTGGTGATCACGACGTCGGCCTCCGGCACCGACTGCATCATGCGCTGGCGCGACCGCTCCGCACGAAGAGCCCGAAGCCGGGCGCGGATCATCGGATCCCCTTCCGTCTGTTTATACTCGTCCTTGATCTCCTGCTTCGTCATCCGCAGTTCTTTCATGTGATTGTAACGCTGATACATGAAATCGAGTCCGGCAATGACGCTCATCACTGCGACAACGCCTGCCAGCAGAAGCAGCGCTTGGTCCTGAATGAGATTCAGGACCTGCAACACGTCATAGGAGACAACGACAGGTAACTGGTCCATCGACGGCAGGACAAAAAGGATAGCGATAGTGCCGACAAGGGTGATCTTGAAAATACCCTTCAGGAACTCGACGATCGATTTCAGGGAAAACAGCCGCTTGGAGCCTTTCAGCAACGAGAGCTTTTCAAGCTTGGGTTTAATCCGCTCAGCCGAGAAAACCGGTCGATGCTGTATCAGGTTTCCGATCAGTCCGGCAATCATTAGCGTCCCGAGTGCCGGGGCCACAACCCAGATAATTTCCCAGCCCAGATCACCAAAAACCTGACCAAGATGAAACCGGTCCGTCGAAATTGTATGTGGTTGTTCGATAAATTTAAGAAGGTCATATGTCAGGCCATTGCCAAGACCGGCAATAAAAATCATGACGACCAGCGTGATCCCGATTGTCATGAACCAATGGCCGACCTCCTGCGATTTGGGCACCTGCCCTTTCTTGAAGGCATCTTCAAGTTTTTTCGCGGTCGGCTCTTCGGTTTTTTGGGCATCATCTGAATCGTCAGCCATCCGCCCCTACTCCCCGAGAAAACGCATCAGCGCTTCCTCGTAATAATTGATAAACCACATCATACTGGCGCCGATTGTAATCGCCAGAATTGCAAAAGAAAGAATAATCTGCAAAGGCATGGCTACAAAAAATATCTGCACCTGCGGCATAAGACGGTTGATCAGGCCAATCCCGATATAAAAGGTAATGCCGAAGACCAGAAAAGGCGCTGACATCTGGAAGCCAAGCTTGAATGATGCTTGAACAAAATCGGTTATCAGTATGCTTATATTGCCGAAATCAGGCGCCTGCCCGATTGGAAACAGACGATAGGTCGCAAACGTTCCCTCGATAAACAGGTGATGCATGTCGGTAACGAAAATCATCGTCAGGCCCATCAGGGTCAGGAACGTGCTTGTGATGGCGCCCTGGGTCATTTGCGCAGGATCGAAAAACTGAGCTGCCGCAAGACCGGACTGCTGCGCGATGATCGTCCCGGCGACATGCAGGCTGCTGAGCAGCAACCGCAACACACCGCCCATAACCAGACCAATCACAATCTCACCCAGCATGAGGAGGAGAAGCTCGATCGGTGTCCCCGGTTCCACCGGGATCTGATCGGCCGCGAAAGGCAAGACCAGCAAACTTACCGTAAGGGCAATGCCAAGGCGGACACGGGCCGGGACGAATGCTTCCCCGAATCCGGGGACAACCATGAAGGCCGCGCCGAGGCGGATAAAAACCAGAAGAAAAGCAAAAATATTAACACTGAGAAACTCATCCAGCATCTAGCGGCCACCGGTCGTCATGTGCCCGCTATACGCTGGGCAATCTGTTCCATGAGCCCGATCATCGAGGAAATCATAAAAGGCATGAAAACGATCAAGGAGAGAAAGATCGCCAAAATCTTCGGGACGAACACAAGGGTCATTTCCTGCACCTGCGTCAACGCCTGAACCAGCGCGATCACCAGTCCGACCCCGAGAGCGACAAGCATCACCGGTGAGGCAACGGCCAACAGGACCCAAATCGCTTCGCGTACTACGTCGACGACATCGGTTGGGCTCATATTGCGTCAATCCTTTTGCTGTAAATTAACCTTACAGCCTAGATTGGCATTTTTATGATGTCTTGATAAGCCTGAATTACACGATCACGAACCGCGACCACGGTTTCAAGGGTCGCTTCAGCGTTGCTGACCGCCGTCACGATATCCGCAAGGCCCGCATTTCCGGTAACAGCCTCAAGGCTGATCTGTTCGGAGGCGACGCCTGCATCCACGGCTTCGGTACCAGCCTGTGCCAGCATTTCAGCGAAACTCGGTCCGCCGACCGCAGTCGCCGCGTCAGAAGACGCAGCGTCGGGTTTTGCACCCAAGGCATTGTTGATTGCTTTTGAATAGGCCTGCGTTGCCGCAATTGCGCTCGTATCAGCCATTTTCTACTCTCCGCTCGTCCCTATTCATTACTGCTGCAAAATAGACAGCGTCCGCATGATCATCTTTTTCGATGCCTCGATCACCCCCAGATTGGCCTGATAAGACCGCTGGGTTTCCTTCATGTCCATCATCTCAACCAGAGAATTGACATTGGGCATCTTGACATAACCGTCGGCATTCGCTGCCGGATGGCTCGGGTTAAATTTCAGATCGAAATCAGTCCGGTCCTCAGTAATACGGCCTACCTTGACTTTCGTGACATTCGTCTCACGGTCCAGAACATTCCGAAAGGAGATGATTTTCCGGCGATAAGGATCTTCATCCGCCGTTTTACCCATACTGTCCTTGTTCGCCAGATTCTCCGAAATTACCCGCATACGCTGCCCCTGGGCATCCATGCCCGAGGCCGAGATTGTCATTGTTTTTAAAAGATCCATGTTATCGGTATCCTTTCTCGATCCGGTTAACGGCGACCAAGGGCTGTTTTCAACATCCCGAGATTTTTCTTATAGAGCGACGTCGTCAGCTCATACTGAATTTGCGTTTCCGCAACTTTCATCATTTCCTGTTCAAGCAAGACCGCGTTTCCGGTCGGAGTCGTCTCGCTTGACTCGCGGTTGATCACCGTCTCGTAAGACGTGATTTCATCCACAAAAATATGCCGCATATTCGTTCGGCTGATCTGCACGCCGTCGTCTTCTTTCGGCCCTTCGATCATTTCGCGAAATTCCAGCGGCTTAAGATCCCGCGCCCGATAGTTTGGCGTATCCGAATTGGCGATATTCTGCGCCAGCACATTCTGCCGGGCAGTTAGCCATTTCATTTTCTCCGTCAAGGCGGCGAAGATCGGAATTTTGTCCAAATTCATAGCAAAATCGCTTCTGTTCGCGGTTTTTCCTGACCCTAAACTAGAAGAGAAATGTTAACAGACCGTAAATTGCCGCCTCAATCACGGCTTTCGATCAAAAAAAACGCCCCCGGAAACGGGAGCGTTTTCATCATGTCATCAAGCGGGAGAAGTTCAGGCGGCTTCCCATGCTTCCGGCTCATAACTCAGGATGCGGTCTGCGAATTTCTCGACCAGCGCCTCATCGGCAAACTTGCTGCTGACCAGCATGTCATCAACATGGATGTCATCTTCGGCAAGTTTTACATCCTTTTTCGCGAGGTCGTCATTCACTTGGTCAAAAGAAACGACAGTGCGATCTGCCAGCAAACCGGCATCCGCCAGAATTTTCGTAGCGCCTTCAACGAGCGCGACCGGTTTATTGTCTTCCATGAAACCGCGCATGAAACGGGCGGTCTGCGGATCGGAGATCAGGCGATTAACATGGCGTGAACCGCCCGGAATAATAACAGCGTCAAAGTGATGTGACATGGAGGTTGCCAAATGCGCATTTGCCGGGAAGAAGTGGCCCCAGCCATTCCCATGCCAGCTGTTCACAACGCCTTTCTCCGGCGAGACGATCTTAACGTTCGCCCCGGTCAGGACCAGGCTTTTGTGCAGGCTCGTCATATGGGATTCTTCAAATCCGTTGGCGACAAGAATAGCAACGGACTTTCCATTTAACGCATTTTCCAAATCACTCATATACAGGTCACTCCTTTAATCTCTGGCATCCACCGCGCGCATTTCAATTTATTGAACGACGGGAGCATTCAATGTTGCAGGGCCGGTCCCATCTCAGGACAGCCAATCGTGTCAATACGACAATTGTTCAGTTTCTGTTGTGCAAATCGGAGCAGTTGCCCCTGTCAGTCTTGTGCACAGTGCCGTCGACAATCCAAATTGGCTGTGTTGCCATTGTCCGGCGATCGGGAACATAATCCTTCCCTATCAGAGTTGCAAGAGGGAAGTGACATCAATCGGCCTAATATTATACAAGATGTAAAGAAAAATTAATTATCATACGCTATCGTCTCCTAAACTGGTCTTATTCGACCGGAGAAACAGATGGCCCAGAACGAAAATGATCCGCAAAACAGCGCAGACGGTACGATCGCCGTGGCCCTCAGCTATGCGGACAATCCGGACGCCCTTGCCCGGGTGACCGCGAGCGGAAAAGGAGAAATTGCTGAACAAATCTTGCAATTGGCTTTCGCTCGTGGTGTAAAGGTGCGCACCGATTCTGATCTTGCACAAATATTGTCGGAAATCGAGGTAGATTGCCCTATCCCGTTGGAGGCTTTCGCCGCGGTTTCAGAGATATTGTCGTATCTTTACCGGTGCCAGGATTAACGTCCAGCTTAACAACAACAATATAATGGAAAACATGTCGACAATAAATTCGGATATTTCGGATCTGTTGAATGATATTTCGGTCTATCTGGAACAGACCCGGAATGGCATCATGGTCGATATGGCATCTCTGCCGGAAAAAATCGTCCGTGTTCAGGGCCGGGTTCAGAGTGCGCCAAGAGACGACAGGATTGAGCTCACCAAATTCATGAATCAGGTGATGCAGTCGCTCAACACGCTTTCCGATGAAATCCAGCAGCGGCACGATGCCCTGGGCCGCGATATTCACGCGATGGAAAGCGGCCTTAATAAAGAATAGTTTTCAAATCCGCCAAGGCCCGCTACTGTGTGTCCGACACGCGTAATTTGACCGGACGAAGACAAAAATGGCAGGCATATGGAACCCGTACAATACCTGAAATATATTGTCGGCCTGCTTGTTGTTCTTGGCCTCATTGCGCTTATCACCCTGCTTGCCCGGCGATTTGGCATGGTTCCGAGGGCGACACGCGATCCCTCCAGCCCAAAGCGACTTTCCGTTACCGACGTAATTGCTGTCGATGCGAAGCGGCGGCTTGTTCTGGTGAAGCGCGACGATCGGGAGCATCTGCTGCTGCTCGGGCCTGAGCGGGACCTGGTGGTCGAGCAGAATATTCCTTCGAAAAACACGGCTGAACAGGGCGAGATGACATCGCATGAGTAAATTATCCGTAATGCGCGGCTTGCGCTTTATAACAAAAAACAAGGGCTCCCTGCTCGGCCTAGCCTTTGCGGTTGCGATACTGGCCCTCCCGCTGGAGGTGCTGGCCCAATCCATATCCCTTGACCTGGGCGAGGATGCCGGGCCGCTGACAGGACGGATCGTTCAGCTGGTCGTCCTGATGACGGTCCTCAGCCTTGCCCCGGCAATCCTGATCGTCACAACCTCGTTCACGCGGCTCATCGTTGTGCTCTCGCTGCTTCGTAGTGCGCTGGGTGTCCAATCGACGCCGCCGAATGTCGTGATTATCTCCCTCGCGCTATTCCTGACGGCCTTCATCATGGCGCCGACCTTTGAAAGCGCCTATGAAAACGGGATTGTCCCGCTGATCGACGAGCAGATTGATGAGGCTGAAGCCTTCGAACGGACTATTGCCCCCTTCCGGACCTTCATGCTTCTGCATACGCGGGAGAAGGATGTGCTGCTGTTTATGGATCTAAGCGCGACACCAGAGACCGAGACACCCGAAGCGGTCCCACTCAAGGTCCTTGTGCCCGCCTTCATGATCAGTGAATTGAAGCGTGCCTTCGAAATCGGCTTCCTGCTATTCGTTCCCTTTATCGTAATCGATATGGTTGTCGCGTCCATCCTGATGTCCATGGGTATGATGATGTTGCCACCGGTAATGATTTCGCTTCCCTTCAAGCTGATCTTTTTCGTGCTGGTCGATGGCTGGAACTTGGTCGCGAAAAGCCTGGTCGAGAGTTTTGTCAATGGTGCGGGCTAGCGGACGAAAATCTGTTCGCCGATTGTCCCTAATGAAAAAGGCAGGGCTTTTCATTGTCCTGCTGGCCGCTCTCGCCGCTTATTTTGCACTCTCCCTACCCTTCTCCGAACCGCCTACCGATAGAGCAACAGCTTCTGCGCCCAACCTTGATCTCAACCATATCTTTGATGGAGAGATTAATCATCAGGGAAAGCCCGTGGGGTTCCATGTTGCTCCGCGGAACGGATCTGACAGCCATTCACGCATAAAGAAGATACTTTCCGAACCGAATCGGGTCGGCGTCTATACGGCCACGGTCGAGATATATGACCCTGCAGAAAATCGGTGGAAGGAAAAATTCTCCAGCTTTTTTCCGGATAACTTCTCAAGAGAGGAAATTATCGACAGCATCCTTCTTGCCGTCTCAACAAATGAATTACCCGACGGCGCAAGATGGCGCGGGCGATCCGGCCATGACTTTCTGATCGAGGGCTATCGCTCCCCGAACGGTCATATTACCACAGCCTACCCCCTTTATGTCGCCGACTGAAAGAGCCCGTATGCTTGCGATACTGATGAAACGTGACGAGAAGACGGGCTTTATCACCGCAAAAATATCACCAGAAAACAAACTTCTGGAACAATATCTTGAAACGGAAATTCAGGGAGATATTGCCCTCATCGATTATTTACTCGACAGAACGGCAAACGCACTCGGCGGGGGCTTTGAGATCACAGGGAATGCCTTCTCCCTGACGCTGACGCCGGACAAATACCTGATCGAGCCGCTTTTTGATGATGACAAGGGAGCGCAGGAAGGCGCGCGCGAGGACCTTTTCTATCTACTGGACCGCTGGCGCGCCTTCATATCCGGGAACAGGCCGATTTCTTAATGATTTATTAAGGGTTACTCTCCTATAAAGTGTCTATATGAAATATTATATTCGTATAAAGTTTATTTAAAATTGTATTGATTGGAGACAATCATGACTACAATACTGGGCTCCGCGATCAGCGGAATGACGGCGGCGGCGAAACGGGCGGAGGTTTCCGCACAGAACATTGTCAATATTGACAGTGTCGGCTCCCCCGGCGCCAAAGGCGAAAATGAATCCTATAAGGCGATTGAGCCGGTCCAGACCACCGATGAGACCGGAGCACCAACCGTGAAAGTTCGTGAACGTGATCCGGCAACGGTCAATGCATTTGTTCCCAACAACCCCCTTGCCAATGACGAAGGCCTTGTTGAAAGTCCGAATGTGGATCTTGCGAGCGAAATCATTAACCAGAACCTCGCGCTGCATAGCTACAAAGCAAATGTGAAAATGTTCGAAGTCTGGAACGAACTTCAGAAAGTAACGCTGGACATCAAAAGCTGACGGTCATTCAACCCGAAACCGCTAACGTCTTTATGTCCAGCGACGGCGTGAACAGCCCGGCCACACTACAGGCGCCCGCAAGCTCCGGCAGGACAACATGGGCGAGGCTTGCTCTGGGCCGCGTCGGCAGCCGGTAGGAAACCGGCTTTCCTGCCTCAATTTCCACATCGATATGCCGTGGATCGAGCGCCAACCCCTCCCCTGTAACCTTCATCCGCGCTTCCTTTGCGGTCCACAGCCAGAAGAATAGCTCCCGCCGATCCGCTCCGTCAAAGGATGCGAGATGAGCCTGCTCTGACGGGGTGTAATAATGCCGACTGAGATCATCGACTTCCACCTTGCGGTCAAACATTTCGACATCAATGCCGATTTCGCCGCTCCGGGTCACCACGAAAACGCCGGTATCCGCGGAATGGGACATATTGAAATAGAGTTGTTCGGTGGAGATAAACGGCTTACCGCGATGTCCCGTCTCAATGGGAATGCGATCTGCAGACACATCAAGATAGGTTGCAAGAATGTGTCGCATCTGACCATGAGCCCGCACATAACGGTGCCGATGAAGGTCAAATCGAAACCGTCCCGCACGCGCTTTTTCGGCTTCACTCAACGCCTTCCAGCACCGGTTCAGGTCGAGCCCGCCGTCTTCGCCGATATCGGCATAATAGACATGCGTATTTTCCCAGTCAAAATCCATCTAAATCGCTCATGCGAACCATTAACGCGTCCGCCAGGCCTGCGTTCGCTTCAGGATACCCTTCGACACCGCCAGATGCAGAATACGGGCGGCGGCATTGGTATAGAAAATCATCATCCCCATGGCGGCCGCTGGCGCGATATCGCCGGCATCGTCCATATTCAGCACGGCGACGGACGCGAGCGCCGTATCCGTTGAATAAAGAAAGACAACGGCCGAAACGGTCGTCATGGCATTCACGAACAGATAAATCGCAATATCCAGAATGGCCGGCATGCAGACTGGCACCGTAACCCGCATAAACAGCTTGTAAAATGGCTGTTTCAGGGACGCCGCGACGGATTCAAACTCGCTATCCATCTGCTTGAGGGCCGTCACTGCGGTCAAGTGCGACACCGTATAGAAATGGGTAATGGTGACGATCACCAGAATTGTCATCGTTCCGTAAATCACATTGAGCGGATTGTCGGGGTTATTGAAAAAGAAGATATAGGCAAGGCCCAGAACCATACCGGGGATGGCCATCGGCAGCATGGCCAGGAACTGGAACAGGCTCCGTCCGGTCCGGAACCCACGTGTCTTGTCCACCATATAGGCCCCAGTGAAGACGACAATCGTCCCGAAAGCAGCCGTCAATATGCCTAGCTTGATGGAATTGCGATAGGCATCCCATCCACCGCCATCCATCAGGTCGAAGCTGTAGTTTTTCAGGCTGAGGGAGAGATCATATGGCCAGAACTTGATCAGCGCGGCAAACTGGCAAACCCCCAGAATACCAAGGATAAAGACCGCAACCAGAGAACAGAACGCAAAGCATATCCAGTCAAAGCGCGGGTCGGGTTTTGGCTCATAGACTACAGACCGTGCCGAGAGCAACGCTACCTGCTTTTTCTGCACCTGCCGATCGACGGCGAAGGCGAGAAAGGCCGGCATCAGCAGAACCACGGAAACCACGGCGCCCATCTCAAAATTCTGCTGCCCGATCACCTGCTTGTAAATGTCAACGGCCAGCATGTTGTATTGCCCGCCAATGACCTTGGGCAGGCCGAAATCGGTTATCACCAGATTGAAGACGACAAAGGCCGCCGATATCAGGCCATAGCGCGCGCCCGGCACCGTCACGGTCCAGAAGGTTTTCCAGGCACTGGCCCGGAGCGACACGGCCGCCTCATAAAGCCGCGCGTCAGAAATGGCGAGCGCTGTGGTAATAATGATCATGGCATGGGGAAAGGTGAAGAACACGGACCCCAGAACGATCCCATAAGGTCCGTAAATGGATTCCCCCATCATCAGTTCTTTCAACATGCCCTGATTGCCGAACAGGTAAACCAGCGCAATCCCCGGCAGCAAGGACGGCACCAATATCGGCGCCATGGCAATCAGACGGAAGGCGCCCTTGAAACGCATACAGCTTCGGCTGAGCGCATAGGCGAATGCGAAGGCCAGACTGACTGTCACGATCGTACTGATGACGGAAATAAAGACAGAATTTCCGATAGACTGGAACAGGGACGGCGTCGAAAAATATGTCGCAAAGTTACTGAGACCGACAGACTTGACCGGCCTTAACACCACTTTGCGGAAAGTATTGGAATCGACCTCGGCCCACTCCGTCCCGGCCCTTCGCTCCGACCCGATCAGATAAACCGCTTCCGGCGTTGTCCCGCGGATCTTGTAGAGGACGGGACTTCTGAAACTGAAATCAGGGAACAGCGGCACCAGGCTTAATCGGCCGTCACTGCTGGCTGCCATCTCCTCTTGCGGGATCGCGTCAAGCTCCTCGTTCAGGGTTGCGGCAGAGAGAATTTCGCCACTGAAGTTACCCTGATCGTCACTCACCTGTAATTCAATTTGCGTTAGATCGAACTGAAATGTCGAGAATGCCTTCGAAAGCATGGCGTAGAGCGGGAAGGCCAGCGTCAGCACCAGATATAGCGCTATCACAAGGATAAAAGAGCGCATCAGCCAATCGTCACGTCCAAGCCTGGCGGCGAGTGGCCGCCCCTGAGGCAAATGATCCTGTGTTGTCACAGACATCAGTGATCACCTGCTTTGGCAGCGAATACCTTGAGCCGGTTCCCCGGAATCTCGATAGCAATATCCGTGTCTTCCGCAATCTCCAGCCGCCGGATGGCGTTAATGGAAAAGTCCGCGAAAATTTCGGTATCGCCCAATGTCTCGCTGGACAGGCGGGTCCGCCAGAAGGAGCCGAGAAACTCCATCTCATTGACGCGGCAGGCAATGGCATTTTCCGTCTCTGCGATCTTGTCGTGAAAATAGGCGCCATGAGGAACGACATCCTCCGGACGGACGGCTGCGATAACATCTGTGCCCACCGGAAAATCGTGATCGCCGCAAGTAAACACCTTCGATCCGATTCTGACGGTCGACTTGCCCTCTGCCGTCTTCTCGGCTGCCGTTGCCTCAACCTGGTTCATCTCGCCGATAAAATCAGCCACGAACAAGGTTGCCGGCTCCCGGTAGATTTCCGTCGGCGTGCCGATCTGCTCAATCACGCCATGATTCATGACCACAATGCGGTCCGCCATGGACAGGGCTTCCTCCTGATCATGGGTAACCATCACCGTAGTGATCCCGAGTTTGCGCTGAAGTTCCTTCACCTCATGACGCAGATGCACCCGGACCTTGGCATCAAGGGCGGACAACGGCTCATCAAGCAATAACAGGCCGGGGGACATGGCAATGGCCCTTGCAAGAGCAATACGCTGCTGCTGACCACCAGAAAGCTGGGCCGGGTATTTCTTCCCTTGGTCGGGAAGCCCCACAAGTTCCAGAAGTTCCTTCACCCGCGCTGAAATCACCGACTTTGACAGGCCGGCATTCTCGAGCCCAAAGGAGATATTTTTCTCAATTGTCAGATTAGGAAAGAGGGCGTAGGACTGAAAAACAATACCAAAATCCCGCTCGGCCGGCGGCAGGTTGGAGATATCCCTCCCCGCCTGCTCTATCCTGCCGGAGGTTTGCAGATCAAGGCCCGCGATAGCCCGAAGCAAGGTTGTCTTTCCGCAGCCGGATGGCCCAAGGAAACAGACGAACTCACCATCGGAGATACTGAGCGAAATATTTTTTAGTGCAATGAAATCGCCAAAGGCTTTCCATAAATTGTCTATCCGAAGATAGGATTCCTGTCCGTCGCCGTCAGTGCTTTTTTCCAGCAAAGTCTCCGCACCCATTATACCCCCTTATAATCATCCGGCGTCTGTTCGATCATTATAAAAAGAAGGCACCGCAATTGCGATGCCTTCTTTTCGTTTGCTGTGAAATCAGCTCTTCGGATCGGATTTGGAATCGTAACGCTTCTGCCATTCCTCAAGGATGGCCGCACGGTTATTCGCCGCGAATTCGAAGTCGTTATCGATCATTTTTTCCGTCAGATTTTCAGGAAAGAACTCAACTGGCTTGGCCACACCCGGATAGGCAACAACGGCATAACCGGTGTTATACATCACGTTTGCTTCCTTGGTGATGGTCCAGTCGACAAGCTTCTTCGCATCTTCAATATTATCCGTACCGGCGACAATGGCAGTGGCTTCCATATCCCAGCCAACACCTTCTTCCGGCACGATAATTTCAATCGGTGCCCCGTCGGCCTTGGATTTGGCGCCACGGAACGCGAAGGAAATGCCGATCGGAATTTCACCGGATGCCGCAAGTTTGCAAGGCGCGGAGCCGGAATGGGTATAACGAGCGATATTTTCATGCAGGGCATCCATATAGTCCCAGCCGCCCTCTTCACCGAACATCTGCAGCCAGCTGGACACGTCCAGGAAACCGGTCCCTGATGAGTTCGGGTTCGGCATGATGACATGGCCCTTATATTCAGGCTTGGTCAGGTCTTTCCATGAGGTTGGCGCTGTCAGGCCCAGTTTTTCGCCTTCGACAGTGTTGAAGCAGACAGAGGCAACCCAGGCATCCATGCCCGTCCAGGTCGGCGGGTTGCTCTTGTCGACAAATTTCTTGTCGAGATTCTCAACGCCTGCCGGGGCATATGGTTCCAGCATGCCTTCCGATTTCATCAGCAGAAGTGACGTCGCAGCGAGACCCCAGATCACGTCAGCTTGTGGATTGTTCTTCTCTGCCAGCAGCTTGGCGGTAACAACGCCGGTGGAGTCGCGCACCCATTTGATTTCAATATCGGGGTGGGTCTTGTTGAATTCTTCGGCGTAGCGTTTCAGGTCTTCCGCCTCAACCGCTGTATAAACGGTCAGCTCGCCCGCTGTCACGTTGCTGGCAACCAACAGCCCGCCAACAGACGCCAAAGCCACCTTCTTAAAGTCTACCATCGTTTCGCTCTCCCTTGGTAAGTAGTTTAGAAATAACTGAAATAAATCTGTCCCTTAGGATCATATCTGATCTTCATCCGGACGTTAATCTATCGATACTCATTTCAATACTGGCGTAATGTGACAAATAGAAGAAATCTATTATAATTATGGATATATAAATTTAATCGATATTACAATATTACGCAAAGACGTTGGGGGCGTCGCTTTTATTGACTATAGCATTATTCTGTCGGCCATGGCAGTGAATAGGTTTTAACGTTGGTAAAGAATTTCATTGCCTCCAGCACCCCTTCCTTGACGCCATTCCCCGAATCCTTCACGCCACCGAAAGGCGACATCTCGATACGGTATCCCGGTTGCTCCCAGATATTGACGGTCCCAACATCCAAGCCATCCACAAATCGCGTAATCCGATCAAGCCGGTTGGTACAGACGCCCGCAGAAAGACCGAACGGCGTCGAGTTCGAAATTTTCATCAGTTCGACATCGTCATTCGGCACGCGGACAATCGGGACAATCGGTCCGAACGTCTCCTCAAACACCAGGTCACTATCATGCGGGACGTTGTCGATAACGATCGGCGGCAGCAAGGCCCCCTTCCGTCCCGGATGATAGAGAATTTTCGCGCCCTGCTTTTCAGCTGCGAAAACGCGGTTTTCAAAAGTTTCTGCCGCCTGTTCATGAATAACACAGCCGAGCTGCGTATCCGGATCCTGAGGGTCGCCAAACTTTATTTTCTTTGCTTTTTCAAGAATATGCGGCACGATCTTATCCGCAATATTCTCCTGCACAAGAATGCGCTTGACGGCGGTGCAGCGCTGCCCGGAATTACCTGTGGCGCCAGCAACAGCGATTTCCGCCGCCCTGACCAACTCATCATCACTCAGATCATCGAGGATGATCAGCGGATCGTTGCCGCCGAGCTCCAGCGCAAGGCGCTTGTATCCCGCCTTGGCGGCAATCATCTTGCCGACGGGAACGCCGCCCGTGAAGGTGATGATATCAATATGACCATTGATAATCATCTCCTCCCCGATATCCTGCGGCCAGCCGGTAACGACCTGAAACATTTCCGGCGGCAACCCCGACTCATAAAGTATATCTGCAAGCGCAATCGCGGTCAGCGGCGTCTGCTCCGTCGGTTTGCAGACAACGCAGTTATTCGTGGCAATCGCCGGAGCGATCTTGTGCGCCACCATATTGAGCGGGTGGTTGAACGGGGTAATTGCCGAAATCACATTCACCGGTTCCCGCTTGGTATAGATCTTACGAGCTTTTCCATGGGGAGTCAGGTCACAAGAGAAAATCTGTCCGTCATCGAGAATGGCAAGCTGGCCGGCAAGAGTGAAAACATCATAGGCACGGCCGGTTTCATAGAGCGCATGCTGATGGCAGATCCCAAGCTCCAGCGTGATCACCGCCGCCAACTGCTCCCGCCGCTGACGGATAAGCTCTGCGGCGCGAAAAAGAATCTGCTGCCGCTCATAACGGGTTAATGTCGGCTTGTACTGCGCCGCAATCTCGAACGCCTCGCGCGCATGCTCTGCGGTTCCGGCGGGCACCGTTCCAATCACCTCATTGGTGTATGGATAGCGAACCTCAACAACATCTTCTGTGCTGACTTTCCGTCCACCGATCCGCATCGCTTCCTTGCGGATTGAACGCGCCCCTTTTCCTGCCGTCATCTTATTCATTCTGCAAAGGCCGTCGCGGCGGCGCGTGTCGCATAATAATAGGCATCGTAATTATGCAGCGCCGGTGCCTCCGGCAAATCCGGTATCGCCACATTGGAAATAAAGGGAATGACCTGTTCGCTCAATCCGCCATGGGATCGCAACGGCACATCGAGCGCCGTAAGGTCATGCCGATCCGCCGATGTCCCCAGCACCTGATTCTCCCCCGAGACAATAACGATATCCCCGATCCGGTCCGCAGGCAGATCAAACCGCGCGGCGGCGGCTTCCCGATCCAGCACGAGATCGACACCTTCCGTTGCCCGGACCATCTCGATCACCGCGGCCTTGTCGACATCCGGCTTAAGATAGGCGGTCGCGAAGGACCCCAAGGCCCCGTGATGAACCACATAAGGATCAGTGATCGGCAGGATGACCCGGGCTGCCCCCTCCCCGATTGATTGATCCAGCAGGTCCTGGAGATAGATCACGTCCGGCGATCCATCCGTCTTGTGTTTGGCTTTCATACCATGGTCGGCCGTTACAATGATCGCCGCGCCGAGGGAATCCAGCTTCGTGAGATAGGAATCAAACATCTCGTAAAAGGCGTTGGCGTCCTTCGTCCCCGGAGCGGCCTTATGCTGGACATAATCCGTTGTCGTCAGATACATCAAGTCCGGCATGAAGGACGTCATCAGCTTGACGCCTGCGTTAAAGACATACTCGGAAAGCTCCGTGGAGTAGACACTCGGCACCGGGATATCCAGTTCTTTCGAGGCGTTGTCAACGCCATGCTCCTCGCGGGTGGTGGTATTGGATTTCTCCGTTGAAAAACAGATCGCCCTTCCCTCATCAAACTTCAGGCCATGCCCCAAAAGCGCCCTTAGCTTGTCCTTCGCGGTCACAATGGCAATGCGGGCGCCCGCGTCATAGAAACTCTTGAAAATCGTCGGCACCCGCAGGAACTTCGGGTCATTCATCATCACTTCTTCGCCGGTCTCGGGATCGAGAAGAAAATTCCCGCAAATACCGTGTATGGCGGGCGGTTGACCCGTCGCAATTGACATGTTGTTGGGGTTGGTAAAACTCGGGATGACGCAATGGGCCAGTTGCATGGTGCCTTTTTCCCGTATGCGTTTCATCGTTGGCATCACTCCGGCCTCGATCGCCGCATCGATATAGGCAGGCTCGCATCCGTCGAGGCAGATGACCACTGCTGTGCGGCCCGGGAACGGGTAATTCCGGTCATTTACAGTGATACCGTTTCGGGACATTTTGTTCATGGATCAAAAAACTCCAGTTCAGAGAAAACCTAGGCCGCCAGCCGGGCACGCTCCTTCAGGGCGGATTCCGGCGGACAGGCGCTGTCTACGTTCATTTCAGCGAGCGACTCACGGGCGGCAACCACAACCTGGCGCATGACATGCTCATCCAGGCGGCCGATACAGCCAATCCGGAAGCTGTCCACAACCGTCAGTTTGCCCGGGTAGATAATAAAGCCCCGCCCCTTCATCAGGTCGTAAAATTGCGGAAAGCTGAAATTCGGATGGACCGGATTGAAAAAGGTGACAATGATCGGCGACAGCCAGCGATCTTTCAGAAGCGTCTCGAAACCCAGATCCCGCATTCCCGCAACCATGACATCCCGGTTCCGTTCATACCGCGCCAGCCGTCCGGGAGCGCCGCCTTCTTGCTCATGCAGGTTCAGCGCTTCGGTAAAGGCGGCGACGGTATGGGTGGGCGGCGTAAAGCGCCACTGCCCCGTTTTCTTGAAATTCATCCATTGCTGATGCACATCGAGGCTGAGGGAGTGGCTGTTTCCTTCCGCGGCTTCCAATGCCGACTTGCGGGCGATGATAAAACCAAATCCCGGCACGCCTTCTATGCATTTATTGGCGGAAGATACCATGGCCTCGAACCGGGTTTCCCGCGCATCAAGAGGCAGGGCGCCAAAGGCACTCATCGAATCGATCAACAGCTTGCGTCCCGCCGCCGCAACAATCTCGGCTATCTCCTGCACGGGGTTGAGGATGCCGGAACTGGTTTCACAATGCACGAGCACAACATGGGTAATGGCCGGATCGCTCTTGAGCGCCGCCGCCACCTCATCACCGCGCGGCGGCATATAATCGCCCTTGTCGATCACCAGATGATCGCGCCCGAGATACCGCAGTGATTCGACGATGCGCTTGCCATAGGCCCCGTTCACAAGGACCAGGGTCTTGCTGTCTCTCGCCAGGAAAGAACCGAGCATCGCCTCAACAGCGAAAGTGCCGCTGCCCTGCATCGGGACGCAGTCAAATTCCGCACCGCCATCCCCGGCAATGGCCAGCAGCTTCTGACACATGGCCGCCGTCATCGACCGGAAGTCACCGTCCCATGAACCCCAGTCCTTCAGCATGGCCTGCTTGACTTTCAGGGACGTCGTCAGGGGACCGGGCGTCAGCAGATAAGGCTCCCCCATATGCGGAGAAGGAAACGCCATATTCGCCACCTTGTCATGATCTGCTGCCATTGCTCCATACCCTTTCAGGCAAAAATTTTTCAGAAGTGATCCAAACCGTATGCCGCAACGTAATATTTGTAAAATCGTTATTTAAAATTGACATATAAATTTAAACGATAGTTTTAGGACCTGAGCAAACTTCGGGTTATAATTACGTTGGTTAGTATCTTTGATCGGATAAAACATGAGGTATGTTCAGTTACGCGCCTTTCACTATGTCGCCATTCACGGCGGATTTTCTCGCGCGGCAGAGGCTCTGTCTTTAACCCAGCCAGCCATATCGGATCAGGTACGAAAACTAGAGGCCGAGTATGACGTTTTGTTGTTCAATCGGCAAAAAAAGCAGATTACCCTCACAGAATTCGGGAAAAAGCTGCTCGAAGTCACCCATCGTATGTTCGATGTGGAAGATCAGGCATATGTTCTTTTGTCAGAATCGCGAGCCCTCAGCTCTGCCAAGCTGCGGATCATTGCCGATTCCGTTCAGCATCTTAACCCGGTGCTGGGACCGTTTCGCGAAAAGTACCCGGGCGTCTTTATTTCCGTCAGCACCGGAAATACGACCGAGATAGTTGACAAGCTCTGCAGCTATGAAGCGGATATCGGCGTCCTTGGCGAAATTCCTGAATCCCGTGAATTCGACATCATCAAACTAAGTTCGACCCCGATTATCGCCTTTGCGGCCAAAGATAATCCGGTCGCGAAACTGGACTCCATCTCCCTGGAAGAACTGGCCCGGCAGCCATTAGTCCTGCGGGAGAAAGGCTCAAAAACCCGGTACAAGCTGGAGCAGATTGCCGAATCCGAAGGCATAACCCTGACACCGACCATTGAGGCGGTGGGGCGCGAAGCCATTCGGGAAATCGTCGCGAGTGGCGCTGGTATCGGCATCGTCTCGGAGGCGGAGTTCGGACATGATGAGCGGCTTTGCAAGATTCCCATTTCCGGCTGCAAGCCTCTGATGGACGAAGCGCTGATCTGCCTCAAGGAGCGTGGAAGGGGCAATCTGGTGAGCGCATTCATGAAAATGACGCAGGACCAGCTACAGGCGGCGCCGACCTAATCCTGTACTGCCCTGTCAATAACCCGTTGCAGCATCGGCGCATAGTAGTCAAAGGATCTGGTTTTCTTGCCCGGCACCTTGGCTTCATCGTCCCATTTACGCACCTGGACAATGGCCTCGACATCCCCGTTGCGGGCAAATCTATCCGCGGCCTCGGGCGTCATTGGGCCGCCCTGCAGTTTCAGGCTGAGCACGGAAGCCTCTGACAGTTTGGCAAAATAGTCCGGGTCCGTCGCGCAAAGATACCGCTTCGCTGAAACATGATGACGCACACAGTCCGTCACCATCTTCGGGAAATACGGGGCGATAACCGCGGCCCCGGCCCGGTCATGGTGACTATCGATGCCGAGTTCCGCCGCGTTGTCCGGGAATTCGTTGGTGAAATGCCCGATATCATGGAGCAGCGCCGCGACGATCATTTCCTCGCTCGCGCCCGCCTCCTCGGCCAGCTGCGCGCTCTGATACATATGCTCGGATATCGTGACCGGCTCTCCGAGATACTCCTCCGCCCCGCGCCGTTCAAAAATGCCGGCGATAAATTCGACAACATTGTCCTTGGTGATTTCGGAAAAGTCGGGTTTCGTCATCGCTCACTCTCTGTTTCAGAATTCATTGCCTGATCCGGCTCATCGATGGGTCAACAAGCGGTTTCAGATGCACCTTGCAGGGAACACGGGTGAGCGCCACATCCAGCTCATATGTGCCCTCCAGCACGAAATCCGCATCGACGCCCGCTGCATTTCGAACATATCCATAGCCGATGGATTTTGCAATTGTGTGACCGTAACCGCCACTGGAAAGCCAGCCAACCCGTTCCCCATTACGGTAAATAGTTTCCCGCCCGAGCAGGACGACATCCGGATCATCCACGGTAAAGCAGGCAAGCATCTTTTTGACGCCGCCCTGCTTCTGCGCCTCGATGGCGGTGCGGCCCTTGAAATCACGACCGGTTTTAAGCTTGACCGCCCAGCCAAGCCCGGCCTCCAGCGGTGTGTGGTCAGGTCCGATATCCGATCCCCAGGCCCGATATCCCTTCTCCAGACGACAGCTTTCAATGGCACGATAGCCAGCATTTAAGAGCCCGAATTCCCGTCCCGCAGACATCAACGCGTCATACACAGCTCCTGCATGTTCGACTGGTAGATGCAGTTCCCAACCCAGCTCTCCCAGATAGGTAATCCGCAAGGCACGCACGGGGCATCTTGCAATGGCGATATTCTTGAATCTGGCGAACGGGAACCCGTCGTTGGACACGTCATCGGCCGTGACCGCCTCCAGAATTTTCCGGGCATTCGGCCCCATCAGGGACAGGACAGACGTTGTCGCTGTAATATCGCTCAGTTCCGCCTGCAGACCGGGCGGGATGTTGCGTGAAATCCAGTTGAAATCATGCGTGGCGAAGCCGGTTCCGGTCACGATGTAATATTCCTCCGGACCGATCCGTGCCGCCGTTAGATCGCATTCAATACCGCCATGATCATTGAGCATCTGCGTATATATAAGCGAGCCAGCCGGTTTCCTGACATCATTGGCGGCGATCCAGTCCAGCGCCGCCTCCGCATCCGGTCCCTTCAGGGTGAATTTCGCAAAAGACGTCTGGTCTATCAGCACCGCCGCCTCCCGCGCCGCATGATGCTCCCGCGCGACGGCGTCAAACCAGTTGGGCCGCCCGAAGCTGTATTGATCCGCCGGGACTTCCCCGGCGTTAAGATCGGCAAACCAGTTCGGCCGCTCCCACCCCAGCTTCTCACCGAAGCAGGCGCCCGCCGCCTTCAACCTCTCATAAAGCGGCGATGTCCGGTTCGGGCGCCCGCTTGAATGTTCCTCATGCGGCCAGGCCATGGTGTAGTGCTTGCCATAGGCTTCAATGGTGCGCGTACGGACCCAGTCCGTATCGAAATGCACGCGGCCGAAGCGCCGGATATCGACAGCCCAGAGATCATACGGCGGCTCACCTTTTACAACCCATTCGGCGAGCACCATGCCCGCCCCGCCGCCGGACGCTATTCCGAATGCATTAAAACCTGCGCCGACAAAAAAATTCTTAAGCTCCGGGGCTTCGCCAAGAATAAAGTTTCCATCCGGCGTAAAGCTCTCCGGTCCGTTCACCAGTTCCTTGATCCCCGCCGTTTCAAGCGCCGGTACCCGGCCAAGCGCAAGCTCCATCATCGGCTCGAAATGCTCGAAATCGGAGGATAGCAATGTATAGTGAAAATCCTCCGGGATCCCGTCCACCGCCCAGGTAATCGGGTTCGGCTCATACCCGCCCATGACGAGGCCGCCAACCTCTTCCTTGTAGTAAGTGAGCCGATCCGGGTCCCGCAATGTCGGCAGGTCGCGCGGCAGATCCTTGATCGGCTCGGTGATGATATATTGATGCTGAAGGGAGACCAGAGGCACATTCACGCCGAAGCGTCCGGCGAACTCCCGCGTCCATTGCCCGGCGCAACAAACAACGATTTCACATTCAATAAACCCGCTATCGGTCTGAACTCCCTTGATTTTACCCTCTTCAATCCGGATATCGGTGACGGCGGTATCCTCGAAAATCGTGGCGCCTGCCATCCGTGCTCCCTTTGCCAGCGCCTGGGTGATATCGGAGGGGTTCGCCTGTCCGTCCGTCGGCAGATAGGCGCCGCCGATCACATCGTCGACCGTCATGATCGGCCATAGCGCCTGTGCCTCAGAGGGCGTGAGAAGCTGCATTTCCAGCCCGAAGGACTGCGCCGTTGTCGCCTGTCGTTTGACCTCCTCCCAGCGCGCCTCATTACAGGCAAGGCGCAACCCGCCATTCATCTTCCACCCGGTTCCGAGGCCGGTCTCTTTCTCCAGCCGGTCATAAAGGTCAACGGAATAGCCGAGAAGCTGGGTGATATTGGCGTTGGAGCGAAGTTGACCGACCAGCCCGGCCGCATGAAAGGTCGTGCCTGAGGTAAGTTTCTTGCGCTCCAGCAGGACTGTGTCCGTCCAGCCGAGCTTGGCCAGATGATAGGCGGTCGAGCAACCGACAATACCGCCGCCGATCACAACGGCCTTCGCAGTTTTGGGGAGTTCTTTCATGAATGTCTCTTATATCTGGCGGAATTCGTCATAGGCCTGTTCAAATCTTTTTATATTTTCTTCTGTATAAGCCGCATAGTCAAAACTGAGCTCGGACATAATTTCAGAAACCATGCTCCACATAGTCTCCCGCAGGAGGGACGCTGTCTTCATCGCCATAAAATGCCGCCACCGCGCGGCATCCAAGGGGGCGTTGAAATAACTTTCCAGCATATCTTTCTGCATGTCTTCGGAAAAGCCGTTGTTGGAGGCCAGCCCGCCAAGATCAAACAACGGGGTATTAAATCCGGCATAGTCCCAATCGATGAGCCAGAGCCGCTTTCCATCGTCGAGAAAATTCGCCGCCAGTAAATCATTATGCCCGAAGACTGTTGTCGATGTTCCGGCTGCCTTTTCCAGATCTGTTGCAATCTCCCTCAACTTGGGGAGCTTTCCAATATGCCAGCTGCCTTCCCTTTCAAGGGTTTTGGCATAATCCCGTAGAATAGCGAAAACATCGAAATTCATGGACGGACCATCCAGATAATCCGGAATCCGGGTATGGGCGGTCTGTATCAGGGGAATGATCTTCTGAAGATAGTCGGATGTCCGGACATCTCCCTCGCGCATGGTTGCCCCCTCAATATACTCCAGCACCAATATGCCCGGCTCCGCATAGAGAACCGCCGGGGAAACGCCCGCTGCCTGGGCCGCCCGGCTCGCCGCCAGTTCATTTTCACGAAAGACATGATGATGCGGAATATCCGATCCGAGCCGCACGACGGCACATCGTTTCGCATCCCGCACCAGATAGTTCTGGTTGGTCAGCCCGCCATTGAGGGGCTCTATCCGAACACGACCCTCCCAGATCGGGAGTTTTGATATCCTTGTCTCCTCCGACGACATGCCATCCATCTATTTAACAAAACTGTCATAGTACTATCACTGTTCTGATACCGAGGAGCCATAGTTTTTTCCCCGATTGAAGAATCACAGAGGGGAGAGAGAACATGGTCGCCATTTCCGTCAGGAACCTGGACAAGACATTCGGTAAAAACAAAGCACTCAAAAATGTCTCCGTAGAACTTGACGAAAAGGAAATGGTCGCGCTGATCGGCGCCTCGGGCTCCGGCAAGTCCACCCTCATCCGCCATATTGCCGGTCTGGTTGTCAGTGACAAGGGTCGCGGTGAAATCAATGTCTTTGGAACCGCCATTCAGAAAGACGGGACACTCGCCAAGGGCGTGCGTAAACATCGCCGGGAAATCGGTGTTGTTTTTCAACAATTTAATCTCGTCGGACGGCTGACCGTTCTGACAAATGTCCTGATGGGTGTTCTTGGTGTGGCCCCAAGCTGGCGAACCCTCCTCGGTATCTTCACCAGCGAGGAAAAACAAAAAGCCATGAATGCCCTCGGCCGCGTCGGGATCGCCAGTCATGCCGCGCAACGATCCTCCAACCTCTCCGGCGGACAGCAGCAGCGGGCCGCGATTGCCCGTACAATCGTACAAGGCGCCAAGCTGATTCTGGCGGACGAGCCGATCGCCTCCCTCGATCCCGCTTCGTCACGCAAAGTCATGGACAATCTGGCGCATGTAAATCGCGAAGACGGCGTTACCGTCCTCGTGTCGCTGCATCAGGTCGATTACGCCATCAAATATTGCCCCCGGACCATTGCCATGCGCGAGGGTGAAGTCGTGTTCGACGGCCCGAGCCATTGCCTCACCCCTGAATTCCTACAGGAAATATATGGTGCCGACAGCATCGAGTTGCTGTCGCCTGAAGAGCAACGCCGCAAGGCAGAGAGCAAGAGAGCCGACCAGCCCGCCCAGCCTGCCGCTGACGGGGATCTGGTTCTGGCCTACGCAGCGAGGTAGCAACCTCAACCAATAACCGCCTGTCAGGATACAACCTTTCAGGCATTTTTTCTCATGGAGACGACTAGATGATACGCAAATTCCTATCCGCCGCCGTGGTTGCGGCGACAACCCTGACAGCCACAGCCGCCTTTGCCGACTTCAAGCCGCTGGAAGGCGATCCGGAAGAAATCAACTTCGGCATCATTTCCACAGAATCAACGTCAAACCTGAAAGAGCAGTGGCTGCCTTTCATGGCGGATATGGAAAAGGCACTCGGTCGGAAAGTGAACGCATTCTTTGCCCCCGACTATGCCGGTGTTATCGAGGCCATGCGCTTCGGCAAGGTACAGATCGCCTGGTTCGGCAACAAGTCCGGCATGGAAGCCGTTGATCGCGCCGGCGGCGAGGTCTTCGCACAGACATCCAAGGCCGACGGGTCACAGGGATATTATTCCCATATCATCACCCAGGCCGACAACGACAAAATCAACAGCCTTGAAGATATTTTCAAATGTGACCAGTCCCTGAATTTCGGCATTGGTGATCCGAACTCGACATCCGGCTTTCTGGTCCCGACATATTATGTCTTCGCCAAGAATGACATTGATCCGAAGAAATGCTTCAAAACCGTCCGCAACGCCAACCATGAAACCAACCTGATGGCCACCGCCAACAAGCAGGTTGATATCGCCGCCAACAACTCCGAGCAGATTGGCCGCACGAAGCTCAAGGCGCCCGAAGCTGCCGAGAAGATCAAGGTGATCTGGACCTCCCCGCTTATTCCTTCAGATCCAATGGTTTATCGCAAAGACCTCTCAAAGGAACTGAAGTCGGAAATCAAGGCATTCTTCCTTTCTTACGGTCGTTTTGGCGATACGGAAGCCGCCAAGAAAGTTCTCGCCAATATCAGCGACGGTCAGGGTTTCTTCATGGAAAGCAACAACACCCAGCTTTACCCGATCCGCCAGCTCGCCCTGTTCAAGGACAAGATTAAAATCATGAATGCAGAGGGTGCCTCTGCGGCAGAAAAAGAAGAAAAGGTCACGATGATCGACAAGCAGCTTGCCGATCTCGACATCATGGTCGCCAATCAATAACCCGGTTGACCGGAATTCGGGCGTCGGAGTTTTCCGGCGCCCCTTTTGTTTCCCGCCTGCCAATTCTCCGTGCAAATCACCAAGGGCCCTCTCATGACAACAGTGACGCACCGTAATTCCGATCCGCAAACACCTCCTCGCGACCTGAAGCGTTCTATTATTTCGCTTGTCGGCTGGGCGTTGTTCTTCATGCTGCTCGCCTGGTCATGGGAAGATGCGGACATGCGGCCCATGGATCTGTTCAATGATGCGGCCAACATGGGGCAATTCGCATCGGGCTTTTTCCCGCCGGATTTCACCGAATGGAAGATGTATGTGTCCGAAATCATTGTCACCCTCAAGATCGCTGTCTGGGGAACGGTGCTGGCGATCGTCTTTTCCATCCCCTTCGGCATCATGTCATCAGAGAATATTGTCCCCTGGTGGATCTGTCAGCCGACACGCCGCCTCATGGATATGTTTCGGGCGATTAACGAGATGGTATTCGCGATGCTTTTCGTGGTTGCCGTCGGTCTTGGTCCTTTTGCCGGTGTTCTTGCGCTGTGGGTGCATACGACCGGCGTCCTTGCAAAATTGTTCTCCGAGGCGGTCGAATCCATCGACCCCCGCCCGATCGAAGGCATTCGGGCGACCGGCGCCAATGCCCTTCATGAAATCATTTTCGGTGTCATTCCGCAGGTGCTTCCGCTCTGGATTTCCTATTCCCTTTACCGGTTTGAATCGAACGTCCGCTCCGCGACCGTGCTGGGTATCGTCGGCGCCGGCGGAATTGGTATGCTGCTTTGGGAATATATCCGCGGCTTCTATTATGCGGAAACCGCCGCCGTCATGATCCTGATTATTGTCTCGGTCAGCCTGCTTGATCTATTGTCACAGAGATTACGCAAACTCGTCACCTGAGCAGACCTTTAGAATGCCGGAAGATTTCAAGCGCTACGCCATCTATTTCGCGCCCCAGAGAGAATCGCCTCTCGCAAGCCTTGGCAATCAATGGCTTGGGGTCGACCCCGGAACGGGAGAGGTTTTAGACCGGCCCCGAATTGACGGCATCAGTTCCCAGGATATCAAGCTCATAACAAAGGCTCCATCCCGCTACGGTTTTCACGGCACCTTGAAACCTCCTTTCGTCCTTCGCGACAACCGGACCCTTCAGGAACTCGATATCAACATTCAGAAGCTGGCGGAGAAGGTCGCGCCTTTCGACATCCCCAAGATGACTGTCCGGGCGCTCAGCGACTTTCTCGCAATCGTCCCGGCCTCGCCGGTTGAGACGCTGAACACACTTGCTGATCGCTGCGTGAAGGAACTGGATGATTACCGAAAGCCTGCGAGCGATGAGGAAATCATCCGCCGCAGGAAGAACCTCACAGCGCGTCAGGAAGTCCTTCTCATGCGATGGGGATACCCCTTTGTCATGGAAGAATTCCGCTTCCATCTGACCCTTACAGGTCGTCTCAGCGCAGCCGAATGTGCCGCTCTTGAAAGAAAGCTGACGGGATATCTGGCCACCGCGTTAGAAGAACCGGTTCCCGTTCGGGATATCTGCCTCTTTGGCGATCCCGGGAATGACCGGCCATTTCGTCTGCTGAAACGATATCCGTTACGGGGCGGCCGCGAGGTCCCGGAAGTTGAGCGCCTTTAGGAGTGCCGACACGCCGTCCGCCACGCTTCCGCTGTTTTCAATGATGACGGCCCCGTCGATATCCGTGATTTCAGGCGCCAGACGGCTCAGCCGCGCTTTAATTTCCGTCGCGCTTTCCCGGCTTCGAAGGGATAAGCGCGCCGCCAACAATTCTTTCGGCGCCGTAACCACAACGATGCGGGCGGGCGCGAACCGCTTCCGGGCCTCAACGGCGATCTGCCGGGAGACATTGACGACAACATGGCGGCCTTTTTGCCTCTCCGCCTCATAAGCCACAGGAATGCCGTATTTCAGGCCATGCGCCTCCCAGGAGAGGCAGAATGCCCCCTCCTCCAGCAGCCGGTCGAATTCTTCCGGGGTTGCACTGTCATGGTCTTCATGATCCGGCGCCGCAGGCCGGGTAATCACACGGCGGGCGAAGACATAGCGGTCATCCCCGCTCAGCTTTTCCCTCACCCGGTCGAGCAATGTATCCTTGCCCGCCCCGCTCGGCCCGACCACAAGAAAGAGCGTCCCGACCTCAGCCAATACGCCGTCCTTTCGACCAGACACCCCGAATGACGGGGTGATGCGGCGTGTGATGGACATGCACCAGATCCGCCCTTTTGCCGACGGAAAGCTCACCGCGGTCCGCAAGGCCGATACTCTCGGCCGGCGTCTTGCTGATCAGCCGAATGGCATGGGGAAGCGTGATATCTTCAAATTCATCGACGAGTTGGAGCGCACTGAACAGCAGGCTGTGGGGCACATAATCGCTTGATATCACATCGAGATAGCCAAGCCGTGCCAGCTCCCGGGCCGATACATTGCCTGAATGTGATTTTCCCCGCACGATGTTCGGCCCCCCCATCAAGACTTGCAGCCCGGCGTCATGAGACGCCTTTGCCGCTTCCACAGTTGTCGGAAATTCGGCAACCCGGATGCCATCTTCCACCGCTTCTGCCACATGGTCAACCGTTGCGTCGTCATGGCTGGCGAGAACGATGCCATGGAGGCGGGCAAGCTCAACCACCAGCTTCCGATGTTTTTCGCTGTGGCGCTCGTGATCGCGCTGACGGCTCTCGATGAATGCTTTCATTTCGCCATCGGAAAGGCCGTATTTTCCCTGATAATAGGTATAATAGGCATCAAGGCTGACAAACTGGCGCTGTCCCGGCGTGTGATCCATGACGGACAGCATGCGGATATGCGGATTCCCGATCTGGCAATCAAGCACGGTCGGCAGATCAGGATAGCTCACCTCGCACCGCAGATGCAGAAAATGCTCCGCCTTCAGAAGGTTCTTGGCCTGCGCCTCTCCGATACCGTCAATCATGTCGTTGAGCCGCGCCATGCGGGCGCTGCCCTGATTGACATCGCCAAGACCCATGGCGTCAAGGACGGTTGTAATTCCGTTCATCGCCATCTGTCCGTCATGAGCGATAACCGCAGAGACAGGTGGCCATTCCGCCTTGGGGCGCGGTGTCATATGTTTTTCGAGATTATCCGTATGGAGTTCAACGAAACCCGGCATCAGGTAGTCGCCTTGCAGATCAATAGCCGCCCCGTTGCGGGAGGCGCCCGTATCTATCGCGGTGATAAAACCATCCTCGACGGAAATTGTCCCCTCAATGACATCATCGGCAAGGACAATTCGGGCATTGGTAAAAATCTGCTCAGCCATCATTTACGGCCCTGAATCTGGTAATTTCAAACTCGGACGTACAGACGGCCTCCCGGACATCCTCATCATGGAAAATGCCGATCAGAGCGGTGCCGCGCGTCTTCGCCTCCGTGATAAGATCAAGCACAACGGCGCGGTTGCCCGCATCCAGCGATGCCGTCGGTTCATCCAGCAGCATGATCGGATAGTCGGCGACAAATCCGCGGGCGATATTGACCCGCTGCTGTTCCCCGCCGGAAAATGTGAGGGGTGAGAGAGACCAGAGCGCCTCTGGTATATTAAGCCGCGTCAACATGACGGCTGCTTTCTGCCGTGCCGCCTCCATCTCAACCCCCATGGCTTTCAGCGGATCCGCGACGATATCCAGCGTTGCCACGCGCGGAATGACCCGCAGGAACTGGCTGACATAGCCCATGGTCTGCCGTCTGACATCCAGAATTCTGTGCGGCGGGGCGCTGACCATATCGACCCAGTCCGCGCCGTGCCTCACCCGGATGGAGCCTTCCTGACAGATATAGTTGGCGTAGATCATGCGCATGAAAGTACTTTTACCGGCGCCGGACGCCCCCGTAAGCGCAATGCAATCGCCCTTGTTCAAGGTGAAATCAATATGTTCAAAAACCGGAATGACGGTGCTGTCCTGCACATGCAGGGTAAAGCTTTTGCCGACATTCTCCGCTCTCAGCATTTCCATGAACCTTTGCTCCTACACCTGCAGTATTGAGGACACGAGCAGCTGACTGTAGGGATGTTGGGGATCGTCCAGTACCTGATCCGTCAGGCCGCTCTCGACAACCTGCCCGCCTTGCATGACCATCAACCGATGCGACAGAAGCCGGGCTACCGCAAGATCATGTGTCACAATCATGACGGAAAGCCCGAGATCGGACACCAGCCCCCGCAAAAGGTCCAGAAGTCGCGCCTGTACCGAGACATCAAGGCCGCCGGTCGGCTCATCCATGAAGACAAGGCGCGGTTTCGAGACGAGATTGCGGGCGATTTGCAGACGCTGCAACATGCCGCCGGAGAAGGTCGAAGGAAGATCATCTACCCGATCATCGTCAATCTCCACTTTTTCCAGCCAGTTGAGACCTGCCTCGCGAATTTCGCCGTAATGCCGCCAGCCAACGCCCATCAGACGCTCGCCGATATTTGCGCCGGCGCTGACTGACATCCGAAGCCCGTCGCGCGGGTTCTGATGAACGAAGGCCCAGTCCGTGCGCATGAGAAACCGCCGCTCCGGCTCCGTCATACCGTAAATATCGCACCGGTCGTTCAGGCGTGTTTTATAGGAAACCCGGCCCGAATGCGGCGGCAACTGGCCGGAGACCGCATTCAGCAAGGTGGACTTGCCGGACCCGGACTCCCCGACAACGCCCAGCACTTCACCCGGAAACAGGTCAAAACCGACATTCCGGCAGCCGACCCGGTCACCATATTTCACGGTGAGATTTTCAACGGACAAAAGGGAATTCATCGTCATTACTCCGCCACCTCCCGCGATGCTCTCTCCGCATCGGGAGACTGCGAACCGCTATATCCCTGCTCCTGCCGCGACTTGCAATAGTGACTGTCAGAGCAAACGAACATCCGCCCGCCCGCATCATCCAATATCACTTCATCCAGAAAGCTGTCCGTCTCGCCACACAGGGCGCAGGGTTCCTCCCATTTCTGGATGGTGAAGGGGTAATCCTCAAAATCGAGGCTAACGACCTCGGTATAGGGCGGTATCGCGTAAATACGCTTTTCCCGTCCCGCCCCGAACAGCTGCAGCGCGGGCATATTATTCATTTTCGGATTGTCGAATTTCGGGGTTGGTGACGGGTCCATCACATATCGCCCGGCAACATTCACCGGATAGGCGTAGGTTGTCGCAATATCCCCGTGGCGGGAGATATCCTCGTAAAGCTTCACATGCATCAACCCGTATTCCTCCAGCGCATGCATTTTCCGCGTTTCAGTCTCCCGCGGCTCCAGGAAACGGAGCGGCTCCGGGATCGGCACCTGATAGACCAGTATCTGGCCGTCGGTCAGCGGTGTTTCCGGAATGCGGTGTCGGGTCTGGATCAGGCTCGCCTTTGCCGTCTCTTCCGTGGTTTCGACATTGGTCGTCTTTCGGAAAAAGTTGCGGATGCTGACCGCATTCGTCGTATCATCGGATCCCTGGTCGATGACCTTGAGAACATCCTCCGGGCCGATTACGGCCGCAGTTACCTGAATTCCGCCTGTGCCCCATCCGTAGGGCATCGGCATTTCGCGGCTGGCGAACGGCACCTGATAGCCAGGGATAGCGACCGCCTTCAGAAGTGCGCGGCGGATCATCCTTTTTGTCTGCTCATCCAGATAGGCAAAATTATAGGCGGCGCTTTCAAAATTGCTCATGATCCTATTCCGCCGCCTCCAGTGTTGCCTGATTGCGCAATGCGTTGGCGCGCAACCGCCGCACCAGCTCGAGTTCCGACTGGAAATCCACGTAATGCGGCAGTTTGATATGCTCGACAAAGCCGGTTGCCTGAATATTGTCGCTATGGGAGAGGACAAACTCCTCATCCTGCACAGGCGCGCTTTTCTCCTCGCCGAGCTCATCTGCCCGGAGTGCCCGGTCGACCAGCGCCATGGCGATGACCTTGCGCTCGCAATGGCCGAAGGCGAGACCATAGCCACGCGTGAACTGCGCCGGCACTTTTTTGGAGCCCTGAAACTGGTTCACTGTCTCGCATTCGCTTACCAGAATATCCCCGATCTCGATCGCAAAGCCGAGTTCCTCGGGCACAAATTCAACGGCGACATGGCCGATACGAATTTCCCCGACAAAGGCATGGTTACGGGCGTAGCCGCGCTGCGTGGAATAGCCGAGGGAGAGAATAAAGCCTTCATCGCCCCGCGCGAGATTTTGCAAGCGCACATCCCGGCCCGCGGGAAACTCCATCGGCTCCCGGGTCAGGTCACCGACGGTTGAACTCTCGTCGCTCTCTCCGGGAACGGCCGTTTCGATCAATCCCTCTTTATTCAGGAGTTCCAGAACCCGCGGAATATCCTCATCAACAGCCTCTTCCGCCTCTTTGGCCTGCTCTGTCTCAAGCCCTTCCGCCGCCAGCGCAAAATCGAGAAGCCGGTGTGTGTAGTCGAATGTCGGCCCCAGTATCTGTCCGCCCGGCAAGTCCTTGAATGTCGCAGATACCCGCCGATCCAGCGCCATTTCGGCTGTATCGATCGGCGTGCTGTATCCAAATCTTGGCAATGTCGTCCGGTAGGCGCGGATCAGGAAAATCGCCTCAATCAGATCACCCCGCGCCTGCTTGATGGCCAGTGCCGCAAGTTCCCTATCGAACAGGGACCCTTCCGCCATCACCCGGCTGACGGCATGGCTCAACTGCTCTGTAATCTGTTTCAGGCTGAGCTCTTTGATGGCCGGATCACCGCGACGCTCCTCGGCCAAATATCGATGCGCATTCTCGATGGCTTTTTCGCCACCCTTGACCGCGACATACATGCCTAAACCTCTACTTTCGTGCTGCGCGGCAATGCCGCTAGTTGGCTGTCGCTGGTGAGTATCCAGTCGAGCCCGCGCGGAAAGAGCGCCTGATTGGCGGAAACATGAGACCAGAGGGATGCCGGCTGCTCTTCCACGCAGAAACGGCGCGGCGCATCGAAGCCCGGACCGGAGAATAACGGTCCCTCCCCTTCGATCAGCCTTTCACTTTCCAGAATGACCGTGGCGGAGCGGTCGGGATATTCCGCGGACCCGAGCGACAATTCCTCTGTGATGCTAAGGTCCCGTTCGGCCGACATAACGGCGAAGACTGCCTGTCGAGGATCATCAAGGATAGGACAACCCGCATGAAAGCGAAGATAAGCCCTTGCCTCTGCCGTATCGCATTCCGGCGCGAGCCAGACCGGCGTATCCATATCACCTAGCGTGAGCAGCACCGCAACCGTGCCAACGTTCAATCCGCGTGGCGGGCTTATGGACACCGGCAAGGAATGAATTTTTGCCGGCCGAGCCATTGCATCCAGCACGACACGAAAGCAGGCGGTGGCGTCGAGAACGTTATTTTCAAACCCACCAGACAGTGGCGCAGTGTCTGACGTCATCATGCCGTATCCTCACCGCGCACCATCGTGTAGAAATCCACTTTCGTAGCGGCCGCCTTTCGTGACCGCGCCTCCCGCGCCCGATCGAACTTATCGGCAAGTGGCCGGATAACACGCGCCTGAATATCATTCCCCGCAGGAGAGGTTTGAAAAAGGGCATCGAATGCAGCGGCAAGCTCCGCATGGCGCCGGTCCCGGCCCGTGACATAGGCATGGCCAACCATGCCGTCCGACAGCCGGACGGCGCATCGCGTCACTGTCATTTCACCGAGATTAAACCGCTCTCCGGTTCCCCCGGCACGGCCTTGGGTCATCACTAGACCGGTTTCAGGCGGGCGCAGGAAGGCGTAGTCAACGCCCTCTCCCTCTCTCGCCCAGTGATGTTCAAGATCATCCACGCTTGCCCGGGCAAGCACGCCCATCCAGCTTTGCCGCGCTTCGTGATTATTCTCTGTCTTTCCTTTGGACACACATCCCCCTCACCGGAAACGCTCTGGCGATTTCTTTCATCATGAGGGGGATAGTGAGAGAGTTATGTGTCGTAACAGGAACAGATTTGTGAACTTTATATGACAGTGTCAGCTGCCCTGCAGCATCCCGAGGCCCTTGCCAAGGATCGGGCCGGTCGGTTTGCCCGTAGGAGAGCCGCCAAGCGGCTCAAAGGTCACTTCATACAGCTGTTGCTGTTTAGGTGCCGGCAGGCTTGGCCCATCGACAACAGCGGGCTGAACACCCGGCAAAACACCGAGCGAAACCGGGCCGGTTTCCGGCGACGGCAGAGTCCAGAGTTGCATGGTTTTACCGGTTGGCACTTCGACATCCGAGACAAACCTGATCTGTGCTTCGGAGTTTCCGTAATCTTCGACGATTGCCTGCGCAACGCCGTTTGCATCCACCAGCACGGCAACAATAACAGGCTCCGGTCGATTGAACGGAAGATAGCTGCCGATAATGATTCCGATAATGGTCGCGGCAATCGCGGGCCAGAAAACCTGCTTCGACAGCCAGGGTGATTTCTTCTTACTGGCGGTCATCGGCACAACCTTTGACGTGGCGGAAGCGGCTTCCTGCTCTGGCCCGAGCGCCTGCCTCACTTCATCTGCGAAACCTTCCCTCAATGTCTCGCTGGCGGCGCTGAGATCCAGCGGCAAAAACCGGTCCTGGGATTCGCCGACTGCTTTTGCGAGGTCAGGATTGTTTTCCATTTCCGCTTCAATGGCCTCAGCCTCCAGCGGTTCGAGCAGACCCAGAACATATTCGTCGGCAAGGCGGGCGATGCCGTCTTTGTCTGTAATCATGACAGGCACCCCCTTAACGACACCAGACTTCGCCGGACCCAGGATTTCACCGTCCCGAGCGGCACTTTAAGCCGCGCAGAAATCTCGCCATGGGAGAAACCGGCGACATGCGCCAACAGAATGGCTTCCCGTCCGGACGCATCCAGAGACGCGAGACAGTCTTTCAGTTTTGTCGTGCCCGGCAAAACCTCCCAGCCTTCCAGAGGAACCGTCTCCTGACGGGCGTCCTGCATTGTCGTCAATTCATCCGGGGGCAAGGCCGTCAAACGTGTTTCATCCCGCAGGATGTTACGGCAGCGGTTGCGCAGTATCGTATAGAGCCATCCCTTGGCCGATCCGGACTCCGCCCGGTACTGGGAGGCCTTACGCCAGACCTGCACCATTGTATCCTGCACGGCTTCCTCAGCTAGGTCCCGACGCGTCAGCATACGCATGGCGACACCCAGCAACCGCCCGCCTTCATCGCTCAGGATCATATCGATGCCACGGTTGTCGCCTGAAGCGCAAATGCCGACGGCCTCTTCAACGGAGCAGGTTTCTGAACTGGCGGTCTGGGTCACATAACTGTCCTTTTTTACCGGGCAAACGGCTCGATATGCTCACCAGAACAAATCATGAGGCCGCAAACTCCCCTCTAATATGCACTCAAATGGCCCTGTAAATTCAAGAAAAAATAAAAATTTTATTTTTTTGCATCCAAATGCGCTGCTGCTGTGTCTTCAGGTCAGAGCCGTCGAAACGCGTCGCTCTTCGTGATCAACAACTGAACTACAGAAAGGTTCTCACATGTTACGTTTGACAATTGCAACTTCCGCAGCTCTCGCATTTTCTATTTCGGCGGCTTCGGCCGCGCCAGCTATCGGACTGGTCGGAGATAAAACGCTGGTAATGTTCGATACGGACACGCTTGCCGTCTCCGGCACCATGGATGTCTCCGGCGTTGACAGCCTTGTCGGTATCGATCTGCGCCCGTCCAACGGCATGCTGATCGGCGTGACCCCGGATAACACCGTTGTCACCATTGACACCAAGTCCGGCGCGGCGAGTGAGCTTTCAAAAATGGACAAGGCCCTTCCCATGAATGGTGGCCCTGTCATCGTTGATTTCAACCCGGCCGCCGACAAACTGCGTTATATGTCCGGCACGACGAACCACCGCGTTAACGTCGATACGGGTGCCGTCACGGTTGATGGAAGCCTTGCCTATGAAGAAGGCGACATGCACAAGGGAGAAATGCCGGAAATTGCCGCCGCTGCCTATATCAACAGCTATGGCAAGCCGGAAAAAACAGCCATGTATGATGTCGACTCCAAGATCGGCGCCCTGATCCGCCAGACATCCCCGAATGACGGCACGCTTGCCGCAATCGGCAAGTTCGGCTTTGAAGGATCCGGCGCTTATGCCTTTGATGTTCAGACAACCTCGGACATGAAAAACACGGCATGGCTCGTGAACCAGAACACCCTCTACACCATTGATCTGGAAACCGGCAAGGCAGACAGCAAGGGCATGATTGAAGGGGCCTCCGGCGAAATCCGCGATATTACGATTCTCCCTGCGATGTAGTAGTCCGCTGCGTAGTAATTCGCTTTTTTCGTCCTGGCGCGGCCTTCGGGCCGCGCCTTTTTTGTTTCTCGAGAGACCTGGATTGCATTCCTCTTTGACTGCTTGTTCCTTTCCCCTATAACCGTCCTTTCGGAAATCATACAATCAAGGCATCTATGGGCACCGGCTCCAGAAAAATTGTGGCGATCGTCGGGGCGGGACCGGCGGGACTGATGGCGGCGCAGGTCCTCAGCCAGCATTCTTCTGTTGAGGTACATCTGTTCGATCATAAACCATCGGTCGCCAGGAAGTTCCTGATTGCCGGACGCGGCGGCCTCAACCTCACTCACTCAGAGGACATCGCGCACTTCACCCGGAAATATGCGGAGAATTCGACCCGGTTTTCAGAATATCTCAACCGCTTTTCACCGGACGACATGATCCGCTGGGCCAGCACGCTCGGCATAGAAACCTTCAAAGGATCAAGCGGCCGCATCTTTCCAACCGGCCTGAAGGCAACGCCTCTGCTGCGGGCCTGGCTGGCGCTTCTGGACGAACAGAACGTACAACTTCACCTGAAGCACTCCTGGATCGAGACCAGAGAGAACAGGACATTGATTTTCCGCACGGCTGTGGGAAAAACCGTCGAGTTTGACGCCGATGCTGTCCTTTACGCCATGGGCGGCGGAAGTTACGGCCATCTTGGCTCCGACGGGGCATGGATCGAAGCGATGCACAACCTAGGCGTTGAAGTCGCATCGCTAAAGCCCAGCAATTGCGGCTTTAATGTTGATTGGAGTGATTTCTTGCTCTCCAAGTTCGAAGGGGCTCCGCTTAAAAACATCCGGCTTTCCTATCAGGGGCGATCGGTTCCCGGCGATCTTGTCATTACCAGAACGGGCCTCGAAGGCAGTGCAATATATGCCCTCAGCAGGCCTTTACGCGATGCCTTGGAAACAACTAGTACCGTCACGCTTGATCTGGACATCAAACCCTCTCTGGCAGAAGAGGAAGTCACTCGGCAGCTCTCCGCTCCGCGCGGGAAAATGTCCCTATCGAACTTCCTTCGCAAGAAACTCAGGCTCTCGCCGCTGCAGACTGCCCTGCTCCATGAGGTCATGCCCAAACCCGATTTAAATGATCCAGGCAAGCTTTCAAAAGGCATAAAGGCGCTGCCTGTTACACTTGTCGGGATGCAGGGGATCGCCCGCGCCATCTCCTCAGCTGGCGGTGTGACATTCGGGAGCCTCACAGACAAACTGATGATTAAAGGTATGCGCGGGCAATTCGTTGCAGGTGAAATGCTGGACTGGGAAGCGCCGACGGGAGGCTACCTGTTACAGGGTTGCTTCGCCACCGGCGCTGTCGCTGCGGACGGGATTGCTGAATATTTAGAAATCCCTTGAAGAAAAATCGTCAAGGCTCCGCTGATTATTGCTTGCTGCCTTACGATAGGTTTCTTCTCTCATCGCAGCAATAATATCCAGCCGGGACAGACCTATATCCTTTAACAGATAGTCGGGCTGATCCAGCAAATGCTTATAATCGTGCCGATTTGCCCAGTATCGCAATATCTCTGTCAACTGCCCAGCAAGAAAGCTTACGGCAATTACAAGAAAATTCCGTCTTTTGCCAGTGTGTTCCTTACCACCGACGGTCGAAGCGTAAAACTTTTGTTGCATAACTCGATCCTATTATTAAATATGTTATCATTCCCGGCATAGCTTGCCGTTGTTCTGTAATTGCCGTGGAGATAGTGACCGACCGTTGTTGTCACCGTTGTAATGGCAGTGTTATTCTCCCTTTTTGATCGTTGTATTTTACTCGGCGGAGTTTTTGATGCATCCGGACCTCCAGGTTTCGCTTCTCGGCGAACCGCGTGTCACCTTTGAGGGCACGGATGCTCCTCTGCCGGCCTCGCGCAAGGCACGGGCCCTTCTGGCATATCTGATCGCCACCGCACGTCCCCATCGGCGGGAACGTTTGTGTGAGCTATTCTGGGATTTGCCTGATGATCCGAAAGCCGCCTTGCGATGGTCCCTAAGCAAGCTGCGCCGGATAGTCGACAGTCCAAACCGGCCCCGGATTATTGCGGACAGGGAAAGAGTTTACTTCGATACCGACGGCGTCAAAGTCGATATCAGGGATATCCATGCCCTGCTGAGGCAAAAAGTAGAGCCGATATCCGCCGAAAAACTTGAGATGATGGCCCTTCAACTGGATCAGCGCTTTCTGGACGGACTTGACGGCGCCGGAGACGACGCTTTCGATTCATGGCTGCTGTCAGGGCGGGAAGACGCCCGGCTCGCGCAGGCCGCCGTTCTGAAACAACTGGCCACGCATCCTGACCTGCCACCGGTCGCGGTACAAAAATGGACACGCCTTTGGCACGATATTGACCCGAACGCGGCAGAAGCGCATGAGCAGGAGACCATCGCATCAAAGCAGGATCCACAAGCCGCGCTCACTGCTACATCACGAGCTTCAGCCGCGAAGAACATGAAGCCGGATGCAACGACAACTGCTCTGCGCGCGCAACGGATCAGTTTTTGTGAGGCGCGGGACGGCACCAAGATTGCCTATGCTTCGGTCGGGTCCGGTCCGCCCATCCTGAAAGCCGCTAACTGGCTGAACCATCTCGAGTTCGACTGGGAAAGTCCGATCTGGGGGAAAAGTTTTGCCTCTGTCGCCCGTTACCGCAATTTTATTCGCTATGACGAGAGAGGTTGCGGCCTCTCCGACTGGGATGTTGCGGAACTTACGTTCGATGCGTTTGTGGAAGATCTGGAAGCTGTAGCCGACAAGGCGGGACTGGACAGGTTCCCGCTTCTCGGCATTTCGCAAGGATGCGCCGTTTCGATCGAATATGCCGCCCGCCACCCGGAACGGGTGTCCGGGTTGATCCTGATCGGTGGTTATGCTGCGGGATGGCGGCATCTGGCGAGCCCGGAGGAACAGGCACGCCGTGAAGCCGTGCTTAAACTGACAGAAGTCGGCTGGGGCACCGATAATCCGGCCTATCGGCATATTTTCTCGCAAACCTTTATGCCGGAAGCCAGCGCCGACGATCTCGCTTGGTTTGATGAGTTTCAACGCCAGACAACTTCCGCGAAAAACGCCGCCCGCTTTCAGGACGCCTTCGGCTATATCGATGTCAGGGACAGGCTGGCCGACGTCAAGGCGCCGACAATCGTCCTGCATTCCAAATATGATCAGCGCATACCGCTGGACATGGGCCGGGCCGTTGCCTCGGGAATTCCGGACGCCCGTTTTGTTCCGCTGGAGAGCCGAAATCACATTCTGGTGGATTATGAACCGGCATGGCAAGTCTGCCTCGAGGCGATCGAACAGTTTTTACAGGAAAAAGAGATTTAGGCGGGCCCCTCGCCTATTTAACGCCGGTATCATGCGCATGGGCGTCCCCAAGCTGCAGCAAAGGAGCCGCATCGATGTCTGCGGCATCCAGCATTGCGGCAACCCGTTGCAGGGACGCAATCAGCATTGTCTTCTCCCATACGGCCAATGGTTCGAACTGTTCGGCAAAGCGCTGATGAAGGGCTTCCGGCGCCTGGGAGAGCGCCTCCGCGCCGGCATCTGACAGGCTGACGAAAACTTTTCGTTTGTCACTGGTTCCCCGCGTCCGGCGGACATATCCCATCGCATCCAGCCGACTGACGATCATGGTCACCGTTGCCTGAGCCATATAAACACGCGCCGTAATTTCGCCAACCGTCAGTTCCGGCGATTCTTCAAGAGCCTGCAGGACGATCAACTGGGATGTCTTGAGGCCGGTCGCCACCCGAAGAGCTTTTCCATGCAGTTCCGTCGCGCGTAAAATCTTGCGAATAGAGACAAGCGCTTCGTTCAGCTGATCCATATGCGTTATCCTGTGCGGTCCTCGGGCACTATCAGGTAACGATACATAGCTCAAAATTGATGAATCATCTTCCATAATTTCTCAATTACTGAAATTTAAATCAAATATCAATGTATTTTTATTACGTTCGAACGCTACAACCGACCCATTTAGTAGCTTTAGGCACGCTATTTAAAAATATATTATTAAATTTTGGTGACTTGGTTGACATGAGAGCCATGGCTGGTTATGTCATACGCAATAAAATTATATCGATAATTGATATATTTAATGTGAGGGAAGTTAAGTCCAATGAGTGCAAAGAAAGACCGTGACCCGGAAGTTATTCTCAGGCGCCCGTCCCCCGAAGACGGCGTTGCCATTAATGAACTGGTGGAGAAGTGCAAACCTCTCGACGAGAATTCGGTCTATTGTAACTTGCTGCAGTGCTCGCACTTCAGCGAGACCAGCTCTTTGGCAGAAATCGATGGGGAAGTTGCCGGATTTGTGTCCGGTTACACAATCCCGGAAGATGAAGAAAGCCTCTTCGTCTGGCAGGTTGCCGTTGCACCGGAAGCACGCGGCCTGTCCCTCGGCAAACGCATGATTTTCGATATCCTGCACCGCTCTTCTGCAAAGAAGGTGAAATATATCAAAACGACGATTACGCCTGATAACAAGGCGTCCCACGGCGTCTTCAACTCGATCGCCCGGGAAATGGGTGCGGACGTCGATAAGGACATCCTGTTCGACGAGGAAGAACATTTCGATGGCCAGCAGGATACGGAAATGCTGTGGAATATCGGACCATTCAAGCGGGCGGACATCATGTCAGCCCTCACCAGCGCGGCATAGAACCGGAGCAATCCCATAATCCAGTCAGTTTAAGCGGATGCATCCGGAACCCGGAGCGCAACACCATAGCTTATGAAACGACTGTTTTTTTAACCCAACAAAAAAGTGAGGTCGCCATCTCTATTTTTGAAAGACGTGAATCGCAAGTTCAAAGTTATGCCAGATCTTTCCCTGTCGTGTTCGACAAGGCACAAGGAGCTATCCTGACGGACGAAAAAGGCAATGTATTCATAGACTTCCTCGCGGGGGCCGGCAGCCTGAACTATGGTCATAATGATCCGGATATGCGGGATGCCCTGGTGGAATATCTGGGTTCCGGCGGCATTACCCATGGCCTGGATATGCATACACGGGCAAAGGCCGCTTTTCTGGATGCGTTTGAAACGCATATTCTCAAGCCGCGCGACATGGATTATGTGTTGCAATTTACCGGCCCGACCGGCGCAAACGCCGTTGAGGCCGCGCTGAAACTGGCCCGCAAGGCCAAGGGACGGAGCAATATCATCAGCTTTACCAACGGCTTTCACGGGGTGACACTGGGTGCCCTTGCGGCCACAGGGAACGAACATCACCGCGGCGCAGCGGGCGTGGATATGCCGGGCGGCACGGCCATGCCATATGACGGCTACCTTGGTAAGGATACGGACAGCACGGAATATCTCGACCGCGTCTTGGGCGATCCATCCAGCGGCGTTGACCTACCGGCAGCCGTGATTGTCGAATGCGTCCAGGGTGAAGGCGGACTGACCGCCGCCCGCATGGAATGGCTACAAAACCTGGAAAAGGTATGTCGCAAGCATGACGTCCTGCTCATCGTCGATGATATTCAGGCCGGTTGCGGACGGACGGGCACTTTCTTCAGCTTCGAACCCGCCGGTATTAAACCGGACATGGTAACACTTTCGAAGTCCCTTTCCGGCTTTGGCCTGCCCTTTGCGGTCACTCTGATCAACCGGGACCTCGATATCTGGGAACCCGGCGAGCATAACGGGACGTTCCGTGGCAACAACCATGCCTTCGTGACGGCCACGACCGCCATCGAGAAATTCTGGAAGGATGAGAGCTTCGCAAACAGCGTGAAGGATAAAGGCGAGAAATTGCGCAAGGGATTTGAAGCAATTCAGAAAAACTGCGCGGAACATGTCGTCGAACTTCGCGGTCGCGGCATGATGCGCGGAATTGTCGTCAAGTCCGGCGATCTTGCAGGACGTATCGTGGAGGAGTCCTTCAAGCGCGGACTGGTCATAGAAACCTCTGGTGCGCATGGTGAAGTCGTGAAATGCCTCGCCTCTCTCACCATTACGGATGAGGAACTGGACCGTGGTCTGGAGATTCTCGGTCAGGCATTTGCCGTAGCGATTAACGCAGAAAACCCGGATCTGATCGCCGCAGAATAACTGAAGCAATACGACTAAATATATTTTCAGGAGACTATTATGATCGTTCGCACGCTTAAGGAGTGTGAAAACACGAACCGCACCGTAAAAACCGATACCTGGCAGAGCGTTCGTCTTTCCCTGGCGGATGACGGGATGGGATTTTCCTTCCACATTACGACGATCTATGCCGGAACGGAAACGCCCATCTGGTACAAGAACCATTTCGAGACGGTTTACTGTATTTCCGGCAACGGCGAGGTGGAAACCGTCAGCGATGGCAAGATCTACAAGATCGAGCCCGGCACCGTCTATATTCTGAACAAGAACGACCAGCATCTGCTGCGGGGCGGAACCGAGGATATGCAGCTCGCCTGCACCTTCAACCCCCCTCTCAATGGCCGTGAGGTCCATGATGCGGATGGCGCCTACAAACTGAACGATGAAGCGCTGCAAGACGCTTGATGCGCGGAAACGGGAAATCAATGACACGTAAAATGAGTCAAGGCTCTGCCGGCGATATAGGCTCAGAGGGCCAGAAGGCACATACCGTCCACAAGATTGGCGGCACCTCGATGTCTGACATCGACGTTGTATTCAATAACATCCTGATCGGAAACAGGAAGGGCAACGCCCTCTATAACCGGATTTTTGTTGTTTCGGCCTATGGCGGTATCACCGACATGCTGCTGGAAAACAAGAAAACTGGGGAACCGGGCGTTTTTGCGCTCTATGCCGGTTCGGAAAATGACTGGGCCTGGGGCGATGCGTTGTCCAGGGTGCAAAGTCATATGCTGGAGCTTAATGCCGACGCCTTTGACGACGAGGCAGATCGCAAACTCGCGGACCGTTTCGTGCAGGAACGGGTCGAGGGCGTTCGAAGCTGCCTGATCGATCTGCAGCGCATCTGCGGATATGGCCATTTCAAACTCAAAGAACATCTGATGACCGTGCGGGAAATGATCAGCGGCATTGGTGAAGCCCACAGCGCGCATAATACAATGCTGCTTCTGCGCCGCCGGGGTGTAAATGCGGAGTTTGTCGATCTTTCGGGCTGGCGTGAAAGCGAAAGCATGAGCCTTGAAGACCGCATCCGCGGCGCCTTCGCCGACATTGACGTCAGGAAGGTGTTGCCGATTGTTACCGGCTACACCCAGGCTGCTGACGGCCTCATGGGAATTTACGGGCGCGGATATTCAGAAGTGACATTTTCCGCAATCGCCTGTGTTACCGGCGCCAAAGAAGCTGTCATCCACAAGGAATTCCATCTTTCCAGTGCCGATCCTCGGATTGTTGGTGCCGGCAAGGTACAACCCATCGGACGGACGAACTATGATGTTGCCGATCAGCTGTCCAACATGGGCATGGAGGCAATTCATCCTCGTGCGGCAAAGGGTCTACGGCAACAGGGCATTCCCCTTCGCATCGTCAATACGTTCGAGCCGGAGCATCCCGGCACCGTTATTGATGAAAACTGGACACCGGAAGAGGCCCGTGTCGAGATCGTGACCGGTCTTGAAAACGCTTTTGAGGTGGAAATTTTCGACCAAGATATGGTAGGTATTCCCGGCTCTGGCGAGATTGCGCTCACGGCGTTCCGCCGCTTCAAGCTGCCGCTTGTCAGCTGGAGCATGAATGCCAACACGATGTCCTTCTATGTGTCGGCACCGATGAAGCAGATTCGCCGTGTGATTGAGAATATCCAGAAGCATCAGCCCGGTGCGGACATTCAAACCCGCAAAGTCGATATCGTTTCGGCTATCGGCGCCAATCTGAGGGGCAAGAACCTGCTTGGCGATGCAATCTCGGCAATTGAAAGCTCCGAGCTTGAACTTCTGGCTTCCCATGTCACGGGACGCGGCGTCGATATTCAGTTCGCCTTCCCGGATGGCAGCTACAATCAGGCTGTCGAAATCCTGCATAAGGCGCTTATCGAAAACGCCGACTGCAAATTGGTCGAAGCCAAGAGATCTGCCGCCTGATAGTCGGCAGCCCCTGCCCTATAACGTGATCCTTTACCGCCCCGGATATCCGGGGCGGTAAAGAGCATAGCATCTCTTCATACTAAATCACTTTCTCAACGATGAATGGCGTCGCAGCCGGTTTCGCGAACCTCATCAACCCGGCGTCAAGCCCCGTAAGCGTTCGGAGCGTCGACGCAGCATCTCGAGGGTGGTCAACATCAGGATTGACAGCACCACCAGAATTGTCGCCACAGCGAGGATTGTCGGGCTGATCTGTTCGCGCAAGCCCGTGAACATTTGCCATGGGAGCGTCTTCTGCCCTGCCGAGCCCACAAACAGGACGACCACGACTTCATCGAATGAGGTAATGAAGGCAAACAGGCCGCCGGAAATCACACCCGGCAGGATAAGCGGCATCTGTACCTTGAAGAAGGTCCGCACCGGATTGGCACCAAGATTGGCGGCGGCCCGAGTCAGACTGCGATCGAAACCGACGAGCGTTGCCGTCACCGTGATGATAACGAACGGAATACCGAGGGCGGCATGGGCCAGCACAACACCGAAATACGTCCCCTGCAGGCCAACACGGCTGTAGAAGAAGTACATCCCGGCCGCGGAAATAATCAACGGCATGATCATCGGCGAGATCAGGATCGCCATAATCGCCCTTCGAAAGGGTACAAACGGCTGACTAAGCCCGATTGCCGCCAGCGTCCCCAGCGAAACCGATATCAATGTCGCAACAGGCGCAATCGCAAAACTGTTTTTAAGTGCGCCCTGCCAGTCGGAATTGGTGAAGAAATCTTCATAATGCTTGAGCGAATAGCCCGCCGGATCAAAATTCAGCATCTCCGGCGTAAAGGTGAAGAAATTCTCGGCATTAAAACTGAGCGGCATCACGACGATGATCGGCGTGATCAGGAAAATAAAAATCGCCCAGCAGATAACCACAAAGGTATGATGCCACAGGACCTGTCCCGGCGTCGCATAAGAAGGCAGCCGCCGACGGTATTGCCCTGTTGCAAGCCAGAAGACAAACCAGGTAAAAACCCAGCCAAAAATGGCCCCGATGATGGCCCCTGCAATCTGCGCTTGTAGATAACCGACTATCAACCCGAGAATGACCATGACAATCTGGGAAATACGCCGGGATTTGGCGATTTTCACAATACCGAAGGCAACGATACCCCCGAAAACCAAGCCGCCGATTACGCCAATCAGCGGAATATCCTGCGTCATGCCAAACAGCAAACCGAATACGGCGGCGAAGAAGGCACCTCCTCCTGCTACGAGCTGGTTTGAGGGAACGACGGTTTGTTCTATTTTTTGCGTAATCATGACTTCACCCCCCCAACTTGACGTTATCAATGCCGACTATTCGGTCATATACCCAGTACAGCAGCAACACGACGGCAAGCAGGATCGTGCCGAGAGCGGCAGCAAGGCCCCAGTTGAGAGAACTGGAAATGTGATAAGCGATCCGGTTGGAAATAAAGGTCCCTGTTGTCCCGCCCACGATTTCCGGTGTGATATAATAACCGATCGAGAGGATGAACACGAGAATTGAACCGGCGCCAATGCCGGGAATGGATAGCGGGAAATATACTCGCCAGAAAGCCGTCCAGTTTGTTGCGCCCAACGATTTTGCGGCGCGGGTGTAGGTTTCCGGGATCGTCCGCATGACCGAATAAAGTGGCAGCACCATAAAGGGCAGCAATATATGTGTCATGGCGACAATCGTACCAAACTGGTTGTTGATCAGCACCAGACGCCCGGCCTCATCCACAATATTGAGCCAGACAAGGGTATCGTTGATCACACCCTGCTGTTGAAGCATCACTTTCCAAGCTGACGTCCGGACCAGCAGTGACGTCCAGAACGGCAATAGAACCATGATCATGAGCAGATTGGCTTCCCGCATGGGACGGTTCGACATCAACCATGCGATCGGATAGCCGAGCAGAATGGCGCAGCCCGTAATCACGAGAGACATAAACAGGGTCCGCATGAACAGGACGCCATAAATCCGTTCGTTATCGGGCCGAACCGAATATCCTTCAAATTCCTTTTGGAGGTCTATAGCATTCAGAAAATATCCCTCGGTATAGGGCGGAGAGTAGGTTCTGATGGTCTTCCAGACATCTTCAGCCCCCCAGTCCTTGTCGAACCCGATAAAGGCTTCCTTGAAATTGATAGTCTCGAAGTCCGGAACGGCATTCGCGCTTTTCTGAATAAGATCCCCCGCTTCGGAAGCGTCTTCAAGCGCCACCAGATCATCATACAGGGCGACATAAATAAAATCTTCCAGCTCTTCTTCATCGGGATTGTCGCCGTCTGCGATCAGATAGTCCCGCCAGGCGTTATAGGCCCACATGGCTCGTGGCAGCAGATCACTGGCATCCGAATTATCCGCGAGAGATTGCCAGGTGGCGATTTCACTCCAACTAGGATCAATATTTTCAAACTGTTCTCTGTAAACTTCCACATCGAGGCGGTCGACGCGCCGTCCGGATTTCCGGAAAAGGGATGACATCCCTGATTCCTCGTAATTGAGGCGCGTCCCAAGACGCGTATGTTCCTTTTTTTCCGCCGCCACGAACATATCGACGTAAAGCGCAGAAAAGACTTTTTCACCCGGAACGACCGACTCAATATCTCCGCCCGAGTCGATCAGAGCAACGGTCTGGGGCAGCGTTTCCTCAACAATCTTGTTTTCCACCGAGCGGAACAGCATATCCGCGATAGGCGCGATAAATGTAATCAGAATGAATGCCAGCAATGGGGAAATCAGCAGCAGAGCCCTTAGCTTTTGCATCCGCAGAGAACGCATGAGGCTGCGCTTTAGGGGTGTCCCATCAGCGGCTAGTACGGGACCATTATCGGTGGAATCGCTCATTCTTCAGTCGCCATTTCTAGTTCACAAAATTGGCCGGTATCTCCCTGCCGGCATATAAAGAGAGCAGGTGCGACGCACCTGCTCTCTTTTGTCTTACTGAGCCAACCAGGCCTGGAATTTCGCGTCGATATCGTCGCGATAATCTGCCCAGAACTCGTAATTATATAGGAACGTGTTCTTGGCATTGTTGGGATCAGTCGGCATATGCGGTGCCATTTCAATACCGAGCTCGGCATGCTTGCCAACCAGCGGTGCGGATGACTTCCGTGCCGGACCGTAAGAGATATATTTCGCCTGATCGGCAAGACGCTGTGTATCCGTCGCGAACTTCAGATAGTCCATGACGCGGGCCTTGCGCTCATCGCTGAGGCCAGCCGGAACAATCCAGCCGTCAAGGTCAAACACCTGGGCGTCCCAGAGCATGGCGACAGGCTGGTCCTGCTCTTCAATGACTGAAAACAGCCGGCCGTTGTATGTTGAACCCATTACGACTTCGCCATCGGCCAGAAGTTGCGGCGTATCGGCGCCAGCTGACCACCAGATTACATCATCCTTGATCGTACCTAGCTTGGCAAGGGCGCGTTCCTGCCCTTCCTCCGTGGCGAGGATATCATAGACATCTGCCTTGGCAACACCGTCGCACAGCAGGGCCCATTCCATATTGTTGATCGGGCGTTTTTCCAGTGACCGTTTGCCGGGCCATGTTTCGGTATCGAAAATAGCGCAAACGTCCGTTGGCTTTTTATCGCCAACCATGTCTGTGCGGTACCCGAAAGTCGTGGAGTAAACAATCTGCGGAATGAAGCAGTCAGAAACAATCAGATCGCCGAAGTCTTCACTCGCCGGTGTGCCGTCCGGTGCGGCTGCCAGGACTTTGTCATGGTCAATTTCCGCCGCCAGCCCCTCGTCACAAAGACGAATGGCATCGGAGGCGACAACGTCCACAAGGTCCCAGGTCACATTACCGGCTTCGTCCATTGCACGCAGCTTCGCAACTGCTTCATTGGAGCTTTCGTCATTAATAATTTTAATGCCGGTCTTCTCCATGTACGGCTCGTGATAGGCTTTCATCTGGGAATTTGAGTAAGCACCACCCCAGGACACAATGGTCATTTCATCTGCCATATCGGCCGCAGTTACCGCTGTCGCCGTGACAGCCGTAAACGCTATCGCAATCGACAGCTTCGTAAATACCTTCATAAAATCCTCCTCTGGAATTTTTCAGTTAGTTTATTTTGATACTAATTGATCTACGGGATATCCCGGCGCAGTCAGCCCGCCCAGGGCCGCCGCCAGGGGTTTTCCTGCCATCAAGCATCAAGTGCCCGGCAATCTTCCGCCAGCCACCCGATCTCAATCTGCTGACCCGGCTCAAACCGGATTTGATTGGCAGCATTGCGTGTCTTCACAATGAAGTCTTCTTTTCCCGCGACCCTCAGTCGTGTTCGAAAGATGTCGCCCATATAGATAAACTCAAGCACTTCCGCATTGAGCGTATGGGCGTCTTCACCAAGACGATCACGGCCGAATTCAACCCTTTCCGGGCGAATCGAGACTTTCGTGCGCTCTCCAACCTTGCTGACATTCACAGGCGTCGTGTCAATCAGTCCGCCATCATCAAGCCGCACCAGCGCTAGCTCGCCACGGATTTCCTCGACAACGCCCTCAAGCGTGTTGTTCTCGCCAATAAACTGAGCGACGAAACTATTTTCGGGTTCCTCATAAAGCTGATCCGGCGGCGCCAGCTGCTGGATTCGCCCGTCATCAAACACCGCAACACGATCTGACATGGTCAGGGCCTCCGTCTGGTCATGGGTCACATAGACCACTGTAATGTCCAGATCATCGGCAATGCGCTTGATTTCAAACTGCATATGCTCACGCAGCTGTTTATCCAGCGCGCCCAGCGGCTCATCCATCAGGACCAGGCTGGGATCAAAAACCAGTGCCCGCGCCAATGCTATCCGCTGTTGCTGCCCTCCAGACAGTTGCGCGATACGGCGCGCACCGAAGGCCCCCATCTGCACCATTTCAAGCGCGCGTTTGACTTTCTCTTCACGCTCGGACTTGCTCATTTTGCGAATTTCAAGCGGAAAGGCGAGATTCTCGTTCACCGTCATATGGGGGAAAAGCGCATAGTTCTGAAAAACCATGCCAATCCCGCGCTTGTGTGGCGGAATATTGTTAATGCCCTGCCCATCCAGCCGGATATCACCATGCGTCGCCGTTTCGAAACCCGCCAGCATCATGAGACATGTTGTCTTTCCCGATCCTGATGGTCCCAGCATTGTCAAGAATTCGCCTTTCGGCATCGCGAGGTTCAGGTCTTTGACAACCAAAGTCTCGCCATCATAACTCTTCTGCACACGATCGAATTCGACGAACGCGTGCCCCTCCGCTGTATCAACCAAATTGGTCCCCTCTTGTTACATCCAGTGGATAAAAAATATCCATCATTGCACCTTCCTGTCTGATCTAATTACAGCAAGATTCTGTAAATAACACAACCGTATAAATTTATTTTTTTATGAATCGGTCAAAAAAAATCGAACAATCGTTTGTATAACAGGAGATACAGGACATATCCGATCAGTATTCTGATTACATGAATACGTTAATATGTATCCATTATTCTGTTGAATTAGAAAAACTTTTCAGACTTTGACCTAAATTACACTTAGGTATTTATAATATCATAGGAATATTATATGTATCCCGGAAAAATTATTATAAAGCTACGGAACATGCTTTAAGTGAGCGCTATCGGAGAAAGACAGTCTCGTTCCAGTGCGACATAAATTGACCCAATCGCGCCGTCGCCATGCTGCCAACCGCACCGAGAACGTCACAAGCGTAATCTCTTCATCTCTGCCGGATGACCATACTAGCGATCATATCTCGCCATGCTTCCCTCGAAGATCAAATACAGAGGGCGTTTTTTACTTGCTATATTTAGGGAAGTATCCGGAAAATTAGACAACTATATCTTCCAAATAATTGTTCTTATTAATTATCGATATAGAGGAGATGTGGCGGTGCTGTCAGACGAATGCGACTTGGTCTCCGTATGGCGCAGAATGGCACAAAGGTGCCACGCTAAGTTGCCACCACTGGGCCAGTGCGGTGGCTCTTTGAAGCTTGAATGTTTCTCTGTTGTTTACGTGGCGCTCATGGTTGAAGTGATTGTGGACGGATGCGTGAATGGAAACAAATTTTTGCAGACTTCGCAACCGCCTGAATTTCAACATCGGCTGTTCGCGTCGTCGGAACGGGAGATGTGAGTTTTCGCAGCGATTATTCTTCCACCGACCAACCTCTTGAACCTCAGCGTTTCCGATGGTCTTCATAGCGGCACGATATGAGCGTAATCTATCTGTTACCATTTCCTGTGGTTTCCCATATCGCTTCATAAGTTTCTTGAGGAACACCAGGGCTGCTTTGCGATTCCGGCGTTTAGAAACAAAGCATTCCAGCACTTCGCCCTCGTGGTCAACGGCCCGCCATAGATAATGGGTTTCGCCATTGATCTTCACAAATACTTCGTCCAGGTGCCATCGCCAGTTGGAATAATTCTGGGACGGAAAAATACGTTTCTTCCGGATCTCACCGGCGAACAGTGGACCGAATCTGTTCCACCAATAGCGGACTGTTTCATGACAGATATCGATGCCCCGTTCATGGAGAAGGTCTTCAACGTTGCGAAGCGAAAGCGGATATCGGACATACATCATCACAGCCAGACGGATAATCTCGGGTGATGTTTTAAAATAGCGAAAGGGGCTCTTATTTTTCATGCCCGGAGGCTAGTCGACGATCAAATAGCCATCAAGTAATTTTCTTCTGACAGTGCCCTAAAAGCTAATTGACGAGCACACCCCATCCAGCCATTTTCTACTTACCAAAACACTCGGAGGATAATATCTATAATCAGATATCACCCTCCGAGAAAAGTTGCAAAATAAAACATCTATATGGCGATGCTTTAGAACAATTTAATGGGAGGATTAAACCGTTTACATGCAACTATTAAAGAACCTTGGGACACTCTTAGGCTAGTAGCAGAAGCTCCAGTTTTCCTTATTGCCCTAAGATTGAGCCTTAGCCCAATCGGAAGGGATCACGGGCAGCGCCTGAAAGTTCGACAAACACTGACTTTGTTTCCGTAAATTCCTTAATTGAATCTACGCCATTTTCCCGGCCAATTCCGCTTTCCTTGAAGCCACCAAAAGGCGCCGCGAAGGAGACGACGCGATAAGCATTTATCCACACTGTGCCCGCATTCAGCTTATGGGCAACTCGATGCGCACGATGCACATTCTCTGTCCAGACAGCGGCGGCAAGACCAAACCGGGTGTCATTTGCTATTGCAACTGCGTCTTCTTCATCTTCAAATGGAATTACAGCAAGGATCGGACCAAACACTTCTTCCTGGGCGATCCGCATACCATTGTGAACCCCGGTGAAGATGGTAGGCTGGATAAAAATACCGCCAAGCTCCGGATCTTTTTGACCCCCATAAGCACAAGTTGCCCCCTCGGCTTTGGCTACATCAATATATTCCATGACTTTCCCGAACTGCGGCTCGTTCGCCACAGGCCCCATTTCTGTTGCTTCAGCCATCGGATCGCCAAGCTGGATACTCCGTGTTTTCTCAACCAACATATCAACGACTTTATCGTGAATATTTTTTTGGACCAACAACCGAGAGCCCGCCATGCACGTCTGGCCCGTCGCACCGAAGATGCCGGCAATAGCACCGTTCACGGCCACTTCGATATCCGCATCATCAAATATTATATTTGGCGACTTACCCCCCAACTCCAGTGAAACTCGTGTGAGGTTTTTAGCGGCCGACGCGGCAATACGTTTACCCGTCTCGGTGGCGCCGGTGAACGCTATTTTATCTATATCAGGATGCTCAACGAGGTGAGCTCCAATGGAGCCTTGTCCGGTAACGACGTTAAACACTCCGGGAGGAAAGCCCGCTTCATCCAAACGCTTCGCCAACTCAAGGGTCGAAACCGAAGTGTATTCGGATGGCTTCACAACAAAGGTACAACCAGCTGCCAACCCTGGCGCCAGTTTGAAGATAAGAAGCAGGACCGGAGAATTCCAAGGGGTAATAGCGCCAACAACGCCAATTGGTTCACGCCGTGTGTAAATAAAGAAGTTGGACCGATCAGACGGTATTGTATCCCCCTGGAGTTTATCGCCCATACCAGCAAAATAATAGAACCATTCCGGCAAATACTGCCATTGGCCCAGCATCTCCCGATAAAGCTTGCCATTGTCACGACATTCGCATTGAGCCAGTTCCTCTGCATCCCGCGCAATGATATCGCCCAACTTGCGGAGTAAACGGGCACGCTCCGTAGCGGTCATACTGCCCCAGGGACCAGTATCAAAGGCCTTCCGTGCCGCCGCCACGGCCGCGTCAATGTCATCGTTACTCCCATCGGGGACAATGGCCCATGGCTTCCTTTTATAAGGATCATCGCTTTCCATGGTCTTTCCGGAAGCACCGGGCACCTCTTTCCCATCAATATACATACCATATTTTATCATGTCTTCTGCGGTTGGCGCGGTATCCGACATTACTGTCCTCCTCATTTAATCACGGTAACAGGCTAATTTTAATTTAATCCAGCCTGCGGTTTTCATTTTTATCAGTGGATCCAGACACACCGGTCAATCCGTTGCTCTTGGCACATTCCACAGGTAGTAGACGCCTTCTTTTTTATTGAACATGCATAGGAGGCAGCCTAAAGAATCAAATATATTCTTTAGACTGTTTCGACCTATAACATGACCAATCCCGTCAGGTTCCATTGGCCGTAATTTGCGAGGTGTTGATCCAATCGACAAATGATGAAATTTTTTCCTCTCCCCCAAGAATATTCATCGGCATCATGTCGGGGCAGGATGTTTCCCTAACATATGTGGCAGAAGATCAAATATTCATATCGCTCATGCCATGTCTTATTCTACGTCGCATATGTTTCTGTCATGATTACGCTGGCTACCCCCCGAAATTTCCTCAGGGGCTCTTTAAATTCCTTTCGTTTGCGCAATACGTGCCTGTGGCTACAAGTTTTTCTCTAATGCGGCGAAGTACCGCAAATTGAAGAAAAACGAGGAGGCGAATGTGTTGTCCGACATCACATCCAACGAACTTGCAGAATTAGAAACAGGAATTCATAACGTACGTGACGGAACTTCCATTACCTTTGCGCACCTGCCCAAGGAGGGGGCGCCACGTATTGCGCTGGTGCATTCCCTCGCTATGGACCACAGATTTTGGCTACCTGTCATCCAGGAATTGCACAACAAGGCGGAGGTCCTGGCGATTGACTGCCGGGGGCATGGCACGTCAGATAAAGCCGCAGGGCCCTATAACCTTGAACTTTTCGCGAATGATCTGGCTGACGTTCTTGACCATATTGGATGGGACAGATCGTTAGTTGGCGGAGCTTCGCTGGGTGGCGCTGTGGCGTTGCAGTTCGCCGTAAAATTTCCGAACCGGACGTCAACGCTTGGATTGATTGACACGACATCCTGCTATGGACAAACAGCACCTGACGACTGGGCAAAACGCGCTGCCGCAGCGCGATCGACGGGTTTGGAAAGCATGACGGATTTCCAGGAAACCAGATGGTTCTCGTGCAAATTCCGAAAAGAGAACCCGGATATCGTCAAATTCTGCGTTGATACTTTTATCGGCAATGATCTCGATACTTATTCGGCAACCTGCCGTATGCTTGGTGGATTTGATTTACGCGCGCATCTTAAAGAATTAACGATGCCGACTGCCGTCATTGTTGGCGAAGAAGATTATGCGACACCATTGGAAATGGCTGAATTTCTTCACAAGGAAATTTCCGGTTCCACGCTCGAAGTCATCAAGGATGGTCGACATCTGACGCCGCTGGAACATCCAGCACTCATCGCAGACAGATTGCTTACACTCGCCCGAAAGGCCTAATTATGAAATTCACAGGTAGTATTGCCGTGCCTGCCCTCCCCGCAGCAGTTTTTGACAAACTGAACGATCCCCAGTTCTTTGCCTCATGCGTGCAGGGAGTTGAAGACCTGGAAGAGATTGATCCAACTCATTACAAAGCCGTTCTGGCGACAAAAATTGCTTTTATCCGGTTTCGTTTCGATATCTCGGTCGAGATCGTTGAGCAAGTCCGGCCGGAACGCGTGGTGGCCAAGTCGGAAGGAAAACCTATCGGCAGCGCCGGAAGGCTTTCTTCTACATCATCAGTAACTCTCTCTGAAACTGAAGGTGGAACCGAAGTTGCCTACGAGATCGATATGGTAATGGCCGGAAAGCTGGGCTCTATCGGCCAGCCAGTGCTGAAATCAAAAGCGCGCGAAATGGAAAAGGATTTTGCCGCAAATCTCATTGCTGCCTTTACCCATGAGGAAGCCACGACATGACGTATGAAATTCTCAAACCGGAAACACTCCAGGATGCTATAAACCTTTTGGATACGGAAGATCCGATGGTTCGCCCTTTTTCAGGCGGGACGGCCCTTATGCTGATGATGAAATCAGGCATTTTCAGTCCGTCCCGGCTTGTTGTCCTGCGGGATATCCCGGGGTTGTCAGGCGTCAAACTGCTGGAGGACGGTAGCCTATGGATCGGCGCCCTGACGACTTTGGCCGAAATGGAAAAATCCGACCTGGTTGCAAAACATGTCCCTGTGTTAACCAATGCGCTACGCCATCTTTCCAACCGGCGGGTCCGGAATGTTGCGCGCGTTGGCGGGGCTCTTGCCCATGGTGATCCACATATGGATTTGCCCCCCCTTCTCTCGGCGCTGAATGCCGAAGTAATCGTGGAAGGCAGCAATCAGAAACGCACCATTGCCGTGCAGGACCTAATTACAGGCTATTACGAAACAATTCTGGAACCAAATGAGTTGATCGTTGCCATTAGCATTCCTTCCCAAGACGGGTGGCAGAGCGCCTATCGCAAATTTACAGCCCGCTCGGCAGATGATTGGCCCGCGCTTGGCGTAGCGGTTTCACTTTCCCGGAGCCAAAATCAAATTCAGGACCTTCGACTGGTCGTCGGGGCCGCAACCGAGCGACCGACACGGCTGGGCCTGTCAGAAGACATTTTGCGTCAGGAAGGAATTTCCGGGCTTGAACGCGCCATCGAGTCGGCGATGAGCTCCGTCGAGTTCATGGATGACGCGCATGGATCCCGTCGATGGAAAAAAGCCTTGCTGCGCGTTGAGTTGCAGAGGGCAGTACAGGAAATTCTGGACAGACATAAATAAAGGGCGACAAGAAAATGACTACTACAGAAGTTGGCCGTTCCCTTCCGCGACTAGAAGCGCGCCAGAAAGTAACCGGCCATGGCAACTATACCCATAACATCAAGCTTCCCGGTATGGTTCATGCCAAAGTATTCCGCAGTACCGTTCCCCATGGACGCATCCTCTCAATAAACACATCTGATGCAAAAGCCCATCCAGGGGTGACTGCTATCATTACCGGTCAGGATATTCTGAAGATCATACCAGAACCCTACTATGGCCCGGCCTTCCATGACCAGCCGATCCTGGCCCTCGGTAAGGTGAGATATGTTGGTGAACCCGTGGCCGTTGTTCTTGCTGAGGATCCACGAATCGCAGAGGAAGCAGCCGAGTTGATTTTTGCGGACTATGAAGAACTTCCGGCTGTCTATGACGAAACGGAGGCGATGACGTCGGAAGCAATTGTTCATGAAGAGCTCAAACCCGCGGGCACCTTCCCCGACCTCAAGCACCTGATTGGCCGGAAAAACACGAATATTGCCCTTGATTTTCATTTGAAGCGTGGAGATACAGACGCCGCCTTCGCCTCCGCTGCGCATGTCTATGAGCACAGCTTCCAGACGCAGCAGACGATGCACACGCCGTTTGAACCCCTGATTTCTCTCGCCGAGCCAGGCGATGAAAGGATTACAATCTACTCTGCATCGCAGAGCCCGTCCTTCGCCCGCTCTGAAGTGGCCCGTTTGTTGGGATGGTCCGAAAATCGTGTACAGGTCAAAGTGGGACACCTTGGCGGAGGCTTTGGTGCGAAACTTTATGTCAAACTGGAAGCACTGGTGGCAGCTCTGGCTATTCTCTGCCGTCGTCCCGTTCGCCTGTCCCTGTCAATGGAAGAGCAATTCTATACCATTACAAAACACGCGAGCACATTTCATATTAAAAGCGCCGTCAACAAGGAGGGACGGATTACTGCCCGAAAATGCGAAGTGATCTGGAATGGCGGTGCCTATGCGGATATCGGCCCGCGGGTAACACAGAAATCAGGATTTACTGCAACCGGACCCTATGACATAGAGGCAGCGGATATTGACAGCTATGCACTTTACACAAATCGCCCGCCTGCTGGCGCTCTGCGCGGCTTTGGCATTCCCCAGCTTGTCTGGGCCTATGAAAGCCATACGGACCTGATCGCACGCGACCTCGGGATAGACCCGGTGGAATTCAGACGCCGCAATATCCTTCGCGATGGCCGTCCCCATGTAACCGGAACCATCATGAAAGACGCCGCGATTGAAGGCGTTCTTGAAACCTTGGCTGACCGGATGAACTGGGATGCGCCTTTCGATCACGGGTCTGGAACGATGAAGCGCGGCCGCGGAATCTCCATCGGTTTTAAGGCCTGCGTTTCTCCCACAACCTCAGTTGCCTCCGTGTCAGTATCAGCGGATGGCAGTGCGACGCTATATCTATCGACAGTCGATATGGGTCAAGGCTCTGACACCGCCATGTCGCAAATCGTCGCGGAAGTTTTGGGCGTCGAGACGGAAGATGTGCGCGTCGTAAATCCGGACACGGATATTACCCCCTATGACATGGCAACACTTGGCTCACGCTCCACCTTTCATATGGGCAATGCCGTTCAAAAAGCGGCCGAGCATGCGCGCGAGCAGCTGGTGGAAATGGCACAAAAGGTTGGCGTACCCCAAACAAACTCACTCAATGTCCCTGAAATTTTTCGTCACGCCTATGGAATGCAGGCGGGCACGGTGATCGGCGTCGGTACCTATATTCCGACATACACGTCACCTGATAAAGATGGATTATCCGACAATGTAACACCGTTCTGGATGATTGGCGGAACCGGCGTGGAAGTTGAGGTCGATACTGAAACCGGCCGGGTAACCCTGTTGAAGATGGTGAATGCTGCCGATCTGGGCAATCCGCTAAATCCGCGAATAGTCGAAACGCAGCTATCCGGTGCAGCAATTATGCAATTGGGCTTTACGGTATCAGAGGAAATGATCCTTGACGGCGGCCAGGTCACAAATGCGTCCCTGGCAGATTACAAAATACCAGGCATTCGGGACATTCCACCGCATATCGAAAACCACATCGTCGAAGCCTATACTCATGACGGACCGTTCGGTGCGAAAGGTGTTGGTGAAAGCGCTACATTCGGGGTTTCCCCGGCAGTTGCAGAAGCCATTCATGATGCCTGCGGCGTTCGCCTGACTAAATTGCCGATGACGGCAGAAGTCCTCTATCAAGCTTTACATGGAGAACAGGAATGACCAAACGTTCCATTAATTTTATTTTGAACGGCCAAGCTGTTGAGACGTATGTATCACCAAAAGATACAGTAGTGGATCTACTCAGAAATCTGGATCATTTCGGTACGAGAGAGAGCTGTGGGCAAGGCCTCTGCGGTTGTTGTACCGTCCTTGTGAACGGGACTTCCGTCTCCGGTTGCCTGGAACTTGCTGAACTTGTCGAGGGGAAAAAACTGGACACGATCGAAGGACTTGACGCGGGCGGGGAACTCTCCATCGTTCAACAGGCTTTTATCGATGCAGGTGCCTTTCAATGCGGATTTTGCACATCCGGGTTCATCCTGATGGTGGAGCAGCTCCTTGATGAGAACCCGAGCCCGACCTCCGATGACGCCCGTGATTACCTCAGCGGCAACCTGTGCCGTTGTGCGGCTTATCCTGAAATACTAGATGCCGTTCAATTGGCCGCAGACAATAGAAAGAAAATACAGAAAGAACCGGCCTAAACCTTGATATCAAAACTCTTGACGAACCAGTCGCGAAAGCTTTCCACCCGTTTTAACCCCTCACTGCGGGCCGGTATAACGAGGTGGTACCTGAAATATGACCGATGACGGATATTAAACGGTTCCACCAATCGGCCCGCTGCCATATCCGGTCCAACAACCGAGGATCGACCCATCATAATGCCAAGGCCGTCAATCGTTGCATGAAGCGATGTAATCAGATAGTCGCTGCTGATCTCATTCGCGAATTTCAGACCGCGTACACCTACCTTGGCGAGCCAGAACGGCCATTCGTCCTGTAAAATCAGAGAAGACGTGCGGATGACTGGGTAATGGATAAGATCTTCCGGCCGCCGTAACGACGGATTGTTTTTAAGCAGATCGGGGCTGATGACGGGAAAGACTTCCTCCTCATCCATGGCCATCGACGTGACCCCTTCCCAACCGCCTGTACCATGCCAGATAGCGACATCAAAATCGTTATGGAACTGCGCTTCAAAAGACTGAATTGTTTTAAGATTGAGATCAATATCCGGATATTCTCTCTGGAATTCCGGAAGTATCGGCAGCAGCCTTTTAACCGCAAATGTACCGAGACATTGAACGGTCAGGGTTCTCTCGTCTGAGCTTTCTGCAGCACGATCTGTCGCGTTCGAAAGCGCAAATATCGCCGCCCGAACCGATTCCTGATACGCCTCCGCGGCTTTTGTCAATGTCAGATTATTATTACTGCGGATAAACAGACGTGTACCAATTATTTGTTCTAGATTTTTTATCTGGTGACTTATCGCTGTCGGCGTCAGATTCAACTCAACCGCGGCCTGAGTAAAACTCAAATGTCGCGCAGATGCCTCGAAAGCACGTAAGCTCATTAATGATGGTAACCTGGTGCGCATATTATAATGTACCTTATTAATCCTTTATTTATAAATACTTATGGACTAATTGTCAATTTTTAGTTTAATTTTTAAGGGAGCAACATTTTAGCATTTTCGGTTAATGTAGTGCCCGTCAGAAGCGTCTTGTCAAGACAAACCGGCCAAGCCTAAAATTTGTTCATCTTCCTCCAAAATTTCTTTCAAGGAATCATTTTAATTCAATGAGTTAATGTCACCTCTGTAGCTTAGAACTAAGAAAAGTATGGAGGTAAACGTGGCTCACAGTCTCAATTTTGGCAATTACGACTATATTATCATTGGTGCCGGCTCTGCAGGCTGCGTTCTTGCTAATCGCCTGTCAGCTGACCCAAATTGCAAGGTTTGCCTGATCGAAGCTGGCGGCAAGGACAGGAATCCATGGATTCATCTGCCTATTGGATATTTCTATACATTCGATAACCCATCAACTGATTGGCGATTTAGAACGGAGCCGGAGCCGGGCCTAAACGGCAGGGTGTTGAAATATCCGCGCGGTAAAGTCCTGGGCGGATCTTCTTCTATCAACGGCATGGTGTATATTCGCGGCCATGAGCGGGACTACGACAGCTGGGCCCAAATGGGGAACAGGGGCTGGAGTTGGGATGATGTTCTTCCCTATTTCCGGCGCTCGGAGGATCATGAGAAAGGCGAATCTGAAAAGCACGGCGCTGGCGGTGAACTACGAGTAGAGGGATTGCGGGCCAGCTGGGAAATCCTTGATGCGTTTCATGATGCCGCAATAGAAAGGGGCATGAAATCTCGTGCCGATTTTAACGAAGGCAATAATGAAGGGATCGGGTATTTTCAGGTCACGCAAAAAGGCGGCCGCCGTATGAGCACCGCTCGGGCATTTCTACGCCCAGCAAGAAACCGTCCGAACCTCACCGTTCTGACGAAAATGCGAGCTGACAAGCTCATTTTCGAGAACAAGCGCGCAGTGGGCATAGAGTTGACGGGTTCCAAGGGAACGGGAAAGGCAACGGCCCATCGCGAAGTGATCCTTTCTGCCGGAGCCGTCGGCTCTCCCCATATACTTCAAATTTCCGGTGTCGGCGACCAAGAGGCCCTTTCAGACATTGGCGTCCCCGTGATCGCAAACCTGACCGGTGTAGGGCGAAATCTACAAGACCACCCGGCATTGCGTACTGTATATCGTGTCAGCAATACGCGGACATTGAACGAACAGTCCCGCAGCTGGTTTGGCAAGGCAAAAATGGGACTGGAATGGCTTGCTTTGCGCAGGGGTCCATTAACAATCCCCCCTGCCCTTGTGTGCGGTTTTGCCCGTTCCAAGCCAAACCTTGAAATTCCGGATCTGCAAATCGTGTGTTATCCCCTCAGCTTTGACGCAACCGGCGATCCACCGCATCCTTATCCTGGTTTTACCGCAGGTGTTTGCATGGTAAAACCAAAAAGCCGCGGAGAAGTAATGGCAAAAACTTCTAACCCGGCAGACGCACCTGCAATTCGCCTGAACTTCTTCTCTGACCCTGAGGACCTGGAAGCTGGTGTTGCGGGGGTCGAATTAATCCGACGGATTTGCAGTGCTCCCTCAATGGAACGCTATAAGCTTGAGGAAACCATTCCGGGGGCAAAGTTCCAGAGCAGAGAAGAGGTCGCCGCGAGTATCGGGAATTTTGCTGCGACAATTTTTCACCCTGTCGGCACCTGCAAGATGGGTCAGGACCCGAATGCCGTCGTCGATGATCGGTTACGCGTGCATGGCCTTCAAGGGTTACGCGTGGTTGATGCGTCTATTATGCCGACTATTATCAACGGAAACACCAATGCAACAACCATCATGATAGCGGAGAAAGCCTCCGACATGATCATTGAAGACGCCAAAGCCACGGAGAAAATATCGGCGTGAGACAAAAAACACGTATCCAAAACATTGTCGACGAAGCTCCCGGAATCCGGTCTTTCTTTCTCGAACCCGTGGACGGCGCCCAACTTGCGCCATTCACACCGGGCGCCCATCTGGATGTCTTTCTTGATGAAGGCCTCATTCGTTCCTATTCCCTTATCAACACGACTGATGAAAACCGCCAGTATCATATCGCAGTAAAGCAGGAATTGGACGGACGCGGCGGGTCGGAGCAAATGCATCAACTCGAAATCGGGCAGGAACTAGAGGTTAGCGAACCACGCAACAACTTCCCGCTTGCCGATCCACCAGGACGCAGCATTCTTGTTGCCGGCGGTATCGGTATTACACCGATCTATGGGATGGCAAAATATCTTACTAACTTAGACGCCCCTTTTAAGCTGCACTACCTTGCCCGAACCGCTTCAGATGCGGCTTTTCTGGAGACACTCGGCGCTGAATTCGGAAACCGGTTTGTACCGGCGCTGGGGTTTGATGTTCAGGCGGTTACATCACATCTTGAGGAACTGCTGAGCACAGAGGCACCGGGCACCCATCTGTATATCTGCGGACCGACACCCTTAATGGAACTAGGCCGGAAAATTGCCGCTGAATACCCGGCGATTATTCTTCATCTCGAATATTTTACGGCGGATCCAGCCTTGGATCAACTTCCCAAAGGGGCGTTTCAGATTAAGCTGGCAAAATCAGGTCGGACCATCACCATTCCGGAGGGACGCTCGATCGTGGAAGTTCTGGCAGAGAATAAACTCATTGTCGAAACGTCCTGTGAACAGGGCATCTGCGGCGTTTGCATGACAAAAGTCCTGGGAGGAACACCGGATCATCGTGACATGCTCATGACGGACGAGGAGCATGCCGCAAACAATCAGATGACGATCTGCGTATCGCGGTCTATAGGGCCGCTTCTCGTCCTCGATCTATAAACTTCACGAATGAACTGCCGTCAAAGCCGATCAGCAGAAATCAGAATATTGGCAAAAAAATAGCGGGACCGCAAAATATGCGCGCCCCGCCTTTTTTAAACTAAAGCCTTATATATGGCTTTAACCTGTCGGAGTTATTGACCTTCGTCTTTCAGCAGACGGTCGAGCACCCTTTGGTAACGCGCCGGACCCGCATCAACCGTAAGCAGGACTGGTTTCACGGACTCTCCAGCCTGATCCATGACAACCTGCTGGGCTTCAATGACCGGCACATCCTGATCGGCAAACGCAAAAGTCCGCATTTCATAGATGTTATTGCGAATTTTCCTGTTCTGCTCATCACCCGTCAATACATTCCAACGTGACGCTGTGTAGTGATAATGGGTGGTTCTGTCCGTCTCCGGCGTGAGAAGATGAATAGCAAAATATCCTGTCCCCTTCTCTTTGGGTTCCCCGACCTTGCTAACGCCGAATTCGAGAATGAGGTTACTTGGCGCGTACCATGTAATCGAGTTCCATTGGTCCCCGCGTTCGTAGCCATCAGGGCTCATCATCTGAAGAATGCCAGGGGATTCCGCATCCGGACAGTTACGACTTACCGTAACCGTATCACCGTCCTGTTCGACTTCGACATCGGCGGCGACCGTGTCTGCGTTCCCAAGGATACCGGCATGCACATAGTTGATGTGGCTAAGGTCAAGCAGGTTATCCACAACAAGTTCATAATTTGCCTTGACGTTGATATAACCCGGACGCGTTACGTGCAGTTCAGGTTGGTCATCCAGGCAGCTGTAGTCCGGGATTGTATCCGGATCCGCAGGGTTGTCCCCCATCCAGATCCAAATCAGCGTATGACGCTCTACCACCGGGAAGCTCCTGATATGTGATGCATTCGGGATCGTGCAATTACCATGCGGGTTCTTTACACAATGACCATCTGGGCCATACTCCAGGCCGTGATAGATGCATTGCACACGATCACCCGGCAGCAGCTTACCCATGGAAAGTGGCGCCATTCGGTGTGAACAACGGTCGATTATCGCCGCGACATTTCCATCTTCCTTACGGAAAAACAAAATAGGTTCATTCAGAATTGTCCGATGCATAAGTTGACCCTCATCCAGGTCACTTGAGAACATTGCGACATACCATGTATTGCGCAGAAACTTCGCTTCCTTCACAGGTCCTTTTCCGACGTTCGTCCGCGGAAATTCGACCTTTTCAACTGCGGCGAAGGATTTAGTGGCTGATTGATCGGAGCTCATTATATTCTTTCTCCCATGTCTCTAATGTTTTTAACGTATAAATTTGAATGGTATTCTATTGAATTGCGCTTGATTCACCATTGAAAATTCATAATGAACTGCTTCAAAGAAATTCATCCGAAAAATGAAGCCCGGGATCCGACCGTTTGATTTTGTCTGCCTTACGGCATCCAACTTCACGATCGGATCGGTCCCGGGCCCCAGTCGATGCTCAGATATTATAACTCCGTAACGGCGTCATATATCTTGGCTAGAAGCCAGTTTAGTTGGTGCTAACCTGTTGCAGTGCTTTTTGCAATTCCTGCCACACAGGTTCAGTTTTCTCATTTTCTGAAAGATATTTATCCCCAATCGGCGAAACGGTGGCAAACAACTCTTGTTGGGCTTCCGGGTCCAGTTCGACTATCGTCACGCCAGCTGCCGCCCACTCTTTATCTGCTTTCTTGGCATACTCGATACCAATTTCTGTCGCCTCGTCCTGAATATCCTGCGCGGCCTCCATTACAATTGTACGAAGGTCTTCAGGCAGTTTATCTAGCCAAGCTGAACTTACGGTAACCACCCCAAATACCATGCCCGTTTTGTCTTTGAAGACATGTTTTGTTGTGTCGTAGAACTTCATGCCGCCCATAACCACCATGCTGGTCCGTGCTGCGTCTACCGTTCCCGTCTGGATGGCGGAGAGCGCTTGCGTAAAGTCGACGGAAACACCAACCATGCCCAATTTTGCCGCCAGTTCCTGTTCCAGCTTGGTAGCCAGAACACGGACTTTCAGTCCTTTAAGGTCATTCAGGTTCTTAATGGGTTTCACCGATGCAATGGCCGTGGGACCGTAAACCCAGAGGTTCCCCACTTCGACACCAGCGGGTTTGGCCAGGTTAAGATATATTTCCTGAAAGTTAGGAGTTGTGACAGCAGCATGCGCCTGTTCCACACTTTTAAAGATTCCCGGTGCGTCCAAAACCTGAAAACCCGGGTTCAACCCGGCCAGATAGTTAGGCGGTGTGACAAATACTTCCTGCGTTCCAAACTGCATACCCTCAATCTGACGACCAGCAGAACCTAGCTGACCTGCGGGATAAACTTCGGGTTCAATGCGACCGTCACTACGTTTGCCTATTTCTTCGGCAAATCGTTTGGCAACGGCATGAATTGGGTCGTTAATCGTCAAGAACCCGATCTTCATCTTGTATGTTTCAGCCACGGCCATGTTGCCAAAGCCGGCCAAAACCATCGTGGAAAGTGCGAAGGCGGCTAACCCCTTCTTCGCACTCCTTAATATAACTGATTGCAACATTCTTTCCTCCTCTTCTTTTTTAGAAAATATTCAACAAAAATAATGACATAGATGGAAACAGGGTAATAAACGCAAGGCCGACCCCATAAACGACCAACAACGGCATTACACCCTTGTAAATTTCATGTGCAGGCACCTCGAGCGATGCCTGGGCGACAAAAATATTCAACCCGAATGGGGGAGAAAACATGCCGATACTCAGATTGACTGTCATGATTAAACCAAAATGAACAAGATCAATGCCGAGACTCTGGGCGATTGGCGCCAATAGCGGCGTCAGAACCAAGATGGCCGATACCGGATCAAGAACGCATCCAACGATCAGCAGAAGCACGTTCACTATCAGCAGGTACGACCATTTCGATAAACCGAGTTCCTGGATGGTTGAGGCGATATGAGCTGGTATACCCTGTGTTGTTACAAGCCACGAGATGACGCCCGCAGCGCAAACCAATAGCAGTATTTGTCCCGTCAAAGCCGCAGAGCCGATAGCAATGCGCCAAACTTCAGCAAAAGACAGGTCCCGGTATATAAACAAAGAAATAAACAATGCATAGACGCAGGCTATACCTGCGGCTTCAGTGGGAGAAAACACGCCGGCATATATACCGCCAAGAACGATTGCTGGCATCAACAATGCCCAAAAGCCCCGGCGAGAAGTCGTCATCACACGGCGAAAATTGAACGATTGCCCCTCCCGGATGCCTAATCTGGCTGCATATAGATAGGAATAACCTCCTAACAGGATTGCCAGAAAAATTCCAGGGATCACACCCGCCAGAAAAAGGTCGGCAATCGACTGCTCCGCCGAGGCGGCATACAGGATCATTGCGATTGAAGGCGGGATGACAATCGCGATACCCCCTGCTGCCGTTACAAGCCCGCTGGAAAATCGGGTGCTATATCCGCTATCCTTGAGGATGGGATACATCATTCTGCCGACGGCTGCCACTGTGGCGGGAGAGGATCCACTAACTGCGCCGAAAATGGTACTTGCTCCCACGGTTGCCATCGGAACAGACCCGTGGTGTTTTCCGAATATCGCCAAAACCCAGTCTATGATGCGTGTGGACATAGAACCGCGCGCCATAAGCTCGCCTGCAAATATGAAATAGGGAATGGCCAACAGGGAGAATTTATCAATACTGCCGAAAATAACCTGCTGTACGACAGCAAGAGGGATGTTGTTTCCGGACAGGATCCATATCGAGAGTCCGAGCAGGAACACGAAAATCGTTCCACCAGCAAACAAAAAGGCAAAGGAACTGATAGTGACAACCCACATTAAGGACATACTCCCTGTTTCATCGTCGCTGCGGCTTCGTTAGGTGAGCCAGCATTAAAAAAGTCTTCATGAATTCGGCAGACGCGACCTAAATTATTATTATCCGTTTAACTGAAGAATTAGCTTCAGACGAACCTATGACTAAATCGCGATGCATTCATGACGCTATTGCATAACTCGAAGCCCCGGAAACTCGTACTGAAATATTTTGGTGCGCGCCCCCAAGATATTTCTTTTGGGTAAGTCTGTTCGTAATGCGTTAGAATGTGTTTAGTAAAATATACAAAAACACAATGTTGAAGGGGTGAAGCCGATCCGTCCTCTTGTCATTGCCAAGAAAGGATCCGGGACAAACGATGAAGCATCTTGAAATTTTCGTAGGGTTTTTCTGCGCACTACTAATGTTTATTGCGGTAGGGATAAACTTTACAAATGTTGTCGCGCGCTATGTCTTTTTAAGCCCTTTTGGGTGGGTCGAAGAATTCCTGGTCTATATTAATATTTGGATGGTGTTTCTTGGCGCCGGTATTATTTCTCTGCGTAATCAACATCTGAAGATGGATATTCTCCGTAGTCTGGTACCAAAAATGTTTGATCGCCCATTAGATTTAATCATTGCCGTAGTGACAACGTACATTTGTGGTCTTGTCGTCTGGATTTCCTATAGTTTCGTGACGCGTGTGTACACGATGGGGCAACACTCAATAATTTTGGATATCCCGATGTACATCCCCCACCTAGCCGTTTTGGCCGGTTTTTCCCTGATGACCGTTGCAGCTCTCTATCATCTTATAAATGTCATTCGAAACGGTAAATCTTATCCCGCGATAATGACATCAGTCTCAGATGCAGAACCAATTAGCAAAAAGCGGCCCCAATAGCGGGTGCTGTCAGACGAATGCGACGTCGTCTCTGTATGGCGCAAAATGGGATAACGGTGGCCCTACTATGCAGCACCAAGCTGCTGCCACTCGGCAAGTGCGATGGTTCTTTGAAGCTTGTATATTTTTAGCTTGGTTAAGTGACGCTCATGGTTGAAGTGGTTGTGGAATGATGAGTGGATTGAGACGAACTTCTGCAAACTTTGCAAGCGCCTGAATTGCAGCATAGTCTGCTCTCTTCGTCGAAATGGGAGGTGTGAGTTTTCACAGCGATTGTTCTTCCAACGACCTGTTTCTTGCGATGCTTCATTTCCAATTACCTTCATCGCGGCACGATAAGAACGCAATCTGTCCGTTACAATCACTTGAGGTTGACCGTAGCGTTTCATTATTTTCTTAAGAAAAACATGGGCTGCCTTGCGATCGCGCCGCTTAGAAACAAAGCATTCCAGCACTTCCCCCTCGTGGTCGACGGCACGCCACAGGTAATATGTCTCGCCATTGATCTTCACAAATACTTCGTCCAGGTGCCATCGCCAGTTGGAATGATTTGGGGAGGGATAAATACGTTTCTTTCGGATCTCGCGCGCAAACAGGGGGCCAAATCTATTCCACCAATAGCGGACCGTTTCATGACAAATATCGATGCCCCGTTCATGAAGAAGGTCTTCGACATTGCGAAGTGAAAGCGGAAACCTGACATACATCATCACCGCCAAGCGGATGATCTCAGGTGAAGTTTTGAAATAGCGAAACGGGTTCTTGTTTTTCATTCCAGGATTTTATGGAATTACTAAAATATGGCCAAAGCCCGATTTTCCTCTGACAGTGCCCCCGGGCGGTATGGGCTAAGATTTAGCTGGAAGGTTTTTTACCAAGCTGGCCTTTGGCCCGTACGCAATTCAACGTGTTCCGCCACCAAATTCTCGAAGAAAGATGCCAATCTCTCAACCATGTTCTTCCAATACCGTAGAGTTTGGAGTCTGACCGTCGGACGCCGACCATGAGCAATCTGCCCCCTTGTGTCTAAAAATCTGTTGTAGTTTGTAGTGAAAACAGAATTTGGCATTTTCCGCCACCGAATTTGATCAAAAGGATGATTCATTCCAATGCTGAAATACATTACCGTTACCGCGTGGAGTGAGGGGTGATTTAATCTATCGGCCGTCGCGCCAAACAAACGTTGCAATTCATCGTTTGTAGCCGTTGGATAGACCAATCTTGCACTTTCACGAAAAATATCCTCAAAAAAACTGTTCCATGGCTGCGCACAAAACTACAACACCGCTCCGTGAAATTGCCTGACCTTGACGATTTGCCGGTTTCCCTCTTCCTCCCCCTGTCAAAGCAGTATGCCCATTTATAATCTCATCAACATCCCTGAGAGACTGTTGAAGCGTTACCATTGCGCTTGAAGACATATCTCCTCCTTATTGTTGGTTAACTCCTTTTACCTACGGCATCTCCTCCCACCAGTTTGGCCAGTTTACCTTCCAGGGTGTCCGTACTGATTTTACAACGATGCGTTGCTCCTCACGCTCAAGACGATCCTCTCCAAGACGCTCGAGTGCCGCCTCGACGAGCCAAGGCTCCAACGCCATGCGGGCGGTTTCCCGATATTGATCAAGTGTCTTGCCCATACGCAAGAGTTCAAGGGCTCTGTTCAGAGTACCGGGCGTGAACCGGATAATGGTGAGTTCGGATAGCTGCAATGCCTCATCCATCTCTTCGCTTTTACTTGCCTCAATCGCTGTCATTGTCTTCCGGGCAGCCGAGAGGTCGCCCTCCAGCCCACGCTTGGCAAGCTGTAGCAGGAAAGCTTCTGCGGCTGTGACTTTCCGCTCGATCCCTTCCTCCCGGATGGTCACCATCTGGCCCAGCACAGCCTCATAGGGAGCCTGCTTGTGGCGTCCCTTGGGGCGGCCCTTAGGATTGCCACTCTGACCTTTTCTGAACCGTGTCGCGGCTGGCGGTTTTTTATACCCGGTGCCGCCATCACTGCTATCCCTGTCACTGATCATTCTTCTATTCCTTTTGGCCAGGGAAGACTGTCCGGATCTCCTGTATTACTCCGGATCTCAGAGATGTCCTTTTCAGATAGCCTTTTAGTCCCCCGGCGACGGCTCAGCGCCGCCTGTACCGCCCAGGGTTCCAGCAACAGATGTTCCATAGCATTATCTTTGTCCTGATACTTCGGATTGGGCGCGGCAACCCTTAGCAACAGAAGCGCTTCATTCGCATTGTCGGGACAATGGGAGTAGCGAACCGTCACCGCCTGCGGCACCTTCCGTTGGTTCTCCGCCATGAGATACCTGTCCCGTTTTGCAATCCATTTCAGCACCTCACGCTGCGCCGAGCGGTTCCCCTCCAATGCCTGCTGTAGCGTATGTTGCTGCAATGCCTCTTCGACGGATATTTCCCGCGGCTTTCCGTCGCGATTGACTGTCAACCTCTTATCCAGGATCACTTCAATGGCAGAAGTTGTCGGGGTCGCCGCCTTTGATTTCGGGCGACCCTTGAGATTACCGCTCTGGCCTTTCCGGAACCGCCCCGAGACAGGAGGGTTGCCTCTTGTCGGTTTATCCGTCATAGACCCTCTCTTTCTTCAAGGCGCGGCTCCTTGCCGGTCAGGCTGGACCATCGCTCGATGGCGACATCGACATAGGCCGGATCAATCTCGACACCGCGGAAGCGGCGCCCTGCCCGTTCGGCCGCTATCAGCGGTCGTGCCCGAGCCCAGAAAGATATCAAGGACAAGATCACCGTGTTTGGTAACGTCTTTAATGGCATCTGCGACCATCCCCGTCGGCTTGACGGTGGGATGCAGCGCAAGATCCTCCCGTCGGCTGCCGCGGAAGGAATTGACCGAGGCATAATCCCAGACATTGGTCCGGTTGCGGCCATGCTTGCCAAGCTCGACCATGTTAAGATGCGCCGCCTCCCCGACCCGATAGACAAACACCAGTTCATGTTTGGACCGGTACAGCGAGCCCATGCCCGCATTGGACTTGTTCCAGATACAGAGATTGAGGAAGGCGCCATAGATATCATGGGCAACAGCGGTCACATCCTCCATATGCCGCCAGTCCATACAGACAAAGTGAACGGCCCCGTCGCGGGAGACAGCGGCGCAGGCACCCAGCGTTTCTTTGAGGAAGGTCCGGAATTCGGTTTCACTCATCTCGCCCGATGCCATGGCGAACTCCCGATGCCGGTCGCCGGTATTGGCATGTCCGCTGATCTTGACATTGTAAGGTGGATCCAGGAAGGCTGCATCGATTTGTGTATTTGCACCAACGACCTTCTGTAAAAAAGCGAGGTCACGGCCATCGCCGCAGCCAATGCGGTGATCGCCGAGTATCCAGATATCCCCCAATTTGGTTCTTGGGGTTTCCGGGACAGTCGGAATGACCTCATCGTCAGGATCCGCCTGCCCCTCCAGGATCACATCGATCTCACCGGTCGAGAAGCCGGTCAGGGTCACATCCATATCGACATCAAGCGTGGCGAGGTCAGAGAGTTCCAGCTTCAGGATTTCCATATCCCATCCGGCATTAAGCGCGATCTTGTTATCCGCGAGGCGAAGGGCCCGCTTCTGGATCTCCGTAAGCCCTTCGAGTGTAATGACCGGCACTTCATTCAGGCCCATCGCCTTTGCCGCCAGCAGCCGCCCGTGCCCGGCAATCAGGTTGCCTTCCGGATCGGCCAGGATCGGGTTGGTAAAACCGAACTCCTCGATTGAGGCTCTGATCTGCCCGATCTGCTTTTTCGAATGGGTGCGCGCATTCCGGGGATCCGGCACCAGATCGCTTACCGGGCGATAGGTCACGCTCAACGGGTTTTCAGGCGTTGGCTCTTTGCTCATACCACTATTCCAATAAGTTATTCGCGGTAAATACATCCAAGCTAGAGAAGAATCCAACCAATGCCAACCTTTATAGCCCTCAACCGGGGAGAAAGACTGGACTTCTCTGCAGAAAGGAGCGTCACTGTCGCTGTGCCTGTTTGCCGGGCTGTTGTCGGTAGGGACGGAATGGTTCCGCTCGATAACAGGAGGATAAACTTATGGCATCCCAAACGCCCAAATCATCTGGCAGCAAGCAGGGCAAAGCAACCAATGCGCCATCTCGCAAAGCCGCAACCGCCAAACCTTCCAAACTTGACCGGATGATCACTCTTCTTCGTCAGAAGAATGGTACTTCTCTCGAGGAGCTCTGCAAGCTCACCGGCTGGCAGGCGCATTCCGTACGGGGCGCAATTGCCGGCTCATTGAAGAAGAAGGGCCATGTGATTACGTCGGAGAAGATCGACGGCGTCCGCCGCTACCGGATCGGAGATCCGCAATGAAAAGCGCTTCCAGTCTTGAGGCAGATGTCAGGTCATTGGAGGCGTTTGGATTACGTGATCTGCGTAATCTCTGGGCCGCCCGTTTCGGACCACCGCCGAAGTTACGCTCCGAAGAGCTGTTGCGCCTGATGCTGGCCTGGCGCCTGCAGGCGGAGGCTCAGGGTGGGCTCTCACCCGGGACACGACGCCTGCTCTCCCGGCGCGGGGCTATTGCCCCCGAAGGTCGTGCCCTGGGTGACGGGGCCATCCTGCGGCGGGACTGGCAGGGCCGGCGGATCGAGGTCGTTGTCAGGGGCGATGGCTTTCTCTGGGAGGGGAAGACATATCCCAGCCTTTCCTCCATTGCCCGCGCAGCGACCGGCACCCGCTGGAACGGGCCGCGTTTCTTCGGATTGCGCGAGGCGGAACAATGAAGCCGCCTTTAAAACGCTGCGCGATCTATACGCGCAAGAGCTCCGAGGAAGGGCTTGAACAAAGCTTCAACAGTCTCGATGCCCAGTATGAGGCCTGTGAGGCCTATATCAAGAGTCAGGCCAGCGAAGGCTGGCGGGCCCTTCCCGGTCGCTATGACGATGGCGGTTATTCCGGTGGCAGCATGGAACGGCCCGGCCTAAAACAACTGCTCAGCGATATCTCATTAGAAAAAATCGACATCGTGGTGGTCTACAAGATTGATCGGCTGACCCGCTCGCTTGCGGATTTTGCCCGCATGGTGGAGCTGTTCGAACAGCATGACGTCAGTTTCGTGAGTGTCACACAATCCTTCAATACCACTTCCAGCATGGGGCGGCTGACACTCAATGTGCTTTTCTCCTTTGCCCAGTTTGAACGGGAGGTCACCGGCGAACGGATCCGCGACAAGATTGCCGCCTCCAAGAAGAAGGGCATGTGGATGGGGGGTAGCCCACCGCTCGGCTATGATCTGCCGGAAGCCGGCTCCTATACTTTGCGGATAAACAAAGCCGAGGCTGAGACAATCCGCATGATTTTCACAAGATATCTTGAGCTCAAATCCGTTCACGCCCTGGTAAGAGACCTAAAAGAAAAGGGTATTCGATCAAAGACCCGGACAACGCTGAAAGGAAGAACCATCGGAGGCCAGCCCTTTAGCCGTGGGGCGCTGTATCATCTGTTGCGGAGCCGTGTCTATCTCGGAGAGGTTCCCAACAAGGATCAATCCCATCCCGGACTGCATGAGGCCATTATCGATACAGAGCTGTTCAAGGCGGTTCAGGCACAGCTGGATGAGAACAGCAGGCGTCGCAAGGCGACCGGAAAGAGTGTTGCCAACTCGCCGCTCGCGGGGCGTCTTTTCGATACAGACGGGCAACCGATGTCTCCGACCTTTGCCTATGGGCGTCGTGGCAAGCTGTATCGCTATTATGTGTCCGCCTCCTTGCAGCGCGGGGTAAAGAGTGATCAACAAGATAATACGCCGCGACGTGTTTCCGCCAGCACGTTAGAAGCCCGGCTACTGAAAGCGATGACCCGTCTTCTCCCCAACTTGCAGGAGGACCCGCTTGAACTTGTAAATCGCATCGAGATCCATGCAAAGCATGTCGATCTTTGTCTGCCACTCGAGCATATTGGCAAGTTCCGAGAAAACCTTCATATCGGGGAACAGGCTGTCCCCGACCTCGCGCAATCAGACCAGCTGCGGTTGACCCTGCCCTGGCGGATACAAACGCGGGCCGGCAGGACCGACATTCTTGCCGGAGACAGAAACACGCCGCAGCCGGATACCTCCCTGATCAAAGCCCTGCGCAACGCGCATGCCATGCTTGACCAAAATTCAAGACGAGGACCAACCCTTCAGGCAGCCCCCACCTCCCCCTGGCGGCGCAACCTGGTGCGTCTTGCTTTTCTGGCGCCTGATATCCAGAAAATCATTCTCGAAGGGCATCAGCCGGATCATCTGACACTGGCTATATTGATGAAGAACGAGATCCCGTTGCTCTGGTCCGATCAGAGGCTTAAATATGGGATTGAAAGCACGAATTGAGGTCAGATTAAGCGCCGCACGGGAATTTCCTAATCCATCTGTTAACAGGCTTAAAACTCCCTGTTAATTGCAATAACAGGCCCTGTTATCAGGCTAAATCACCCTGTTATGGCCAATAACAGGAAAGTGGCAAATTTCGTCCGTAACTCGCTGATATTACGTAAGAAAATATTCTATCTTGCGCGAACGACCACCATTTTTACCCTGTTAACGGCCGTTTTTATCAAAAATTCCCTGTTAACTGCCTGTTATCGTAAAACTCACCCTACCATCAGACGGCCGGAGACTGGCGGGCAACTAGGCATCGGATAACCCTCATCTGACGGTCCGGAGACGATGCCAGGAAAGGGATTGGCGGCGAAATATAGCCCTGTTACGGGCGGTTACGACGCCAGGCAGGAACGGAGACGAATTTTCAGGGGTGGGTGGCGGTGAGCGAGGGATTCGAACCCTCGATGGAGCTATAAACCCCATACTCCCTTAGCAGGGGAGCGCCTTCAGCCACTCGGCCAGCTCACCGGAGGCGGCAATATGGCAGATTTTGGTTCCCTGTCAAAGGGTTTAGTTGCAATTTTTTTCGTAAAATCAGATCACGGCGCCTATCGGCCCATGATCCACTCGCGCGCCATTTTCTGGGCTTTGGCAATTTCCTGTGCGGACATATCGAGAGAAATCTCCGCCCGGTTCTCCCGCGCTTCCTCAATACCGTTCATTGCCGCAAGATTGAACCACTTATGTGCTGTCACCAGATCCTGTGAAACCCCGTCTCCGGTTGAAAACAGCAGGCCTGCCCTGAACTGATCATCGGCAACACCTTCATCCGCACTTTGCAGATACTTATTGACATATTTCATATCGAGCTCAGCCATCATTCCATTCCCCAAAATACAATCGACTACCCAAATAAAAAACATTCAGAAAAAGGAAAAACTTCCTTTGTTGGGGATATGATGGAAGGGATTTAGTTAATTTTTTGTTTCACCGATTATTTTTTTAACTATGTTTGTCAATCCTTTAGGGCCGGAAGAACACAAAACCGCAAAAAACAGCGGTTTTCGTCATTAAATCCGGCAAGAAAAAGGGGTTGAGAACAGTGCTCAGGCACTGTCTTTCGGGAAATCCAGGCCCATTTCGCGGTAACGTTCCGGATCATCCAGCCATTTTTCCCGAACCTTTACAAACAGGAACAGATGGACGCGACATCCGAGACTCTCCTCCAGATCCGCACGGGCAAGCTCTCCAACCTTCTTGATCGTCTGGCCGCCCTTGCCAAGGACAATCGGCTTGTGGTTGGCGCGCGAGACATAAACCACCTGCTGGATCTTTACCGATCCGTCTTTGCGCTCTTCCCAGCTTTCCGTCTCGACGGTGAGCGAATAGGGCAGTTCCTGATTAAGCCGCATGAACAGCTTCTCGCGTGTCACCTCGGCCGCCAGTTGCCGCATGGGCGCGAGCGCGAGCTGGTCTTCGGGGTACAACCACGGTCCTTCCGGCATTTCTCTCGCAAGCGCTGTGCGAAGATCATTGACCCCATCACCGGTAAGCGCAGAGATCATATATATCTCGTCAAATATACCTCGCTCCGAAAGAGCTTGCGCAAGGCCTAGCAGACTGTCGCGTTTGACGATATCCACCTTGTTGAGGATCACATGGGCGCGGCGGTGGTTTTTCTCAAGCCCGGCTATAATCCGCTCCACATCCGCCGTAATACCTTTCACGGCATCAATAATGAGAACAATACGGTCCGCATCCTCCGCCCCGCTCCAGGCGGCATCGACCATGGCTTTCTCCAGCCGGCGCGACGGTTTGAAAATGCCGGGCGTGTCGACAAAGATAATCTGGCTGTCGCCTTCGATGGCAATGGCGGTGACGCGGGCGCGGGTCGTCTGCACTTTCGGCGTAACGATTGCGATTTTCGCGCCGACAAGCTGATTGAGCAACGTCGATTTACCGGCATTGGGTGCCCCGACCAGGGCGACATAGCCACAGCGTGTTGGAGATATTTCCGTCTCTTGTTCAGCCAACCTGCAGTTCCTTCAGCAATTTCGCAGCCGCTTTTTGCTCTGCCGCGCGTTTTGACGACCCTGAGCCGGTCGCCGGGGCACAATCGAAAACTTCCACCTTGACCTTGAAATAGCGGTCATGATCGGGGCCCGTCTCCTCAATCACCGAATAGACGGGCAACGGCCTGCCGATCTTGGCCAGCCATTCCTGAAGTGCGGACTTTGCATCTTTTCGGGAGGCATCCTTGTGATCGAACCGCGGCCACCATTTTGACTTGATAAACTTCTTGGCGGCCTTGATACCACCATCCAGATAAATGGCCGCGATCACCGCTTCCATCACGTCCGATAGAATGGCCGGATTGTCGCGCCCCCCTGCCGCCGCCAGATCCGCAGCCATGCGAATATATTCCTGAAGGCCCATTTCCGCGCCAATCTCGGCCAAGGTCTCGCGCCGGACCTGGGCATTGTAGCGCCGCGACAACTGCCCTGCCTCCGCCTCTTCAAACCGGCGAAAAAGTTCCTCACTGATGATAAGGCCGAGAACCCGATCGCCGAGAAATTCCAGGCGATCATAGTCCTCCTGTGCCACTTTGCGTCCCTTGCCCTTGATCAGGGACGAATGGGTCACTGCGGCCGTCAATAGTGAAAGGTCCTTGAATTCATGCCCGATGAGATCCGGCAGGTCCTCAAGGTTTTTTGATGGTGCGGTCATCAGCTTAATGAATCAAAAATCCGGTTCCAACGAATGGCGGTTGGATATTTCCAGATTTCGTACCATTCGGCAGAGCCGTCAAGCGACATGAAAATAACCTCGGCCCGGCCCACCAGATTTTCCACCGGAACATAGCCTACATGACTCAGAAAACGGCTATCCGTAGAATTGTCACGGTTATCCCCCATGGCAAAAACATGTCCTTCAGGCACCGTATAGACGTCCGTATTGTCCATGATCCCCTGCACCTCTTCATCGAGAGTCAGGTAGCTTCGTCCATTCGGCAGCGTCTCGCGATATTGCGCAATGCGCCGCGCATTCCCGAAACGGTCCCTGTCGACAAAATCCTCGACTCGTTCGCGCTTGACCGGCGTGCCATTGATATTGAGCACCCCGTTGATCATCTGCATCCTGTCGCCCGGCAAACCGACAATGCGCTTGATATAGTCGACAGACTCGCCGATTGGCTTCTTGAAGACGGCTACGTCCCCACGCTCGGGCAGATCACCGAACACGCGCCCAGATATGGGCGCCAGGCTGAAGGGAAAGGAATGGCGGCTGTAACCGTAGGAATATTTGGAGACAAACAGGTAATCGCCAATCATCAGGGTCGGCAGCATTGACTCAGACGGAATCTTGAACGGCTCATAAGCAAATGTCCGGATCACGACGGCAATCAGCACAGCATAGATTATTGTGCGGATTGTCTCCCCCACTCCGCCCTTGGCTTTCGCTTTCACCGCTTCTTCCTTCATAAAACTCTTCCAAAAATATATTTAAAAACAATAGACATTCAATTGCACGAACGCGCCCGTCAGGCAAATGTTTTCCCGGTCATATGCCTGTAACTTCCTAATCATCTTCCGGGATGGCCGTAATCAGGACGATCGCCTGCGCCTGCGGTGGCTCATCCGTAATGGTCAGATGAATTTCCGTCCGCATGCCCGGCGGCGTTATTCGTTCAAGCTGCGCCAGTGCCCCGCCCGTCAGCGCGATCGTCGGTTTTCCGGACGGCAGGTTGACCACGCCCATGTCCTTCCAGAACACGCCCCGGCGAAACCCTGTACCCAGCGCCTTGGAACAGGCTTCCTTTGCCGCATATCTCTTGGCGTAGGATTCAACACGGTTCAGCCGCCGCTCCGATTTCGCAATCTCGATTTCCGTATAGATACGCTTGACAAACCGCTCCCCGAAACGATCCAGGGTTTTTTCGATGCGCCGGATATCGATGATATCGTTACCAATGCCGATAATACGAGACATGCTCTGCCCTTTGCTGCCCTACGCCACCGCCTGACGGGCTTCATCCATCAACCGCCGCATCTTGCCGATGGCTGTTTCCAGTCCGGTAAAAATCGCTTCGCCAATCAGAAAATGGCCAATATTGAGTTCGACAATCGTCGGGATCGCCGCAATGGGACCGACGGTGCCGAAAGTCAGGCCATGGCCGGCATGGCATTCAAGGCCGAGATCCTCCGCCATGGCCGCCGCCTTCTGTATTCGATCAAACTCACTTTGCCGTTTCGCCGGATCCTCCGCATCGCAATAGGCACCGGTGTGAATTTCAACGATATCCGCGCCGATTTTCTTTGCCGCTTCAAGCTGGAACGGGTCCGCTTCGATAAACAGTGACACCCGGATGCCCGCATTCTTCAGGCTATCGACATAATGCTTCAGCATATTATGGCCTCCGGCGACATCAAGACCGCCTTCCGTCGTGCGCTCCTCGCGTTTTTCCGGGACGAGACAGCTCGCATGCGGTTTGTGGTCAAGCGCAATCGCGAGCATTTCTTCCGTTGCCGCCATCTCGAAATTGAGCGGAATGGTGAGTTCCCGGGCGAGGCGGGTGATATCGCCATCACTTATATGGCGGCGGTCTTCACGCAAATGGGCCGTAATGCCGTCCGCCCCCGCCGCCTCGGCGATCCGTGCGGCACGTAGCGGATCCGGATGGACCCCGCCACGCGCATTGCGGATGGTTGCTACATGGTCGATATTGACACCCAGTCTCAGCTTTTTCATTTTTCTATGACTCCGATTTTCTTCCCGCGTTTGAACCCCCGGTTTGACTTGCGCTCCATTGCCTTGAGGATCAATTGTGCCCTTTTCTCCTGGAATCTACGGATCAATGCCCGCAATGGGTAGAAAAAAATGATCCAGACAAGGATGGAGATCGGCAGGCTGGCGAGCAACATCGGGTGAATAACCTCGAAAAAGATATGGGACACATTGCTCCAGTTACCCGCCCACAGCCCTTCGAAGAAGGTGGTCAGGCTGGCATCCGGAAAGGCTTTGTGATGCGGATCGTCGCCCAGCATCAAACGCCCGACCTTATAAAGCATCGTCCAGATAAACGGGAAGGTCCATGGATTGCCGACCGCCGTTCCGAGGGCGGATGCCAATATACTCGCCCGGAACATCCAGGCGAACAAAGCAGCCAAAACGAAATGGAATCCAATCAATGGCGTAAAGGAAACCGCCGCGCCAAAGGCAAAACCGGCCGCCAGGCTATAGGGAGAGCCTTTCAGCCGCGCAAGACGGTATCCAACATATTTTGACGATCGCCGAAACCCGGCGGTCGGCCAGAAAAATTCCGACAGCTGGTTTATTCTTGTTGCTTTTTTTCGACGACGAAACATTCCGGCGGCACTTCACTTAAGAAAGGATCACTTCAGGTTACGGCTTCCGGGTTTGATGGCCTCTGTACCGGCAAGTTCAGGTGGCAGCTTGTCCGGTTCATAGACATTAACCTCCAGTTCCATCAGCGAGATCAGGGGCACACCAACATCCGCCTCACCGTTGGACCGGTCAATCAGGCAGGTTGCACAAACAACATCGCCACCGGCCGCCCGGATCGTATCAATGCATTCCCGGCTGGACTTTCCGGTTGTAACAATATCCTCCGACATGATGACGCGCGCGCCCGGTTTCAGAGAGAATCCGCGCCGGAATGTAAACACTCCGTTTTCACGTTCCGTAAAGATGCCCGGCACCCCGAGCTGACGCGCCAGTTCATATCCGACAATGACACCGCCCATCGCCGGGCCAACGACAATATCAACGGCATTCTCGCCAAGGGTGGCCTTCACCTTGTCGGCAAGCGCCCGGCAGAGCGCAGCGGCACGATCCGGATACATCAAAACTTTGGCCGATTGGAGATAACGGTCAGAGTGCAATCCAGAACTTAATAAAAAATGCCCTTCCAGCAATGCGTTTGTCTCCCGGTAATGGGCCAGGATTTCTTCCTCTGTCATACTTACCCTTTCTCTCAAAACCCGCCTGTTTAGCCTGCCGATCTTTCAACGGAACTGATGACTGGATCGGCCCGCAGCGCTGCAATTATATTCGTCAAGTGCCGGACATCCTTTACCTGAATATCGATCAGCATCTCGAAAAAATCCTGACTGCGATTGACGATAGCCAGATTATTTATATTGCCGTTATTGGAGGCAATAGTCGAGGTGACACCTGACAGCGCGCCCGGTTCATTTGCCATGATGATGGAGACCCGGCCCACGGGGTGGGCCGCCTGCTGATTATCCTCATCCCACGAGACATCAAGCCAGCGTTCAGGAACCTCGGCAAACTGTTCAAGTGTGTCACAGTCAATGGTATGGATTGTCACCCCGCGCCCGGTGCTGACGATCCCCACAATCCGATCCCCGGGCAGCGGATGGCAGCATCCGGCAAGATGCATGGCCATGCCGGGAATGAGCCCGCGAATCGGTACGGCATGCGAACTCCTGTTATCGGATTTCGACTTCGCCCTTTTCAGCGAGACAACATTTTCGGCCTCGGCCTGGCGCTTTTCGCCGGGGAAAATAACCTCGATTAACTGCCGTCCGGTGCGGGTGCCGTCTCCCAGCATGGAATAGACATCGTCGATATTTTCCTGATTCCAGACTTTAACAGCTGTCTGTAACGCTTTTTCAGCAAACTGCTTTCCCTCAACCCGAAAGGCTTTCTCGGCAATCGCCCTGCCAAGCTCGATATACTGACCGCGTTGTTTCAAACGGGTGAAGCGGCGAATGGCCGACCGCGCCTTGCCGCTGACAACGAAACTCTCCCAGGTCGGCGACGGCGTCTGGTTTTTCGAACGGAGTATTTCCACCTGATCGCCGTTGCGAAGCGGCGTGCGGAGCGGCACCAGCCGACTATTTATCTTGGCGCCAACGCAGGTGTTGCCGACATCCGTATGGACGGCATAGGCAAAATCAACGGGGCTGCTACCCTGCGGCAGGGAAATCAGGTCACCCTTGGGCGTGAAGCAGAACACCTGATCCTGAAACATGCTGAGTTTCGTATGTTCCAGAAACTCATCCGGATCGACCGTATTTTCAAGGATTTCGAGCAGTTCGCGAAGCCAGCGATACTGCTCGCCCTCTTTCACATTTTCGAGATTTTCCTTGTACTGCCAATGGGCAGCAACACCATATTCATTTGTCTGGTGCATTTCCCTGGTGCGGATCTGAACCTCGATACGCTGCTTTTCGGGGCCGATGATCGTCGTGTGAATGGAGCGGTAATTGTTCCGTTTCGGGATCGAGATATAATCCTTGAACCGCCCCGGCACCATAGAGTATTTCGCATGCAGAACGCCGAGGGCGTGATAGCATTCTTCCACTGAATCGACGATGACGCGGAAGGCGATAATGTCTGCGAGTTGCTCGAAAGAGACGTTGTTCTTCTCCATCTTGCGCCAGATTGAATAGAAACGCTTCTCCCGTCCGTATATTTCGGCCTCAATTCCGGCTTCGGACGCATCTTTCCGCAACTGCTCGACAATCCGTTCGACCAGGTCCTCCCCTTCCGCGCGCAGATATTCCAGTCGGCGCTTGATCGAATTGCGGGCTTCATTGTTCAATTCGATAAAGGCAAGATCCTCCAGATCGTCACGAAAGCCCTGCATTCCGATACGCTCGGCCAGCGGCGCATAAATCTCCATCGTCTCCGTGGCGATGCGTTTGCGTTTCTCCGGGTTTTTTATGAAATGAAGCGTGCGCATGTTATGCAGCCGGTCGGCCAGCTTGACGAGCAGCACGCGGATATCGTTTGACATCGCCAACAGCAGCTTGCGGAAATTCTCCCCCTGCTTGGTCCTGTCCGATTGCAGTTCGATCTGTGAGAGCTTAGTGACCCCGTCGACAAGTGCCGCGATCTCGCTCCCGAATATCTCTTCTATCTGCTCTTTGGTGGCGACGGTATCCTCAATCGTGTCATGGAGGAGCGCCGTCACGATCGTCGCCGTATCCAGTTTGAGCTCGGTCAGGATACCGGCGACTTCAATAGGGTGGGAAAAGTAAGGGTCACCGGAGGCGCGCACCTGGCTACCATGGGCCTTGATCGTAAAGATATAGGCCCGGTTTAGGAGATCCTCGTCAGCCTGAGGGTCATAGCTTAGAACACGATCAACAAGTTCAACCTGGCGCAGCATCAGCAATTACAGGACCGGCGGCCACCAATCCCCTCCCGCTGAAATGATAAATCCGGGTAGAAACAAATACAGGCACTGAAACTCAAACTCGCCGCTCCCGGCATTTCCCTATGTGATATGGGGCTCAAATGCCGGGTTTTACATCCGTTCCGGTCAATTGTCGGCGAACGGGTCATCGGCATCGGTTTCTTCTGCCGCAGTATCCGTTGCTTCAGTGACGCCGATTTCATCGGCGGAAAAAGTCTCAACCTCTGTGTTTTCCTGGATGACACCGGCCCATTCGTTGCTGGCGCTCATCAGGGCGGCCATATTGTCCTCTTCAGGCTCATCAACCTCGACACGGCGTTGTAGTGAATGCACAAGATTGTTCTTGAGTTCATCCAGCTCGATCGTGCCGTCGCCAATCTCACGCAGGGAAACAACGGGGTTCTTGTCGTTGTCGCGATCCACGGTCAACATGGAACCGGCAGCGATTTCCCGTGACCGCCGGGCGGCGAGCAAAACAATCTCGAAACGGTTAGGAACTCTTTCAACGCAATCTTCAACGGTGACGCGTGCCATTTAAAATAACTCCAATTGTCTGTGATTTAGAGTATTACATATAAGTTTGCGCAACGGATAGCAAGTCAAAGTAACATAAAAAGTCCTTGAAAAGGGGCACTTTTCCGGCGTCGCGTCGCATTTCGGCATCAAGTGGGTATATCCTCCGTGTCGATAGTATCAAAAGCCTGTTCTGATGGCAGCCGGGAAAGCAATTCCTGCGCAGTCAAATTGCTGACGGGATGACGCCATTCAGGGGCAATTTCCGCGATTGGCGCCAGCACAAAGGCGCGTTCCTGCATCTGCGGATGCGGAAGGACAATCCCCGCCCCCTGTTCCCTGTTTTCCGTCACCAGATCATGAAAGACGAGCAGGTCGAGATCGAGCACGCGGGCCTCCCATTTCTGGCGGCGGACCCGTCCGAAATCTTCCTCAATTCCGTGTAATGTCGCCAGCAGGTCATCGGGCTGCATATCCGTCTCCACCGAGATGACCGCATTGGCAAACCAGGTCTGGTCGGATGCCGGCACCGGTGCGGTCCGGTACCAGCTTGATTGTCCCGTAAGGGAGACGGTATTCACAATGTCACGCACCGCCGCCGCCAGTGTATTCACCGGATCACCATGTTCCGGATGTGGCATATTTGCCCCTAATGCAATCAATATCACTTATAAAACTTTCCGAAAAACACTAAAAATCCCCGATTTCTCCACTTTTCTAACATATTCACAGAGACCGCATGCAATTCTTGTCTAGAGAAGTGTAAATTATTTTGCTATTGATTGATAATTAGGGAGCGAAAGCAAACAAACTAAATAATTATTTGTAATATTGAATGCGGAAACGGTAATGCCTTTTTACTCCGAGGAACGTATAGCTTTATTCATTGATGGCTCAAATTTATACGCTGCCGCAAGGGCCCTTGGTTTTGACATCGATTACAAAAGACTGTTGAGCGAATTCGCCTCGCAAGGAAGACTTGTCCGGGCATTCTATTACACCGCTCTCATCGAAGATCAGGAATATTCCCCGATCCGCCCGCTCGTCGACTGGCTCGACTATAACGGTTATACGATGGTCACGAAACCGACCAAGGAGTTTACCGACTCAACCGGACGGCGGAAATACAAAGGCAATATGGATATCGAGCTTGCTATCGACATGATGGAACTCGCAAAACATATCGATCATGCGGTGCTGTTCTCCGGCGATGGTGATTTCCGCCGCCTCGTTGAATCTATCCAGCGTCAGGGTGTGCGTGTAACGGTCGTCAGCACAGTAAAATCCCAGCCCCCCATGATTGCCGACGAACTCCGCCGGCAGGCCGATTTCTTCATTGAGCTCAAGGACATGGAAAATAAGGTCGGACGTGCTGTCAGTCAGAAAAGCGACGAGGATTTCGACGACTATCCCGGGGAGTTCGACTCCTATGAGGATGCCGAGGAAATCGCCTGAACCACGGCTATCCCCGGCATTACCCTTTATTGCTTGCTCTTCAGCTCCCCAGTTACTTTCACTGTCAACTCCCTAATTCCAGTGACCGCACTCTTTTGCCAGTCGCTGTCAAAAACAGCTGCGTGTTTTCCGACTGTTTCATTAAAAACAGTCAATCCTTCTGCCAACGGCCCTTCTGAAGACGATATCGATACTTCCGCCTTGTTATGAAGCCCCAGCTCCCAGAATCCCCAATCAATCCACGACCAGAACTGCAGGACCTTCACATCTATCGGCATAGCATTGTCAAATGCGGGGTCGCCGGGCTCAAGAACCCGGTATCCCGCAGCACGAAACGCATTTTCAAGAGCGGGCTTCATGATTCCGGCAACGGTCTGATTTTCCGGCAGAACCACATCACCCAAGGCCTTGCCGTATGAATTTCGCTTTCTGGCAAAGGCTCGTGCTTTTATGGAATCATTGTTAATCTCATCTTCTGAAAGAGAGGGAATATCGGGCGTTGCCGGTCTGAACTCGAACAGTCGGTTATCAGTAACGGATACCAGCTTGACATCCACTCCATTTACGGGATTTGCGATACTCTCCAGCGGATCAACGGAGACTGTGCTGCGATCTACCGCGCAAGCAGACAACCCCGCTAAAAAAGTAAGCACCAGAAGTATTTTTACGCCTCGAATAAAAGTCATCCGCTATTCACCTCATTTACTTTAATGTGAAACAGATCAGTTAATTTCTCGCAAAGGATGTTATAAATCTCTCAGAAAGGCCTTTAGAACAAGTAAAAAGCCCTCATAATCATATTGACCTGACAAATTCCAAAAATTATTACGAATTTTTCATAAGACGGCGCGACCTAAAGGCGCTACAATAATTTTGGTGCTCTTGCTAAGAATGCTCCCAACAGATCAAAAAAGTCCCTTGTTTCGTATAAAATTTCAGTTTCGTTGATGTCTTCTGTACTCGGCTTACTATAATAGCCAGAATTGAAGAGGGGGAAGTTATGACCCGAAGACTTGTGGTCCTGAGTGACGGCAGCTGGATTGCCCCGCAGTTCAGAAGCAAGAACAGACGCGTTCCAGGAAACGCCACGCTCGCCTATCATTGTATCGGCGAGCAGGATTCAAATGGTCTGGCCCAGCTCCGCTACCAGCATGATATTGCGGCGAAACCGTCCCTTTACCGGCGTTTGATGCAACGCACTTTCGGTCTCGGCATGAGAACGGAGATATTCGAGTGTTATTCTTTCCTGTCAGAGAACTACCGTGATGATAAGGACGAGATTTTTATGTTTGGCGCAGGCCTCGGCGCCTTCAACATCCGGCGCCTTGCGGATCTGATCGACAAGGTCGGACTGCTTCCCCCGGAGAAGCTGAACCTTTTGCCGGAAGCCTATGAATACAGTCAGATTCCGGTAGAGGCCCTTGAGACACCGGGTGCGAAAAGCCTCGCCGATCATCTCCCGGCCCGGTCTGTCCGTATCCGGTTTCTCGGCTGCTGGGACACCGTTGGCAGTCACGGTCTGCCGCTGCCCGGCCTGAACCGCATCTCGCAAAGCTGGATGATGTATCATGACCATAAGGTCAACGCGAACGTCGAAGCTGCCTATCAGGCCCTCGCTCTTGATGAGCGCCGCAGCCGGTTCAAGCCTGGCCTCTGGACAGGTGTCCATTCGCAAGAATTAAAAGCTATCGAACAGGTTTGGTTTCCCGGATCCCATGAAAATGTCGTCGGTGGGCGCCGCGACAGCCGCCTGTCCGATATTGCCCTCCGCTGGATGCTGGACCGCGCCGCAGAACATGGGCTCAGCATCGATTCCGAGCGGCTGGAGGAATTATCAGCGCCTGATATTCTTGGAAAAATTGCCATGAACCGGCGCAAGCTGCTTGGGGTTCCCTTGCCCTTCAAGAAACTCTTCAACCGTCCTGTCGGGCAATCCATACGGAATTTTCCGCCGGAAATGGGACTGGAGCCAGAGAAGCTTCATGAATCCGTCCTGCAACGGCGGGAACTGGACCCGAAATATCGGCCGCGCCAGCTCGCCAGCCTGAACGACGGCGAATTTCCCCTGTATCGCGAACGCATGGACGAGGCCCAGAACAAGCGCCGCCATCCGCGTCAGAAAATAGACTGGCCGGGATTCATTATCACCAATGATTCCAGAATGAATGTGAGCCTGGTGGATTACAGCCGGACAGGCGCAAAGGTCTGGTTTCAGGGAAAGCTGCCCGCCGGAACGTCGCTCGTCCTGCAGTCATCCCGCGCCTTTTCGGATGGCCTGAAAAGCCGGGTTGTCTGGGCCAAGGACAATTTCCTCGGTCTGGAATTCATCAGCCCGCTACCGCAGGAGGCCGTGAGCTAACGTCTCAGGCGTGATCTTTCAACAGCCGCTGCTTTTCGCGGTTCCAGTCGCGTTCGCGCTCTGTCGCCCGCTTGTCATGCTGCTTCTTGCCCGACGCCAGCCCCACCTTGACTTTGACGATACCGCGGTCATTGAAATACATCGACAGCGGCACAAGGGTCTTGCCGGCCTTCTGTATCTGCCCGGCAATCTTCTTGATTTCCTTTTTATGCATCAGAAGCTGCCGCGGGCGCAGAGGTTCATGGTTATTGCGGTTGCCATGACCATATTCGGCGATATGGGCGTTGATCAGATACAGGCCATCGTTTTCAAAAGACGCATAGGCGTCCTGAATGTTCGCCCGACCGGCCCGCAGGCTTTTCACCTCCGTGCCGAGCAGGATCAGGCCCGCCTCGAACTCCTCATGAATGAAGTAGTTGTAGCGGGCCTTCCGGTTTTCCGCAATATTCCGGCCCATTACCTTATCCGTCCCGATCTTTAGTTTAGCAGGCCCGCATAGCGCATAGCTTCCTTGATCTCCCGCCGGGATTCTTCCTTGAAGACGGGAATGATCGGCATGCGGACATCCGGCTTGCATTTACCCAAGAGTGATAAGGCATATTTAGTCGGTGCCGGGCTGGATTCAACAAACAATGCCTTATGCAGCCAGATCAGCCGGTCCTGAATCTCGATAGCCGTTTTATAATCACCGGCAAGGCTGGCCTCCTGCATCTTGGACACCATTTCCGGCGCGACATTCGATGTCACGGATATACAGCCATTGCCGCCTTGCGCATTGTAGCCAAGGGCGATGGGATCATCCCCGCAAAGCTGATTGAAATCATGCCCGCAATGCAGACGCTGCAAAGCCGCACGGCCGACATCACCGGTTGCATCCTTGACCCCAACGATATTTTCAAGCTTGGCGAGACGGCCCATGGTCTCTGGCGTCATATCAACGATGGATCGGCCCGGAATATTATAGATATAGATCGGGATATCGACGGCATCATTGATCGCCTTGTAATGGACATACATGCCTTCCTGCGTCGGCTTGTTGTAATAGGGCATGGCAACCAGAACCGCATCGGCCCCGGCCTCCTTCGCATGCTTGGACAGCCGAATGGCCTCCACCGTATTGTTCGACCCTGTGCCTGCCATGACCGGCACCCGGCCTTTCGCCACTTCGACACAGAGCTCCACCACACGGTCATGCTCGGGATGGCTGAGGGTCGGGGATTCGCCTGTGGTCCCGACAGGGACAAGCGCCTTCGTTCCGGATTTTATTTGCCAGTCACAGAGGGATTGAAACGATTTTTCATCCACGCGCTCTCCATCGAAGGGAGTGACAAGCGCTGTGATCGATCCTCTAAACATGACAATGTCCTTAAATTCTGTTGTTGTTTTCTATGCTATATTCGTGAACGGGAGAGCTTTTTCTGCTTCTGGTCTTCGCTTCCCGGTCTCCGAACGCCTGATTTATAGGCATGATGCCCGGCAAGGCAAGAGGTAACTGCGATTTCCGCCCGTTATCGTTGCAATTTAGGGCTTTTTTGCAGAAATATTCATTTTCAGCAGGCCTTGATCGCGGCAACAATCCGGTTATCTTTAGAGGAATTGTTCCTTCTTCAGTAAAGGTATGCCCCTTGTCAACGACCACAGCCCAGCCCGCAACCATTCACCTGAAAGACTATAAAGAGCCCGATTTCCGGATCGAGACGGTTCATCTGACCGTTGAACTGGGGGAAGAAACAACCCTCATTACTTCCCGGCTGACGCTCAAGAGAAACAATGCACAGGCGGAAAAGCTGACTCTGAACGGGGAGCATCTGAAGCTCCTCTCCGTTGCGATGAATGACAAGCCACTCACACCCGATAAATATGAGCTTTCGGACAAGCTGCTCAGCCTCCCCGTGCCGCCAAGCCAGAAAGAGCTGACCCTCGATATCGTCACGGAAACCCGCCCGCAGGATAACACCGCGCTTGAGGGGCTTTACAAATCGAGCGGAAACTTCTGCACCCAATGCGAGGCGCAGGGATTCCGGCGGATTACCTATTTCCTCGACCGACCCGATGTCATGGCTGTCTATACGACCATAATCATCGGTGATGGATCGCGCTATCCGGTCATGCTCTCAAACGGCAACCTGACGGAGAAGGTAACGCTGGATGACGGGCGCCAATCGGTGACATGGCATGATCCGCATCCGAAACCCGCCTATCTCTTCGCCCTTGTCGCCGGCGACCTCGCCTGTGTCGAGGACAGCTTCAAAACCCGGTCCGGCCGGGATGTCAAACTGCAGATCTTCGTTGAAAAAGGAAATGAAGATAAATGCGAACACGCCATGCTCTCCCTCAAGAAGGCGATGAAATGGGACGAAGAGAAGTATGGCCGGGAATATGATCTCGATATTTTCATGATCGTCGCCGTCAGCGATTTCAACATGGGCGCAATGGAAAACAAGGGCCTCAACGTCTTCAACTCCAAATATGTTCTGGCGTCGCCCGAGACCGCGACAGATGCGGATTTCGACGGTATCGAGAGTGTCATCGCCCATGAGTATTTCCATAACTGGACGGGCAACCGCATCACTTGCCGCGACTGGTTCCAGCTCACATTGAAGGAAGGATTGACGGTCTTTCGCGATCAGCAGTTCTCCGCCGACATGAACTCAGCCGCCGTGCAGCGCATCGGCGATGTCCAGCGCCTACGGGCCGCCCAGTTCCCGGAGGATGCCGGCCCCCTCGCCCATCCGATCCAGCCACAAAGCTATGTCGAGATCAACAACTTCTATACCGCCACCGTTTATGAGAAGGGCGCGGAAGTCATCCGCATGATCCACACCCTGCTCGGCGAAGAGAAGTTCCGCAAGGGAATGGACCTTTATTTCGAGAGGCATGACGGACAGGCCGTCACCACGGAGGAATTTGTCTCGGCGCTTGAAGACGGCTCCGGCGTTAATCTCACCCAGTTCCGGCGCTGGTATATTACCCCCGGCACTCCCGAGATTACAGTGAGCGAGAGTTTTGACGAAAAAAGAAATACTTACAGTCTTTCTTTCACGCAAAAAAACACCAAGGCAGGCGATGATTTCAAGCCTCTGCATATTCCCCTGAAGCTCGGCCTTCTGGATGATGAAGGAAAATCCATCGCCTTTCCCGATGGCCCCTTCAAGGGCGAGACCGAAGCTGTTTTCAGCCTGACGGAAGAGACCCAGGATATTACCTTCTCCGGCCTTGCCAGCCGCCCGCAAAGCTCGCTCTTTCGCGGCTTTTCCGCGCCTGTCAAAATCAGGCAGGAAATGGATGACGGCGGCCTCGCCTTCCTGTTCGCAAAAGACGAGGATCTTTTCAACCGCTGGGACGCCGGACAGCGTCTTGCCAGCAACATTCTACTCAAACAGATCGAGAACGGCACGACAGCCGAGGACGCCGACCTGCCGTCCCCTTTCCTTAGCGCTTTCACGAATATACTGGACGACAAGAACCTCGATCGCGCGTTCACGGCCTCGGCGCTCACCCTGCCGGGCGAACAGGATATTGCGCAGAAAATGCAAGTCGTCGAGGTGGACGCCATCCATGCGGCAAGAGACGCCGCCCGACGAAAACTCGGCCTTACCTTTGAGGAGAAATGGCGTCAGGTCTATGAAGATTGCGCCAACGCCCCCTCTCCCAACAACCAGCCGGAAAGCAGCAGCCGCAGGCTTAAGAACACGGCGCTGCATTACCTGATCGCAACGGGCCGGGAGGATTATTATACGCTCGCCAAAACGCAGTATCTGGGGAGTGATAATATGACGGACCGGGTCGCCGCGCTATCGGGCTTAAGCGACATTACCCACGCCATCCGCGATGAAATGTTTGCCGATTATTATCAGAAATGGCAGCAAGACCCGCTGATCGTCGATAAATGGTTCTCGCTTCAGGCGATGGCAACGCGGCCAACGGCTATTGCCGATGTGAAGGCCCTGATGCAGCATCCGGCGTTCACCCTGAAGAATCCGAACCGTCTGCGGTCCCTGATCGGGGCCTTTGCGTCCGGCAATCCGGTCTATTTCCACGACAAGAGCGGTGACGGCTATCGTATCCTGTCGGATGTGATTGCGGAGCTGAACAAGACGAACCCGCAAATTGCCGCCCGTCTTGTCGCGCCGCTCGGGCAATGGCGCCGCTATGACACCGATCGGCAGGAGCTGATGAAAGGCGAGCTCGAAAAAATCCTGAATTTGTCCGAATTGTCTGACCATGTTTACGAAATGGCAAACAAAAGTCTGCATAATTAACGAAATTAACCATGTGATCTGATATTATGCATAATCTGCGACAACAGAATGGGAGCAGTTTTAACATCGTCGTTTAAAAGATCGGTTTGAGTAATGGTAAAAGAGTCCGCCTTTGTGGCGCTGATAACCTGTATATTGCTGAACGCAACGCCGCTTCTGGCGGCCGGAAATGCCCGCCTGGACAATCACCGACCTGCGCCGAACGGAACCACGATCACTGAGGATGTGCCGCTGCCAAAGGCCAAGCCGGAAGTCGGCGCGCTCGCCTTTTTGCATGCGGATTTGCCGCCGCTCCCGCTGAAACGCCCGATTGGCATTCAATTACCCCCGCATCCCCTGGCGACAGGCCTGATGGATGCCCGGGACCTCAAGATTTACAAGGAAGCCTTCGCCGCCGCTGACCTTCGGCAATGGAACAAAGCGCGGGAAATAGCCGCGCGGGCGAAATACAGACTCCCGGCGAAAATCATCGACTGGCGCTATATGTCCGCCTATCGCAATTTTGCGACATTCGATCAGATCGCCGCCTTTATCGACAGCAATCCCGACTGGCCACTTCAGCAGACCCTGCGCCGCCGGGCCGAAGAAGCTCTGGGCGAGCCGATCAGCACCCGGCGTACCCTTGACTGGTTCAGCGATCATACGCCGCTGACCGGAATCGGCATGTATCGTTATGGTGAAGCGCTGCTGGCCTCCGGCAGGACGGAGGAAGCGATCGCCTGGATCCGCCAGGCCTGGCATATCGGGGACCTGCCCGCCGCGCTTGAAAAGCAGATTGTCAGGCGTCACAGCGATATCTTGCGCAAAACCGATCACGAACAACGTCTCGATCATCTGCTCTGGGAGCGCGAAGCAACCGCCGCCAAGCGCATGTTCCCTTATGTCAGTGACGGGATGAAAAAGCTTGCGATTGCCCGGATCAGCCTGATGCGAAGAACGGGAAATGTCGATAAGGCGGTACGGGAGGTACCGGCGGAACTAAGCAATCATCCGGGACTGGTGTTCGAGCGGACGAAATGGCGCCGCCGCAAGGCGCTGGACGAGGAATCCCGCGAGCTCCTGCTGGATGTGGACGAGAGCGCCCCGCGCGCCGACATCTGGTGGCAGGAACGTCATATACAGGCCCGCAACCTGCTGTCAAAAGGCCATATTACCGAAGCTTACAACCTCGCCAGCCAGCACGGTCTTCAGGATGGCGCAGATTTCGCCGCCGCCGAGTTTCTGGCAGGCTGGATTTCCCTTCGCTTCCTTGGAGATGGCGAGGTCGCGCTTCAGCATTTCATCAAGCTTTACGAGAATGTCAGCTACCCCATCAGCCGGTCGCGCGGCGCCTACTGGATCGGCCGCGCCAAGGCATCGCTCGGCGATACGGTCATGGCGAAATACTGGTATGATGTCGCTGCCAGAAACTACACAACCTATTACGGCCAGATGGCCCTGCATGAGCTGGGACAGCGCAAACTGCCACCGATTCCTGTCATCGCGCCTGTGCAAATCCCGGCGAATCCCGCCAATGGCGAGGATGAGCAGATCCTGATCGTCCATCACCTAGCCGAGCTTGGCATGCCGCAATGGGCACGCCCCTTCCTGCTCGAAATGGCGGAAAAAGCGAAGAACGAGGAAGAATATGTGACAGTCGCATCCCTTGCAGAGAGGATCGGCCGCCCCGATTTCGCCATTGCCATTGCCAAGCGCGCGTCCCAGCTCGGCACGGAGCTGACCGAGATTAACTGGCCCACACCGCAGCTTGCGATCAGCAATCCGCCGATCGAGCCCGCGCTAATGCTGGCGATCACCCGACAGGAGAGCGCCTTTGCCTCAGATGCCATATCCTGGGCCGGCGCGCGCGGCCTGATGCAGCTGATGCCCGGCACCGCGAGAGCCGTTTCCCGACAGTTGAAAGTCAACTATTCCGAGCCGCGCCTGACCGCCGATCCCACCTATAACGCCTTGCTCGGCAGTTCCTATCTTGCAGGGCTGATAGAGGATTTCAACGGCTCCTACGTGCTGGCGATCGCCGCCTATAATGCGGGCCCATCCAATGTGCGGCGCTGGCTGAAGGAATGGGGTGACCCGCGCGCCGGCGATATCGATATGGTCGACTGGATCGAATTTATTCCCTTCTCGGAAACCCGTAACTACGTCCAACGGGTCATCGAGAACCTTCAGGTATATCGCGAGCGGCTGGCCCGCGACGAAGGCAGCATCCTCAGAATCAGCGAAGACATCAACCGCGGCATTGCCTCGCATTAGTCCTGCTCATTCTTCTCTTGCATTGGCGGGCTAATTGTCCAACATTCAGGATGGCGCGCTGCTGACAGAAAGCCGGTTCATCATGCCCCTGAAACTCGATCATATCAAAGCCTGCGTCTTCGATGCCTATGGCACATTGTTTGATGTCAATGCCGCCGCCCGCGCGGAGCAGGCAGCCCTCGGTGACAAATGGCAGGAAATCGCCGATATCTGGCGTCTGAAACAGCTTCAGTATAGCTGGCTTCGCAGCCTGCAACAGCGTCATACGGATTTCTGGGAGGTAACGGGCGATGCCCTTGATTTTGCCCTCGCCAGCGTAAAACTCGACGATTCTGCCCTTCGCAACCGACTGATGAACCTCTACCTCACCCTCTCGGCCTATCCGGAAGTGCAGGAGACGTTGCAAAAGCTTCAGGCGGCCGGGATCAGATGCGCCATTCTCTCGAACGGCTCTCCGAAGATGTTGGCTGCGGCGGTTGAAAACGCCGGCATCGGCCCGTTCCTGGATGGGATTTATTCAATTGAGGAGGTCGGCGTCTACAAGCCCGATCCACGAACATATCAGTTGGCCGTGGACAGGTTGGGCATCGGGCCTTCGGAAATATGCTTTCAATCTTCCAACGGATGGGACGCCTATGGCGCGAAGGCATTCGGTTTCAATGTGCTCTGGTGTAACCGCTTCGATCAGGCGGCGGAAAGGCTGCCCGGCACCCCGGATGGACAAATAAAATCCCTCGCTGAATTACCCGCGATCATCGGCGTCGAATAGAGACAAGGAAGAATTATAATTGATGTCTTTTGCAGAAAAATATTATCAGTCCCAGGATGGCCTTAATTTATATTACAGGGAATATGGTTCAGAAGGAGACGCCTGTCCCCTCCTCTGCCTGTCCGGCCTGACCCGCAATTCCGCCGATTTCCATAATTTCGCGGAGCGATACTCAAAAAACCGCAAGGTATATGCGCTTGACTATCGCGGGCGTGGAAAGTCGGACCGCGATACCGATTACAAAAACTATAACCCGCAAGTTTATCTGGGCGACATACACGGCTTTCTGACAACCCTCGGAATAGAGCGGGCTTTGTTCGTCGGCACCTCTCTCGGCGGTCTTATGACCATGGTCATGGCCGGATTCGCGAAGAATTTTGTTGCCGGCGCCATCCTCAATGACGTGGGCCCGGAAGTGGATAAGTCAGGCGGCGCCCGCATTCTTGGCTATGTCGGCAAGGACGTGCGCTATGCAAGCCTGGAGGAAGCGGCAAAAAAGCAGAAGGAACAATATGTCGGGGCCTATCCGGACCTCTCCGATGAGGATTGGCTCGGACAGGCGAATACGACCTTCACCTACGACGAGGCGGCAAAGAATTACTGCCTGAATTACGACCTCAATCTTAGCAAGGCTCTGGCGGACCAGCTGAATTCGGACGAGCCGGTCGATCTCTGGCCGTTCTTCAAGGCCCTCGGCGATATCCCGACACTCGCCATTCGGGGCGCGCTGTCCGATGTACTGAGCGACACGGTGTTTATGCGCATGAAATCCGAAAACCCGAACATGGAGACGGTGGTCTTGAAAAACCGGGGGCATGTTCCCCTGCTCAACGAGCCCGAACTCCTGCCTGTACTGGATAAGTTCATTGATCGAATTCGATAAAACCCCGTCCTATCAATCGGTGCGCGATGCGGCAACGCGGCTTCGCGGCATTGCCCTTCGCACTCCGCTTCTGGAATCCCGCGCCCTCAATGAAAAACTGGGCGGGCGCCTGTTCCTGAAATGCGAAACCCTGCAACATACTGGATCGTTCAAGTTTCGCGGGGCCTATAACACATTAAGCCGGCTGAACGCCGCACAGAAAGCCGCCGGTGTGATTGCCTATTCCAGCGGGAACCACGCCCAAGGGGTTGCCTTGTCCGCGAAAATGCTCGGTATTCCGGCAACCATTCTCATGCCCGCGGATTCCCCAAAGATCAAGCTGGCGAACACCCGCGAATATGGCGCGACTGTTGTCACCTACGACCGCACGGGTGAGTCACGAGAGGAAATCGGCGAGAAAATAGCCCGGGATCAGAATCTGACTCTGATCAAACCCTATGACAATTATTTCGTTATCTCGGGACAGGGAACCGTCGGGGTCGAGATCGCGGAGCAACTTGAGGCAAGGAAACTCCACGCCGATATCTGCGTCGCTCCGGCGGGCGGCGGCGGCCTTATCGCGGGCACATCCCTCGCCCTCCGGGAATTGAGCCGGACAACGAAGGCTTACTCGGCTGAGCCCGCATTCTTTGACGATACGGCCAGGTCGCTGACACTTGGCAAACCCGTCTCCAACGATGCGGGACATAAGAGCATCTGCGATGCGATCGTGACACCGACTCCCGGCAAGATCACCTTCGGGATTAATCGCCTGACGCTTTCTGGCGGCCTTGTGGTGAGTGATGAGGAAACGAAGGCGGCCATGCGCGCCGCCTTTCACTATTTCAAATGCGTGATAGAGCCGGGCGGCGCAGTCGCCCTTGCCGCACTTCTCTCCGGCAAGCTGGATGTCCAGGGGAAAATCGCAGTTGCCGTCGCTTCCGGGGGCAATGTCGATCCGTCACTGTACAGCGACATCCTGAAGGAAGGCGATCAGTAGGTCGCCCAGAACTGACCGTTCTCAAGCTTTTCCCGATACCCGGCCATGAAGGATTCAAGCTGTCCGACCTGCGCAATGACGGTCGCCCGCTCGCGGAAATCCGTCTCGGTAGGATCATTCTGCTCCGTAATCAGGTCAAAGGCCGCCTGATCCGGCGTTCCTTCCATCCGGCCCAGATATTTTGCCCGCATTCTCTGGATGCCCGGCCGGTCATCTGACAGGTTGCGGGCAACGGCAAGCTGCATGATCCGTTGCCGGTCCAGCCGCTCAAAATCAGTCTGCGTGCTGCTGCCACCATTGCCGATTAGTTTCTCGATAGCCGGAATAGCCGCCGCCCAGTTTTTCGATTTCCAGTAGATTTCGGCGCGCAATTCGTCGGCCTCAAGGCTGCGATCCGATGCGATCAGTGCCAGGGCTTCCTTATAATGCTGCAATCCGGCCTGTGCCCGCGCCTCGATATAAAGGCGTTCCTTCTTGGCTGCCGGGGAAAGCTGGCGCCAGCGGGTATCATAGAGAACGCGCAGGGCCTCTTCGGGCATATTGTTCCAGAGGTGGACGATGGCGAGCTTGGTGCCCGCATTGGCTTTTTCCAGTCCTTTCAGGCGGAAATTGACCTGATGCTCCAGAAGCTGGGCCGCCTGTTCCAGCAGATCGACGCGGGTAAGCCGGTCCGCCAGTATCTGGATCATCTGATCGCCGCGATCACCGACAGGCGTCAATTCACGATACTGGTAATAGATCGCCAGCGCCTGAATGGGCGGCAGTTCATCCGCCCCGCCATCGAGGAAGAGATCCGCAAAAAGTTCATTCATCTTCCGTCCCAGATCCCGCGAATAGGGCGATTCCGGGAAATGACGGACAATGCGTTTGTAAGTTTCCAGCCCGTTGCCAATCTGGCCGGTCGCCACATAGAGATCGCCAAGACGTTTCTGAATATCGACTTCAAGATCATTCCCGCGCCAGGCGAAATCGAGCTTTTCAAGCTCCGCAATGGCCTGTTCCGGCGTGATCAGCTTCGCCACCAGCTCGACATTGATTTTTTCAAACCGGGCCTTCTCGGTAATCGGGCGATATCCGGCTTTCATAGCGTCACTAAATTTGGCAGCGGCTGTCGGAAAATCGCTAATCTGAAAGGCAAGAACCCCTTCAAGATAAGCCTTTTCCGCTTTCTGTTCCTTCAATTTCGGCTCCTTCACCTGCTGAAGGACCTGCTTTCCAAGGTTTACATCGACATTTTCGAGCGCGACACGGGCCCGCAGCAGCCGAAAGTGGTCGACCCACTCTTTTTCGAACACGTCAAAGGCCGGCGCGGAGTAATTCAGCTCCTGTGCGGCGCGCTCCCAATTCCCAAGACCGACGGAAACTGCACCGCGCCACGGCGCGACCTCCACATCGCCCTCGAAATCATCATGATACAGGTTGATGGACGCCGCGTCATAGCGATGCAGCCCAAGCTCAGCTAGCCCGTGCAGCAGGCGATACTCCCGGTCTTTCTCTATCTTCGGGTAATGGCGATAAAGTTCCGCAAGGACACCAAGCGCTTCGGCATAGTATTTATGGCCGATGAAATATTTGGCGAGCGTCATGTTCGCATCGCGCTTTTCTTTTTTCTCGGCCGTTGCTGCCGCAATCTGCAGTTCCTGCTTGCGCTTGTTGAACAGCAACGGATTGACCTGTTTCCATTCCGTCAGTTTCACGAATTGCGCCTTTTCAATCTCCGGGGTCGGGTAGATTTCCTCGCCGGGCTTTTTCGAAACGTCGCGCGGTTCATTCTTCGCGGCCGCGAACTCATTGGAGATTGCCGTGATGGCGAGGCCGTTCTGCTCCTGCCCGATGCGGATATCCGCAGCGGTCGATTTGAGCGCAACGCCCTGCATTGTTGGCAGGATCGTGATGCTGTTGAAAACCCGAGCCGACGGTATGCCCCAGCCCGCCGCATTCAGCGGCATCGCCACGAGGTCATCCCCGGAGGTCGGGTCGGTAAAGCGAATTTCCCGGCCATTGTCCACGGCGGGAATGAAGGCCCTGAATTCCGAAGCGGAAATTCCCTGGGTCTGGATGCTGAGCGGATGTGTCACGCTGGATTGCGTATCCAGCTGAAAGTCCACCTGCCATTCGTCATTGGCCTTGTTGACAATCGGCTCATAGCCCTCGCGGAAATTAAAGCGGAGAAGCGTCGCCGTTTCCTCTTCCATCTGCCGGGCACTGGTGACAAGGAATTTATACGGGCCGGAGAGATTTCTGAAATCCACCTCGATCGGCTGGTCAAAAATCACCCAATGCGCCCCGCCGCTTTCAAACATGGCCATGGCCGTCGGTGTCTCCCACGGGAAGATCAGCCGGAAGCCATCTTTCAGATTGGCAATCTCGACCTTGAGCCTGGGTTTCTGCACCGCCTGTGCAGGCTTGGTGACGACTGGCTCCACCTCGATTACCTTGGGCTCGCTCGTCATTTCCGGACGAACCGCCGTCTCTTCCTTTGGCGGCTCCGCCACAACTGGCTTTTCCTTCGCCGGAGGGTCCAGAACCACGGTCGGGCCAATCGGCGCAATGGCCGATCCGGACGCCAGCGAGGTAAACGTCCGAGGCTGGGCCTCAATCTCTACTGAGGCTTTTACCACACCTGTGCTCTGAATAGGCTGGGGCGCAGCAAGTTCGGTAGTGCGGGTATCAACTGGCGCCGGTTTCGGCTCTGACAGCGGCGCCATTGCGACCGTTTCTTTTTCTGGCGCGCGCTCGATGACGGGTTGCGGCTGCGCCTTCGGCTTATCCAATGTCATCGCATTGGCACTGGTCGTCGTTTTCTCCTCGACCACTTCTTCGGACACGATCTCCGGCTTTTCCTCAACCGGCTTTTCTACCTCTTTCTCAGCTTTCGGCGTCGCGGCAGGTTCAGCCGGTTTCACCTCTACGGTCTGGACCGGCACAGGCTCTTTCACGGCCGGAGAGGCGACTTCTTTCCCTTTTCGAATATCGAAGACAATGCTTTTTTCGTTGCGGAAGCTGCTTGCGCTGCTATTCGGCGGTAGATCAATCGTGATCTCTGTCTTGCCGCCGGAAGTCGTCATTATGGCCGCTTTAGCGAAGGCCAGCGGATCATTATTGAGGACACCGAGATTAATCTTTGCGAGACCATCGAAGGTGATCATCAGCTTGTCGCCCGCCGTCCGGCTGCTGTAACCGACATTGGCGCTTGGCCAGTCAAACACAATCCGGCTGAAATCCGGATGATCGCCCGCTCTCAGGCGCACGGATACTGCATTCGGCGCAGAAGCTTCGGATTTATAGGCTCCCGTTTTCCGGAGTTCAAGTATGACTGCCGTACCCTTTTTTTGCGATGCAAAAATGATATCGCCCTTCAGGGGAAAACGGACGGACTGCATGCCTTCCAGAAACTCGCCCGGGCCGACAAATCGTTCCAGCGCGCTCGAGGCCGCCGTGAGATCGGTATCGAACGGCGTCGTGAAGCGGATATAGAGATAGCCGTCCTCAACCTCGACGCTGAATTCCGGCGCGCTTTCCCAGTTGAAGACGAGCCGCCCGATGCCGTCCTTATCCACCGCTGTCACCGTAACCGGCGCTGCGGCCAAGGCCTCGCCCACCAGGAACGTCAACACCAGAGCGCAGAGCAGGATAAACTGCCGCACGGATTTCCCGACCATATATGTTGATGCAATACTCATCTTACTGTCCTCGACCCTCTGCTTCCTGCACGACGATGTCCACGCGCCGTGCCAGCACATATTTTCTGTCCTTATCGTCCACCAGCGCCAGTTCGCTGAAACGGGAATCCGCCATTCCATAAACCCGGATCGGATAGCTGTATCCGGCATACTCAAGCTCCTTCGCGACGGAGAGAGCCCGGGCCAGGGAAAGCGCCCAGTTATTCGGATATTTTGCTGTTGGCGAAGTGATGGGATCCGGGTCCGTATGTCCGTAAACCTCAATCCGGTTGTTGATGTGACGAAGCGTGCCCCCGATCATGTCAATGACCTCGGCGACGCTGTTGCTTTCCTTCTCGGTCCCCGGCTGGAAGAAATCCTGACCGGCCAGCGAGATCACCAGCCGTTCACTGGCCCGGAATATCTCGACATTGGCGAGCAGCGTGTTTTGCTGCATCTTGCCGTTAAGAATATGTTCCAGATAGGAAAGATCGATGGCTTTTGGCTCATTGATCATCGCCATATTCTTTTCTGCTTCCCCCGTCTTGGTGACAAGGTCGGTGATATCGCTCATCTTGTTGCCGAAGGTCTCCGTCAGGGTCTGCCATCTGTCGACCTTGATCTCGCTCATGGAGAACAACAGCACGAAAAACGCGAGCAATAATGCCAGCAGATCGGCAAGCGAGGTCATCCAGGCGTTGCTGTAGTCACGATCCTTGTTATTCCCCGGAAAAAGAAAATTCATTTCTTCGATACCTCCGGACGGAACTGATATTCAAGCGACGGCCGCAGGAAGAAACTGAAATGCACTAGACCGGCATCACCCGCTGCCATACCGATTGACAGATTTCGCGACGGTACGCCCCTCTCCATCAGGGTTGCCGCAAGATAGCTTGCGCGGAGTGCCGCAATATCGTCGGCCACATCCTCAACCGACGGCAAGGCCATTCCGGTACCGATCAGGATTTCGAGGTCCGTTGCCGCGTTGCCGTTGCGGGAAATGAGAGTGGCGGCGACTTCATTCATAAAACTGTCAAGGGTCTCGCGAAGCTCCAGGCTGCGATAGGCAAATAGCTGCCGCAAGGGCACGGAGAACTGAAGCCGCGTGCCATCCCGGCTCGTATGCGCCTCGACAAGCGGCACAGCCGTCTCGAAAACATTCTTGAGTTTGGCATAAAATTCCTGGGTCCCCTGTTCTTCACCGGAGAGTTTTCTCTGCCGGTCGGCAGGCGTGTCCCGGGACAGTCCGTTAAAGGCGACCTGCACACTGCCGAGAACTGTCCGCATGCGGTCTTCCTGGATAACGGATATGGAATGCAGGAAAATGAAGAACGCCAGCAGCAAAAGGTAAAGCGAGACGAAAATGACGGAATTGGCGGGTTTCACCGCCGCCGGATCCGTCATTGGCTCGATCATGTCGATCACTGCCGATTCTTTATTGCTCGCCTCAGTATTCAAGCTCTTCGCCCATCTTTTCATCCGCGCCATATGTCGGCGCTTCGAGATAGGCAAATTTTACCTGCCAATGGTTAATCAGCCGTAAAAGGAGCTTGTTAAAAACACAATATCGGCAAAAGATTTAACGCTTGCGGGCGGCCTTATCCCTTCTCGTCTTCCGTCCCCGGAAGCTGCCGCCGTGTGGCCAGTTCAACAGTCAGTTTATTGGCGCGGTCGCTGCTCATTGAAGCAAGGATCGGAGCCATCTTGGATTCCTTGATGTTACTTGCCACATCGATCAGGATATCCATTTCAAGATTATTGAAAATCCGCGCGGCGTCCTTGGGTTTCATCTTCTCGTATATCTTGACGAGACTTTCCATCTGCGCCTTTTCCTGATCGTCATGCAGTTTCAGAAGGTCTTTGAGAGTGCCTTCCATTTCCTTCAGTTTCGCGATCTTTTCGTCAATACGTGTTTCCGTAGCCTTGAGCAGGTTATCCCGCATTTCCAGCTCTTCCTGCTGGCGGTCAAGTTCCGCGCGGCGATCAACCAGACGTTCAAGAACCGCAACCTCGGCCTGAGAGAACTGCCGCGTTCCCGTCGCATCAACGGCGGCAATGGTGGTTTCAGACGCTTCCTTTACGTCGGAGACGGCGCCATCCTTGGTTTCTGTGACCTTGGCTTGCTCCGCGCTTTCCGGTTCGGCTTCTTCCGATGGCTCGCTCGCCTGCACTTCGGCGACCTTCACATCGAAGAAAACGCCTTGGGCATCCGTCCAGACGGCGCTCAGCTTAAGACCAAAGATCAGGATGAGCGCAACAACAGTTACGGGTAAAATACGAATATGTTTCATCATGGACTGCTCTGCCTCACGTCGACTTGGTCAACATGTCTAAAAGTTCTTTTTCCGCATCCGTGCGGAATTTTCTCGGTTCTTCCTGCGCGGCGCCGAGGACGACTTCCTCCTCTTCATCATCGAACAGGCCGGCGGGATCATCAACATAGGCCCCTGTATTCTCGCGCTTTGACGTTGCCGCGACATTCACCTGCAGCCGGTCCGCAATACGGGTGCTGGAGGCGTTGATCAGTTGCAGCTCCTCAATCAGTTCCTTTGCCTGGTTGATCTCCTCACGAAACTGCTTGCCGGTTGTCTGGGCCAGTGTTTTGAGTTCATCCACCCCGACTTTCGATCGAACGAGCGCCTTGTCGAATTCTTCCGTCAGGCGGCGCAATTCCGCATGGGCGTCGCGCATGTTCGTAAGGCGCTTGTTCAGCATTGCGCAATAGCCGATGGTTGCCAGCAGCAGGGCAATGAGAAACAGATTCAGTAAGAAATCGAGCGGTAAAGCATCCAGCATCATTCTAACCCAATGTTCGTAGTAATTTATCGACCTTCACGGCGATATTCTGGCCCGATCGGCCCATTTTGCCTGACACCATGGAAATCCCTCCACAGCGTAGTGTCGTCGGGCTCTGCGGGGAGGCGTTAAACATCACGGTATCCCCTATTCCAAGCTTCAGAACGTCATTCAGGGACATCTGCTTTTCATCCAGAACCGCCTGAATATCAACTTCCGTCGACCACAGTTCGGTCGCCAGATGGTTTTCCCAGATGCTGTCACGGCCGAATTTCTCACCCATGAACATCTGCAGGAGCAGTTCCCGGACAGGTTCCAGTGTCGCATAGGGCAGCAGCATTTCAATGCGACCGCCCCGGTCTTCCATATCGATCCGCAGCTTGATCAGGATCGCCGCGTTCGCCGGACGGGCAATCGTCGCGAACCGCGGATTTGTCTCGATACGCTCATGGCGGAAGTTGACCGGGCTCAACGGTTCGAAGGCGCCGGTCATGTCGTTTAGGATAACGGACACCATGCGTTCCACCAGATTGCGCTCGATCGTCGTGTAAGGACGCCCCTCAATGCGCATCGCAGCCGTTCCCCGGCGTCCGCCGAGCAGGACATCGACGATGGAATAAATCAGGGAGCTTTCGACCATGATCAGGCCATAGTTGTCCCATTCCTCCGCCCGGAACACGCTGAGGATCGCCGGTAGCGGAATTGAATTCAGATAATCGCCGAAGCGGATCGAGGTGATATTATCGAGACTGACTTCCACATTGTCCGATGTGAAATTACGCAGCGATGTCGTCATCATCCGGACCAGCCGGTCAAAGACAACTTCCAGCATGGGAAGCCGCTCATAATTGACCAGCGCGGAATTGATAATCGCCTTGATGCCGGAATTTTCGCTGTCCCCGTTTCCGTCCATGTCGAAACCGAGAAGGCTGTCGATTTCATCCTGGTTCAGGACCCGGGTGCTATGGCCGCTCATCGAGGCCGCGGAGGCGCCTTCCTCATCGCCATCGCCCGCCATTGCCGCAGCCATATCGTCATCACCGCCATCCTCGGCAGCCATGGCGGCGGCCATGTCCATCTCGTCGTCGCCTTCGGCCGCCATCGCAGCGGCCATGTCCATTTCATCGTCCTGATCAGACATCAAATTTCCTACTGTACCAGCAATTCTTTAAACAAAACGTCGCTCACCTTCACCGGGCTTGCGGAGTTATTGATCCGCATCAGCAACTCTTCCTTGAGCCGGTAAACCCCTTGCGAGCCGTTCAAATCTTCTTTACGGAGTTCACGTAAATATACTTGGAAGTTGTCCATGATCCGGGGGATCAGCAGTTCCAGGTCCGCAACAACGGATTCATCTTCCAGTTCCAGCGAAACGCCAAGCTTCAGGAAGCTGCTCGACGAAGTTGTCGAGTTGAGATTGACCAGCATTTCAGGCAGGTCATAAAACACGACCTTCTTGTTCATCTCCGCCGCCTCTGCCGCGATTTCCTCTTCCGTAGGCTCCGGCGCGTCAAACACCCCGGCGAAATAAGCACCGCCAGCGCCACCCCCTATTATGAGCATCGGCAGCAGGATAAAAAGAACCAGAACCTTACCGCTCAGCTTCTTCTTTTTCTTCGGTCCGCCGTCTTCACCTTCGTCGGCGTCCAGCGCCTCTTCATCTGTCTCGTCAACCATTGTTTCTTTCGTACCTTCGACGATCTCGATCTGGATAATGCCTTACAGAGTAGGCGGCTTTGGTTAACAAGAGGTTGAGATTGTTAAGAACTTTGGCATAAATGAGCGTTTTTTTCCGACCATCCTTTCCGGGCCGACAAATCGCGGTGGATTGATGGGAAAAAATTGCCGGACGCGGCGATATTTTCGCCCCGTTATCTTCCGTGTTCATCCCTCAGATATTTATAAGATATTGTTTTTATTGATATTTTTTTCTGGCATGGGGCCTGCATATAAAAGGGCAGGTTACTTTGTGCCAGAAAGGCAGAAAAATGGAAAACGCAGTATTTATTGGTTTATCGCAACAGATGGCGCTGAAACGGCGCATGGATATTACCGCGAACAACCTTGCAAACGTCAATACAACCGCCTTCAAGGCCGAGCACCCGCTATTTGAGGAGTTTCTGGTGAAACGCCTGAATGAGGACGATGTCTCATTCGTGCAGGATTACGGCAGCTATCGCGATTTGCGCGAGGGCGAGTTCACCCATACCGGTCGGCCACTTGACATTGCGATCAGTGGCGACGGCTATTTCTCGATAGAAGCAGCGGAAGGCGTTCGCTACACGCGGAACGGCAGCTTCCGTCTTGACACAGACGGAACCATCGTGACCATCAACAATCAGCCGTTGCTCGATGAGAACGGCCGGACCATCGTGATCGACATGCAGTTTCAGGACGTTACCATTGCCCCGGACGGCACGATAACGACAGGCCCCGGCCAGACACAGAAAATTGATATCGTCAATTTTGCCAACCCGCAGATCCTGAAACAGGTCGGCAACGGCCTTTATGACGCGGAAGAGTATGCGCCCATCCCGGTCAGCAACGTCCAGATCATGCAGCGCACTCTGGAAAAGTCGAACGTCCAGCCCATCCTCGAGATGACGGCGATGATCGACATCATGCGCGCTTATCACTCGGCTCAGAAACTGCTGGATTCAGAACATGACATGCAGATGAAAGCCATCGAAGAAATGCCAACGGTACAGTAGAGAAGGAATTAGACTATGCGAGCACTCGGTATTGCCGCCACAGGTATGTTGGCCCAGCAGCTTAACGTTGATGTTATCTCCAACAACATCGCAAATATGACGACCACCGGCTTCAAGCGCCAGCGTGCGGAATTTCAGGACCTGCTCTATCAGGATATGGAACGCGCCGGTGCGGCCTCATCCGATGCGGGAACAATCGTTCCGGCCGGTATCCAGATCGGTGTCGGTGTGAAGACCGCCTCCGTCTACCGGATCACGGAACAGGGTGGCCTGGAATCCACAGGCAACACATATGACATGGCCATTCAGGGCGATGGCTACTTCCGGGTCCTTCTGCCAAGCGGGGAAGAAGCCTATACCCGCGCGGGCTCCATGCAGCTCAGCCCGACCGGGGAAATCGTGACACAGGACGGCTTTACGGTCATTCCGAGCATCACCATCCCGCAGGACGCCACCAGTGTGACGATCAACCCGAGCGGGGAAGTCGAAGTTCAGATCGACGGTCAGGTCAGCCTTCAGACGGTGGGCCAGCTTGATCTCGCTATCTTCTTCAACGAAGGCGGATTGCAGCCTCTCGGTGAAAGTCTTTACAAGGAGAGTACCGCCTCCGGCGCACCGACAATCGGGGTTCCCGGATCCACGGGCTTCGGCACCCTGCGTCAAGGCTATCTTGAAATGTCCAACGTGAACGCGGTGCAGGAAATCACCCAGTTGATCAGCGCCCAGCGGGCTTATGAGATGAACTCCAAAACCATCACGGCCGCAGATGAAATGATGTCCGTCACCAACCAGCTCGGACGATAAAACCTTTCTAGAAAGAAAGAGATTGCTATGAAATATATTGCACTCGTTATAACCCTGATGGTCGCCGTTAGCGCGCCTACCATCGCCTTTGCCAACGACAGCATCACCCTGCGCCGCGACATTACCGTCGAAGGCGAGCAGATCACCCTCGGGGATATCTTCTCCGGCGCCGGTGACAAGGCAGGCAATGTAATCGCGCCATCACCTGCTCCCGGCAAATCGACTGTCTTCAAGGCGATTTCCGTTGCCCGCTATGTGCAGTCCCAAGGGCTGGATTGGCGTCCGGCTACACCGGTTCGGCGCATTACCGTGCGCCGTCTGGGCGCGAATATCTCGCAGCAGGTTGTCGTTGACCAGCTTCGCGCCGCGCTGGAATATGAGACGGACCTAGACCTGTTTGAAATGAGCCTGTCGACGCAGAACCTGAATATCAAGGTTGCCGCCGACGAGCCACAGACGGTTTCCGTCGAAAACCTCTATTACAACGAGAACAACGGCCAGTTCTTCGCGGAAATTCTCGCCCCGGCGAATGCAGAGAATGGACAGCGGATCCGGCTTTCCGGCCAGATTCATGAACAGGTTCTGGTCCCTGTTCTGCGTCAGTTCAAATCCGCCGGGCAGGAAATCCGTGAGAGCGATATCGATTACAAGCCGGAACGGGCCAGCAAGGTCAGCCACCGGGTTATCACCGATGCTTCCATGTTGATCGGCAAAAGCCCGCGCCGGGGTGTTCGTTCAGGCGTTCCGATCAATATGAGCAATCTCGGCGATCCGGTGATGATCGAAAAAGGCAAGCTGGTCGCTGTTATTCTGGAGCAGGGTGGCATGTATCTGTCGATTACCGGACGTACGTTGGAACCTGGCGGAGAGGATGATATAATCCGCGTTGAGAACGTCAACAGCCGCAAGGTTATCCAGGCTCAGGTGATCAGCGAACAGGAAGTCCGCATCATCACCCGTCAGCCCCAGCTGGCCTCCGCCAGCGTCACTGCAAACTAAAGGAGCAGCGAAAGATGACCCAGTTTAAATCCATGTATCGGCTGCTTCTGATTGTCGGTCTTGCCGTTGGCCTGTCGGGCTGTAACTTCTTTACCCGTCTTGCCAATATCGGATCGGAACCACCGCTCTCGAAAATCGAGAATCCGGTCGCCCAGCAAGGGTACCAGCCCGTCTCCATGCCGATGCCGCGCCCGGAACCCGTGCTGCAGCAGGCCAATTCCCTCTGGCGGCCCGGCTCGAAGGCCTTCTTCAAGGATCAGCGCGCCAACCAGGTTGGCGATATCGTGACGGTCATGGTGGAGATCGAGGACAAGGCGACCCTCAACAATTCGACCGATACGACGCGGGCAAGCTCGGAATCTGCCGGATTTGCCGGACTGTTCGGTCTTGAAACGCAGGTCACAAAAGTGCTGCCGGAAGGCACTTCCTCCGCGGATCTTATCGATCTTGGCAGTGACCATAGCGTTAGCGGGTCCGGCGCCGTCAACCGCAACGAAACCATTAATATGGAAATTGCGGCCATCGTCACCCAGATTCTGCCGAACGGGAATATGGTGATTGTCGGACGTCAGGAAGTCCGGGTCAATTTCGAAAGCCGGGACCTGTCGGTCACCGGTGTCGTCCGGCCCGAGGATATTACCTCCGCCAACACCATTGAATCCTCGAAGATCGCCGAAGCCCGCATCGCCTATGGCGGCCGGGGTCACCTGACCGATGTCCAGCAGGGACGCTATGGTCAGCAGCTCTTCGACATCATCTTCCCCTTCTAAGGGCAAGCAACAACCAAAGAAAAAGCCGGTCCCTCTGGGCCGGCTTTTTTATGATCTCAATCGCTGTCTTTCACGCTCAGTCGTCGCGATAGCTGCGTTCGCGCCGTTCGTGGCGTTCCTGAGCTTCCAGGCTGAGGGTGGCCACCGGACGCGCTTCAAGCCGTTTGAGTGAAATCGGCTCTCCGGTCTCGACGCAATAGCCATACTGACCTTCATCAATCCGGCGAAGCGCCGCATCAATCTTGCCGATAAGCTTGCGCTGACGGTCGCGGGTCCGCAGCTCCAATGTCCGCTCTGACTCCGTTGACGCCCGATCAGCAATATCCGGCTCTTTCACCGTTTCTTCCTGCAGGCTCAAAATTGTCTGACTGGCATCCGCCAGGATTTCATTCCGCCATTTTTTCAATTTGGCCCGGAAATATTCCTGCTGCCGCGAATTCATAAATGGCTCGTCTTCGGACGGCACATAATCTTCAGGAATTTGAACGTTCATTTAAGCAACTCCAGTTCCCACATCTCAAGTACACCGGTAATGGCACTCAAAAAATTAACGGCCATAATTATAAGATCGTGCGGTGTTTAGCAACAATCTATTCGATGATGACGTGATATTTATGAAGGCTGAATGAAATTCAACGGCTTACGCTAAAAAAACAAACCGGAAAAACAGCTTTATCCGATCAGTAACCGAATTTCGCCAGCTCGACAGCCGCGCGGACTTCAATTTCGTCGATAATCTGCTTGAGTTCCGGGTCCGCCCCGTCCGTCTTATAGCTGGACAGCGTCTCCTGAAGCTGCTTGAGCTTGTCCGCCGTCAGGTTTCCGCTGAGCATTCCGTCACGCAGCGTTTCGAGCTTGGTGAGGAGGTCCTCTCCCTTCGCAATCGCACGTTTGTTGCTCCGGGGTTCGTCCCCGTCAATCCCCTGCAACGCGACCAGAGCCTCGATCGAGCTGATGGGAGAAGAGGACGCGACACCACCCGCAGATGCCGTTTCTACCGGTTCGCTCTCGACTGAAAATTTTGCGCCGGACTTCTGCGCAGCCTTGCCACCCTTGCTGCTCGCTGTCGAACTTGCCCGACCTGGTCCGCCTACTTTCATGTTGATAACAGTTACCCCGTTTCAAATTTTCGTTGGCATTTTTTGCCACTCCCCATTCTCAAGGGACATTCTTTCCCGGTCAAGGGGGAAGATATTGCCGCTTTTTCAAAGAGAATCAGGCGAAAATCAGTATTTTCATTACAAAACAATACCTTACACTACCCCGAACTTGGCACGCTTTTCGCTTATCTAATATCGAAATTAGAAAATTTTGGATTCTAGGAACGGAATTGACAGATGGCTTTTAAGTTAGTCCAGCAAATCGCAACCTTCATGCAGGCGAAATCCCGCCCGTTGATGGCGTTGTTCGTTGCGCTCAGCTGCTTTTTCTGGTCGTTCGATGCGGCAAATGCCGCCTCGCGCGTCAAGGATATTGCGGAGTTTGAAGGTATTCGCGACAACATTCTCGTCGGCTATGGCCTGGTTGTCGGGCTGAACGGCACGGGCGACTCGCTGGCGAACTCCCCCTTTACCGAGCAGAGCCTCACCTCGATGCTGGAACGCCTCGGCGTGAACACCAGCGGGGAAACGCTGAAGACAAAGAATGTCGCCGCTGTCGTCGTCACCGCCACCCTGCCCCCGTTTCAACGCCAGGGCACCAAGATTGACATCGTTGTCAGTTCCCTCGGGGACGCCACCAACCTGATGGGCGGTACTCTTGTTGTCACCCCTCTGATGGCGGCAGACGGTGAGGTCTATGCTGTCGCGCAAGGAACGCTGACCGTTGCTGGCTTTGCCGTCGGCGGCGCGGCCGAATCCATTACGCGCGGTGTGCCGACAACCGCCCGGATCGTCAACGGTGCAATTGTCGAGCGCGAACTGGGCTTCGACCTCGCCACCCTGACCAGCCTCCGTATTTCCCTGCGCAATCCAGACCTGACGACATCCCGCCGCATCGCCGCGGCGATCAATGACTATATCGGCAAAGGCGTTGCCGAACCGACCGACCCGTCAACCGTTGTCCTTAATCTTGAAGGCAGCGACCGGGCGAACATGGTCGATCTGCTCGCAGATATCGAACAGCTTCAGGTCAATCCCGATCAGACGGCCCGCGTCGTCATCGACGAACAATCCGGCATTATCGTGATCGGGAGCGAGGTCAAGGTGGACACGGTAGCCATTGCCCAGGGAAATCTGACCGTCCGGATTACCGAGACACCCCAGGTTTCCCAGCCCGCCCCCTTCTCGGAAAACGGCGAAACCGTTGTTGTCCCGCGCACCGACGTTCAGGTCGATGATGACAGCGACAAGAAGCTGACCATCCTGAAAGAAGGGGTTCGACTCCAGGACCTGGTAGACGGGCTCAACGCCCTTGGTATCGGGCCACGGGACATGATTTCCATCCTTCAGGCAATCAAGGCCGCAGGCGCACTGCAGGCAGACATAGAGTTAATGTAATGACTGATATTCAAACAGCTGCCCCCAAATTCCTGGTCGAACAGGGCGCGACCAACAAAAAAGATGCGATCCGCGACGATGAGCAGATCCGGCAGACTGCCCGGGAGTTCGAAGCCTTCTTCCTGAGCCAGGTGCTGAATTCCATGTCATCCGGACTGGAAACCGACAGCATGTTCGGCGGCGGTGAGTCCGAGAAGATGTTCCGCGGCATGCTCAACGACGAATATTCCAAAGCCATGAGCCGGAATAACAGCGTCGGGATCGCCGACGCCGTGTACCGCGAAATGCTGGCACTGCAGGAGGTGAAGTAGATGAACGCGCAAACTCAGAGTAACGGTCCGAAGCTGATGAGCCCGGACACCCTGACAAAAATGATCGCGCGTCTCGGCGACATACTGGAAGAAGAAAACCGGTTGCTGGAAAGCCATAAACCCGACGGGTTCAAGGCAACACTGGATGAAAAGACGCGTTTGGTTGCCACCTATAACCAGCAGATGTCACTGATTAAAGCCGACCCGAAGGTCTATAAGGCATTCCCCAAAGCGGATATCGACCGTCTGAAGCAGACCAGCGAGGCGTTCTACACGGTTTTGGACAAGCATTTCAGGAAACTGTCAACCGCCCGCACCGTGACGGAAGGGCTGGTCAAGTCAGTGGCGGATGAAATTGCGAAAAAGAAAGCACCGCCCAGCGCCTACACCTCGCGGGCATCGGTTGCAGATCCCCTGTCCAACCGGAACACCCGCGCCGTCAATGGCGCGATTGCGATCAACCAGGTTATCTAGTTTGAAATGTGATGTCAGACTTCGTTGTTGACAGCCAGGCCCTGCAATTCGCGGTAAAAAGCGACACGGCGCAGAACATAGTCACCGGGAAACTGCTTCAACACCTCGTCGGTTTCCCGATCGACCAGCCGATAGACATAGCGGCCGCTGTCCTCATCCTGATCGATGGAAAATCGCCCAGAAGGAAAACGCTCATCTTCGAAAAAGGCACCGATGGCCGCCTCTGCCCGCTTGATTGGATCTCCAGCGACGGGACCTGCATCGGCAGCAGTATCATTCGCAACCTTGTCCATATCATCACGCTCCTCACGCGCGCCGGATTTCGGCGTGGACATCATGGGGTTAAATTTTGAAAACGGGGTCACGTTCATAACGCAACTCCTCTCCTTCGTCACAAAGATCGAACCAAAAACAACGTGCGGAATTCCGCGATTGAAAAGGTTATAAAAAAATCATTAACAAAGCGTTAACGCGCGCGGCAGGGAACATCACCGGCCCGTTCAAGTGATGACTAAGAGGGGTTTTAAGGTGAGAAAGCCGGGTCTTACTGTGTTCCGTACTGGATATAATCCGTCCAGATTCGCTCGATCTGACGGAGATGCTTGCGGGTTTCCGCAACGTCCGGCGCCGGGTTTGAGCGGGCCAGCAGGTCTGCCTGCTTTTCCTCCAATGCCGTCAGCTTTTCAACCATATCCAGCCCCTTCTCGGAAAGACGAATCATGGTTGCGCGGCGATCCCGTTCGGATTTTTCCTGCAACAGATATCCCATCTCGACAAGTTTCTTGAGGTTATAGGACGCATTGGACCCCTGGTAATATCCCCGGGACATCAATTCGCGGACATTGATCTCTTCCTCGCCGATATTCGCAAGCAGCAAAGCCTGCACAGCGTTGATATCCGTGATCTCCATCAGCGTAAGTTCTGTTCTCAAAACATCCAGAAAGCGACGGTGAAGTCGCTCGATCAGTCTGGTCAGTTCATGATAATCTTCAGTCACAGCTATTCCCCAACGTTACCGGTTACCCACGCTACTTGAAAAAATAATATCCATGGCAATTCGGTCCATTTTGACCGGACAGTATTAACGAATTGTAAAATGTTGAAAATTCTTCACGAAGATAATGCGATATCGTCTTAAATCCTCTGAAAACTGTCTGCTTTTTTCGATAAAGCCCGATTTTACGGCTTTCATCTCAGTCTTATCCTAGTAAAATGCGGCGTTATTTTAACAACTGCAGAGTAAAGCGCGTAATTTCGCGGCAGTAATCTGGCGGTCCGGCAAGTTAATTAAAGCGTATCGCCGGACAATTAACCGGAATTTAATGTCAAGGTTTCATGGTAGGGCGTTAGGATTAACTTGCGCCGGTAAGAGTTATTGTCTGGACCGGTCCCCTCAGGCCTGCCTGAAGGGATAACGATCCGCGCAAAGACCGGCCGGGATATGGCAGGAACGGATAGGGTATGACAGAAGGTCAGGATGAAGAGCTTGCGCGGTTGATTGCGCTGTCGAAAGACAGCAGCAAGCGCGGCCGCCGTCAGCTTTTTACCAATATCAGCGAACTGTTCCTGCACGACAAGGAGCGGCTGAGCGAACAGGAGCAGGCCCTCATTATCGGCATCATGACAAAGCTGCTGACCGAGATCGAGACAACAATCCGTCAGAACCTCGCCGAAGAACTTGCCGACCTGGAAGATGTCCCGCATGGCCTGATCACCTTGCTTGCCAATGATGAAATTGACGTGGCGCGGCCGATCCTGTTCAAGAGTCACCTGCTTGCCGAGCCCGATCTCGTTGAAATCATTCAGAACCGCAGCAAGGAGCATCTGCTGGCGATTGCCGACCGCGACGACCTCAATGCCGCGGTCAGCGAGCTTCTGATCAGCCATGGCGACGAAGACGTGATCTCGCATCTGATTGAAAATGGCGATGCCAAGATTTCCCGCCAGAGCATGGAGTATCTGGTAGAGGAGTCTCGCCGTATTGATCGCTTTCAGGAACCTCTCATCGCCCGTCACGATATCCCTGCCGATCTTGCGCATAAGATGTTCTGGTGGGTTTCGGCCGCCCTGCGGCGGCATATCCTCGAACATTTCGAGATCGACGAGCTGGAGCTGAACGAGAAAATGGTGGCAGCGGCCAAGACGGAATACCGCTTCGACGTCGCCGACAACAGTTCGAACGCAGACAAACTGGTGGCGGAACTTTCCAAACGCAAGGAGCTGAACGAAAAATTCCTGGTTCAGGCGCTGCGCGGCCGACAAATCCGCCTTTTCCTGATCGGCCTTGCCGAGCTTTCCGGGCTCGGCTACCGGAAAATCAGCCGCTTTATCTATGATCCCAATGCAGAAGCGCTGATTGTCGTGCTCAAGGCGCTGGAATTCAGCCGTAGCGGGTTTTCAACTGTTTACCTACTGACCCGTAACATTTCCGTCAGCGCAAAAGCGCAAAATACGACAAAACCGGAAGAAGTAGAGATTATTATGAAATTTTATGATAAACTTTCTACAAAGAATGCGCAGTTGACCTTGCGCTTCTGGCAGTTGGAACGTGATTATCTGGAAGTCATTGATAAGCTCGACGAGGATCTTGACGACGATGACCGGATATATCTCTGATTTCCGCGGTGGCTTAAAATAGTACCAGGGGACATGTTTGTTGCATGTTATGAGTAAATGACGGAACGGGGGCAAGGAAGCGTGGTGTCGCTTCATTCGGATATGAAGAAACCCGACGGATCGGATTTCCCGGTCATGCAGGGTGTCATCAGCCGTGAATTTTTCGACGCCGTGTTTGAGCAGGCCCCGCCGATGTATATGGCCCGCCCGGACGGTACCGTCATCTATGCCAACCAGGGATATAAGGAACATTTCCGCCCCGGCGCCGCCCAGCGGGTGGAAGACCAAATCCTCCCGACCCTACCCCAGGATCACCTCGACATCGTCAAGCGCATTGCGGAAACGGCCGAAACGGAGACCCGTCAGCTTTCGCTCCGCAATGGCAAGGATGTGCAATATTTCCTCTCCCGCCATTTTCCGATTTTCGATGATGACGAACAGCTTATTGCCATCTGCGGCAGTTTCATCAATTCAACACGGCAGGTGAATGCGGAAGCCAAGCTGAAGGAAGAGAAGCGGCGGTTTCTGGATATTACCCGCGCCGCATCCGATTGGATCTGGGAAACCGATGCAGACGGTCGGCTGACATTTGTCTCTGACCGGGTTGTTCAGGCGGTCGGCCTGCCGCCAATGCTGCTGAAGAACAAGAAGCTCGCCGACCTCGGTGTTTTCAAACCGGAAGCGGACGGTGGCAACAAGGCGGAAGATGCCATGGAAAAGCATGTTCCCTTCCGCTCTGTCCCGCTCGAAATTCAGGACACCAGCGGCGAATACAAGATTTTCAATATGTCCGGCGTTCCCGTTTTCAATGAAAAGGGCCGCTATATCGGATATCGCGGCACCAGCGATGACATCACGGCGCGGCTGCTCGCGGAAGACGAGGCCCTGTCCTCGAAAGCCGATCTGGAACGGGCCATCAATGAAATCACCAAGAAGAACATCCAGCTTGAAATTACTGCGAAGAAAGCACTGGAATCGGCAAAGGCGAAGGATAACTTCCTCGCGAATATGAGCCATGAACTGCGCACGCCTCTTAATGCCGTCATTGGTTTCGCCGAGATAATCGGACTCGAAACCTTCGGCCCTATCAACGACAAATACCGCGAATATGTCGGCGATATCCTGAATTCCGGCAAACATCTCTTAAGCCTGATCGAGGATATTCTCGATATCGCCCGGATCGAGAGTGATAAAATCCCGATCGAGATTGTCAGTACCCCCCTCGCCGGAATGGTCGGGGATGCCTATGTGCTGGTGCAAAACCATGCGCGGGAGAAGAACCTCGAGATCATTGGCGCCCGGATTACGGATGACATCAATCTGGCCGTTGATCCGACAAGATGCCTGCAAATTCTCGTCAATATCCTTGGCAACGCGGTCAAGTTCACCCCGCGCGGCGGAACGATCGGCATTGAGTATGAAATCATTGACGATACCTTCGTCGACATCACGGTTTGGGATACCGGACCCGGCATCGCCGAAGAGGATCAGGAGAAAATTTTCGAGGCCTTCAAGCAGGCCCATGAGGGTGTGTACAATCGTGGCACGGACGGCGTCGGGCTGGGCCTCACCCTCTCCCTGAAGCTCGCAAAGCTGATGGGCGGTAATATCACGGTGAAGAGCAGCCTGTCGGATGGCAGCCGGTTCAAGATCCGCCTGCCGCTTGCGAATTGAGGTTGCCCGCGCGTTTTGAAGTATGGCGCATTGGCTCCCCGTTTAAGCTTTCCTTAACAATAAACCACTACGCTGCCCAAAAGACATGAAAATTCCTTGGGCATCTCGGTAATGAAAACGGCCAGTCGCGACAATATAGATGAAATAAAGGTCCTCGTCGGTCTCGCCGAATCCAAAACTTCTGAACAACGGGAGTTCCTGTACGAGCGGATCGGCGAATTTCTGATCGCGGACCATACGACCTTTTCCGATTCCGAAAAGGAAATCATGGCGGATATCATCTACCGGATTACCGCCGATGTGGAAAAATCAATCCGCGCGAATTTTGCCAAAAAACTGGCCCAAAAACAGGATATTCCCAAAAACCTGATGGTCTTCCTCGCCAATGATGAAATCGAAGTGGCGCTGCCGATCCTGCGGGATTGCGGCCTGCTGGCGGAGAATGATCTTCTGGAAATCATCATGCACCGCTCGAAACAACATCGCCTCGCGGTTGCCGCGCGGGATAACATCAGCGAGCAGGTCTGCGCCGCCCTTTGCAATCTGAACGACCCCGAAATTACGGTCACGGTGATACAGAACGAAACGGCACAGGTTTCCACCGATCTTCTAACCCAGATTTGCGCGCAATCCGAATTCATGACCGAATACCAGCGCCCGCTTCTCGAGCGTCCGTTTCTGCCTAAACCCATTGCCGAGAAAATGTACCGCTGGGTCTCCATGTCGCTCCGCCAGTATATCTGCGAAAATTTTGATGTTGATCCCCGTCTGCTCGAAGTCGATATACAGGACCGCGAGCAAACGATTGACCGCATTTCGGATGACAGCGACCCCTCCTTCCGCCTGGTCGAAAAACTTCATAAATCCGGTGAACTATCCACCCGCTTCCTGATCAAATCCCTCAATCAGGGGGAGATCGACCTGTTCGAATTTGCCTTTGCAAAGCTACTGGACATGGATATCGAAAAGGTACGTTATTTTATCTATGCGGAAAACCCGGAGATTATCGCCGTCGCCTGCCGCAGCCTGAATATCGACCGGGTTATCTTCAAGTCGATTTACGACCTGACATCCTCCATACGGGATAAAAATGCCTCCATCCTGTCGCCTGCTGTTTCCGCACCAATGGACCTCTATGACCTCCTGACCGAAGAGTCGGCGATATCTGCCCTTCGCAATGATGATTTCACAACCGGAAAGGTCAGATACGCGGCCGCTTGCTAGACATCCGCCATTCATTTCCGTCATTGCTTGCAAATCACGTTCAACAATATACTTTTAAAGGAGAAGTATGGTCGTTCCTCTTTTCTGGAATAAAAGTCGTGATTGATCCATTTGGCAGAACAATTGATTACCTCAGGGTATCCGTAACGGACCGGTGTGATTTCCGCTGCAAATACTGCATGTCGGAAAATATGACCTTCCTGCCCAAAAAGGACGTTCTCAGCCTGGAAGAGCTTGAAATGGTGTCGGCGGCCTTTATCCGCAAAGGCGTCCGCAAGATCCGCGTCACCGGCGGCGAACCGCTGGTCCGCAAGGGCATCATGGAGCTCTTCCGGAACCTTGGCCTCTATATCAAGAGCGGGGAACTGGACGAGCTGACCCTGACCACGAACGGCAGCCAGCTCGGTAAATATGCGCATGAGCTGTATGACGCGGGTGTGCGGCGGCTCAATGTCTCGCTCGATACACTCAACCCCTATCAGTTTCAGGATATCACCCGCTGGGGCAATTTCGAGAAAGTCATGGCCAGCCTGAAGACGGCGAAAGAGGCTGGGCTCAGGATCAAGATAAACACGGTCGCGCTCAAAGGCTTTAATGACCATGAATTCAATGACTTGATACAATGGACCGGCGATGAAGGCATGGATATCACCTTCATCGAAACCATGCCCATGGGCCTGATCGACGGGCAGCGTTCGGACCAGTATCTACCGCTATCCGAGGTCAAGGCGCAGCTTGCCCAGCGCTGGACCTTGACGCCTTCTGCCTACCGGACCGGCGGACCGTCGGACTATTTCGATGTGGCCGAGACCCGCGGACGGATCGGCTTTATCACCCCCCTCACCCATAACTTCTGCGAAAGCTGTAACCGCGTGCGGTTGACCTGCACGGGCATGCTCTATATGTGCCTGGGCCAGGAAGACAAGGCCGACCTCAAATCCGTCTTGCGGGGCGAAAATGGTCTTGCTGCCCTCGATACTGCGATTGATGAGGCCATTGGCCGCAAGCCCAAGGGTCATGATTTTGTCATCGACCGGAATTCCGATGACAGGCCGGCGGTCCCCCGCCATATGAGCGTGACGGGCGGTTAGCGGCGGATGAAGATTTATTTTACGGCCAGCGAATCGGAAGATGCGCAAGCGGCAAAAGAAACCCTGATCGCACGCTATGGCCATGTTCCCGCAGAAGAAGCTGATGTGATTGTCGCTCTTGGTGGCGATGGATTTATGCTGGAAACCATGCATTCCTTCATGAGTTCCCGCACGCCCATCTATGGTATGAACAAGGGCACGATCGGATTCCTGCTCAACAAATATGAGGAAGCCAACCTGATTGAACGGCTGGAGGCCGGCCAGACTACCGAGCTTCACCCGCTCAGCATGGTAGCGGTGGACATGCATGGACAAAAGGTCGAAGCCCTTGCCATTAATGAGGTTTCCCTGCTTCGCGAAAGTCGACAGACGGCAAAGATACAGATATCGATCGATGGGCATGTCAAGGTCGCAGAGCTCACATGTGATGGCGTTCTGGTCGCGACCCCCGCTGGCAGCACCGCCTATAACTATTCCGCCCACGGTCCGATCCTGCCGGTAAACGCCGGTGTTCTTGCCCTGACACCCATCAGTGCCTTTCGTCCCCGGCGTTGGCGTGGCGCCATTCTGCCGCGCGAGGCGCGGATAGAACTGACCGTGCGCGAAGCCGCCAAGCGGCCGGTCAGCGCCGTTGCCGACGCGGTCGAGGTCCGGGATGTGTCAACCGTGACAATCGAGGAAAAGCGGGACATTACGATCCGGCTGCTATTCGATCCGGAGCATAATCTGGAAAAACGCATCCTTGATGAGCAATTCATGCTCTAGGATTTTGATAATGCAGAATAAACGCCGGTAAAATTTTACTAATTTTTGGCTAATATTCGACTTAATTCGTAATTCTCTTTTAAGTTTTCATCGCTAATTTTGCTCCATGGAACAATAGCTGGAGTGATCAGACCTGCCCGAATTAGGGTTTGTCGGCTCCGGCGCCAGAGTACCGAGCAGGAGAGTTCTGATGAAGGTTATCGCAGTTGCATCACAAAAGGGTGGTTCGGGCAAGACGACGCTTGCCGGGCATCTTGCCGTGCAGGCCGAAATGGCCGGACAGGGGCCAGTGGCGCTTGTCGATACGGACCCGCAGGGCAGCCTGTCCGAATGGTGGAACGAACGCGAGGCGGAAACGCCGTTGTTTGCGCGCACGACGGTTGAGCGGCTAGAGGCCGATATCGGGCGTATGGAGAAGATGGGCATCAAGCTGCTCTTCGTCGATACGCCTCCGGCCATCACCTCGACGATCGCGAATGTCATCAACCTTGCCGACCTGCTGATCATTCCGACCCGGCCCAGCCCGCACGACTTGCGCGCCGTCGGGGCGACGGTGGAACTTGCGGAAGGCCTCAACACGTCGCTCATCTTTGTCGTCAATGGCGCAACGCCACGCGCCCGGATCACCAGCGAGGCCGCTATCGCGCTGTCGCAGCACGGGACTCTCGCCCCGGCGATCATCCATCAGCGCGTCGATTTCGCCTCCAGCATGATCGACGGCCGCACGACAATGGAACTGAACCCCTCCTCCCGCTCCAGTGACGAGATCAGCAAGCTCTGGTCCTATATCGAAGAGAGACTCGCCAGGTTGACCTCCAACCATCCGATGCCGCCGTCGCATCACCTGAGCGCAACACCGGCCAGCAATGGTGCAGCGTATAACTAAGTTCTGACGTCCTTTACAAAAAGAAGATTTGTCATGAAAGCAGCATTCCTAACCAGTTCATTGATTGCCTCCAAAGGCAAAGCCGAACCGGCATCCACCCGGCTGGCGCCCAGCAATCTTCTCGACAAGAGTGCGAACGGCAGCAAGCCCCAGGTCTCCCGTATTTATGATCGGGTGCGCGAATATGCAGAGCCGCACCATGACTCCCATGATATGGAGGAAGCCGCTCTCAAGGCCGCTGAACGGTCGGAATTTGCAAGGATGGCCGAGGAAGAAGACCGTCCGGAGCCCAGCCATATTGACGAGATCAACACAACCGATACAACGGAAGAAGTTGCCCATGGACTTGCAGAATCACTCGATGAGTCTGCCGTAAGTCCGCGGGAATATGCTCCGTCCGTCCATTCCGCGCCCGCGCGCGAACTCCCGCCGCTTGCCGAGGCAAAAGCCAGGGAAATCGCCCATGAAGTCGCCAAGCTCAAGAAAGACGGCCTCGGGCGTATTCGTATTTCCGTTCGCATGTCGCCGAAGGACCACCTTCAACTCAAGTTGATCGCCGCGCATACGCAAATGTCCGCGCAATCCATATTCGAGACCGCACTGGAAGAATATGTCATCAATCACGGCTCAGAGATTCTGCCGCAATCCTGTAATTGTGTCCTGGACAAGTCGTCCCTTTGAGTGGAAGTGACCGAACATGCGTGAAACTGTTGAAGAACATAACGAAATGGACGGCGGTCTCGACGCCGCATCGCTTTCCCGAATCAAGGTAAGGCGCAGTAAAGAAGACAGCAAATCCCTGCGCAAGGTAAAATCAGGAGACATCACCGACCGGCTTCAGGCCCTTGCGGACGAGCTTGAAGCAAGCAAGCCCGCACAGAAAGTCGCGGAACCCACATTCAAGAAAGCGACCGAGGCCCCTGCACCGGCCGCGGCAAAGCCGAAAGCCGTTGCACGACCGGTGAAGAAACCCGCAAGACCCAAGAAGGCGATCGATCCGGCAACGCAGACAGTTTCCGCTGTCCCGCCCCGCCGCTCCAACTGGGCGCGTCCGGCGGCAAAGGCCGGATGGCAGAAAAAGACCGTCGCGCCGGATATCCTCTCCTACTGGCTGGAGATCAGGGGCGGCAAGCGCTATCCCACATGGCAGGATCTGGATACGGCGAAAATCGGCAGATTCTGGCCGAACTGCGCGCTGGTGCATTGTGATCACGCCGTTGGCCGCCTGCAATTGGAGAACGGCTTTGCCAGCGAGCTTCGACAGGCGACGCAGCACGAAAGCCAGCAATCCGGCCACACGGCAGGGATTGACTTCTCACCCATGGTTGTTGACTGGGTCCTCAGCCTTGCCCGGGATGTTGCCAATACCGGCAAACCCACCCATGGAACGGAATATTTTCCGTCAACTTTCGATGAGATTCCGCTTCGGGTCATCGCCCTGCCGCTCAGCGAGAACCAGGTCGATATCGATCATGTCCTCTGCTATGTGCAGAAGCTGGACTAAGTCAGGATCTTAAACCGCCCATTCCCGGAGTGTCGCTTTCTCCGGCTCCTTGAACCCGACCAGATACTGGCCGTCCTTGGCAAATATCGGCCGTTTCAAGAGCGTCGGCGCGGCAAGGAGCTGCTTTGCCGGATTAGCGCCCCCCAGCTCGGCTTTCGCCGCATCGTCCAGTTGGCGATAGGTGGTCCCACGCTTGTTGATCAGGATGTCGCTGTCGATGGCGGCAAGCCAGCGCGCAAGCTCCTCCTCTGATAGACCGTCAGCGCGCAGGTCATGGAACTGACAGTCGATCCCCTCGTCTTTTAGCCACTTGATCGCTTTTTTGCATGTATCACAGTTCTTGATTCCATAGATTTTCAACCGGCTTATCCCTTCTAACTGGACCTGATTTCCCGGCCTTTTTAGCGCGAGCCGGGAACCGACGGCAACCCTTCGCATGTGATTTGGCGGAGAACCGCGAAATATTGATCACAGCTCCGCCTTTTTCCACGTCCCTGAGGAAAAGGAGTGATAAATGGGCATTTTCAGCAGGCAGTCGACATCCGAGACATCCGCCTCCGACGGCAAGGAAACGACGGGGCTCGGAGAAACGATCCTCAGGGCGTCTCTCGCCGACGCGAATCTGCTCATAATGACGGCGGCGGAACGCGGTATCCCGCTGGACGAGGATGTGACGCGCGCCATCTTCGATACCGAAGATGCCATGAACAAAAACATGATGACACCGGCCATCACCAATGGATTCTGGCAGGCCTATGAGAGACTTTCCCATTCCCTGAGCCCGATTACAGTCTCCAGCATCCGCGCCACCCGTGACCTTCGGCAATTAAAGTCAGGGGTATGGGGATATGTGCAAGGCAAGATGCATATTCCCTTTTCCAGAAAATGCGCGTTTCGCTATCAACTGCTGTCGATTCTGACATTGCTGTCGTTGATCACGTTGCAGGTCTTCTGGGCCATCGGCAATACTCTTGTTGCCGATATCCGGGAGCAGTCAAACCGCATTATTGTTTTGAAAACCCAGATCAACAACGCCGACAGCGCATCACACCGAACACCAACGGACGGCTTGCCGCAACGGACGGTAACAGGAACAGAAACCGATGATACCACCACCGACACAAGCAATAATATCCCGGTAACCACTTCTGCCGCACTCTCTGATACGCAAGAATTAAACCGTCAGATTGACGAATATATTTCATGGCGGGAAGCCGAATTTATTGAGCTCAGGAACTGGAACCACCAGTGGGGTACCGTTCTATTCTTTACCGCGCAAACATGGGAAAAACCCGATTATTCAGATCTCACGGACGAAGAAAAAATACATGTCCATTATGTATCCGCGCAATATGTCCTCTACGCCATCTCCGCCTATTTCCTGCCGATCCTGTATGGCCTGCTGGGAGCCTCCTTTTTTGTACTAAGGCAGCTTCCCAAGGACATCGAGGGTCTGACATTTTCGATGAACTCTCATATCGATTACAGCCTCCGGATTACCCAGGGGCCACTCGCCGGAATTATGGCGAGTTTTTTCTTCACGACCACGCCGGCAACCCTTCATACCCTGACGACACAATCTTCTGCCATCGCCACGATCAAGATTGGATCCTCCAGCCTTAGCGATTTCAGCCCTCTCGCCATAGCTTTCCTTGCCGGCTACAGTGTCGAGCTGATTTTCTACGTCATTGACAAGATAATCTCCGCCATCACCACGCGTGCTGCGAGCACGAGCACAAAACTCGCCTCCCAGCCTCAACCCCAGACGAAGGTAGTCACTGCTGCAAAAGCAGGTACGAAACCGGACATGTGACGGCGGATAGCCAGATCAAAGATTCGCCATGCAGCGGTGAAAACCGGAGGGATTTTTGCGCCGTACAGTGAAATAAGCTTCAGAAAGCCGGTGAAACGCCTTCAAACTGCATAAAATTCAGGCAGATAAAACGGCGGCGTCCTCAATTTGCCGGAACACCTAAACATTAACGCAATCTTAAGACTATTCGGCGGATGATAAATTGTCCAAGGTTGATCGAAGCTGTTTTTGCCAATTCTACCCCCTCCCCTCTACGGCAAAGATGGCTTCGATTACCCCTATTTCCCAAAAGAATATTTGTCAGGCAGGCTCGATATCGCCCTGCTCCTGCGCCGCATAGAAGTCGAGTGCAAAGTCGGCAAGGCGTCCGTTTTCAATCGCCTCGCGCATGGCCGCCATGATTTCCTGATAATACTGCAGGTTATGCCAGGTCAGCAGCATGGACCCCAGCATCTCCTTCGCCTTGAACAGGTGATGCAGATAACCGCGGGAATAGTGGCGGCAGGCCGGACAGCCGCACCGCTCATCCAGTGGGCGCTGATCCTCCGCATGGCGAGCATTGCGGATATTCACGGTACCGAAGCGGGTAAAGGCCTGCGCATTGCGTCCCGAGCGTGTCGGCAGCACGCAGTCGAACATATCGACGCCCCGCATCACCCCGCCGACCAGATCATCGGGCTTGCCCACCCCCATCAGGTAGCGTGGTTTGTCGGCCGGGAGCGCGGGTGTCGTGAACTCCAGCGTGCGGAACATTTCCTCTTGCCCTTCACCGACCGCCAGCCCGCCGACCGCGTAACCGTCAAAACCGATGTCGGTCAGCGCCGAGACTGATTCGAGGCGCAACTCCTCAAAAGTCGAACCCTGAACGATGCCGAACAGGCCATATCCGTCCCGCCTCTCATAAGCGTCACAGGACCGCTCAGCCCAGCGCATGGAACGCCGCATGGAGCTTGCCGCCACCTCTTCCGTCGCCGGATAGGGCGTGCATTCATCGAACGCCATGGTAATGGTGGCATCGAGATCGTTCTGGATTTGCATGGACCGTTCCGGCGTCAATTCGAACCGCTTCCCGTCGATATGGGATTTGAAGATCACCCCGTTCTCGTCAATCTTGCGCAGCTCGTTCAGCGACATCACCTGAAAGCCGCCGCTGTCCGTCAGGATCGGTCGCTCCCAGTTCATGAATTTATGTAATCCGCCAAGTTTCTTCACCCGCTCCGATCCCGGCCGCAACATCAGATGGTAGGTGTTGCCGAGCAGGATATCGGCGCCGGTCTCCCGCACCGCCTCCGGCGTCATGCCCTTCACCGTCGCCGCGGTGCCTACGGGCATGAAGGCGGGCGTGCGGATCTCCCCATGGGCAGTTTTGAGTGTTCCGCGCCGTGCCGCGCCGTCGGTCGCCGAGATGCTGAATTCAAATGCGTTTGTCATTGTTTCGGATATAGCAGCGAACAGTCGCCATAGGAATAGAAACGGTATTTTTCCGCGATCGCATGGGCATAGGCCGCCTTCATGGTTTCCAGCCCGGAAAAGGCCGATACAAGCATGAAAAGCGTCGATTTCGGCAGATGGAAATTCGTAATCAGCAGATCGATCGCCTTGAACTTGTATCCCGGTGTGATGAAGATATCCGTCTCGCCGTTGAACGGGTGAATTGTCCCCGAGGCATCCGCTGCGCTTTCCAGAAGACGCAAACTGGTGGTCCCGACGGACACAATACGGCCACCCTTCGCCCGTGCCTCATTAATCGCGTCGGCCGTCGCCTGCGTCAGGATACCGACTTCCGCATGCATGCGGTGATCTTCGGTATCCTCCACTTTCACCGGCAGAAAGGTCCCCGCCCCGACATGAAGGGTGGTCGTCACCATCCCGATGCCCCGCGCCCGGAACTGATCCAGCAACTCCTCCGTGAAATGCAGGCCCGCCGTCGGTGCCGCCACTGCCCCTTCATCTTTCGCGAAGATGGTCTGATAATCGTGGCGATCCTGTTCATCGACGGCACGCAAGCTGCTGATATAGGGCGGCAGAGGAATCTCCCCATAGGTCATCAGCTTTTCCATAAGCTCCGGGCCAGAGGCGGAGAAGGATAGCGCGACTTCTCCACCGTCGAATTTTTCCGTAACCAAAGCTGTAAAATCATCGGAGAAGCGTATGATATCACTGGGTTTCAGCTTTTTGGCAGGTTTCGCAAACGCGTGCCAGCCATCGGCAGAAACATTCTTGTGCAGCGTCACTTCGATCTTTGCGCTCCTCCGTGTACCGCGCAATCGGGCCGGAATGACTTTCGTATCATTGAAGACAAGCAGGTCACCCTCGCGCAGCAGTCCCGGCAGATCGGCAACCGTATGGTCCTCCAGCTTCTCCCCGACCAACAGCAACTTCGCCGCCTCCCGCGGGACCGCCGGCCGGTCGGCGATCAATTCCGGCGGCAGGGTGAAATCGAATGCGTCTACTTTCATGATCTAAAACGCAAACGAACGACTTGGGGGTCCAAGCCGTTCGTTCCCAAAAATATGCAAAACGCTAGTCGACGTCCGCCGCGACCTTCAGGCTGACGATTTTGTCCGGGTCCGTTACGGCGCCGTTGTTCATGGCGCTGCCCTTCTTGATGGCATGCACATGTTCCATGCCGTCAACGACCTGCCCCCAGATCGAATACTGGCTGTCGAGATGGGGGGAGCGTTCAAACATGATGAAGAACTGGCTGTCGGCGCTGTCCGGATGACCAGCGCGGGCCATGGAGCAAGTGCCTTCCAGATGCTGTTCGCCTGAGAACTCCGCCGTCAGGTTTTTCCCTGAACCGCCAGTGCCCGTCCCCTGCGGACAGCCGGTCTGGGCCATGAAGCCATCGATCACCCGGTGGAACACGATCCCGTCATAAAAGCCGTCGCGCGCAAGCTCCTTGATCCGGGCGACATGATTTGGCGCCAGGTCCGGGCGCATTTCGATCGTGACGCGGCCGTCTTTAAGTTCCAGGTAAAGGGTATTTTCTAAATCGCGGGACATAAATCGCTCCTGTCGGGTCCGGATCCTGCCCGGACATTAAATGTTAGTCTGTCGTGTTGTTCTTGATAAGCTTCACACGCTCGATAATTTTCTTCGCTGTCGTCGCCGAGACGAACTTCGTAATATCGCCGTTCAGCAAGGCAATTTCCTTCACCAGGCTGGAGGCAATGAACTGGTGCTGGTCGGACGCCATCAGGAAAACGGTCTCGATCTCGGAATTGAGGCGGCGGTTCATGCCGACCATCTGGAATTCATACTCAAAGTCTGACACCGCACGCAAGCCGCGAATAATGATCGCAGCGCCCACCTGCTCCGCGAAATGCATGAGCAGGTTGTTGAACGGTTTTACCTGGAAATTGGTGCCGGGGAATTCCTCGGTCATTTTGGTCACCATCTCCACCCGTTCTTCCACCGTAAACAGGGGGTTCTTGCCGGGGTTCATGGCGACGCCGATCACCAGCGTATCTACGAGCTTGGAGGCCCGCCGGATAATGTCATAATGCCCGACCGTGATCGGATCAAATGTTCCCGGATAAAGCCCTACGCGATTCTTCACCATGAATAGTCCCTTTCTTCTCTCGCTACTTCTATGTGTTAGCTTGATAATTCAGATTTGCCGTCTTAGCCGTTTTCGTCGTCTCCGGCAAGGTTGTCGCCTTCCGCGCCATCATCGTCGGATTTTTCATCGGCCAGCGCCGTCACCGAGACGACCTGCTCGTCCTTCGCGGTTTTGAACAGGGTTACGCCCTGCGTGTTCCGCCCGGCGATCCGGATATCCGTCACCGGCGTGCGGATCAGCTTGCCACCATTGGTGACCAGCATGATCTGCTCATCATCCGTGATCGGGAAGGTTGCGACCACGTCGCCGTTACGGTTGGAGGTTTCAATATTGATAATGCCTTGACCGCCGCGATTGGTGACGCGGTATTCATAGGCATTCGTCCGCTTGCCATAGCCGTTTTCGGTGATCGCCAGCAGAACTTCTTCCTGCTTGTTCAGACCCTCATACAGCTCCGGCGTAATGCCCTCTGCATATTCCGTGACGCTCCCATTGTCATCGACGGAGCGGCGGGTTTTCAGATAGGCATCCCGCGTCTCGGTATCGACTTCCACATGGTTGAGGATCGACATGCCGATAACGCTGTCGCCCTTGGCAAGCTTCATGCCGCGAACGCCGCTGGAATCCCGGCCCTTGAACAGGCGGACATCCGTCGCCCGGAAGCGAATGCATTTACCGCCCTTCGCAACCAGCAGTACATCGGATGCCTCCGTGCAGATTTTCACGCCGATAAGCTGGTCATCATCATCCAGCTTCATGGCGATCTTGCCGTTGGCCTTCACATTGGAGAAATCGCTGAGCTGATTGCGCCGGACATTGCCCTTCGCGGTGGAGAACATCACTTCCAGCTCTGACCAGCTTTCCTCTTCCTCCGGCAGCGGCATCAGGGTGTAGATCACTTCCCCTTCCTCCAACGGGAGGAGATTGATGATAGCCTTGCCGAGGCTCTGTGGTGATCCGACCGGCAGGCGGTATACCTTCAGCTTGTAGACCCGCCCGAAAGACGAGAAGAACAGAACCGGCGTGTGGGTGTTCACGACGAAGACCTGGGTGACGAAATCCTCATCGCGGGTCTGCATCCCCGCCCGGCCCTTGCCGCCGCGCCGCTGCGGCTTGTAGGTGGAGAGCGGCACGCGCTTGATATAGCCCTTGTGGCTGACTGTCAGAACCATATCCTCACGCTGGATCAGGTCCTCGATATCATGCTCGAACTCGCTTTCCTCGATCTGGGTGCGCCGCGGAACCGCGTATTTTTCCTTCATTTCCAGAAGTTCATCACGAATGATGCCAATTAAGCGCGGACGGCTCGACAGGATATCGAGATAATCGAGGATCTTTGCGCCCAAATCCTTAAGCTCATCGCCGATTTCATTCTGCCCGAGCGCTGTCAACCGTTGCAGGCGCAAATCGAGAATAGCTCGGGCCTGGGCTTCCGACAGACGATAGGAGCCGTCGTCATTAATTGTATATTCCGGATCATCGACCAGCCGGATCAGGGCCTCGACAGAGCTTGCGGGCCAGTCTTTACCCATCAATTCGGCGCGTGCCGTCGCCGGATCGGGCGCTGCCCGGATAAGCTTGATCACCTCGTCGATATTGGCAACCGCAATCGCAAGGCCGATCAAGACATGCGCCCGCTCCCGCGCCTTGCCGAGCAGGAATTTCGTCCGCCGGGAGATAACCTCCTCCCGAAAATCGAGGAAGGCTTCCAGCAGTTCCTTGACGTTGAGAAGTTCGGGCTTGCCGCGATTGAGCGCCAGCATGTTCACGCCGAACGATGTCTGCAGGGAGGTAAAGCGGAACAGCTGGTTCAGCACCACTTCCGGCATGGCGTCGCGTTTGATCTCGATGACGACGCGGACGCCGTGGCGGTCGGATTCATCACGCAGGTCACCAATCCCCTCAACCTTCTTCGCCCGCACAAGATCAGCAATCTGCTCAACCAACCGCGCTTTGTTCACTTGATAGGGAATTTCCGTCACGATTAGGGCCTGACGGTCCTTGCGAATTTCCTCGATATCGACCTTCGCCCGCATGATCACGGAACCGCGCCCGGTTGTCAGACCGCTGATGGAGCCGCTGCGGCCGAGAATGGTACCGCCCGTCGGGAAATCCGGCCCCGGAATATAATCGACCAGCTCTTCCACGGACATTTCCGGTTTTTCGAGCAGTGCCAGGGCGCCGTCGACCACTTCACCGAGGTTATGTGGCGGTATATTCGTCGCCATACCGACGGCAATACCGCCTGCGCCATTGACGAGAAGGTTGGGATAGCGCGCCGGCAAGACCGAGGGTTCCCGCTCGCTATCGTCATAGTTATTGACGAAATCGACAGTTTCCTTGTCGATATCATCGATCAGGCTTTCAGCCGCCTTCTGCAGGCGGGCTTCCGTATACCGCATGGCGGCGGCCTTATCGCCGTCCATGGACCCGAAGTTGCCTTGCCCTTCCACGAGTTTCAGGCTCATGGAGAAATCCTGCGCGAGGCGGACCATGGCGTCATAAATTGCGCTGTCGCCATGGGGATGGTAGCGGCCCATCACGTCACCGACCACACGGGCGGATTTGCGGAACGCCTTGTCCGATGTATAGCCATTTTCATACATGGCATAGATAATACGGCGGTGAACCGGCTTGAGACCGTCGCGCGCATCCGGAAGGGCCCGCGAGACAATCACGCTCATGGCATAGTCGAGGTACGACTTGCGCATTTCGTCTTCAATTGTGATCGGAACGATATGATCGTCAGAGGGCGGTATTGTTACATCATTCAAGGCAGGATTCCTGAAGAAACTTGGGGATGCCGGCCATCATTCCGGCATCTTAAAAACGATAAACTCCCCTCCCCATGACGGGCATCGGAAGGGTTGCCTTGTTCTACAGGATATCCGGGGGGCGTGCAACCTTTAGCGGGCCGGAAAACGCCCTTTCGGCGGGAAATTACCGGCCTAGAGAGCGGCGCTGTCGAGGGCCTGATGCGGGCCCGAAATAGGGGCGGCGTTCCGGATGCGGTTCGTGACCATGCGGTCATGCAGTTTGGTTATGATACGGCTGCCTGTTTTCTCAAAAAGGAATGGAAATACCGCATGCACCAACGCACATAAACCCGCCACCAGCAGCCAGAACGCGAAGGTACCGGACATCTCCATATGCTCGACATAGCTCTCATTTACGGCAGCAGGATGGTCTGTGAAAAGTTTTACGATCGTCATCGGGTCTCTCCGTTTTTTCAGGTACAGCTTCTTGCCTTACCCTTGAAAAACATAGTAACTGAATTTCCGGAAATATTTATCCTTTCTTGACGTTTAAATGCAAAAATGTGAAATATATGTTTCGATATATAATAATAATCGGATTTTTTACCCATGGATAATATTGATCGCAAGATTCTGGCCCGGCTCCAGCAGGACAATTCAATTGCCGTTGCCGATCTCGCCGCCGAGGCCGGTTGTTCCCGTACGGCCTGCTGGCGGCGGGTCAAGTCACTGGAGGAAACCGGCGTCATCCGGGCGCAGGTCAGCCTGCTCGATCGCGGCAAGCTCAATCTCTCGGTCACCGTTTTTGTTGCCATCAAGACCAGCCGCCATGATGTGGAGTGGCTCCGGAAATTCGCCGAAACCGTCGATAACTTCCCGGAAATAATGGAGTTCTACCGGATGAGCGGCGATATCGATTATCTGCTGAAAGTGGTTGTCCCGGATGTGTCCGCCTACGACCGGTTCTATCACCGCCTGATCCAGCGGATCGATCTCTCCGATGTCAGCTCGAACTTCGCGATGGAGGAGATCAAATTCACCACGGCCCTGCCCCTGCAGGGAAATTAGGATCAACCCCTAGCGCGCCACCCGCGGGCGCCCGAAGGCCACAACCTCCACCGTGCTTTCGACGAAGACCTCCAGCCCGGCGATATGAGCGATGTTGTCCTGCCGCTTAAAGCGGGTGCGTACATCCCCGGCGCCAGCCTCGATCGCCTGCGCGCGGGCCTCTGCCGTCAGCAATTTTTCCGCCTCAGAAACAGCCGCGTCCAGCGTTTGAAAATCCAGCGGCTCTCCCATATGGAAAAGCCGGAAGCCATCATTCTCGGTCGGGGAAATACTGGCGCTTACTGTCAGACGGACCTGTCCCACCACCGCGCCGACCGCATTTGCCACCCCCGCGAAATCGGGGATAACGGCTATCGTGCCGAGCTTCTTTGCGACCTCGGGGTAATAAAGATGCGCTGATGCGCCGAGCCCGATCACCGGCAAACGCAGGGCGACCTCCATATTCACGTACGGATGATGACCGGATACCGCCGCGGCCTTCAGAAGTGTTCCGGCATCCCGGCCCGGCAGCGGATCTTTCGCGAGCGCGGCCTCCAGCAATGTCTCGCTCGACCTCATGACCACCGCCTCCATGATGAGGCCGGCGAGGTCCCGCGCGGAGGCGGCAATCGCATGCCCCTTCACGTCGCGGTTTCGCGTAAACAAGGTTGCCGCCTTCTCCGCGGCCTCCCTGTCCCAGGCATCATGAAGGCCAAGAATATGCGCGGCGTCAGACGGTGTCAGCCCGGAGATCATGACAAGCCCCGAAGACACCAGCCGCTCCAGCGCATTATGTTGACGACGGCGCAGAAGCAGTTTTTCAAGCGGCTGCGGACCGTCCTTCAGGGCGTCAAGAAGCTGCTGCTCCATCTCGCCGAAGGTTTCCAGATGCGTGCTGTCCCGCCCGACAGCAAGCGCGAAACAGCCGTAATTTTCCTGCTGCCGGTCTCTGCCGAGTTGCGAATCCAGCACCGAATGCACCAGATCGGGATAATCGGTTGCCAGCAGGCTGACCGGCACCAGGCGCCGCGGCCCAAGTGAGAGCGCCAGCTCCATCCCGCTCTTGACGGCGGCAACCTCGCTATCCCCGCCGAGACCAACGGTATATATGGCGACCGCCTCCACCATCGTCCGCCAGCCGCCGACCGTCGCCCCATCGGGATCGAGGCGCGGGCTGCCGTCTTCCAGAATGGCGACATCGGTCGTCGTGCCGCCGATATCCGAGATAATGGCGCTTTGCTCCCTGCTCAGATAGGCGGCCCCGACAAGACTGGCCGCCGGTCCAGACAGGATCGTCTCGATCGGCTTGATCTTGGCCACCTCCGCCGCGATCAGCGCACCGTCCCCCTGCACCACCATCAGCGGCGCCTCAATCCCCATTTCGCCGAACAACGCCTCGGAGGAGGTGATCAGATGATGAATCATATTGATCAGCCGCGCATTGAGAACAGACGTCAGTGCCCGGCGTGGCCCGTCCAGCTTGCTTGAAAGCTCATGGCTGCAAGTCACACTGTTGGCGGAATGGGAGAGGATGATATCCCGCGCCCTTAGTTCATGCTCCGGGTTGCGAATGGCAAAGAGCCCGGCAATGGCAAAAGCCGACACCCTCTCGCCCAGCGCATCGAGTTCCGCTGTCAGCTTCTCCTCCGCCAGCGGGCAGAGTGCCTCTCCCTGACCGTTATGCCCGCCCGCAAGGAAAATGACGGGATCGCCCTTCAGCGCATCGCGCAATCCGTTCCGGTTGAGCGCGTCTTCATCGAAGCCAATTAGCACCAGACAAATACGGCCGCCCTGCCCTTCCACCAGCGCATTCGTCGCCAGCGTGGTGGACAGCGAGACAAGCCCGATATCGGAAGCGAGTGCCTTGGCATCCTCGATCACGCGGGCGACGGAACGGCCGATGCCGATGGAAAAATCCTGTCGTGTCGTCAGGGATTTGGCGCTGGCAATAATCCCCTCATCCTCATCCAGAAGCACCGCATCGGTATAGGTTCCGCCGGTATCTATGCCGAGCAACAGCGCCATGTCACCCCGTCGCGGTCAGGCAGGCTGCGGAAAGGTCAGAATCTCGACCTTGTTGCCATCCGGGTCCGTAAAGAAAGCCCCGAAATAGGTAGTGAGGGCCGCAGGACGCATGCCCGGCGCACCGGCATCGGCACCGCCATTGGCAAGCGCCGCCACATAACAGGCACTCACCAGTTCCTCGCTCCGGGCGCGAAGGGCGATATGGCACCCCGTATCGGTGGCAACCGGTGCCATCTCCGGGCGGGCATTTATCCAGAATTCCGGAAATTTCTTGCCATAGCCGATGGCCTTGGGGCGATCCGCAATCCGCGTCATGCCGAGCGGGTCGAACACCGCATCATAAAACGCCCCGCTCTTCGTCAGATCCGTCACCGCAACGGAAATATGGTCTATCGCCATGGTCACCCCTCCCCTGTTGTCCGGCATCCCATAAAAAAGGCCGCCCGCAACGGACAGCCTCTTTCACGTCGTTCCCCTCATATATCGATCAGAACGGAATGTCGTCATCAAAATCACCGCCCATGCCGCTGCCGGCCGGGCCGCCGTAGCTGCGGTCGTTGCCGCCGGAGGCTCCGCCTCCACCGTAGTCGCCGCCACCGCCTTGACCGCCGCCATAACCGCCGCCGCCCTGGCCACCGGCACTGTCGAGCATGGTAAGTGCCGAGTTAAAGCCCTGCAGCACAATCTCGGTCGAGTATTTGGTGATGCCGTCCTGCTCATACTGGCGGGTCTGGAGCTGCCCTTCGAGATAGATCTTGGAGCCTTTCTTGAGATACTGCTCGGCGATCTTGCAAAGCCCCTCGTTGAAAATGACGACGCGGTGCCATTCCGTCCGTTCGCGCCGCTCCCCGCTGTCGCGGTCGCGCCAGGATTCGCTGGTCGCCACGCGCAGGTTGCACACGGGCTTGCCGTTGTTCATATAGCGAACTTCGGGATCCGCGCCCAGATTTCCAACAAGAATGACTTTATTAACGCTGCCCGCCATAGTGTTATCCGCTTCCGATTCTGTATTGCCTTAAAAGATTCTGGCCAGACAATAACGTGCAATGCCGCCTCTGGCCAGAGGAATCAGAAGCTTTTGTGAACCGTGAACAAAATGAAAACATAATTTGTCATTATGGGTGGTAATTTCACCCGTTACCTTATAAATTCCGGCTCAGATTCAAGCTTACATCAGGTATATTATCCGAATGCAGAAAATTCTCAGCATCCGCGGCGCCCGCGAACATAACTTGCAGAATGTCAATATCGATATCCCCCGCGATGAGCTGGTGGTGATCACCGGTCTCTCAGGGTCGGGCAAGTCGTCGCTTGCCTTCGATACCATCTATGCAGAAGGGCAGCGCCGCTATGTCGAGAGCCTGTCGGCCTATGCGCGGCAGTTCCTGGAAATGATGCAGAAGCCTGATGTTGACCATATCGATGGCCTCAGTCCCGCTATCTCGATCGAACAGAAGACAACCTCGAAGAACCCCCGCTCTACGGTCGGCACGGTCACGGAGATATACGACTATCTGCGCCTGCTCTATGCCCGCATCGGCGTGCCCTATTCCCCGGCGACCGGCCTGCCGATTGCCAGCCAGACAGTCAGCCAGATGGTCGATCAGGTTCTTGCCATGGGGGATGGCAAACGGCTTTACCTGCTGGCCCCCATCGTGCGCGGCCGCAAGGGCGAATACCGCAAGGAATTTCTTGATCTTCGCAAGCGCGGGTTCCAGCGGGTCAAGGTCGATGGCGAGATTTACGACATTGAGGATACCCCCGAGCTCGACAAGCAGATCAAGCATCATATCGATGTGGTTGTCGATCGGGTCGTGATCAACGCAGACATTCAGGGTCGCCTTGCCGATTCGATTGAAACGGCGCTCGATCTTGCTGATGGGCTCTTCGCGGTGGAAGATGCCGACTCTAAAGAACGGACAATGTATTCCTCCAAGTTCGCCTGCCCGGTCTCCGGCTTCACGATCGAGGAAATCGAGCCGCGAATCTTCTCCTTCAACAACCCTTATGGCGCCTGTACGGCCTGCGGCGGCCTCGGCACCGAGATGTTCTTTGATCCCGACCAGATCGTGCCCGATGTGACGCTGACCCTGCGCGAAGGGGCCATTGCCCCCTGGTCGCGCTCCCAGACACCGGCCCCCTACTATATGCAGACACTGGAAGCCCTCGCCAAGCATTACGGCTTCACGACCACGGAGCCGTGGGAGGACATCCCGGAGGACGCCCGCAACGCGGTCCTGCATGGCACCGGGGAGGAGAAAATACAGATTACCTTCGATGATGGCTTGCGCACCTACAAGACCAACAAGCCGTTTGAAGGCGTGATCCCGAATATCGAACGGCGCTGGCGCGAAACCGACAGCGCCTGGGTGCGGGAGGATCTGGAGAAATACCAGGACAAGACCAACTGCTCCAAATGCGGCGGGCACCGGCTGAAGGAAGAAAGCCTCGCCATCCGCATCCATGACCATCATATCGGACAGGTTTGTGAGAAATCCATCCTCGATGCCCGTAAATGGTTCAAGGAGCTTTATGGCGTGCTGTCGGAGAAAGACAATTCCATCGCCGAACGGGTGCTGAAGGAAATCAATGAGCGGCTCGGCTTCCTTGTCGATGTCGGCCTTGAGTATCTGACGCTTTCGCGGGGTTCCGGCACGCTGTCGGGCGGAGAGAGCCAGCGTATTCGCCTTGCTTCCCAGATCGGTTCCGGCCTGACCGGCGTCCTCTATGTGCTCGACGAACCCTCTATCGGCCTACATCAGCGGGACAATGCCCGACTGCTCAAAACCCTCGTCAACCTGCGCGATCAGGGCAATTCCGTCATCGTCGTCGAGCATGATGAAGAAGCCATCCTGACTGCAGATCATGTGGTCGATATGGGGCCCCGCGCCGGCCGTCATGGCGGCCGTCTGATCGCACAAGGCACACCCGACGACATCATGAAAGCGCCAGAAAGCATCACCGGCAAGTATCTTTCGGGCGAGATGGAGGTACCGCTTCCCAAACAGCGGCGGGAGGTGAAGGAATCGCGCCAGATCCGCATTATCGGCGCCCGGCACAATAATCTGAAGCGCGTCAATGTGAATATCCCGCTCGGCACCTTTACCTGCGTCACCGGCGTATCGGGGGGCGGCAAATCCTCCCTGATTATTGAGACGCTCTACAAGGCCATCGCCAAGAAGCTCAACAACAACCGCAATCATCCCGGGCCGCATGATCGGATCGAGGGGATCGAATGGCTCGACAAGATCGTCGATATCGATCAGTCCCCCATCGGGCGGACCCCGCGCTCCAACCCGGCGACCTATACCGGGGCCTTCACGCCGATCCGGGAATGGTTTGCAGGGCTCCCCGAAGCCAAGGCGCGCGGCTATAAATCCGGCCGTTTCTCCTTCAACGTCAAGGGCGGCCGCTGCGAGGCCTGCAAGGGCGACGGCGTCATCAAGATCGAGATGCATTTCCTGCCCGATGTCTATGTGCAATGCGACGTCTGCAAAGGGGAGCGCTATAACCGCGAGACGCTGGAGATCAAGTTCAAGGACAAGTCGATCTATGACGTGCTGAACATGACTGTCGATGATGCGGCGGTCTTCTTCAAGGCGGTTCCGAATGTCCGCGAGAAGTTCGAAACCCTGCAACAGGTTGGCCTCGGCTATATCCATGTGGGGCAACAGGCGACGACCCTCTCCGGCGGTGAGGCGCAACGCGTCAAGCTGGCGAAGGAGCTGTCCCGCCGGGCGACAGGCCGCACGCTCTATATCCTTGATGAGCCGACCACGGGCCTCCATTTCGAGGATGTGCGGAAATTGATGGAGGTGTTGCAGGCGCTGGTCGATGCCGGGAACAGCGTCCTTGTGATCGAACATAACCTCGAAGTCATCAAGACCGCCGACTGGGTTGTCGATATGGGCCCGGATGGCGGCGATGCCGGTGGATATCTGGTTGCAGAAGGCACCCCGGAAGAGGTGGCCAAAGTGCCGGAAAGCTATACGGGGCAGTATCTGAAAGAGATTCTCGCGAAACGGCCCGCCGTCAAACAGGCGGTCGGAAAATCGAAACCGAAGAAGATAAAGAAGACGAAAGCCGCGTAATCCCATGACTGCCGAACTGAAACCGGTCCATGTCGTTGGCGGCGGCCTCGCGGGGAGTGAGGCCAGCTGGCAGATTGCAGCCAAAGGCGTGCCGGTCATCCTCCATGAAATGCGTCCCGTGCGCGGGACCGATGCCCATCTCACGGATGGGCTGGCGGAACTCGTCTGCTCCAATTCTTTCCGCTCGGACGATGCGGAGAACAACGCCGTCGGACTTCTCCACCGGGAAATGCGGGATCTCGGCTCGCTCATCATGGAAAGTGCGGATATCAACCGGGTGCCGGCGGGCGGCGCCCTCGCAGTCGACCGTAACGGCTTCTCCGCCTTTATTCAGGAGAGGATCGAGGCCCATCCGCTTATTACCCTCGCGCGGGAAGAAATCACCGACCTGCCGCCTGCCGACTGGGGCCAGGTGATTATTGCGACAGGCCCCCTTACCTCCGGCGCGCTTGCCGAAAAGATCCATGCCGCGACGGGCGCCGATGCCCTCGCCTTCTTCGATGCCATAGCCCCGATCGTCTATAGGGACAGCATCGATTTCAAGACAGCCTGGTTCCAGTCCCGCTATGACAAGGGCGACGGATCGGATTACATCAACTGCCCGATGACCGAAGCGCAATACAGGGAATTTATTCAGGCTCTTCTCGACGGCGGCAAGACGGAATTCAAGGACTGGGAGAAGAACACCCCCTATTTCGACGGCTGCCTGCCGATCGAGGTAATGGCGGAGCGCGGGCCGGAAACCCTCCGTTTCGGGCCGATGAAGCCGGTCGGCCTCACCAACCCCAATGCGGATGAAAAGCCCTACGCGGTTGTCCAGCTCCGGCAGGATAACAAGCTCGGCACCCTCTATAACATGGTTGGTTTTCAGACCAAGCTCACCTATGGGGAACAGAAACGCATCTTCCAGACCATCCCGGGGCTGGAGAAGGCGGAGTTTGCGCGCCTCGGCGGGCTGCACCGAAATACCTTCATCAACAGTCCCGAAGTACTGGATGAACAACTTCGCCTAAAGGCTTATCCTTACATTCGTTTTGCGGGCCAGATTACCGGTGTCGAAGGCTATGTCGAAAGCACGGCCATCGGCCTGATGACCGGCCGTCTTGCGGCCGCAGATGTCACGGGCGATCACTTCGCCTTGCCGCCTGCAACGACGGCGATGGGCGCGATCCTCGGTCATATCACCGGCGGAGCGGACGCCAAGACCTTCCAGCCGATGAATGTCAACTTCGGCCTGTTCCCACAACCGGAAGGCCGGGTCAGGAAAAAGGATCGCAAGCAGGCCTATACGGGACGCGCCGCGACGGATTTTTCAGACTGGATGTCACAATCCGCTCCAGTTGAACAAACCCGGCCCTAAACGCGCAAAGCCGCAGCTGCCTTACATTTCATCCGCCTTGGTAACCTTTTGTATAGAATATCCTTCTATACTCACGGACAGGTAAATATGCGGCAGTCTTCCAAACATCGGGCAGCGGCATAAGGACATGGCACTGAACCGGAAACAGGTATGAGCAACTTGCAGGCAAATCAGGTGGACGCAGAGAACGCGGCATCTGATTCAGGAGATGAGAAACGCGATCCTAATGTATATTTCGCGTTTGACCATAAGATATTCAAAGTCGCAGGCAGCTATTTCCGTCTGACTCACGACACGCGGGAACCCTGTTACTATGTCAATCTCGGCGAGATGAAGGGGGCAATCCCGACAAAGACCCTGTGTGGCGAATTCGGCATCGAAAAGGACAGCTCCGATGCGCAGCTTCTCGCCACGATTGGCAGCGCGCTGAAATTCGTCAATGAAATCCGCCCCAATGATTCCATCCCGCGCGAGCTTCTGGATGGCTCCGCCTCCTGGTCGATCAGCGATTCCCACAAGGAAATCGCCCGCGGCCGTATCACGGTGCAGCTCGTTTCCTGGATGAGCGGGAATGAGGAAATCGTCCATAACATCAAGGAATTGGAAACGATCTCCAATGACCCGGAGACGAAAGAGAATGTCCAGAAAGCCTTCCGGGAAATTGCTGAAAAACTCGGCATCAAGCGTGAAGACGTGGTTGCCAAGATTGACGACGTTATCCGCGAACTCGCCTATATCGAGGCGCTGCGGGACTATTACACCGGTATCAAGAAGATCAGCACAAACCTCCAGCGGCTGGCCTCGCTGTATCGGCGGGACCGCTCGACCTCGGAGGAACTGAACCGGATGCAGATCCTGATCGATCCGGTGATCAAGAAATTTGATCGGACCTTTACGGAAATTGACGGCCAGACCTGCGAGGTGATGGTCATCCTGAAGAACTTCCAGCCGACAGTCGACACCATCCGGCGGACCCGCGATGACCTGCATCAGCGGTTCATGGTCTGGCGTGACATGGTGGATAGTTGGGATGGCGTGATCGTCGAGGAAGGACCGGAAGTCGAACGGCTGTTGAAACTGACTTACCAGTTCCTCGCCCGGAACTTCATGCAGTCACAGACCTGGCGTCTGGGCGGCTTGTAAGCCGAAGACATCGTTACCGGCCCAGAGACAACGCCATAATTTTCCGAACCGGACCGATCTCCATTTTCGAATGCGCGGGATCAAAGCCCGCCGCGCGAAGGCGGCTGAGATACAGCGATGTCAGCGCGGCAAGCCGGAAGGCAGGTTTCTCGGATTTCGGGCGCTGTGCGACAAGCTTGCCCGCGATCTCCTGCTCCTGCCTTGCCAATTCAGTCAGTTTTCCCACGATTTTGAAGAACGCCTGCCGGTTCTCCGAACTGAACAGACTTTCCGCCGTGAGACTTTCCGCCCGGATCATCTCATCGGGGATACGCAAAACATCCTGCGCAACATGATGGGGAATGGCGCGGATAATACCGGTCAGGGCATAAGCCTTGCCGACGGCGCGCGCCGCAGCTTCCCCCTCCGTTTCCCTGCCCCCTGACATTCGGAAAACGAGACGGTTGAGAAGACCACCCGTCTCGTCCGCATAGTCGAGCAGTTCCCCGGCAGTTGCAAACGGCAGCGGGTCGAGGTCCAGCGCCCGGACATCAATCATCCGCAGCAGCATCGCAGGATCGAGTTCGTGCGCCGGAATGATTTCCGCAAGAGATTCGGCGACCGGATGGACAGGTGGCTTTCCCTGTTCCTCTATGGCCTTCAGGGCATCACGCCACCATTGCAGGCGAATATCACCCAGAAGCGGCTCCGAGACGGTTTCGCGCACGCGGGCGATCTCTGCATGAAAGGCGAGCAGCGCGAACAGCCCCGGCCGGACGGACGGCGGCGCAAAAAGCGTGGTCAGCCAGCGGTCGTAATCATAGCGTTTCACTTCGCCGGATAAATAGCCGTTCTGGTCCGTTTCCGTCACAGATGTTGTCATCTTTTAAATAGAATCATTATAAAAAACTGGAAGCCTGCTTAAATTGGTATATATCTGTAGGGACAACATATAGCGAGTTCTTTCCCCTGTCAGGGGCTTGAATTTTCACCGAAGAATAAACAACGATTTGACCACTAAAAACGGTAAGAGGATAATCATGGCTTTTGAACTTCCCCCCCTCCCTTATGCTAAAGACGCTCTGGAGCCGCATATTTCCGCAAACACGCTGGATTTCCATCATGGGAAACATCACAACACCTATGTGACGAACCTGAACAACATGCTGGAAAACGACTCCCGGACGCTTGAGGAGATCATGAAGGACACAGCCGGAGATTCTTCCAAGGCCGGTGTCTTTAACAACGCTGCCCAGGTCTGGAACCATACCTTCTACTGGCACTCAATGAAGCCGGGTGGCGGCGGCAAACCGGCCGGTGCAATTGCCGCGAAAATCGATGAAGATTTCGGTTCCTACGATAAATTTGTCGAAGAATTCAAAACCGCCGGCGCGACCCAGTTCGGAAGCGGCTGGGCCTGGCTGGTTCTCGACGGCGGCAAGCTGAAAGTCACCAAAACCCCGAATGCAGAATGCCCGTTGACCGATGGAAAGACACCGATCCTGACCATGGACGTCTGGGAGCATGCCTACTATCTCGACTATCAGAATGCCCGTCCGAAATATATCGAGACATTCCTGAACAGCCTGGTGAACTGGGATTTCGCGAACGAAAATCTCTCCAAGGCATAAGACATAGCTTGTCGAAACAAAGGCGCTTCCCGCGGGAAGCGCCTTTTTTCATGGCTGCCGTTAGAACAGGTTCTGCGCTGACACCATTGCATAGAGCATCGGGATCGATAGCAGAGTATTCGTTCTGGAAAACAGCATCGCGGTCCGGGCTGAGGCCGCCTTTGTCGCCGCATCTGCATCGACAATACCAAGGGCCTTTTTCTGGTTGGGCCAGATCACGAACCAGACATTAAACCACATGATAATGCCGAGCCACATGCCGATCCCAATGGCAAGGCTCTTGTCAACGACGAAGCCTTCCATGGCGCCAAGGGTGAGCGCATCGAGCAGATATCCGTTCATCATCGCCAGCAGTAACCCGGTGACAATCGTCGCCATCGCCGCCCAGCGGAACCAGAAGAGAGCGGCCGGCGCGATCACCTTGCCGATTGCCGGTTTCTGCTCATCGGGAATATTGGGCATATTCGGGATCTGCACGAAGTTGAAATAATAGAGCAACCCGACCCACATGACGCCGCTCAGGACATGCAGCCAGCGCATAATGAAGGCACTATAGGCATGTCCGCCCATGTCGAAACCACCGCCCGTCACCGCGCTGACGATAACCACCATGATGATGGTCAGGACGATGCCCGCAATAACCGTATTTCTGAGGTTTGATAATATCGCCGCCATAACCTTTCCCCTTTCCAAGGACACTACTGAAGGGGAATCATAAGTCTGGCTGATGGTAAATGTAAAGTCTCTAATATATAAGCGGGATCAGACGGCGATCAGCGCCGCAGCAACCTTCCGGCGCTCCAGCAGCAGGACATTGTAGGTCCGGACGGCGGGCCCGGTTCCCATGGCATCGATGACGATCCCTTTGTCCCGCAGGGCCGTGCGAATATCCTCCTCGATAAAGGCCATGGATGTGCCACAGCCGATCAGCAGTATTTCGATATCCTCACTCGCCGCGATCAGCTCCGACAGACTTTCCAGTGTCAACTGATCGATATCCTCAATCGGCCAGGGCCGGGTCTCCTCCGGCATGACAAGGACCGAACCATCATAACGGACCCCGCTCACACGAAAACCTTCATCTCCATAGCTGTTGATGAGTTGCTGTCCTTCCCTCGGAAGGCCGGAAATGTCCTGCATGCCGTCTCCTCAAGCGGACGCCGGGGCGTCAGCTTTTTTCTTCGGCGTTATCATCTGTTCTCTCGGCGCCCTGAAATCCGTCATCTTCCTCTTTCTGGTGAGTAAGACCGATATGCAGGAGAATCGGTGCGGCGACAAAAATCGACGAATAGGTACCCACGACGACGCCGAAGATCATGGCCATCGCAAAACCCCGGATCACCTCTCCCCCGAAAATGTAGAGCGCGAGAAGGGCGAGTAAAGTCGTCAACGAGGTCATCGTCGTCCGCGTCAATGTCTCGTTGATCGAGAGATTAATCAGATCCTTTACCGTCAGCTTCTTGAAGCGCCGGAAATTCTCGCGAATCCGGTCATAGACAACCACCGTATCGTTGATGGAATAGCCGACAATCGTCAAAATCGCCGCAACAGAGGCAAGGTTGAACTCAATTCCGGTGAGCGAGAACATGCCAATGGTCAGTACGACGTCATGCACCAGCGCAATTACCGCGCCCACCGAATAATGCCATTCAAAGCGGAGCCAGATATAGATCAGCATCGCCAGAACCGCGACGATCACCGCTTCCGTCGCGGCGATCACCAGTTCCTCGGACACGGTCGGGCCGACAAACTCCACCCGGCGATAGGAAATGGCCTCGCCATAATCAGATGCCAGCTGCTGCTTGATGATATTAACTGCCTCTTCCTGAGCGGAAGCATCGCCTTCCTGCCGCTGCACCCGGATCAGGATTTCAGTGTCGCTGCCAAAGGTTTGCAAGGCAATCTGCCCAAGCTCAAGGCCGCCGAGGGACGAGCGCATATCACTGAGTTCCGGCGGCGTTTCAGTCCCGATTTCAATCAAGATACCGCCCTCGAAGTCGATGCCCTTGTTCACGCCGACGGAGAAGAACATGATCGCCGACCCCAGCATCAACAATGCGGATAAGGTAAAGGCCAGCATCCTGAATTTCAGGAAAGGAATATTGGTATTGTCCGGGACCAGCTTGAGTTTATACATCTTTCCGGTTCCCCTAAATCTCGAGTGTCTTCGGCCGCTTGCGCTGCATCCAGAAGGATATCAGCATGCGCGAGAGCATGATTGCCGTAAACATGGAACAGATAATCCCGATCAGCAGCGTTACCGCAAAGCCCTTGACCGGACCGGAGCCCATAACAAACAGGATAATGGCGGCAATACCGGTCGTCACGTTCGCATCGACAATCGTCGTAAAGGCGCGGGAAAAACCAGATTCCACAGCGTTCAGTGGAGATTTCCCAACTCGAATTTCCTCCCGGATACGCTCGAAAATCAGAACATTCGCATCCACCGCCATACCGATAGTGAGCACGATACCGGCGATACCGGGAAGCGTCAGCGTCGCGCCGAGGACCGAGAGTACCGCCATGATCAGGAAGATATTCATGGCCAGCGCTACATTGGCGATAAGCCCGAACAGGCCATAGCTTGCGACCATGAAGACCGCGACGGCGATGATGCCGATGATCCCGGCAACCTCACCGGCGGCAATGGAGTCCGCGCCAAGGTCAGGCCCGACGGAGCGTTCCTCCAGAATATCAAGGGGCGCCGGCAAGGCACCGGCGCGGAGTAGCAGCGCGAGATCCTGCGCGCCTGCCACGTTGAAGCCGCCGCTGATGACGGCCGAGCCGCCCAGAATGGGTTCATTGATCCGCGGTGCGCTGACGACCTTCTCGTCGAGGACAATCGCAAAGGGTTTTCCGACATTATCGGTCGTTGCCCGCCCGAATTGCTTGGCGCCCAGCCCGTCAAAGCGGATGGAAACCACCGGCTGACCGTCCTGGAAAGTGGCCTGCGCATCCTCAAGGTTTTCGCCGGACACCATGACCCGGCTCTTGATGATGTAGTCCCGCCCGTTCTCCTCAAGCGCGGGAAGCCGTTTCGATCCCGGCGGCACCCGTCCCGCAGCCCCGACATCTGCCGTCAGATCGACCAGATGGAAGGTAAGCTGCGCAGTCTCGCCGAGCAGCCGCTTGATCCGGTCAGGATCATCAACGCCCGGAAGCTGGACCAGAATCCGGTCCGTTCCCTGCCGCTGGATGGTTGGTTCATTGACGCCGGTTTCATCGACGCGGCGGCGGACAATCTCGATCGACTGATCGACAGCGGCGCTGAGACGCTGAATGATGGCCTGCTCGCTCGGCGTTAGGGTGACACGCCCACTGCCATCAACTTCGATCACTACATCGCGCTGCCCATTGGCCATGATATTGGAGAGGCTGGATAGCCGCTCACGCGCCTTGCTTTCATCCGCCGGGTTACGCAAGCTGAAAGAAACCGCCGTCCCGTCATGCGCTAAATCGCGATAGCCGACATTGTCGCCCTGCTGGCGCAGGCTGTCGCGCACGCCATCCACCAAGCTGTCCATCATCTTGGTCTTGACGGCCGCGGCATCGACCTGCAACAGCAGATGCGAGCCGCCTTGCAGATCAAGTCCGAGGTTTAGCTGCTTCGACGGTATCCAGTCGGGCAGCCCGCTTAAGCTGGATTTGCTGACGAAATTGGGAAGTGTATAGATTATCCCGAAGGCGCAAACAATCGCGACAACGATAATCTTCCACATCGGGAAGCGGTTCATAAGGCAGGGCCGTTATTTTTTGAAAAACTTGGAGACCGGATTGCCTCCCTCGGGCTTGTCCCCTTCTGTCTTTGTCTCTCCTGCAGGTGCCGCCTGAGCGGGCTCACCCTTGGCCTTGACGTCGGTCAGGGTCGATTTCACAATATCGATACGGACATCCGGCGCCACTTCAATCTGGACAACGCCATCCTCGCGCACCTTTGTCACCTTGCCCATGATACCACCGGCAGTCACGACATTGTCGCCACGGCGCACGGCATCAATCATCGCGCGGTGCTGCTTGGCACGTTTCTGCTGCGGGCGGATGAGAAGGAAGTAAAACACGACGCCGATCAACACCAGCGGCAGAAGTTGGGTAAGTCCTTGGTCCATTGCAATCGGTCCTTTGGTACAAATCGTGACGAAGAGGCCGCAAACCGGCACGACCTCCATGAATTTCCTGAACGACTTTTATATTGTTCCTGCCCCGCAATGCAAGCCGCAATCCTGAATCCGCGTACAATTGAGGAGGCATCCCTGCATCTGTCATTATCGGACGCTTGAACATTCCGCCGTATGGTGGCATTTATGATGCCTGTCCCGTAAATTGGGGTCCGCCCCGTCCGATTTCAATTGGTGAATATGAGTAACGAACAAATTCTCGCGCAATTGCAGCGCATTGCCGACAGCCTAGAGCGGATGACACCGCCGGAACGGGCAACCTCCGATATCAACAGCGGCGATGCATTCGTCTGGGAAGCCGAGAGCAACTGGCTCCGTCCGATCCCGAAGGTCAACCATGTGGATATGTCCATCCTGCACGGGATCGACCGAGTGCGCGATATTCTGTATGAGAATACTCTTCGCTTTGCCAAGGGTTTACCGGCCAATAATGCACTTCTGTGGGGCGCTCGCGGCATGGGGAAAAGCTCCCTTGTCAAAGCCTCCCATGCCCAGGTCAACAGCGACCTCGACACGCCGCTGGTCCTGATCGAAATCCATCGCGAGGATATTCCGTCCCTGCCGATCCTGATGCAGCAACTGCAAGCGACGAAGCGGCGCTGCATCATTTTCTGCGACGACCTCTCCTTTGACAGTGACGATTCCACCTATAAATCACTCAAGACCGTGCTCGACGGCGGGCTGGAGGGACGTCCCTCCAACGTTCTATTCTACGCCACCTCCAACCGCCGCCATATGATGCGCCGGGACATGATCGAGAATGAGCGCTCCACGGCCATCATGCCCTCCGAGGCGATTGAGGAAAAAGTCTCCCTCTCCGACCGTTTCGGGCTCTGGCTCGGCTTTCATAGTTGCTCGCAGGACGAATATCTGGAAATGATTCGCCGCTATCTCAAGCATTTCAACATCCCGATCAGCGAGGAGGAATTCGTTCCCGAAGCCATTGAATGGACGCGGACGCGCGGATCCCGCTCGGGCCGCGTCGCCTGGCAATATATTCAGGATGTCGCGGGGCGCACGGGAACGACGCTCGGCTGAGCGCGGAACTGGTCTAGATGGAAGGAGACGGCAATTGGAAGCGGATTTCTGGCATGACAAATGGACGAAGAATGAAATCGGCTTCCATCAAACCAAGCCCAACACGCTGCTGGAATGCTATTTCGACAAGCTCCCGCTGACGAAGGGGCAGCGCGTCTTCCTGCCGCTCTGTGGCAAGACACTGGATATCGGATGGCTGTTATCGCAGGGTTTCCGGGTTGCCGGCGCGGAATTGAGCGAGGCCGCGATCAAACAGCTCTTTGACGAGCTCGACATGAAACCTGATATCTACGATGTTGGCCCGTTTCAGCATTATCACGCGAAAGGCATCGATATTTTCGTCGGTGATATCTTCGAGCTCACCGCCGATATGCTTGGGCACGTCGATGGCGTTTACGACCGCGCGGCGCTTGTCGCCCTGCCGGCCGACATGCGCGGCCCCTATACGCAGCATCTTGCCCGGATCACGGGCACCGCGCCGCAGCTCCTGCTTTGCTTTGAATATGACCAGACGCAGATGAGCGGTCCGCCCTTCTCCATAGACGGACAGGAAGTCATGCGGCATTATCAGGAAAGCTACGATATTACCCTTCTGGAGCGATCAGAGCTCAAGGGTGGCTTCAAAGGCAGGATACCGGCGGAGGAGACCGCCTGGCTGCTGGAGAGGCGCTAATTGAGGCCTGATCATTACCTCCGGGGTAATTGTCTTCGCTACGCCCAGAGGTAGACTGACGGTATTCACCATTGAGCAGAGAAGAAAAACATGTCCCAGAATGACCTGACCGCCTATATCCACGAAAGAATGCCGCTGACGGCAACGCTTGGCATTCAATGTACGAAGATGTCTCCGGAAGAAGTTATCCTGACCCTCGAGTGGGCGTCAGGCCTTTGCACCGGAGCCGGTATCCTTCATGGCGGCGCGATCATGGCGCTCGCCGACTCCGCGGGCGGCGCAGCGGCCTTTGCCAACCTGCCACAAGGATCCGGCGGGACCTCAACCATTGAATCGAAAACCAACTTCCTTGGCGCCGTTCGGGAGGGAACCGTCACCGCAACGGCAAAGCCGCTTCATATTGGCGGGTCGACCATCGTCATCGAGACGGAATTGCGCAATGATACCGGGAAACTGGTGGGCAAGGTGACCCAGACGCAGACCGTGCTGCGGCCCCGCGCCTAATCCAGCATGGCGACCGGGTTGATGGCCCGGCCTTTTTTACGGATTTCGAAATGCAGCTGGCTCTCGGTCACACTGCCCGATGATCCGGCATAAGCGATGATGTCGCCTTTCTTGACCGCATCGCCCTTGGCAACCACGGCCCGGTCCGTATGGCCATAGGCGGTCACATAGCCGTCCGCATGGGAAATCAGCAAGAGATTGCCGAACGACCGCATTTCATTGCCGACATAGGAAACAACGCCGTTTTCCGCCGCGCGGATAGGCGTTCCCTGCTTCACGGCAATATTCAGCCCGTCGTTATGAAAGCCAGTTTTCTTCTTGCCGAAGCCGGAAATAATCTGGCCTTTTACCGGCCAGGCGAAAGACTTGCCGCTCCGTTTCGGCGGTGTCTTGATGGAATATTGCCGCTTCGGGACCGGCGGAATATCAAGCTTCGCGACCTGATAGCCGGGCTCTGTCTTGGCGGGCGCCGCTTTTGGTGCAGGCGCAGCGGCGCTTGGCGCCGATGTCACAACGGCCGGAACCGTTTCCGATTTCGGTACATCAACGACTTCCGGCAGGGAATTGATCACCACCGCCTTTTTCGCCTGCGGTGCGGCGGTCACTGTCGGCGTAATCCACTGGGTCGAGGACGCGGACGCGACCCGTACCTCCCCCTGGTTCTTGATCGGGATTTGCAGCTTCGCCCCCGGCATCAGGGTGTAGGGCGCCGCCAGAAAATTGAAATGGGCGACCTCCGCCGTTTCCAGATCATAGACCCGGGAAATGGCATAAAGCGTCTCACCTGGGCGTACCGAATGATTGCGGAACGCTGGTATTTTCAGCTGCTGCCCCGGATAGATCCGAAAAGGCTCCCGCATATTGTTCATCGCAATGACGGCCTGCACCGGCACATTGTTCCGCTCTGCAAGGCCAGAGAGCGTGTCGCCGCTGTTCACGGTGATATGCTGATAGGAAAGTTCCTGATAAGAGGGTGAGAAATCGGCAGGCATGGAGACCTTGGTCGCCATCGGCTCCGGCCGCGGCACATTAATGACCTTGGCGTTCCGAACCCGCGGCAGATAGTCGTCATAAAGGCAGCCCGCCAGGATTGGCAGCAACAGGCATACACAGGTAACGCGACTGAAAAAGGATACATACCTCGCCATAATAGCGCCAATATTAAGCATAAACGGCCGCGAATCACAACAAAATTTACCACATACAACATATAGTGCTAAATTAAGATTATTCAGCAACCCCTTGAACCATTGGCACGAATCGAACCGGCAACAGAACCTCTTCCGAGACGTTACCTTTCTCATCCTTGGTTACCCGCAGGATATGCTGATCGGCGGAGTCCTTGCCCACCGGCAGGATCATGATTCCGTCATGTCCAAGTTGATCGAGGAGGGCTTCGGGCACTTCCTCGGAAGCGGCGGTCACGATTATCCGGTCAAACGGCGCCTGTTCCGGCCAGCCTTTGTATCCGTCTCCGTAGCGGGTGGTGATATTGGTGATTTTAAGGTCCTCGAACACCGCTTCGGCCGTCTCCAGGAGATTGCGGTACCGCTCGATCGAGTAGACCCGGCGGCATAGCCGCGCCAGGATCGCCGCCTGATATCCGGACCCGGTCCCGATCTCCAGCACCTTGCGCCGCTTGTCTAGCTTTAAAAGCTGCGTCATATAGGCGACCACATAGGGCTGGCTGATGGTCTGGCCGCTGGAAATGGGAAGGGCGATATTCTCATAAGCGCGGTCGCGGAATGTCTTCGGCACGAAGGCATCGCGGGACACCCGCTCGACTGCCGACAGAACGTCGGTATTGCTGATCCCCTGCCGGCGAAGCTCCATAATCAGGCGGATTTTCTGGGCCGGGTTATCGATCACGCAAAAACACTCTTTATCCGGTCCGCCAGCGCCACCTTGGTCAGGTTCAGCTTGAGCGGGGTAATGGAAACCCGGCCGTTGGCGACGGACCACAGATCCGTTCCCTTGGGCGGATCGCCGAATGACGGCCGGTACCCGAGCCAGAAATATTCCCGCCCGCGGGCATCGACCCGGTTGTCGATAGAGAGATTGGAAAGATCGCGCTTGCCCTGCTCGGTCACATCGATGCTCTTGACCTGGACCTTCGGCACCGCCGGGAAGTTGAGATTGATCAGGACATCCGGTCCCCATTCGAAATCCAGCAGCTTGCGGATGATATCGGGCGCCAGCGTCTCCGCCGTGTCCCAGTGGAAGGTGGCACCGTCCGGAGCGACACACTGGCTGAGCGCAATGGACCGCACGCCCAGCAGCGCGCCTTCGCTCGCCGCCGCGACGGTGCCGGAATAAAGCACATCCTCGCCAAGGTTTCCGCCCCGGTTGACCCCCGACAGGATCAGATCGGGCCGCTCATCTTTGAACAGGTAATTCATCGCCATCATGACGCAGTCCGTCGGCGTTCCCTCAACGGCATATTCCTTGTCGCCATGTTTGGTGATGCGGATCGGGTCATGCAACGTCAGGGAGCGCGAGGCGCCGCTTTGCTCTTTTTCCGGGGCCGCCACATAGATATCGTCGGAAAGCTCCGCCGCGATGCGCCTCAGCGTTTCCATTCCGGGCGCATGAAACCCGTCGTCATTGGTCAATAGAATTCGCAAAATACTCTTCCTTTTCTTATTCTTTTTCTGCCCGGATTTCCGTAACGCCGCCCATATAGGGCACCAGGACATCCGGGATTTTAATGACACCATCGGCCTGCTGGTAATTCTCCATCACCGCAATCAATGTCCGCCCGACAGCAAGACCGGAGCCGTTCAGGGTATGGACGAAATGCGTCCCCTTGCCGCCGTCAGGGCGGTAGCGCCCCTTCATCCGGCGCGCTTGGAAGTCGCCACAGTTCGAACAGCTTGAAATCTCGCGGTAGGTATCCTGCCCCGGCAGCCAGACCTCAATATCATAGGTCTTGCGCGCACCGAAGCCGGTATCGCCGGTACAGAGCACAACCACCCGATACGGCAGGCCCAGCCGTTTGAGAATATCCTCCGCGCAGGCGGTCATCCGCTCATGTTCTTCGGCGGATTGCTCCGGCGTCGTGATCGAAACCATCTCGACCTTCGCGAACTGATGCTGTCGCAGCATACCCGCCGTATCCTTGCCGGCAGAGCCCGCTTCGGAACGGAAACAGAGCGTATGGGCGGTAAAGCGCTTCGGCAATTCAGCCTCGCTCACAATACAGTCGCGCACGAGATTGGTGAGCGGCACTTCGGCGGTCGGGATCATGTAATGCCCGTCCCCCGTCTTGTACAGATCATCCTCGAACTTGGGGAGCTGTCCGGTGCCGAACAGGCTGTCACCGCGCACCATCACCGGCGGGGAGACTTCGAGATAGCCCTTCTCCTGCGTATGCACATCGAGCATGAAGGCCGCCAGCCCGCGTTCCAGCCGGGCAATCTGGCCGCTGGTAACGACGAACCGCGCACCGGAGATTTTCGCCGCCGTTTCAAAATCCATCAGTCCCAGAGCATCGCCAAGCTCATAATGTTCCTTCGGCTTGAAATCGAACGCCGGAATATCGCCAACCCGGCGCAACTCGACATTCTCCGCCTCGCTCTCACCGTCGGGCACGTCCGTATCCAGAATATTGGGCAGCACGGAAAGCGCCGTATCAAGCTCCGCCTGCAGATCGCGCTCGCGCGCCTCCAGCTCTTGCGCGGCACCTTTGAGGTCCGCGACCTCCCGGATCAGGGCGTCGGCATCCCCGCCGGACGCCTTCGCCTTGCCGATTTCCTTCGCAACCGCATTCCGCCGGGCCTGCACTTCCTGCATGTCCGTCTGGATTTTCCGCTTGTCCGCATCGAGGGAAAGAAGAGCCCCGGACTGCGGCGGCAGGCCACGACGGGCCATGGCGGCATCAAAAGCTTCCGGGTTTTCCCTGATCCATTTTAAATCGAGCATAGATACGTCATTTCGGTTTCTGAAGGATGGATGTCCTGTGTATAAGGGCGCGGCCGCCTGACGTCCAGAGGGCTTTGCGCCGTCCGCCAAAATTATCTCAAAAAAATATGATGACAGACCCACAGGACAGACGGGAAATTACAGATCGTCGTCCTCTTCCGCCTCACGCGCCTCGCGCTTCTTTTCGACCATGCGCACACTGACGATGGAGATTCCGTAAAGCACGATAATCGGAATGGCGAGGGTGATCTGACTAAGCGGGTCCGGCGGCGTCAGGATCGCCGCAGCGATAAAGGCAAACACAACCGAGTATTTGAATTTCGCCTTTAACCCCGCGGAGGAAACAATCCCCACCCGTCCGAGCAAGGTGAGCAGGACCGGCAGCTGGAAACACAGGCCGAAAGCAAAAATCAGCTTCATCGACAGGCTGAGATACTCGCTCACCCGGGTTTCCGACTGGATCGGTAGCGACATGGGTTCCGCCGGAGTCGGCAAATAGCCGCCGAGGTTCGGGAATTCCTTGACCAGGGCGGCAAAGGCGCGGGCATAGAGCGTCGCCTCGCCGCTGCTCTCGAAGCTGAGGAGGAATTTCCACGCGAGCGGCATGACAATCTCATAGGCGAGCGCACCGCCCATAAAAAACAGGATCGGCGTTACGATAAGAAAAGGCAGGAAAGCAGATTTTTCATTCTTGTAAAGACCGGGCGCCACGAATATCCATATCTGGGAGGCGACAACCGGAAAAGAGACAAAGACCGCCGTAAAGAACGCTATCTTGATATAGGTGAAGAAGGCCTCATGCAGACCGGTGAAGATCATGCGCCGGTTCTCCACGTCATCACCCATCGCCTCCACCAGAGGACGGACAAGAAAGGCAAAGAGGTCTTCCGATACCAGATAGCACAGGATGAAGGCGATAAGCAGCGCCAGAACCGAGTAGACCAGCCGGTTACGAAACTCGATCAGATGCTCCATCAACGGAGCTTTACCCTCTTCCATATCCGTTTCGCTCACGATACCTTGGTTTCCGGGTTGTTGACGGGCTTGCTCTCAGCGGGTTTTTCCGCCGTCACCTCGGTCCCGGTCGCAGCCGGTTTCTGAGCCGGCTTCTCGGCCGGGGCATCGGTCTTTGTCGGCGCCTCCGCCGCGGTATCGCTTTTCGCCGGTGGCGCGGAATAATTGTTGGCGCTGTCGCGCGGGTCCTTGATCTGCGGTTTTATATCGTTGAACAACCCGTCTTTCGATCCGGTCGGATCAACCGCATCCTCCACCTGCTTCTTGATGTTGAAGCTGGAATCCTTTTTAAGGTCCTTGGTAATTTCATCTATTTCCGTCTCGCGGGCGAGATCATTGATGCCGGACTGGAATTCCCGCGCCATGCTGCGCGCCTTGCGGATATATTTGGTGACGGTCGAGATTGCGCGCGGCAGGTCCTTGGGCCCGATCACGAGGATCGCGATCACCAGCACAAACACCATTTCCGACCAGCCAATATCAAACATGGCTTTTCACTTCATCCGATTTGAAGGGTTTCACGATAGAGCCGCGCGGCACTCAGCCTTGGGCGGCCTTATCCTTTTTTTCCACCCTGTCGTCGTTACTGGTGGATTCAAGCACTTCGGTTTTCTCGCCTTCGGCGCTTTCCGGTTTGTCTTCTTCAGTCATGCCCTTTTTGAAGTTCTTGATGCCCTTCGCCAGATCACCGGCGACACGGGGCAGCTTGCCCGCTCCAAAAATGATGAGCACGATGACAAGGATCAGTATAATTTGCCACGGACCAATACTCATGTTCTAAGCTCCCGTTCTCATATCGAGAATATCATATATTCATTTGCCTCCCGCCCTGCCCGATCTCTACCCCTATTCGGGGTATTTCCGAAAGAGCATTGGGGAAACGTCCTTTGCTTTATATAAAGGTCTATAAGGGTTTATACGACAATTAATTGACGTTTGATACGGGTTTATCAAGGATTTTGGCATTTCCATCGGGCGGAAAAACAAAAACACCGCTCAGATTGAGGACAATAGAGCAGTTTTCCCCGACGTTCGGCTGATAGGCGGAGGCCACCCGCGCCGTGACGCGGTTACCGCCTGCAAACTCGATGTCGACCAGGCTATAGGCCCCAAGATTGCGCGACAGCACGACCTTGCCCCCGGGTTTTGCGGAATCAACCTCCTGCAGAAAGCGTATTGCCTCGGGCCGGACAAGGATTTCACTCACCTTTTTGGCATTCACGCTGGACGGCACCGGGATTCGGCCAAGATCGGAGATAAGTTCGCCTCCCTCTTCCTGCACCGGCAGGCGGTTCACATCGCCGAGAAAGGACGCGACGAATTCATTTACCGGATGGTTGTAGAGATCGGCGGCACTTCCCTTCTGGACGATCCGGCCCTGCTGCATCAGCACGATTTCGTCCGCCATCCGCATGGCCTCCTCCGGATCATGGGTCACCATCAGCACCGTCGTCCCCATTTCCTTGAGCAGCGCCAGCGTCTCGTCCCGCACCCGGTTGCGCAGCACCACATCCAGCCCGGAGAAAGGCTCATCCATCAGCATGATCCGCGGATTGGGCGCCAGTGCCCGTGCCAGCGCCACCCGCTGCTGTTCCCCGCCAGAGAGCATATGGGGATATTTCCTTGCGGATTCGGCAAGCCCCACGGTTTCCAGCATATCGCGGGCACGCTTCCGCCTTGCGCCCTGCGACTGGTTCGTGAGGCCGAAGGCGACGTTATCCTCCACCGTCAGATGCGGAAACAGGGCATAATCCTGAAACATCAACCCGACACGACGATCTTCCGGCCCGACGAAAACCGCCTCATTCGCCATCACCTCACCCTGGATGCTGATTTCCCCGGAAAAAGGGACCTCAAGTCCGGCAGCGAGGCGCAAGGTCGTCGATTTCCCGCAGCCCGAGGGCCCGAGCAGGCAGACCACCTTCCCGGCCCCGACTTCCAGATGCTCGATATTGACGGAATTGACGCCGTCATAGCGATGCCGGACATTTTTGAAGACAAGATTACTCATGACATCCGGCGATCCGCTTGAAGTTTCTGGCCCGGCCGGGAGCGCGCAATCGCCCGGCTGAGGATGATAACCGGCAGAATGCCGACGATAACGATGGCGAGGGACGGCCCCGCCGCATCGATGAGCCGCTCGTCACTCGCCATTTCATAGGCCTGTATCGCTAATGTATTGAAGCCGAACGGCCGCAGCACCAGCGTTGCCGGCAGTTCCTTCATGACATCGACGAACACCAGCAGCAGCGCCGTCATCAGGCTGCCGGAGATGATGGGAATATGCACGCGGGTCAGCTTGCCAAGGCCGGTCACACCCAATGTTCGCGCCGCGCGGTCCATGTTTGGCGTGATGGTGTCCGCCCCCGCCTCCACCGTGTTCAGGGAGATGGCGAGAAAACGGACGATATAGGCAAACAACAGCGCCGTCATCGTTCCGCTCAGCAGCAGCCCCGTGGAAATGCCCACCGTCTCCCGCATCCAGTGATCGATCGTATTGTCGATAAAGCCGAAGGGCAGCAATATTCCGACGGCCAGCACCGGCCCCGGCACCGCATAGCCCATGGACGCGATTCGCAAGGCGCCCTGCTCCGTCCGCGAAGGCGCCCCCCGTTCCCGGCGCAGGCCATAGATCAAAACCAGCGCCAGCAGGAGCGACAGGATCGCCGCCAACAGGGCCACCCCGACGCTGTTCAGCACCAGCACGGGAAAACGCGCGTTGAAGATGATATCAAAATGCGCATAGCTGTCTTTCACCAGCCAGCCCGTCGGCAGCAGAAATCCGAAGAAAACCGGCAAGGCGCAGGCCAGTATCGCCAGCAGCTGGCGTCCCCGGCCGAGACGATAGCGGGTGATCTTCTGATAGCGGCCCGTCGCCTGATGGAACTTGCGCTTGCCGCGATTGAACCGTTCGATCAGGATCAGGGAAAAAACAAACAGCATCAGAACCGCCGCGAGCTGCGCTGCCGCCGCCGGCTCCCCAAGGCCGAACCATGTCCGGTAGATCCCGGTGGTGAAGGTATCGACGGCGAAAAACTGCACCGTGCCAAAGTCGCTCAGCGTTTCCATCATCGCCAGCGCGAGACCGGTGACAATTGCCGGGCGCGCGAGCGGCAGGGCGATCGAGAAGAAGCCGCGCCATGGCCCGCGCCCAAGGGTCCGTCCGACTTCCAGCGCACAGATCGACTGCTCCAGAAAGGCGGTGCGGCTGACCAGATAGACATAAGGGTAGAGCACAAGGCCGAGCATGGTAATGGCCCCGCCCAGCGTCCGGATCGCCGGGAACCAGTAATCGGCACGGCTCCAGCCGAAGGTCTCGCGCAGGACTGTCTGCACGGGCCCCGCGAAATCGAGCATGCCGGTATAGGTATAGGCAATGATATAGGCGGGCATGGCAAGCGGCAGAAACAATGCCCAGGAAAACAGCTGTCGCCCCGGAAACTCGCACATGGTGACGAGCCAGGCCGTCCCCACCCCGATCACCAGAACGACCGCCGCAACGCCAAGCCCCAGAAACAGCGTGTTGAAGAGATACACCGGCAGGACCGTGCTCGCCAGATGCGCCCAGACATCGCCCGCGGGCACGAAGACATAGCCGAAGACCACCAGCACCGGTATGGACAGCACCAGCGCCGTCAGCAATACAAGCACTGTCGCCGCCGACATGCCCGTGCGCCGCCGCCCCTGACGGATCAGGGGTTGCTGATTTTCAAATTCCAGTACGGCCAATGATTACCCTCTTTGCAGATTGCGGTGCGCGGCCTGCATACGCTGTCCGGCACTATTCGTAAATAATAATCAGTCGCAATGCGAATGGGAAGGTCGATTTAAGTGGCAATTCGCCGCGCCGGAGGAATGGCTGCCTCCCTCATGTCGATTACATTCAAGGCGGCTTCTCTTGTTGAATATAAGATATTGATTTCAATGTGTATTTATAAAAATAGCATCGTCAGAACCTCTCTGAAGAGTTCAAAAAAGCTGCTCATTCTGATTGGAAGCAGGAGAACCGGCTTTATTTGTCCGCCAGATGTTTTGTTAACTATTTTCCGATATTCATTAGGGAATGGTTTTTCATATCTGCAATAGGTCATTTCATAACCGATTTCGGGGAAACGGCTTTAATATGGCTGCACATATTTTCATGCACAGCTTCAGGTCGGTTTCAGCCCTGCTCACCGTTTATCTGTTACCGACAACTTCACTCTGGGCGGAAACATCCGGGATCGGGAACAGTCCGGCAAAAGGACAATCTCCAACAGATGGCTTGGCCTATTTGGAAATAGGTGCAGGTACTCTCCTGCTTGTCGTTGTGGGCCTGTTGGTCTGGATACGGAACCTGAAAAAAGAAGCTCGTGCGAAAACCCGAGAACTGGAACAGCAGCTGTCGATAAATCAGAAAACTAAAAAGGAATTGCGGCTTCAAAGCGGTTTAACACAAGAGGTCAGCACCCTCGCAGATGTCGGTGGCTGGCAATATGACACAACGACATCAAAACTCATTTGGAGCCCAATAGTTTACAAGATTTATGAAGTTGCGGACGACTTCATCCCAACCCCGAAGACAGCGACCAGCTTCTTCGCCCCGGAAGTCCAGGACCAAGTCCAGGAAGAATTTCGTAAGGGTGTTGCCGACGGCTCAGGCTGGGACATCGAACTTCCGATTGTCACCGCAAAAGGGAACCGTAAATGGGTCCGTTCCCGCGGTAAGTGCGAGATGAAAGACGGCGAGGTGGTAAAAATCTATGGTGCTGTCCAGGATATATCGCGCCGGAAAAAGAACGAACTGGAAGTAAAACGCCAGAAAGACCTGCTGGAACAGATTGGCGCCCTCGCAACCATCGGAGGCTGGGAAATAAATTTGCGCGCGAATGAGCACCGCTGGAGCAAAACCATATATAAAATCCATGAGGTCCCTGAAGATTTCAATCCAAATGTCGAGAAGGTAATCGAGCTTTACGCACCTGAGGCCCGGGACACCATTCGCTCAGCCTACAACCAGACCCTCATCGACGGCAACGGCTGGGATCTCGAAATCCCCCTTCTGACAGTCAAGGGAAATCGCAAATGGGTCCGATCGCGCGCTCAATGTGAAGTGATGGATGGCAAAGTCGTTCGTCTCTACGGGCTGACGCAGGATATTACCAATTACCATGAAGCCGAAACACAGCTCAAAAAAAGCCAGGAAGAACTTTCAAACCGGATCGTAGAAATGGAATTTTCCCGCCAGCAGATCGAAAAGCAGGCGGAGGAACTCGTCGCCCTCGCCGAAGAACAGAACAATCTCCGCGCCAAGGCGGAAATTGGTGAGAAGAGCAAGGCTGAATTCCTGGCTATAATGAGCCACGAGATCAGGACCCCCATGACCGGTGTCATCGGGATGACCGACCTGCTGCTTCTGGAATCCCTCACGGACGACCAGCGCCAGAAAGTGCAGACCATCAAGAATTCAAGCGAGCTGCTTCTGACAATCCTCAATGATATTCTTGATCAGTCAAAGCTCGATTCCGGCAAGTTCGAGCTCAGCAATATCGATATCCACCTGCCTGAGCTTATCCGGGAAACCACCGATCTGATGAAGGAGAAGGCGGAAAGCAAGGGCCTTACTCTTGATTACGTTCCAGCCGATGATCTGCCTGCCGGCATCAATATCGATTCCATCCGGCTGCAGCAGATCATGATCAACCTGATTTCGAACGCCATAAAATTTACCGATACCGGCGCCATCAAACTAACTGCGGCTCGCTCTGCATCGGTGGACGGTGAAGAAAGCCTGTGCTTCGAGGTGATTGATAAAGGGATCGGCATCTCCGACGATCTTCTCTCCCGCCTCTTCATGCGATTTGAACAGGCCGACGCCTCGACGGCCAGAAAATACGGCGGCTCCGGCCTCGGTCTGTCCATCTGCCGGCAGCTTGTCGAGTTGATGGGCGGGGAGATCGGTGTGGACAGCAAGCTCGGAGAGGGCAGCCGCTTCTGGTTTACCCTCCCCCTTCGTGAAGTAGAGATCGGACAGACTACCGATACCACGAGCGAGCTTTCCGCCAGTGAAAGCGGGCCGTTACATATCCTGCTCGCCGAAGACAACAAGGTGAACCAGACCCTCATTTCCACCATGCTGGAATATGCGGGACATACCGTCGAGGTGGTGGAGAACGGCCAAATGGCGGTTGACGCCGTTGCAGACGGCGCATTCGATCTCATCCTTATGGATGTTCGCATGCCGGTGATGGAAGGGCCGGAAGCCACGCGCCAAATTCGCGGCAGTGGCCATAAAAACGCCGACATCCCGATTGTCGCACTGACGGCCGATGCCGTAAAGGAAAACCTCCCGCGCTACTTCGACGCCGGAATGAATGCTGTGGAATCTAAACCGATCCAGCTGCCAAGACTTCTCCAGACAATCGACAACGTCATGGCGGAAAGCGGCACGAAGGTAACACTCGATGCGCCGGGCCTTCTGCCGGTCGTGCCCTCGCCCGAGGTGGAAATCGGCAACACCGCCAATATGGTTGAGCTCAATAATTTGCTGAATGACGACGCGATGACCGGCCTGATCACGGATGCCGCCCAGTCTGTTGCCAGCAATATTGCACTCATGAAATCCGCCATCACCACGAAAAGCGATGACGATGTTCAACGTCTCGCCCATACGATCAAGGGGATGAGTGCGTCGCTTGGGGCCATCCGCCTTGCCGAGGAAGCGTCCTTTATCCAGGAAAATATCGACGATCTTGACCAGATAGAGGCATTTCTGCCGAATTTCGAGGCAACGGCAGAACAGACGATCGCCTGGTGGCAGCAGTTTGCCCTGACCAAGCAACGGAAGCTTGCCTGATCTACCCCGCTATTACCCGATGCCGAGAAGAATCTCGCTGAGCTTGTCCGGGCTGGAGACGAAAGGGGAATGGCTGGTGTTCATTGAATGGACGATGGTTTTGGAGCCTAGCTCCGCATCCACCGTCGCGATCATATGACGCTGACCGTCGATGGGGATCGCCCGGTCATGGAGGCATTCAATAAAATGCCGCGGTACCGTGCCGAAATTCTCCCGTGTGATGGTGGAGGGTTCACTTGTCACCTGCGCCGGTTCATCGCAATGCAGGCTGGCGGTCACCTGGTCAAAGGTCTCAACGTCAACATCCCCGTAGAAGCATTCCTGCATGAGGGCGCGGTAATCCGCATCCTCGCTCCGGGTGTTGAGCCGCAACGCCCCCACCCTCTTCGGGCTCGCGCAGATAACGGACGGGATCATCTCCTCGGCCATGGAAACATGCTTGGACATGGCGTGGGCTGACATCCCGTTCACGAGCAGCATCGCTGTGAGGTAAACGGCCGCGGCGATCTCTTCCGGGATCTCCTCCGCCACCTGCGACACCGTCAAGCCGCCAAGGGAATGACCAACGAGGATGGCCTTGCCGCCGGTCTGGTTGTTCACGGCGCGAACGGCAGCGATGACCGCCTCGGTCCGCATGCGCTGTGTTATGTCCGCATTGGGAGAAGGCTCTGTCCGGAATGCCTCCGGATCGAAGGGGCGACGCATCAGGGATTTCGGCTCAGCCGCGTTCGGACCGGCCCCCGGAAGATCGACCGCGTGGAAGACGTGCCCTGCCGCCTCAAGGCGCGACTTCAGTTCGCGCCAGGTTTCGCTGTTGTGCCATGCCCCATGGATGAAGACATAGCCCTTGCGATGAGACATCTCGTTTCCTTTCGCTGCGCCCCGCGCCGGTTTCTTGTTGTTATTGGAATATCAGGACGTCTGGGCCCAAGGCCCTAGAATTCCTCTTCCTCCTCATCCTCCAGCTCGTCTTCCTCCGCCTTGGCGAGATCATTGAAAATGCCGCTGGGTTCGGTGCTGAGCAGGCCTGCGGCCTTCATTTCATCAAATCCGGGAAGGTCCTTGATATCGTCCAGTCCGAAATGGATCAGGAAATCCTCGGTCACGCCATAGGTGACGGGGCGGCCCGGCGTCCGACGCCGTCCGCGCGGCCGGATCCAGCCGGCCTCGAACAGGACATCCATGGTGCCACGGCTAAGACCAACGCCGCGAATTTCCTCAATCTCGGCGCGGGTCGCGGGCTGGTGATAGGCGATAATCGCCAGTGTTTCCAGCGCCGCCCGGCTCAACCGGCGGGTCGTCTCCCGTTCCTCCTCCAGCAGCCAGGAAAGATCGGGCGCCGTGAGAAAGGTCCATTTGCCCGCGAGCCGCGTCAGGTTTACCCCTTTATGGCGGTACTGTTCCTCAAGGGCTGCCAGAATGGCCGGAACCTCCGCCTCTTCGGGCAATCGCTGGGCCAGTGTTGCCTCATCCAGCGGCTCCTTCGCCGCAAACAGCAAGGCTTCGGCCATTCGCACATGTTCGGGATCGATACTCATTCCCCGCTTTTCCTCTTTTTCACCTGAATGGGACCGAAGGTTGATCCCTGCCGGAGTTCCAACTGCCCCTCCTTCACCATCTGCAAGCTCGCCAGCAGGGTCGACGCCTGGGCCGAGCGGCGGCGGAACGGATCGGTCAGGTTATCGGGCAGATAGGCCATCAGGTCCGTCCATTCGGGTAATGTGCCCAGCATTTTTTCCAGCCGCGCCAGCGCTGCCTCCACCGAGAAAACCGCATCGCGCATCAATCTCAGCGGATTGTCATTGCCCTTGCGCTCCTTCTGGGCGGCGTAGGCCTGCAGCAGATCGCGGAGCGAGCAGTCGAATTTCGAGTGGCGGATGATCCGCACCCCTTCCGAGCGCCCGCGCTGAAACCGGTCGCGCCCGACGATACTGCCGTTTGTCAGCTTCTCTGCCGCGGCGCGCATGGCTTCCAGCTTTCTCAGCATGAAGGCCAGCCGGTCCGCCAGTTCTTCCCCGCTCGGGCCGTCTTCCTCCTCCGTCGGGAGCAGAAGGCGTGATTTCAGATATGCCAGCCAGGCCGCCATCACCAGATAGTCCGCCGCGACTTCCAGGCGGAGCGCATGGGCCTGCTCGATGAATTTGAGATACTGCTCCGCCAGTTCGAGGATGGAGATTTTCAGAAGGTCGACCTTCTGGTCGCGGGCGAGCACCAGAAGCACATCCAGCGGCCCTTCATACCCATCCAGATCGACAAGCAGCGCATGGGTTGGCAGCGGGATGACGTCGGGGTTTTTCTGCCCCGCTTCCTCGAAGGAGCCCTTATCCACGGCGCACCGCCGCGCTTGAAAATCGTGACCCTGTTAACATGTCCAAAACTTAGACCAGACCGGCAATATTGGCAATCAGATTGACCACATATCCGATGGGCACCGTCAACAGCCAGCGGATCGGGTCGAGCTCCATGCCGAGGCCCCGGGTAATCATGGGCAGCAGGAAAATCGCACCGATCAGAATGAAGAAGCCATAGCGTTCCAGCCGGGCGAGCGGCAGCGCAAGGGAATCCGGCAGGAGGCCGACGGCAACGCGCCCGCCATCGAGCGGCGGCAGAGGAATGAGATTAAAAACTCCCAATATCACATTGAGAATAATACCATTTTTGAAATTATCCGCGAACCAGAGCGCCGTATCCTGCGGCAGCAGCGGCAGGAGATGAAAGCAGAGCGCGAACAGCAGCGCCAGCGCGAAGTTCATCCCCGGTCCCGCCAGCGCGACCCAGACCATATCCCGGCGCGGGTTGTTGAGACGGGCAAAATTCACCGGAACCGGCTTGGCATAACCGAACAGGAACGGCGCTTTGACCAGCAAGAGAAGACCCGGAATGATCACTGTGCCCAGAGGATCGATATGCTTGAACGGATTGGAGGTCACCCGCCCCTGCTGCTTGGCCGTATCATCGCCAAGCTTCCAGGCAACGAAGCCATGAGCGGCCTCATGCAGGGTGATCGCGGCCAGTGCCGGGACGATCCAGACGGAAATCTGGTAAAGAATACCGCTAATGTCCAAGAAATTGTTCCTACTCTGCGCCCAGAAGTTCTTCAAGCCGGGCCTTGTCGGCCTCGGTATCAATCGGCGGTGGTGTATGGTCGAACACCCGGTTGCCAAGATCAATCCGAGACAGCGCCTTGTCGCCGAGTTTCGGGCAGACCGCGGCGACCGCCTTCATTTCTTCCAGATTGCCGGAACAATGCAGGACGATATCCACCCCGGCGGCCAGCGCCGCCTTGGCCCGTTCGGCGAGATCGCCGTTCAGCGCCTCCATATTCAGATCGTCGGTCAGCAACAGGCCGTCAAAGCCGATAATCTTGCGAATAACGCCGTCGATCACAGCCTTTGACTGGGTCGCCGGTGCCTCCGCATCGATATCCTCGAACACGATATGGCTGGTCATCCCCCACGGCAGGAGGGAGAGCGCCTTGAACGGCGCAAAGTCAGCCTCCTGCAGCTCCGTCACCTTGGTCGCCACATGAGGCAGGTCATGATGGCTGTCGACGGTGGCGCGGCCATGGCCGGGCATATGTTTGACAACCGGAATGATCCCGGCGGTCAGCATCTCCTCCGCCACCACAGCGCCGAGACGGGCAACGACCTGCGGATCAGCGGCAAGCGCACGATCGCCGATGGCGTCCACCGTCTCCGGCAGGTGAAGGTCGAGGCAGGGCGTACAGTTCACCGTAATGCCCGCCGCCTGCAAATCCGCCGCGATCAACCGCGTCGTCAGCCGTAGCGCCTCGATCGCCCGGTCGGGATCGGCCTCGTAAAGTTCGCCGAAAAAGCCGAGCGGCTTCGCCTCGAACCAGTCCGGTTCGCGAAGCCGCTGCACCCTTCCGCCTTCCTGATCGATCAGCACCGGCGCATCGGGACGCCCGACCGCCGTTCGCAGGGATTTTACCAGCTTTTTCAGCTGCTTGGGGTTCTCCACATTACGGGCGAACAGAATGAAGCCGAGGGGCTGTTCCGCCTTGAAGAACTTCTTCTCGGCCGCGGTGAGTTTCGTGCCTTCACAGCCGAAGATGACGGCCCGGCAGTTTGAGAGATCAGCCGCTGACAACGAGACAATCCTGCTTCTGCGCCTTCAAGTCATTGCACAGCCGGTTCGCGCCATCGCGGCTGCTGAACGCGCCGAGCTGCAGGCGGAAATAGGTCCCCTTGTCCTCTACCTTCACATCCTGCACGCGGTGGCTGACATCGGACAGCATGGATTTGAACTTGCTATTCAGCATCGCCCACTGCTTTTCCGCTGCATCCTGAGAGCGGAAGGAGCCGACCTGGACCCGATACATCGGACCGCCGGTCTGGGGTTCCTCGACCTTCTTGGGCACAGGCGCCGCCGCAACCTCGACGGTCTTCTCCTCGACCTTCTGTTCGGTGGCGGGCTCTTCTGTTGTCGTCGCCGAAACGGTTTCCTCAACCTTCTCTGCAGTGCTTTCCACGACTTCCTGGGCCTTTTCCCCGGCCTCGGCCGCGTCCTTCGTCACCTTCTCGACCAGATTGTCGAGCTTGTTTTCATCCGCGGCTTTTTCCGCATCGGTCACGATCAGCTCGGCCTTTTCCTCCGGCGTGGCATCTTCCGGCGGCGGCATCAGCTTTTCAACCTTTTCCGGCGCGTCGCCCGATTGCAGAACGCTGAAGACCTGCTTGTCCTGGTTAGGAATATCCATGCCGCCCGGATCCTCTGGCTTTTCCTTGATCGGAGAGGTATCAGCGCTGATGATCGGCGGGGCCAGTTGTACGCCCTGTTTCACCCCCTGATCATAGGCATACCAAATGCCGATGCCGAAGCCGCCAACGATCACAACGGCAAGCGCGGCGCCGATCCATTTCTTCCGGTTTATGCCCGGTTCCTCGTCGCCATCATAGAAATCATCGTCAGGATAATCATCTTCGCCAACCACTACGCATACTCCTTTACCATGTCGACGCCGAGAACACGCACGCCGTCGTTTATTACCGCATCCAGGGCGCCCAGCAGTTGCCGCCGTGCAGGCCGCGTTTCTGGCGCCATCAGATATGCCGAAGACACAGGGTGTACAATGTCAAAAAGACGGAAGAAAAGCAAGGAAAGCTCCTGCAAATGCGCCGCCAGATGAAACCCGTCCGCCGTCTTCAATGCTTTTTCCGCAGCCAGCGGCCAGTTGCACAGTCCGTGCGCCAGCGCCACCTCTTCCGGTAGTTTGAAGACTGTCATGTCCACCCCGTTCTTCGCCTCTTCCCAAGTGGTGCCAAGTCGGGCCAGCATCATCCGCATATAGGGAATGGCGAAAACCGGGTTGTCATAGGCCTTGTCTATGGCCAAAATAGGGCTGAAGGCGTCGATAAAGCCCGCCGGATTGGCAATCAGGGCGAACCGCGTCTTTGCCTCCGTGCATTTGCCGATGGCCGCCGCGAGGGGGAACCCGGCCGCCACCCGCGGCGAGAGGAGTTCGTGCCGCATATCAATGCCGGCAAGCAACGACAACCTTTCAAGCGCCGCCGCGTTCACCTGCTGACGGCAGCTGAGCAGGTCATTCACCTCCGCCGGCACCGACACAGCGGCCGCCTTAACCCTCATACCGTCAAGCCCATAGGCCGCGCCCTCCTCAAGGATAAGGGGCAGCTGACCCAGCCAGAAATCCGGCCGGTATCTTATGTTGATATAGTCATTTCCCTCATGACGCACCTCGGCCACCCCTTCAAGCGCCTCGAACGCAGAAACAAGGGTATTCTGCGCCTTTTTGAAATTAATTTCTGTCTTTGATTTCAACAGGATGAGGATATTTGTTGATACATCACCCCAGCTCCGCTCCCGCGGCGGGCGCAGCACGGCTTCCGTCAGGATTTTCGCCCGCGCCGACTCCGGCAGGGCGTCGATGCCCGAAAGCGCTGTTTCCTGCGCCGCTCGGGCCGAATTAAGGTAGCTGATGGACATGGCGGGCGTTACATTTCCGGAGCGTCGATTGACAAACAAGCATAGGATTAATACATCATTTAATGTATAGTCTCTATAACGAAGGGCGCGTAACTTCGGATTTTAGGAACAAAGTGAACATGTCAGCCATGGATAATATAGAGCCGCCGGTCAAGCTTTCGGCCGAGGCCGCCGACCGGATCAACGCCATTGTCGAGGAAATGAACTCGGACAAGAAGATGCTGCGCGTTGCCGTCAACGGTGGCGGCTGCTCCGGTTTTCAGTACAGCTTTGATCTTGAGGATACGCAGAACCCGGATGACGTGGCCGTCACCAACAATGGCGCGACGCTGCTCGTCGATCAGCTGTCCCTGATGTATCTTGCCGGATCGGAAATTGATTTCGTCGAGGATATGATCGGTTCCTCTTTCCAGATCAAGAACCCGAACGCAACCGCCTCCTGTTCCTGCGGATCGTCATTTGCCATTTGATTGAGGCGGCAAAGATGCTAGAAAAAAGGCCCGGTTTTCGCCGGGCTTTTGTTTTCTGCGAGGGGTAAAATGAAGATAGCCAGCTGGAACATCAATTCGGTGAAAGCGCGCCTGCCGCGGCTCGTCGGTTACCTCAAGGACTACAAGCCGGATGTGCTCTGCCTGCAGGAACTGAAAGTCATTGACGACAATTTCCCGAGGGAAGAAGTCGAGGAACTCGGCTATAACGTCGAAACCCACGGCCAGAAAACCTACAACGGCGTGGCGATCCTCTCCAAATTTCCGATCGAGGATGTCAGGCGCGGCCTGCCCGGCGACGATGAGGATGAGCAGGCCCGCTATATCGAGGCGACGGTGAACAACGTCCGCATTGCCTCCATCTATCTGCCAAACGGCAACCCGACGGACTCGGAAAAATTTCCCTACAAGCTCGGCTGGATGGACCGGCTGATCAAGCATGCTGAGTATCTTCTCTCGCTCGAAGAGATCACCGTGCTTGCGGGGGATTACAACGTCATCCCGCAGGATGAGGATTGCTATGATCCGAAGGCCTGGGAAGGCGACGCCCTCACCCGCCCTGAGAGCCGCCACCGCTTCCGCCAGATCCTCAATCTCGGCTATACGGACGCCTACCGCGCCTTCACGACCGAGATCAACTATACCTATTGGGATTATCAGCGCGGCGCGTGGCAGAAAGACCATGGCATCCGCATCGACCATCTCCTTCTCTCGCCGAAGGCCGCCGACCGCATGGATCAGGTCGGCATCGACAAGGGCCCGCGCGGACAGGAAAAGCCCTCCGACCATACCCCGATCTGGGTCGAGCTTGCGGAGTAGGGTCAGGACCCTAGATCAGAAAAATATTAAGGATTTCCGGTTATCTTTAGTGCCTCCCGTGACCAAGGAGGTGCGAGACTATGGGCCGGTATGGAAAAATCGAGCTGATCACCGAGACGGAAGCGCTGCAGAATCCGGCGCTTCTGACTGCGAAGATGTCCTGGATCGGGCATTTGATCGTCGGGCTCTTCTTTCTGGGATGGAGCGTCGGCTTTCCGCTCTTTCTCTCGAGCAATGGCGTGTTCAGCGCGGGCGATACCTTTTTCAGCCTGATGTTTGCGGGATTCATCTGGATTTTCTGCAGCGTGATTGTACTGACCTGCGTACTCGCCGGTCTCGTCTTTCTTTTTTCTGCGCTCGCGGCCATGAAAAAAAGCAACTGGACCCTTCGCGCGGCGCCCGAGGGGATCTATCTCAAGCTCCGAAACTATAGTGATCACCGCTTGAATGCCGCAGATCCCATCGTCGCCTTTATCCCGAAGCGGGAAATCCGCCGCCTCAAATTTGTCGGGCAGAAGACCCGCATGGTCGCCGATGCGGACGTGCCGGAGGATAATCAGACCTATAAAGAAGAAAGCCTCGAGATTGCGCTCTATGGAGAGGACCTCTCGCTCATCAAGACCGCGCTTGAGGAAGAGCGTACCCGCAAGGGGCCGACCCGGATCAAGGGGGTGACGGCACGGGCAAAAGGCGCAGCGCTCCGGCTGTTCCCCGAAAGCGGCGTGATCCGCGTTGACTGGAAAACCCGCAAGACCCGCCTCACCCCGTCGGTGAAGACGGCCATGGCTGTTCTGGATGGTCTCTATCAGACAGAGACGGAAGAAATGCCAGAGGAAGCCCCGCTTCTCACCCTCTCAAAAGACGAACAGGAAGACCGCCTCCGCGAGATGGTCCGCCGCGGCGACGCCATCGGCGCCACAGCGTTGGTGCGCGAGACCCACGGCCTCACACTCACCCAGGCGCATCAGTATCTGAAAAGCCTTTAGCGCTTCAACTGACTTACGTCGCGGACGGCGCCGCGGGCGGCGCTGGTGGTCAGTGCGGCGTACGCACGCAGCGCCTGCGAGACTTTGCGGGCGCGTGGTTTCGTCGGTGCCCAGGCAGCATCGCCCTTCGCATCCATCTTAATCCGACGGTCGGCCATTTCTTCATCTGAGACGCGCAAGTTGATGGTCCGGTTCGGGATGTCGATATCGATGATATCCCCCTCCTCGACCAGGCCGATCGCTCCGCCTTCCGCCGCTTCCGGGGAGGCATGGCCGATGGAGAGGCCCGAGGTACCGCCGGAGAAGCGCCCGTCCGTCAGCAGCGCGCATTGCTTGCCGAGGCCCTTCGATTTGAGATAGGACGTCGGGTACAGCATCTCCTGCATGCCCGGGCCACCCTTCGGTCCTTCGTAAACGATCACGACCACGTCCCCGGCGACAACCTTGTCCCCAAGAATAGCGTCGACTGCCGCATCCTGACTCTCGAACAGGCGCACCGGACCGGAGAATTTGAGAATGCTCTCATCCACGCCCGCCGTCTTGACGATACAACCTTCAAGCGCAATGTTGCCATAGAGCACGGCAAGGCCGCCATCCTGGCTGTAGGCATGCTCCTTGGAGCGGATGCAGCCGTTTTCGCGGTCGGAATCAAGATCGGGGTAGCGTTTTGACTGGCTGAACGCCTCGGTCGTACGCACACCGCCCGGACCCGCGCGGTAAAATTCCTGCACGGTGTTGCTGCGGGACCTGACGATATCCCAGAGCTCGATCGCCTCCGCCATGGACGGCGAATGCACCGTCGGCACATCATCATGCAAAAGATCGCCGCGGGACAGCTCGCCGAGCAAACCCATAATACCGCCCGCGCGATGCACATCCTCCATATGATACTGCTGAGTTGACGGCGCAACCTTGCAGAGGTTCGGCACCCGGCGGCTCAGTCGATCGATATCCTTCATGGTGAAGTCAACTTCCCCTTCCTGCGCGGCGGCAAGCAGATGCAGCACCGTATTCGTCGAGCCACCCATGGCGATATCGAGCGACATGGCATTCTCAAAAGCGTCGAAAGAGGCAATTTCGCGCGGCAGCAGGCCCGGCTCGTCCATCTCGTAATGACGGCGGGTGATGTCGACAATGGTCCGCGCCGCATCGAGGAAGAGCTGCTTGCGGTCCGCATGAGTGGCGAGCATGCTGCCGTTTCCGGGCAGCGCCAGCCCCAGCGCCTCGGTCAGGCAGTTCATGGAGTTGGCGGTGAACATGCCCGAGCAGGAGCCACAGGTCGGGCAGGCGGAACGTTCGACTTCCGCGACCTGCTCATCAGAGACATTCGGGTCGCCCGCCTGGATCATCGCATCGATCAGGTCGAGGCCGATTTCCTTGCCGTCGGCCATGCCTTTCCCGGCCTCCATCGGGCCGCCGGAGACAAACACCGTCGGAATATTGAGCCGCATTGCCGCCATCAGCATGCCGGGCGTGATCTTGTCGCAGTTGGAGATGCAGACCAGAGCGTCGGCGCAATGGCCATTGACCATATATTCCACCGCATCGGCGATCACCTCGCGCGAGGGCAGGCTGTAGAGCATGCCGTCATGGCCCATGGCGATCCCGTCATCGACGGCGATGGTATTGAATTCCTTCGCCACACCGCCGCATTTTTCGATCTCCCGCGCGACCATCTGGCCAAGGTCTTTCAGATGCACATGGCCGGGCACGAACTGCGTAAAACTGTTGGAAATAGCGATGATCGGCTTTTCAAAATCTCCATCTTTCATGCCGGTGGCGCGCCAGAGCGCCCGGGCGCCCGCCATGTTGCGTCCCTGTGTCGTGGTTCTTGATCTGTATTGGGGCATGTCGCTCTCTTCTTTGAAGTTTATGCGTCAAGGGTCTGTTTCCTACCTAATACGATCCGCAGCCAAGAACAAGCACAAGCCCTGATATCTATCGTCCTATATGAATTTTATCGCATTTTTTCTACTTATACTTGTTTATAAATATTTATTTACTATTTTTAGGATTATTTAAAACGATAGAACAAGAGGCATCCAACCCATGCAATGCGAAGGAATAACACGCGCCGGCTATCGCTGCCGCAACAGGGCGCTTGATGACGAGATATTCTGCGAAGTCCATATGCGGGTGAACCGGACCTATAACCTGGCCCTGCTCGTCCCGTTCCTGACGACCCTGCTGCTCTGTTATTTCTTTGTCTTTGGGCTCTTTTTTGAGACCCTTCATTACGGGGTGTTCGATCTGAACTACCTGAAATACGCCGGACTCACCGATCTGCTCATCAGCATGTTCCGCACCGGCGGCATGCTGACCGTCGTTGTGCTAAAGCTATGGGTGATCTACGCGGTCATTGTCGGGATAATCTTCGGCATCTGGCTGATTGTGAGCGTTACCCGAAAAACCTCGCACAAACATCTAAAGCCGGTACGACGCCTCAAGATCATCGGCCTCAGCCTTGGCATTTTTTTCCTCAATATCCTGCACCGCTTTGTCGTTCTGGTGCCAAAACGAAACCGACGGCATCCGTCACAGATTCTTGTCGGGCGGGAACATCTGGCCCTCTCGCTGCAACGCCATAAAAAAGCGCTGGCGCCGGTGGACGGGCCCGATCCGTTCCAGGCAGCCACGGACATTTACCGGCGCTTTCTGGCGGTCAGCACCTTCAACAACCACCGGTTTTTCGTCACCATTCTGATGCTGGCGCTGGCGTCCAGCGGCTCCATCATCTATGCGGGCCATGAGGCCCAGAAAATGCGCAAATGTATTATTCAGGTCGCGGACAAGAAGATCGTTCCCGCCGAGGAGGTTCCTGCGTCTTCTCTCTATCCGGGACTGAATATGTCCCCGCTCTGCCAAAACTCCCTGTCGGACCTGCCCGAAGAAGTGGATGTCTCGGATAAATTCAGGCGGAGCCTTACGAGCTTCTTCACCTTCCCGGTTGTGCTTCTCGCCCGCACGGATGAGACAGATCCGCTCCTTTATCTCGGCGCGACGGACCGTTTCGAGCTCTTCTTCAATGGCAAGACCCGCCTGCCCTTCTCCGTTCCCAATGAAAATCTGGAGGCGCTGTATGGCAATGGCGACGCCGCAAGTTCGGGCCGCCTCAAAGAACTGGAAACGCGGCTGGATGACGGCATCAAGAAGATGGAAACGCGCCTGAGCGGCCTGGAAGAGATGGCGCAGCGCAACGGCAAGGCCATCGGCATGCTAGAAAAATCCACTGAGAAGCAACGAGCCGCGAATACGGCAAATCTCGAGCGCAAGCTGCTTGAACTGGAGCAGAGCGCGGAGGAGTCCGGTTTCATCCTTGCCGGTCTGCAACAGGGTCTGGACCGCATCGGCGATGTGCTGAACACGGTGGAAATGGATCACACGAAACGCATCGTCGGCACCATTCCCGATTCCTGCTGGCAGACCTCACCGCATATGGTGGTCACCTTCAAGGTCGGCTCAACCCAGGTGACCGGTGCGGAGACGAAAGAGCTGATCCGGCGTCTTGCGACCGATTACACCGTCAAGGAAAGCCGCTTCATCGTCATTTCCGGTCATTCGGACCCGAGCGGCTCGACCTTCGATAACTACCGCCTGTCGCGCGCCCGGGCGGAAGAGGTTCATGCCCTGATGCGGGATGCCGGAATAGACAGCAGCGCGCTCTATATGATCGGTCGAGGCGAGGATCACAGCAACAGCCTGCCCCGCCGGCGGGTCGAGATCAGGGATTGCACCCCTGCAGGCTAGAGGATTGGCAGGCCCTAGCTGACCTGCTTCTCCTGATCCGCCCAGTAGGGCTTGCGCAGTTCCGTCTTCAGGATCTTCCCCGCCCCGGAAAGCGGCAGCGGATCACTCACGAAGGCAACGCTGCGCGGGCATTTGAACCCGGCGATCAGGGTATGGCTGAACTCGATAATGGCCTCCTCCGTCGCGTCCTGCCCCTCATGCAGGCGGACAACCGCATGGACCTGCTCGCCCCAGGTTTCATGCGGGATGCCGATCACGGCGCATTCGGCGACCGCCGGATGCTGATAGACCGCATTCTCGACCTCGGCGGAGTACACATTCTCGCCGCCGGAGATGATCATGTCCTTCACCCGGTCGACGATATAGACGAAACCCTGCTCGTCCATATAACCACCGTCACCGGAATGCATCCAGCCGCCGCGCAGCGCCTCTGCCGTCTGCTCGGGCTTGTTCCAGTAGCCAAGCATGACATTGGCGCCGCGCACGCAAACCTCGCCGACGGTACCGCGAGGTACTTCCTCGTCATTCTCGTCAAAAATCCTTACCTCGCAGGCATAGGCCGCCCGGCCCGCCGACTTGAACCGTCCGGCATTCGGGCCTTCCAGCACATGGAATTCCGGCCCCGTAAAGGTCGAGAGCGGCGCGCATTCGGTCTGACCGTAGGCATGGGTGAAACCGGTATTGGGCAGCACCTCCAGCGCCTTGCGGATAACCGCTTCCGGCATCGGCGAGGCGCCATAGATGATGTCTTTCAGGCTGGACATATCGTATTTGGCGATATCGGGATCATTGACCACCATATTGACCATGGTCGGCACCAGCAGGGTATTGGTGATCCTGTATTCCTGCACGGCCTCCATGGTGCCCTTCGGCGTGAAGCCCGGAATGAACACATGCACGCCGAGGCCCATGGTCGCGCCGAAGACCGCCGCCCCGTCCGCAATATGGAACATCGGCGCCACATGCAGCCAGCGGGCGTCTTCTTCAAAGCTGAAACAGGGCATGGCGTTCAGCGTATTGGTGAGAAAGTTCGTATGGCTGAGCATCACACCCTTCGACACGCCGGTCGTCCCGCCGGTATAGAACAGCCCGGCGAGATCATCAAACCCGCGGCCCGCATCCGGGACCGGATCATTTTTTGCCACCAGTTCCTCATAGTTGAGCATATCCGCCGGGGTCTCCCCATCCCCGATATAGATCACCTCCCGCAGCTCCGGGACGAGCTTGCGAAGCTCCGGCACGACGCCCGCGAAGTTATCATCGACCAGCAGGATTTCCGAGCCTGAGTCATTCAGCCAATAGGCGAACTCCGGCACCGCGAGGCGTGTATTGACCGGCACGAACACGCCGCCCGCCCAGGGCGTCGCATAATAGAACTCCAGATAACGGTCCGAGTTATGGGCGAGGATAGCAACCCGCTCCCCTTCCGTAATACCATGCGCCCGGAGCGCCCCGGCAAATCTCTGCACCCGCTCGGCGAATTCGGCGTAAGTATGCTCCCGCCCTGCGCAGATGGTAGCGACGCTGCCGCCTTTCGTCTGGACGGCCCGCGTCAATAGTTGTGAAATATACATTCCCTGCTCCCTGTTTGTTTTCTGGAAGTATCAGAGAAATCGCGCCGAAGGTAAAGAGGGCGCGTTCCGGCGGACAGATTGGATATTGCCTGCCGGGGGAACATGGGCCATCCTGTTCCCTCCCTTTTGTCAGCAAAACAGGCCCGCAATGACAGCCATCTCAATCAAGGAAGCGGAAGACTTCTATGACAACAGCTTTGCTCCCTGGATCAAGGCACTGGACATCAGCTTTACCGATATCGGCCCGGACAGGGCGACGCTTCGCATCCCGGCCTCACCCAACATAAACCGTTTGGGCGGCATGATGTGCGGACAGGCGATCATGGCGCTCGCCGACACTGCCATGGTGTTTGCCGTCGCCGCCAGCGCGGGGTCCTTCGTCAACATGACATCGGTAAACATGCAGACAACCTTTCTCCGCCCGATGGAGGGCGACGAGCTGTTCGCTGAGGCGCGGGTCATCAAATCCGGACGCCGCCTCGTCTATGGAGAGGTGAACATGCATGCGGGCGATCCCGAAAAACCGGTTACCCATGTCACAACCAGTGTCATGCTGCTTTAGCGGCCACGGCCGTTATTTGCGAAAATACGGCTCCTGCCGGGCGTCATCGATGAGACTTTCCGACAGCTTGGGGGTCGCCAGCCGGAACTTCTGCGACATAGGGGGCTTCCTGCCTTCGAAAATCTCGTCGAGATTGTCATTGTCCCCGGCACCCATCCTGATCACATTCTCCGTTGCCTCGCCAAAGCTGTGACGGACCGGCCGAAACCCGCGCGCCAGCAACGAATGGTAATGCCAGGCATTATAGACAAAGATGAAAACCGGCAGGGAGAAGCCCAGCGTCGCAAGATTCATCAGCGACATGCCGACGAAGCCGAGAACATGCCCCCGGTAAAGCGCCGGAAAGGGTCCGAAAAACAGGCATGTCCAGGAAATGCCGGTATAGGCGGTCGTGCGTTTCTGCGTTTGCGGCTCAATCATCGGAATGGCATACGCCATTGTACCCTCCTGACCTGATATGCGGTTCAAGCCAGGTCCGCACCAATTTTCCGAAAATCAGGGGGGCCTCGGCGTTCATGCACTTGCCCCAAGAGATACCAAGATTTCGTAAACAAAATCTTGCGATCAACGTCCAACTTTAGGCAAGTTTTACACACACTTACGCTACTGGAGAGAAATCACCCTAAAATCAGATAGTTAGAATTGAGAGGCGGAATTAAGGCATTTTCGCGATCTTTCATGTCAGGAATGTGCCGGTGGCGGCGTGAATCCGCCGAAGGTCACCTCGATCAGTTGGCAGAGCCTGAGCGCAGTGCGATCCTCGCCATAGGCCGCGACGGCCTGAAGCCCCACGGGCAGGCCGGCGGGCGTCATCCCGGCAGGAACAACGGTCGACGGCAGGTCCACCATGTTGGAATAGCCCGCCCAGAACATCTGGTCCGTGCTCGGCTGAAGAGTGCCATTGATATCGATCATGCGGTCCTGCCGCTCTCCCGCCTGATTCTGCGGGAAGGCGGGCCCGGCGGCGGCGGGACAGATCAGAATGTCATAATCCTCGAAAAACGCCTGCCATTTGCGGGCCATCAGATGCCGCTCGTTATTGATGCGGAGCCATTCCTTATGCGGCAGCGTGCCCGCCCGCGCCATCAGGGTGAGATAGCTTTTATCGTCCGCATCGGCCTCGGCCACGATTTTCCGGAACCGTTCCAGCTGTTCCTCGTTCAGGGCGCCGGAGGTCGCCGCCCGCAGCAGCAGGATATAGGTTTCATAGGCGGCATCAATGGGGATATCCGGCCGCGCATTCCGGTCTACCCGCGCGCCCGCCGCTTCCAGCTTGTCGGCGATGTTGTTCAGCGCCGCCTGATAATCGTTATCGACATCGAACCCTTCCGCCGCCGTCATCAGGGCGATGCGGAAGTCGGAAAGACGCCGGTGACGCGCCGGCTTCAGATCGAGTTTCCAGGCGGCACTCTGCGGGCGTCCCGCCCCGGCCATCACATCGAGCGCGATCTCCAGATCGAAGGCGGAGCGCGCGATCGGACCCAGCACCGCAATATCGCTGTCGGCAACGATTCCCGGCGGCTTCTGGCCATGACCCGGAATAACGCCATAGGTCGGCTTATGCCCGCAAACGCCGCAGTAGTGGGCGGGATTGCGGATGGAAGCGCCGATGTCGGAGCCGGTCTCGATCCCGGAAAGGCCCGCGGCCATCGCCGCCGCCGATCCGCCGGAAGAACCACCCGGCGTCCGCATCAGGTCCCAGGGATTGTTCGTCGTTCCGTAAATATCATTGAAGCTCTGCCAGTCGGCAAGCATGAAGGGCACATTGGTCTTTCCGAAGATATTTGCCCCTGCATCCAGAAGGCGCTGAATACTCAGGGCATTTTCCTCCGGGAAGTGATCCTTCCAGGCCGGGTTGCCCCAGGTCGACGGGCTGCCGACAAGGTTGTAGCTCTCCTTGATCGTCATCGGCACGCCCTGCAACGGCCCGAGGCGCTCCCCCCGGATACGAGCTGCATCCGTCTCCCGCGCGCGCTTTCGTGCCGTTTCCTCATCCATCCAGATCACGGCGTTGAGGTCACCGTTATATTTGTTGATCCGGTCCAGATAATGATCAAGCAGTTCCTCGGCACCGATCTCTCCCTTGGCGATCATCGCGGCCTGCTGCCGGGCGGAGGCAAAATGTATGGCTGTCATGGCGGGGTTCTCCCTGTTGCGGCGCCGGTTTGTCTCCGGCTTTTCATTGAAATTCTTGACGGGGCAAGTCTAGAGTGAATTCGCCGCCTTACTCAATCAAAATATTGGGGCTTGAGCTTGCCCCGGAAAACCCGCTATATGCTCCTGTCGGGGTGGGCGTCCGCGCCGATATTGTCTGAGACCGCTGAAGGATCGCAAGTGTATCATGTCCAGTCCCGCTTCCCGGCTTAGCCGGTCGATCTTGCTGCTGATCGTCTGCAATGCGCTCGCCGCGTTCCTGCTGGTCTCCAATTTCACCGGTCTCTATGATATTATCTGGTCTGGCCTCGACACCCAGATTTTCCGCACTTTGAACGCCACCGTTACGCCGGACGGGATGATGACCCATTTCTGGGCCTGGACGAACAGCAAGACTTTCGATCAGGGCACCTTCGTCCTGATGCTGCTGATCTGTATCTATCTGGTGCTGTCGGCGAAGCGCGAGGACCGGATCGAGGTGATGGCGAAGCTCGGCGCAATTACCTTCCTCATCCTGCTTGCCTTGCTGATCTCGAAGCGGATTATCGGTGAATTTTACCATCCGAGCCCGGGTCTCGCCCTGCGGCCCTATAATGACATCAATGACTTCATCACCGGCTATACGGTCAAGACGTCGTCCGACAACTCCTTTCCCGGCGATCATGCGATGACAAGCGCCCTGTTCGCGGGCGGCGTGATCCTGCTGTTCAACCGGCCCTATGTGGCGATTTTAAGCGTTCTCTTGATGATTTTCGTCAGCCTGCCACGGCTTGCGGGCGGCGGCCACTGGTTCACCGACGTGATCATCGGCGGCGGCGCGGCCTGTCTGATCCTGCTGCCCTGGCTAAAAATCAGCCCGCTGGTCCAATGGATCGAACGCGTCCTAAACTGGGCCTGGAACAAGGCCCCCGCTTCTCTTAAAAGGTTTTAGACGGGCGGCCACGCCGCCCGTCCGGTCAGGTTATAGTTCCGCGAGGCGGGCTGCGGCGTCGTTGAGCTTGGCGAGCTGGGTTTCGGCATCGGCGAGCTTGGCTTTCTCGCCCGCGACCACCTCTTCGGGGGCGTTGGCGACGAATTTCTCGTTCCCGAGCTTCTTGTTGAGCTCCGTCATATAGCCCGACAGCTTGCCGATCTCTTTTTGAAGCCGCGCCTTTTCCGCATCGATATCCATGGTACCGGCGAGCGGGAGAACAACCGTCGCGCTCTTGTGCACGAACTGCAGCGCGCCCTTCGGCACCTCCGTATCGACCGTGCGATCCTCCAGCCGCGCCATGCGGGCAATGATATCCCAATGGCGCTCCAGCCACGCCTTGTCTTCGGCACTGCCCTCATTGAAGATCAGCGGGATTTTCGCGCCCGCCGGGACATTCATCTCGCTGCGCACGCCGCGGATGCCGGTAATCAGCTCCTGCACCCATTCCATCTCCCCGGCCGCAGCGGCATCGATGGCCTCCGTCGGATAAACCGGCCAGTCGGCAACGATCAGGTCGCTGCTCCGTTTTGCCGCGACGCTGCCCCAGAGTTCTTCTGTAACAAAAGGCATGAAGGGATGCAGGATTTTCAGGGTCTGGTCCAGCACCCAGGCCGCCGTCGCCTGCGTCTCCGCCTTGTCATTCCCCTGGAAGGGTAGTTTCGCGAACTCCAGATACCAGTCGCAGAACACATTCCAGGTAAAGGCATAGATGGCATTGGAAGCATCATTGAAACGATAGCTTTCCAGTGCGTCACGCACCGCTTTCTCGCATTTCACGGTTTCACCGACGATCCACCGGTTGATGGTTTCCTTGACCGCAAAGGGATCGAAACCTTCGGGAACGGCACATTCATTCATCTCGCAGAAACGGGCGGCATTCCAGAGTTTGGTGGCGAAATTGCGATAGCCCTCCACCCGCTGCTCGGAGAGGCGGACATCGCGGCCTTGCGCGGCGCTGACCGAGAGGAAAAACCGCAGCGCATCGGCGCCGTATTTATCCATCAATTCCAGCGGATCGACGACATTGCCCTTGGATTTCGACATCTTCGCGCCATGCTCGTCGCGGACAAGCGCATGGATATAGACCGTATGGAACGGCGCTTCCTCCATGAAGTGCAGGCCCATCATCATCATCCGGGCGACCCAGAAGAAGATGATGTCGAAACCGGTGACCAGAACATCGGTCGGATAATAGCGCGCGAGTTCCGGTGTCTTCTCCGGCCAGCCGAGGGTCGAGAACGGCCAGAGCGCGGAGGAAAACCAGGTATCGAGCACGTCGTTATCCTGCGTCAGATCCGTCTGCTTGCCGTAATGGTCCTCGGCGGCCTTGATGGCTTCCTCTTCCGTCTCCTCGACGAAGATCATGCCGTCCGGGCCGAACCAGGCGGGAATGCGATGGCCCCACCAGAGCTGGCGCGAAATGCACCAGGGCTGGATATTGCGCATCCAGTCGTAATAGGTGTTGGTCCATTTCTCGGGCACGAATTTTGTCTTGCCGCTCTCCACCGCGCGGATGGCAGGCTGGGCGAGCGTTGCCGCATCGGCGAACCATTGATCGGTGAGCAAAGGCTCAATGACCACGCCGGAACGGTCGCCATAGGGCACCGTATGCGGATGATCGTCAATTTTCTCGAGCAGGCCGAGGCTTTCAATCTCGGCGACGACCTTCTTGCGCGCCGCAAAGCGTTCCAGGCCCTGATAGGCGTCCGGCACCGCGTCATTGAGATGCGCGTTCTCATCCATGATGTTGATGACTTCCAGCCCGGCGCGCTTGCCAACCTCGAAGTCGTTGAAATCATGGGCGGGGGTAATTTTCACCGCGCCGGAGCCCTGCTCCGGGTCCGCATACTCGTCCGCAACAATCGGGATGCGCCGCCCGACAATCGGCAGGATGGCGAATTTGCCCACCAGATCGGTATAGCGCTCGTCTTCGGGATGAACGGCAATGCCCGTATCGCCCAGCATGGTTTCTGGCCGGGTGGTCGCGACGGTGATGAAGCGTCCCTCTTCCCCCTCGACCGGATAGCGGAAGCGCCACATATGGCCATTCACTTCCTGCTGCTCAACCTCCAGGTCGGAAATCGCCGTGTGGAATTTCGGGTCCCAGTTGACCAGCCGCTTGTCGCGATAGATCAACCCTTCCTTATAGAGCTGAACGAATACCTTGCGAACGGCCTTGGAGAGCCCCTCGTCCATGGTGAAGCGTTCGCGGTCCCAGTCGCAGGTCGCGCCGAGACGCTGGAGCTGCTGGAAAATCTGGCCGCCGGACTGGTCCTTCCATTCCCAGACCTTGTCGATGAATTTTTCCCGTCCGAGATCATGTCGGGTGATATCCTGCTCGGCCAGCTGCCGCTCGACCACCATCTGGGTCGCAATGCCCGCATGATCCATGCCCGGCTGCCATAGCGTATCCTTGCCCCGCATCCGCTCGAACCGGATCAGCACATCCTGAAGGGTATTGTTGAGGGCATGGCCCATATGCAGGCTGCCCGTCACATTCGGTGGCGGAATGACAATCGTGTAGGTATCGTCTGTCTTGGCGCGTCCACAGGAAAACGCCCCTTGCTCCATCCATTTTGAATAGAGTTTTCCCTCGACCTCATCGGGTCGATAAGACTTGTCCAGCATCGCTGAACCTCTCTTTATTGATTAGTCGGCAAATTTCGGAAGTAATATAGTCGGCTCACTACCCGGGAGAAAAGGATTTTATTCCTCTTCGTCTGCCCGGTCAGCGAGCTTGCTCACTTCGCGCTCCACAATGCGCTGCACGATCTGGGGGAGGTTCTGATCGAGCCAGTCCTTCAATATCGGACGGAGCATATCCTTGACCATATCTTCCAAAGTCGCATTTTTACCCATTTGCAGTCCTCGTGATGATGCAACGGCACCGGCCAGGCTGGCGAAGGCAGTCGTCGTTGCGGCAATTGTCGGGTCAGCCAGCAGGCTGCTACTTACTTTCTCGGTCGTCTGGGCAACCATTTCAGGCTCGGGGTCTGCCTCTTCCGGATCAGGCTCCGGTTCAACCTCCGGCTCTGCCTCTGCCGCAATCGCGGCATCAATCTCGGCTTCGACGGCGTCCTCCTCGAATTCCTCGTCAAGGGTGAGAGGTTCTTCTTCCTCCTCTTCCTCAACCGCATCCGTCAGTTCAAGGATATCCTCGTCATCGTCCGTTTCGGGTTCTGCTTCCATTTCGGGTTCAGGCTCTGGCTCCGGATCAGGCTCCGGTTCTTCCTCTGCAGCGGCCTCAACCTCCGCTTCGTCTTCCATGGTTTCGGCGGCCTCTTCCTCTGCGGCTTCCGCAGTGGCGCCTTCCTCCTGACCCTCTTCCTCTCCATCTTCGGAAATGATCCGCCGGATGGAGGCAAGAATCTCTTCCATCGTCGGTTCTTGTTCTGTCGTTGGATCGCTCATCGTCAATTCACCATTGAAACCGGGGCTCTAGTTCACGAAACCTTAATCTCGTATCGATATAAACCGCTCATTCCGCCAACTATGGCCGGTTTACTTTAATTAATTGTTAATCCAATCCGCCATCCGTACCGAACCACTTATCACGCACCCTGTCGTAGTTGACGGTCGGATCGTAGTAATCGACATTCAGATTGAGATCACGGGCATTCAGCTTGCCGATCGCCGCCAGAACGGCATACAGGGCAACATACTGATCCCGCTGCGCCGTCACCAGATCAACCTTGCTTTGCAACAGTTCCTGTTCGGCGTTCAACACATCGAGGGTCGTGCGTGAGCCGACCTGGGCTTCCTGCTCAACACCTTCAAGAGCGATCGTATTGGCCCGGACAGCCTCTTCCTTGGCGCCAATCCGCGAGCGGGAGGTTTCAAGCTGTTCCCATGACTGGATCACCGCCTCACGAATGGCCCGCACCGTTTCTTCAATTTCCTGCATCCGCTGGCTGTTGACCTGCCGCGCCTGCCGCACCTGGCTGTAGACGGAGCCGGACTGATACAGCGGAATGGTCAGAACCGCACCGATACGGGCCGTATCGTTTTCCGTTCCGGATCCGACGACATCCCGGCCCGTTGACAGGCTACCTTCAAGATCAAGAGACGGCAGCAATTGTCCGGAGGTTGCCCGAATGGTATAGCGGGAGCTTTCCTCGTTAAACTTCGCGGTTTCAATATCCGGGTGATTGGTCAGGGCGGTTGCGAGAGCGGCCTCCTCCGATTCCGGGAAGGCCTCCGGCACTAAAGGGGTTTCAAGATCCAGTGGCGGGCGGCCGACGATCCGCTCGAAATTCGCGCGGGTGGACCGGAGGTTACCCTCCGCCTGAATGACGTTGGAAATCGAGTCGGCAAGACGCGCCTGCGCCTGCGCCACGTCGGTGCGGGTAATCTCCCCCACCTCGAACCGGTCATTCGCCGCATCGAGCTGACGGCGCAGGACAACGGAGTTGTTCCGGTTCAGCTCGACCAGCGCCTCATCCCGGAGGACATTCATATAAGCCTCAACGGCGAACTGGAAAATTGTCTGTTCCGTCGAGAGCAAATCCGCCCGTGCGGCCTTCACCTGCGCTTCCGCAGACTTGGTCGAGGCGACTGTCTGGCCACCGGAATAGAGCGGCTGGGAGACGATCAGAGAAGCTTCCCGCGGGTTGGAGCCGCGGCTGGTGCCGGGTGTCGACGGATTGACATCGGAATGCTGCGAGGCAACCTCACCCACGGCATAGACTTCCGGACGCCAGCCTGACAGCGCCTGCGGCACATTTTCATCAACGCCCCGGACACTGGCGCGCTGCGCCTGCAGGGATGGATTGTTCTGATATGTCGACGCCAGTGCATCCTGCAACGTCTCGGCATTCGCCCATGACATCGGCATCGTAAGGGCGATTACAGATGCAACCGTCAAAGCTACTTTTTTCATTAAACTCGCCTCTCGAACCTAAAATTCAGGCCGTCCAGAAATTAACCATAGTCAAATTTAGTCTCGATACCGGTTTCGATCAACAATTTTAAATAAATCGTCTGATCTCTCTCCGGCCCCGGAACTCCGCGTATTTCATGCCATGCCCTTCCTATAATAAAGAAAAACATGGCAAAATTGTAACACCCCGCACAGACTCTCAGAACTCGAACCGGGCCTCATCCTGCATATCGGGCAAGGGCGGCACCGACGCATCGAAGGCCGCATGCGGGAAAAACCGGTCTCCCAACCGGCGGTATACTGTCGCGACACCCGGATTGTCCCCAAGCACGCAGATCAGGCGCCCGCCTTCCGCCAGCTGATCGAGCAGGCTTTGCGGCGCCGATGAAATCGACCCGTTGATATGAATGACATTATAAGGCCCCTGCTTGGGGTTCCCCGCCGCCAGCGCACCTTCGACAACGGCGACATTGTCGCATTCCAGCCGCACCAGAATATCAGTCGCACGAGCCACAAGTTCCGGATCGCTCTCGATCGCGACGACCGCCTGACCGAGAAAGCCGAGAACCGCAGAGGAATATCCCGTGCCGCAACCGATATCCAGAATAACATCTTTCGGGCCGATATTCGCCTCCTGCAGCAAGCGGCCGAAGACCCGCGGCTCAACCACGAAACGGCCCGGCGCCACCTCCAGATCCTCATCGAGATAGGCAACGCCCTTGAGTTCCTTCGGTACGAACTCCTCCCGCGGCACCGTATCCATGGCCTCCGCCACGCGGCCATCCGTTACCCGGTTCGGCCGCAACTGACTGAGCACCATATGGTGGCGCGCCTCGGCGAATTTTTCTGAAATCATGGTCGTCCCGATCACCCCTGAATAAAACTACCGTGGTTATACTGAAAAAGCGCCCCGATACGCAAGTCATAAGGTAACGGAAATCCGCCGGTATATGACAACCGCACGGCCCTAGAACTTGAAATCGGGAAGCGAGCGGAACGCTTCTTTCAGCGCCTCTCCCCATCCGGTCGAAATCTGGTTGAAATAGGGATCCTCCGCGGCAATCTGCTGTTCCCGCGTGATCTGGAAGCTGTCATTCTCATAGACCTGCAGGTCAAGCGGCAGGCCGACCGAGAGATTGGCCTTTATGGTCGAATCAAAAGACACCATCATCAGCTTGATCGCATCTTCAAAGCTCATATCCGGATCATAGGCCCGCACCAGGATCGGACGGCCGTATTTCGTCTCGCCGATCTGGAAGAAGGGCGTCTCGGATGAAGCTTCAATGAAGTTCCCTTCCGGATAAATCAGGAAAAGCCGCGGCGGGCTGCCCTTGATCTGGCCGCCAATAATCAAAGTTGCGTTAAAGGAAGAGTCCGCCTCCTGTCCTTCAAAGCTGTTGGCGTGGATTTCCTCGCGCACCGTTGCCCCGACAAGCCGGGCCACCTGGAACATCGACGGCGCCTCCAGGATCGAAGGCTTGCGGTCTTCCGGTGCCTTGGAACGTTCATCAAGGGTGCTGATAATGGCCTGCGTCGTCGCCAGGTTGCCCGCCGTCATCATGGTGATGACCCGCTCCCCGGGAATGATCCAGCTATGCATTTTCTTGAAAACGGAGATATTGTCGACGCCGGCGTTTGTGCGCGTGTCCGACATAAAAACGAGGCCCCTGTTGAGCCTCAAGCCGACACAATATGTCATGTTCGTTTACTTTTCCGTCCTTGACCGTAAATAAAGCTACTGTTGTTGAACCTGTATCGAGACATCCATGGATTCACCCATCGATCCTGTTCCATTGCCGATGCTCAGCCCCGAAATAGGGGCAGCGTCCTTGTAATCAAGGCCCGTCGCCACGCGGATGTAGCGATCATCCGGGGAAATGCCGTTGGACACATCAAAGCCGACCCAGCCGATGTCTGGAATATAGGCTTCGGCCCAGGCGTGGGTTGCCTCCTGATCGATCCGGTCATTCATCATCAGATATCCGCTCACATAGCGGGCCGGAAAGCCCATTTCACGCACCGTTGAAATAAAAATATGTGCATGGTCCTGACAGACACCGTTGTGCGCGGCGAGAGCCTCTTCCGCTGTCGTTTCCGAATGGGTTTCTCCCGTCTGATAAGGAACGATTTCCCCGATCAGGCGGGACAGCGCATGCATCATTGTCACTTCCGTATCATAGCTGTCCCGGCCAATCTGCTTGATCAGCTTCTGCACCCCGCTGCCCGCTTGGGTCAACGGCGTTGAGCGCAGGAAGAACCAGAGCGGCGCGAAGCCATAATTCTGGCCGATAATGCCATGCAGATCCGTCGTCTCGACTTCCCCCTCACATGTGATGGAGATTTCTGTCTGGCCCGGATCGATATTGACAAGCATCGCATGATTATTGAACTGATCGTCAAATTCCAGTTCCTTCACGCCGCCGTCCACCGTGACATCCCAGCGATTTACGTTCTGTCCCACACCGCTTCTGGGCATAAGACGAAGCTGCTGCAGCGCATAATGCACTGGCTGGTCAAAACGATATTTCGTCAAATGCGAGATTTTCAGAAGCATAAGGTCATCCGATAAATCGATAGTCCTGTTCAACCTGTTGTCCGAGTGCCATATTGTCCCGGATGAAGGCGGAGAGAAATTCGTGCAATCCTTCATCGAAGATGGAATTGATCGAGCTTTCCTTCAGTCTTTTCAAGATGGGGACCGCCATTTCGTGGCAATCGAGCCGGAGACCGTAATCATCCTCCAGATAGCCGAGATTATCAACTATTTTCGAATAGCAAAAGACCAGAGATCGCGGCAGGCGCCGGTCGAGAATGATGAACTCGGCGATGCTCATCGGGTTGATTTCCCCGGGATTGAGCCAGCGGAAAGCCCGTTGCGCCGAGACCGATCGCAGGATCGACTCCCACTGCACATTATCGAGCGAGGAGCCGACGAAAGAGGCCGACGGCAGCAGCACATAATATTTCACGTCAAGGATTCGCGCCGTGTTATCCGCCCGTTCCAGAAAGGTGCCGAGACGCGCAAAGTCAAAAATATCATTCCGCAGCATCGTTCCATGCAGCGCCCCGCGCACCAGCGCACTCTGCTGGCGAATCGTTCCCAGAACTTCCGGCAGGTCCCGCTCCGATACGGGCGAAGACAAGAGGTCCTTCATGGTGATCCAGCATTCGTTCGTCGCCTCCCACACTTCGCGGGTCAGGGCCGTGCGCACCATCCGGGCATTGTTGCGGGCGGCATCGATCACCGACCAGACACTCGACGGATTGGTTTTATCGCGGAGCAGGAAGTCGATGACATGGCGGGCGACATACTGATCATATTTTTCCGTGTAAGCCTGGGTCGATCCCGCAGTCGCCACCACAGAGGCCCATTCATTCTCGGCCGCAGTCGAACGGGTGAGCGCGATGCGGAACCCGGCATCGAGTAGCCGCGCCGTATTCTCGCTGCGTTCAAGGAAGCGGAACATCCAGAAAAGGCCGCCGGCGGTTTTTCCCAACATGCCGCTATTCCTCCAATACCCAGGTGTCCTTGGTGCCGCCCCCTTGGCTCGAATTGACAACAAGCGACCCGGCTTTCAATGCCACCCGCGTCAGGCCGCCCGGCGTAATATCGATCCGCCGCGGCGAGACCAGCACGAAGGGGCGCAAATCCACATGGCGGGGCGCCAGACCCTTCTTCGTCAGGATCGGACAGGTCGACAGCGCGAGCGTCGGCTGCGCAATGTAGTTGCCGGGCTTGGCCTTCAGCTTCGTGCGGAATTTGGAGATTTCCCGCTTGCTGGCGGCCGGACCGACCAGCATGCCGTAGCCGCCGGAGCCATGTACTTCTTTCACCACCAGCTCTTCGAGGTTGTCGAGCACATAGGCGAGCGCGTCCGGTTCGGCGCAGCGCCATGTCGGCACGTTTTTCAGCATCGCCTTCTCGCCGGTGTAGAATTCGACAATGTCGGGGATGTAGGAATAGATTGCCTTGTCATCGGCGATGCCCGTGCCGGGGGCGTTGGCGATGGTGATGCCGCCCGCGCGGTAGACATCCATGATCCCGGCAACGCCGAGCTGCGATTGCGGATTGAAAGTCAGCGGATCGAGAAAATCATCATCGACCCGGCGGTAGAGGACATCGATCGGATCATAACCGCGCGTTGTCCGCATGGCGATGCGTCCGTCAACTACGCGCAGGTCATGCCCCTCCACCAGTTCCGCGCCCATCTGGTCGGCAAGGAACGAATGCTCGAAATAGGCGGAATTATGGATGCCCGGGGTCAGAACAGCGACGACCGGTTTGCCCTCGCAGGCCGGCGGCGCGCAATCGCCAAGCGAGCGGCGAAGAGTCTTGGGATAGTCGCTCACGGACCGCACCCTCACCTGCGTAAACAGTTCGGGGAACATATGCAGCATGGTCTCGCGGTTTTCCAGCATGTAGGAAACGCCCGACGGCGTGCGCGCGTTATCCTCAAGGACGTAAAACTCATCCTCACCCGTCCGCACAAGGTCGGTGCCGACAATATGGGTATAGACCCCACCCGGCGGAGAAACCCCGATCATCTGCGGCAGGAACGCCTCGTTATTGGCAATCAGTTCGCGTGGAATACGCCCGGCGCGCAAAATTTCCTGCCGGTGGTAGATATCATGAAGGAAGGCATTGATCGCCCGCACCCGCTGTTCGATCCCGCGTTCAAGCCGCGCCCATTCCCGGCCGGAAATAACCCGGGGCACGATATCGAAAGGGATGAGTCGCTCTGCCGCCTCTTCGCGTCCATAGACGTTGAAGGTGATGCCGGTACGGCGGAAGAAGGCTTCGGAAGCGGCGGATTTGCGATGCAGTCTGGCCGGATCTTCTGTCTCCAACCACTTCTGGTATTCCTGGTAGGGATAGCGGACGTCGCCTGCCTCCCCGTTCATTTCATCAAAAACATTTTGTGTTTTTTGCATCTTACTACAGTAGAGGATTTGTGTTGCAGCGCAACAGTAAAATTTTACGCAACCCCCGAACTTCTGCGAAAAATGAGTCTCTAACCGTCTTTCTCATCCGGATCGTCAGACGCGCTCTGCGCATCGGTCGAAATCCGCGAGAGGACTTTCTGCAGCAGGGCCTCGGTTTTGCGCCGGTCCGCCGGGGACATGTCTTTGAGGTTGATATCAAGCTTGAGATTCTCGTTTTCTTCCTGAATGACGTCCAGCACCTCCGGCGCGTGATCGAGCTCCTGAAGCGCGGCATAAGTATGCACCGGAAAGCGGAATCCCTTGACCGTGATTTCCTCGCGCTTGCCGCACAGGATCACGTCCTTCACATTGACATAGGTCTCATGGGAAATCTGGATTTCGCCGGTATTTGCCGTCGATTCCAGTCGCGAGGCGAGATTGACCCCATTGCCGATGGCCGTATAGTCCATGCGCTCGCTGCTGCCGAAATTGCCGACGGTGCAATAGCCGGTATTGATGCCCATGCGGCATTGCAGGGGCCGTTCCAGCCCGATGTCGAACCAGATGTCATTGAGTTCCGCGAGCCGCTTCTTCATGGCGAGCGCCATGCGTACGCAGGCGATGGCGTCCTGCTTGACGCCCCTGCTTTCCGGATCGCCGAAAAAGATGACAATGGAATCGCCGACGAACTTGTCGATGGTCGCGCCGTATTTCAGCGCAATCTCCGACATTTCGGTCAGATACTGGTTGAGGATACGGGTCAGGTCCTCCGCCTCCATCCGCTCGGTGATCTCCGTGAAGCCGACGATATCGGAAAAGAAGACGGTCAGCTTCTTGCGGCGGCTGGTGATGTCGCCCCTGTTGCGCCCCTCGAAAATGGAGGCGTAAACCTGCGGCGAGAGATATTTCGCGAGTTGGTTGGAGAGCCTTTCTAATGCCCGCGACTGTTCCGAGATCGCCTGCTCCTGCTGCTTAATCTGGGTAATATCAGAATAGACGGCGACGGTGCTGCTGTCCTCCGTCTTGCGCTCGTTGATCAGGATCCAGCGGTCATCGGCGCGTCGCTGCATTTCGGTGCTAAGCCGCTTGCGGTGATTCTGTAGCCGTTCGCGCAGCCAGTCTTCCTCGCGCTCCCAGGCATCCTGGATCAGGCCCTGCATCGCGGCGCGGCGCATGATCTCCTCAAAGCTCTTTCCGATTTCCGTCTCGATAATCTTTTTCGGAAAGAACAGGTCGCGATAAACGCTGTTGCAGACCACCAGCCTGTCGTTGGAATCATAGAGGGAGAAACCCTCGGAGATATTTTCGATCGCGTTGATCAGGCGGCGGCGTCCCTCCTCGATCTCGCGGTGGTTGGATTCCTGGATTTCAATGGCGGTATCGCGGAACACCGCCAGCGCATTGGCCATGTCGCCAACTTCGTCATTGCGCTCCCGCCAGGGGATTTTCACGCCCGTATCCCCCGCCGCCAGCCGGGTCATGGCCTCGGTGATATTTTCAAGCGGACGGATGATGCGCGGGCGGATATAGAGGAACATGACCAGCAGCGCCGTCGCCAGACTTGCAATGGCAACCAGCGCCAGCAGATATTTGCCCAGCTCGATCACCCGCTCCGAATTGCTTTCGGCAAGGCCGCCCCGTTCCCGCGCGGCCGCAACCAGCTTGGCGACTTCCGTCTGCAGGCTGGCGGAAAGTTCACGGCTCTCCATCAGAGCCGCCGCGGCGCGGCCGCTACTCTCAAGTTCCGCCCGGTGGATATCGAACAGGTTGTTGTCCCCCGACCCAAGGGCGAGCAGGCTCAAAGTGACATTCTGCATATCATCCGTGGTCAGTTCGGCCAGCATGTCGCGTATCCGCGCTTCCGATGCCTCGAACCGATCGGCAAAGGGTTCTATGCTGGCGACATTCGGCACATTCGACATCTCCCCCAGAATGCTCGCCACCAGATTGCCCTCGGCGCGTAACGAGAGGAGGACATGCAGGTTGTTCGCCCCGTCGAGGATGAGCTTGCCTAGTTCCGTGCCCGATTGCCGGGCCTCCCTCTGGAAGCTGATCTCAAGGTTTTTGACCACATCGACGACGGCCTTGGAATAGACCGTATGAAAACTCTCATGGGCAAGCCGCAGGAGATTTCCCTTCTGCACCAGCCGCGGCGAGAGGGTTGTGTTCTGCCCCTCCGGCGTCTGCCAGAGTTCCTGCTCTTTCAGGATGAAGACGTTGTCGAGGCCGCGCCCGAAATCGATGATATTCTGCGCAAGCTCGACAAAGGCCGGTTCCCCCGCCTGCGCCGCCCAGGTCGCGACATTCTCCTCGATCTCCGCCTCGAGATCGTTATAGCGGGTCTGAAGCGGACCGAAGCTCTCAAGATCGGAGGCCAGTATCACCTCCGACAGGACCCCTTCCAGATCATCGATGCGATCGCCGAATTGCAGAAACTCGCTGACTTTTTGCGTCGAGTTTTCCACGAGGTCGGAGATATACACATTGCTCTTGGCGGAGAGCCATTCCCCCTGCATGACAAAATCGAACACCGCATCGTCGATCATCGGCTCCGTTTTCAGGAGAAACGCCTCATGCAGCCGGCTGAGCTGATCGGTCGCGGCATTGCGCGCCTCCCGCTTCGCCAGTTTTGTCTCGACAGCGGATTTGAGTACATCGAGGCTCTCGACCAGTTGCCGCTCGATCTCGCGCAAGGTCGAGACACTCTCCGTATCTCCATAAATATCGCGGGACCTCTCCGTCAGCGCCGACAGCTCGAACGCCCGGCGGTTCAGATCCGACACCGATTTCTTGTGATCCTCAAGCGTGAGGTTCGCCATCAGATCCGGCGCCGAGGACGAGATTTCAGCACTTTTCTGCGCGAGCTGCATGGCCGTCTCGATCTCGGGGAGGCTTTGATGCGCGATCACCTCCGTCGATTTGGAGACATGATCGAAGGAATACCAGGCAATGATCCCGGCGACGACACTCATTCCTGCCAGAAAGCTGAGCGACAGGATCAGCTTGCCATTGATCCCGAGAGATGGCCCCGTGGCCTTTTCGGTCGTTGCGTATTCTGCGGGTGGATGATCTGTCATTTTGGCAGCCGATCAATGGCCCGGAACGAGCCATCCCCCTTCAATTCGGTCAGGAAGACACGGTTGAGTCCCTGATTGTCCCCCGGCCCGAACAACAGCTCCAGCCCGTCGATGTCGAACCTCCGCGTCGTCTCCACCTTTTCCAGAAACGCCTCCCGCGTGACGTCCGGCCCCAGTTCTTCGAGCACCGCCGCAACAAACCGCCCGGCGAGATACCCCTCCAGCGAGACAAAGCCTGTTTCCAGCGCCGGGTTGAAGGCCGTCAGGGCCTTCTGATAGCTCTGCACCAGCGGGATATCCGTATCGTCCGGAAAGGGCACCACCTGCGTGACATAGACGCGCCGCCCGTCCCCCTCCAGCTCCGCCGAGAGCGCCTTCGAGCCGACGAAGGAAATGTTCATGAAGATCACGTCGAGGCCGAGCTGCCGCGCGAGCTTGATAAAGGCGGCGCTCGCCTTGTAGGCGCCGATCATGGCGACCGCCTCGGGGTTATGGCTCCGGATCGCCAGCAGGGCGCGCTTGACCGCCGTCGTATTGCGCATATAGCGCCCCTCCCCGGCAAGCTTCAGCCCCCGTTTCTCAAGGGCGGCCTTTACCCCGTCGAGCCCGGCGCGGCCAAAGCTGTCATCCTGATAGAAGGCGGCAATCCGCGTGATCCCGAGGTCTTTTGTCAGATGCTCGACCCAGGCTTCCGTCTCCTCGGCGTAGGACGCGCGGATATTGACGATATTTTTGGCAGAGGCTTCACGCAGGAAACCGGCGCCCGTAAACGGGCCAATGAGTGGAACCTCTTCCGCCGCTGCTATCGGGGCGATGGCCTTGCTGGTGGGCGTACCGACACAGCCGACCAGTGCGAAGACCTTATCGTGACCGATCAGGCGATTGACATTGGCGATGGCTTTCGCTGGCTGGTACCCGTCGTCATAGGAGATCAGCCGGAGCTTGCGCCCTGCCACACCGCCGTTGCGGTTGACCTCCTCGAAGGCGGCGAGAACGCCGTTGCGCATTTCCTCCCCGAGTTGAGCGGAAGGCCCTTCAAAGGCGGCGGTCTGCCCGAACAGGATTTCATCCGGCGTAACCTGCGCCTTTGCCTGATGAATAAACAGCAGCAGGAACACAAGAACGACGGAAGACAGAGGTCTGAGAAGAAACTGTGGCACCGTACCCTGATATTCCCCTGTATCAGGCGCCCTGCCGCGCCTATCAAAGCTGAAATGAGATCGGGGCTTGCGCCCCGACCTTAGCGGGTAATGGTACCCAATTCACACTTTGATTAGAAGAATTTTTTCAAAGCCTAGTCCGAAAGCGCCGCAATATCGCCGATCACACGCACCCGTGCCCGGATTGCATGGCCGGGAATATAGGCGATGGGCAGATCCTCCATCTCGATAGTTTTGAGCGAATCTGCCGCCGCGCCGGAACTGACCGCCTTCTCCTCGGCGATCTTGAGGGCCTCGGCCAGCGCCTCATCACGGGAAAGGCCCTGGAATACCTGGTCCGCCTCCCCGCTGATCTGGGCAATGGCCGCGCCGACCGCATTGGCGACAGCGTAATTCTCGACATGATGAACCCGCGAGATACCGGGAATTTCGGTCGGGATCAGCGGCGCCCCGCCGCCGACGGCAATCAGCGGGACTTCCGTTGCCTCGGTCTTGATGCGGTCCACATTGCTGGCAATGCGGTCATGCACGATGGCGAGAATGTCATCGACATAGCCCGGCGCGAGATCGGCAATTTTACTTGCCTCCCCCGCCTCCATCAGCCCTTTCGAGACCGCGACATCGGTCAGGGTCAGCTGCTCCCCGCCGAAGACCCGCGCTTCTTCCGTCAGGCGGAAGCCGACGCTGTCCGGGCCGACATCCAGCGGATCGTCATGCACCCGCGTGCCGCCGCCGATCCCGATGGAAATGAGATCCGGCATGCGGAACAATGTCCGCACCCCGCCGACGGTGACCGTGCTGTTGGCCTCCCGCGGAAATCCATTCACCAGCGATCCGATATCCGTCGTCGTGCCGCCGACATCGCAGACGATGGCATTCTCGATCTTCGAGAGGAAAGCCGCGCCGCGCATGCTGTTGGTGGCGCCGGAGGCAAAGCAGTAGACCGGGAATTTCCGCGTCATCTCCGCATTGGTCACCGTCCCGTCATTGAGCGCGATATAGAGCGGTGCGGTGATGCCGAGCTGTTTAAGTGCATCCTGAAAGGCGGTTGTCGCCTCCTCCGCGAGGTCGAGCAGCGCCGCATTCAGCAAGGTCGCATTCTCCCGTTCCAGCAGGCCAAGACGGCCAAGGCTGTGCGAACAGGTGATGCGAATGCCGGGACATTCGGCCTCAATAATCTCTTTTGCGCGTTCCTCGAATTCCGCATTGAGCGGCGAGAAAACGGCGCTGATCCCGACGGAAGTGATCCCCGCGGAGCGGATTTCGCGCCCCACTCGGTGAAGTTCCTCTTCATCAAGCGGGACAATCTCCCGCCCGTCATATTCATGGCCGCCGCGCACCAGATAATGGCCGCCATTGGCAATCGCCGCTACATCGGCGGGCCAGTCAACGAAGGGCGGCAGGCTGGCCGACGCCGGCAGGCACAGCCGCACCGCCGCAACCTTGTTCAGCCGCCGCCGCTCGACCACTGCATTCAGGAAATGCGTGGTGCCGACGGTGACGGAGCTCGCGTTCTTCGCTTCCGGCCCGACCAGGGCAATAAGGTCTTCAAGCGCCTTGCGCACCCCGCCGGTGACGTCCCGGGTGGTCGGGGTCTTGACCGCACCAACCACCTTATCCTGATCGACGAGAACCGCGTCCGTATTGGTTCCGCCAACATCTATGCCAATGCGTTGCATGAGAATAGTCCCTTAAAATACTGATTTATAGTCGAAATCAAACCCGAAAGCACGCGGTCCCACAAGCTCCAGCCCGCGTGGGCTCAGGAAGATATCCGGCGCCGGCAAAGCCAGAACCGTCACCCGCTGTCCATAACGAATGGTCTCTGTCGCAATGCCGTCACCATTGATGCTGTCGACCACGCAGATCAGGTCCGGCGTCATCACAACGGGTTTCCCGCCCTCGGAGCCCACGGAATATTCATTCTGGAAATCGAGAGTGAACTGTCTGCCCTGATCCTCATCCATGCCTTCCAACTCGGCGCGGCCGCGCAAGAAGCCCTCCGTCGTCCGCCGCTCGATATCGGTGATCTTGCCCTTGAACAGCTTGATCCCGTCGCAATTCTCGACAATCGCCGCCAACGGATCGGTGTGGTTCTTGCGTGCCTCGAACACGGCGCGGCCCAGGCTGATCGCCTTTGTCGTCGTGTGCAGCACGCCGTATTTCTTCACCTCCTCGCCAGAGCGGGGCGCCTTGCAGGTCGAGGCGGTGGAGCCCATCTCGGTGCAGATTTTCCGGCTGATCCGCTCCATCCATTTCCAGCTGTCGGCGGTCTTGATCAGGATTTCATTACTGCGGATATCCGCCATGGCGAGCGGATAGCATTGCAGCCCGGCGGCGGAGAAGCTGGTCATCTGCGCCTCCGGATAGGCGCGGCCCATGCTGTCCGCATCGATGGTCGGCAGGCCGGAAATGGCCGCAACCGCGAGGGGGAGCATGCCGTTGCCACCGCCGATTTCCACCGGCATCACCGCATCGAACTTGCGCCCGAGATAATCCTCCAGAATACGCAGGGGTTTAAGGGAATTCTCCGGATCGGCGAGCCGTTCCATGCCAACAATCGGCGCGCCCTGTGTGGAGAGAACGGCAACCAGCGCATCATCGGGCAGACTCATGGGATCTTTCAGGACAACCTTGTGACCTTTCCTGTACAGCTCCCGCACATTCAGGAGGTTGAGATAGGGTGACCCGCCGCCGCCTGTTCCCAATATCCAGGCCCCGAGCGCGAGCGCCTCGACCTCCTCCGCCGTGATGTAACGCTCTCCGGGTCCGAGCGGGCGTTCCTCGCTTTGCGCGGTCAGCGCGACCCCTAACTGTTCAGCCATTTTTCTCTCGCCATTTCTTTTCGATTTGATGACTGAAATCTACCGCAAGGGGCGGCTTTCAAAAATACGTAGAGGTACCTAAAGGCAGATTTCAGTTTTTCTTTACACTGGCGTAGAACGCGCGGCGCGATATAGTAGTGAAAGACAATGCGCGACAAGGACAGGGACAGCAGCTTGCAACGCATCACCTTCATCACGGCCGGCCAGTCGCCGCGCCAGGAAATGATTGAAGAAATTATCGCCGATCTGCCGGAGCCGGTGGAGGTGACGGAATTCGGCGCGCTCGATGGTATGGCCTTCGCCGAGATCATGGAGCTGGAACCCCGGCCCGACGAAACCGGCATCGCAACCAGCCTGAGCGACGGAACCATTGTCGCCATCTCGGAGAGCTGGCTACGCCACAGGGTGCTGGAGCTGTGCGAGGGGCGCGGCAAGAGCATCAATGACCTGACCGTCATCGCCTCTACCGGCGTTTTCGATCTCGGCACCACCAATCCCTATGTCGTCCATGCGCAGAACGTGCTCGACAAGTTCATGGAATCGATCCTGATTGCCGGTCAGAAGGTCGGGCAGATCCGCCCCTTGAAAGGCCAGCTGGCACCCGGCAAGGAATTCGGCGCCAACCGGATCAAGTCCGTCTATGGCCCGGCCTTCAGCGACAACGCCCTTATCGACGCGGCCCGGAAACTTTCCGATTGCGATATCATCGTTCTCAATTCCGTCGGCTATGATGCGCGCATGCGGGGGCTGATCATGGCGGAATCCGGCCGGCCCGTGGTGCAGATGCGACGGATCATCTCCGGCAATCTCGCAAAAATTCTCAAGCAAAGCCGCAAGAGTACGACCGGCGCGGAACTGCTGGAGGGAAGCGCCCTCAGCCTGCGTCTTGAGAAGCTGACGAAGCGGGAGGATCAGGTATTCGATCTCCTGATCAAGGGCCTCGCCAACAAGGAAATCGCGGCAGAACTCGGCATCAGCCCGCGCACGGTGGAAATTCACCGCGCCCGGATGCTGGCGAAAATGGGTGTTTCCACAGGCGGAGAGCTGATGCGGCTGATCGTCCGCAATATCTCCAACGCGCGGCTCTAGAGGGCGGCCGCCGCAGCTGCTGCCTGCGGCTGCACCTCCGGATCATACAGCACGCAGCGCACGCGCCGTCCATCCTCCGTTGTGAAGTTGGGCACCGGTTTCTGATCGCAGACCCCGGCAATCGCCTTTTCACAGCGCGTATTGAAGAAACATCCCTTGGGCAGGTTGAGCGGGCTCGGAATATCGCCGACAATCGGCTTGCCGCGCCGGGGCTGGCCGGGTTCAGGCAGCGGCACCGCCTCCAAAAGCGCCTTGGTATAGGGATGCTTGGGGTTGCTGAACACTTCCTCCGTCTCCCCCTGCTCGACGATCTGGCCGAGATACATCACCGCCACCCGGTTGCAGACATAACGGATGACCGCAAGGTTATGGGAGATGAAGAGATAGGTAAGGTCGAGTTCCTTCTGGATCGATTTCAGGAATTCGAGGATCTGCGCCTGAACCGACACATCAAGCGCCGAGGTCGGCTCGTCCAGCACCAGAAGCTCCGGATTGAGCGCAATGGCCCGGGCGATGCAGACGCGCTGCTTCTGCCCGCCGGAAAGCTCATGCGGATAGCGGTAGAGGAACTGTTTTTGCAGTCCGACAATCTCAAGCAGGGATCCGACCTTCTCGCGCAGCTCGGCGCCGCGGAGCTTGGTATGCAGGATCAGCGGTTCGGCGACCGAGCGCATGATCGTCATGCGCGGGTTGAGCGCCGAATGCGGGTCCTGAAACACCATCTGCGCCCGGCGCCGAAGCACCTTCTCATCCGCCGCATTCAGGCGGGTGATGTCCTGCCCGTCGAGAGTGACACTGCCGCCGGTCGCCCGGTTCAGATGCAGGATCGTCCGCCCCACCGTTGACTTGCCGGAACCGGATTCGCCCACCAGCCCGAGCGCGTCGCCCTTCTCGATGCGCAAATTGACCTTGTTGACCGCCGTCAGGATCGCTTTTTTGCCATCAGCGCGGACGGGAAAACCGACGGTCAGATCATGGGTTTCAAGCATCCGCAAATCCTTCCTCATAGAGGTGGCAGAGCACGGTCCGGTCATGAACCGCATTATTCCGGTTCTTAGGTGGTGTGCCGCAAATATCCATCGCCTTCGGGCAGCGCGCCTGAAAGCGGCAGCCCGCCGGCGGCGTCAGCAAATTCGGCAGGAAGCCCGGAATGCCATAGAGTTCCTCCGGCGGTTTGCCGGGGTGCGGAATGGATTTCAAAAGCCCTTCCGTATAGGGATGTTTGGGCCGGCCGAACACTTCCTCGATCGTGCCATACTCCACCACCTGCCCCGCATACATGACGGCGACATTATCGCAGATTTTCGCGACCACGCCGAGATCATGGGTGATGATGACGACGGAGAGGCCCATATCCTCTACCAGCTCGGCGATGAGGTCGAGGATCTGCGCCTGGATCGTTACATCGAGGGCCGTCGTCGGCTCATCGGCGATCAGCAGTTTCGGCGAGCCCGAGAGCGCCATGGCGATCAGCACCCGCTGGCGCATCCCGCCCGAGAGCTCATGCGGATAACGGTCGATCTGGCTCTCCGGATTCGGCAGATGCACCTTGCGCAGCATCTCGATCGCATGCGCCTTCGCCTCTTTCCTGTTCTTACGGGCATGCTTGTCGAGCGCCTTCTGATGGGTCAGGATCACGTCGATCATCTGCGTGCCGATGGTGAACACCGGGTTGAGATAGGTCATCGGGTCCTGAAAGATCATGGCAATCTCGATCCCGCGGATTTTCTGCATCTCTTCCGGCGTGACCTTCAGCATGTCCTTGCCGTTATAGAGAATCTCGCCGGAGATCACTTCGGCGGGCGGGCTTGGCAGCAGACCGAGCACATTGCGCACGGTCACCGACTTGCCGCAGCCCGTCTCCCCGACGATACCGAGGGACTGGCCCTTGCCGACCGCGAGATTGACGCCGTCCAGTGCATGATAAACACCGTCGAAGGTATTGAAATTCAAACGATAATCGCGAATTTCAAGAACCGGAGCTTCCGTCATTATTCCCTCCCCTTCGGATCAAGAATGTCGCGCAGGCCGTCGCCCAGCAGGTTGAAGCCGAGCACGGTCAGGAAGATGGCAAGGCCCGGGAAGAAGGAATACCACCACCAGTCCGGCAGATAGTTCCGCCCGACGCTGATCATCGCGCCCCATTCGGGGAACGGCGGCTGCGCCCCAAGGCCGAGGAAGCCGAGGCTGGCCGCGTAGAGGATCGCCATGCCCATGTCCATGCTGACCTTGACGATGATCGGCGACAGGCAGTTGGGCAGGATATGCACGAAGACAATCCGCATCTTGCTTGCCCCCATGGAGCGGGCGGCGTCCACATAGATCGCGCTTTTGAGGGACAGGGTTTTCGCCTGCACCAGCCGGACATAGCCCGGCCACCAGACCAGAGAGATGGCAAGCATGGCATTCCCGATCCCCGGCCCCAGCACCCCGACAATCGCAATGGCGAGGATGAGGCCGGGGATGGACAGGAAGACATCGGTTACGCGCATAATCGTCTCTTCGACCCAGCCGCCGACATAGCCCGCGATAATCCCGAGCGGCACCCCGATCAGCATGGAAATACCGGTAATGATCAGGCCGATCTGCAGCGAGACACGGGCGCCGATCACGACGCGGGTGAAGACATCATTGCCGACCTCGTCGGTGCCGAACCAGTGCTCCGCGCTGGGTGGTTGCAGTTTCTTCTCGATATGCGTCGCGCCAAGGGCATCCTCCGGATAAGGCACGATGGAGGGGCCGAAGATCACCAGGAACATGAATCCGGCAATGATGATCAGCCCGAGCATCGCCGCGCCGTTGTTGCGGAAAGTCCGGGCGTAGAGCCGCCAGGTGCGGATGGTGCTGGCATGCCTTTCGCGGAAGGTCGGTTCGGCGGTCGTGTCAATTATATCCGTCATTACCCTCTCCCTCAGGCTCTCGCTCGGACCCGGGGGTCGAGTATGCCGTAAATGATGTCGATGAGAAAATTAGTCAGCATGAACCAGGCGCCGAGGATCAGGGTCACGGCCATCACCGGCTCAAAATCGGAGGCGGTAATCGCCTGCAGCGCATAAAGGCCGACGCCGGGCCAGTCGAACACACTCTCGATCAGGACCGTCCCGCCCAGCATCCAGCCGAAGCGCAGGCCAATGATGGCCAGCGTCGGCAGCATCGCGTTTTTGAGCGCATAGATCGCGATCATGCGGAATTTGGAGATACCTTGCGCGCGGGCGTTGGTGACATAGTCCAGGCTCAGCGTCTCGATCATTTCCGCGCGGTTGACCCGGACGATGGAGGCGAGCGCCGGAAAGCTGAGCGCCACGGCGGGCAGCACCATATAATGGAGCGCCTCGACAAAGACGCCGAAGCGCAAGGTCAGCAACGCATCGATGGTATACATGCCGGTGATCGTCGTCGGCGGATCGGTCATCAGGTCGAGCCTGCCCCCTAAGGGAAACCAGCCAAGCTGCAGGCCGAAATAGAGTTGCAGCATCAGGCCGAGCCAGAACATCGGCAGCCCGACGCCGGAGGAGGAGATAATGCGGACGATATTATCGACCCAGCCGTTCTGCTTGACGGCGGAAATCACGCCCATGGGAATGCCGAGAACAATCGCGAACAGGATCGAATAAAGCACGAGTTCCAGTGTTGCCGGGAAATAGACCATAAGGTCCTGCGCCACGGGCCGGGTCGTATAGACGGATCGTCCGAGATTGCCCTCGAAGATACCCCTCACATAGATAAAGAACTGCTGCACCAGCGGCTTGTCGAAACCATATTCCTCGCGGATCTGATCGATCATCTCCTGGGTCGCATTCGGACCCGCCGCGAGACTGGCGGGATCACCCGGGGCCACATGGGAAATCGTGAAAGTGATGACCAGCAGCCCCAGAAGCATGCCGAGCATCAGAATACTGCGCTTGCCGATCATATAAAGCATGTCATTTCCTCAGGCATGTAAAGGGTCCTGCCGGATCATTATAGACCCGACAGGACAGGCAGGAAGGGAGTTAATTTCCGATGCCTAAGCCATAATAGTCGATTTCCGATGTCATACGGACCGGGGTGTAGGAGAAACCCGTCACGTAATCGCGGTAGGCAATGAGCCTTTTGCGCATCATGCCGAAGATTTCCGGCTGATCCTCAACGATCAGTTTCTGGATTTCCGCATACATCGGCGCCCGTTCTTCCCAATCGGTGGTATAGCGCGCCTTCTCGATCAGTTCCGTCACTTTCGGATTTTCATAGAAATGCGTGCCATAATACTTGCCCCAGGATTCCGGGTGATACTGATAGGCCACCGCGTCCGGATCGGTCGAAACAGGCGTAGCGAAGATCGCCATCATATCTCCCGATGTTTCCGGCTTCGATCCGCGGGCGACTATGTTCGGAAAGGTCAGCGGCACCATCTTCACGGTGATGTTGAGGTCTTTCAGCTTGTCGATCAGGACGAGACCCATCAGACGTTCGATCTCGAGGCCCTGGACATAGACATATTCCAGCTCGATCCCGCCATCCGGCCACTGGGATTTCGCAAGATACTCCTTGGCCTTTTCCATATCATGGCGCGGAATGCCCGGCACGTCGATCTTGCCCTTGATATCATCGGTGAAGGGGCTCGTCTGCAGAACCGCCTTGCCGTTGAAGATGGCAATCAGCGCATCATAATCGAAGGCGTATGCCACGGCTTTGCGCAGGTTCTTATCGGACATGTATTTGCCCTTGGTGTTGAACTTGAGCCCGAAAGCAGTCAGGGCCGGCTCGGTGGAAGTCTTTATCCCCTTGGCCTTGGCAACCTGATCGAACTCGTCCGGTGACAGGTCGAGAACGATATCGGCCTCGCCCTTCATCAGCGCCGCCCGCTGTGCGGAGGTTTCACGGACCAGCTTGTAGACGATGCCTTCGATATTGGAACCGCCGTCGCCTTTCCAGTAATCCTTGACCCGCTCGACTTCATAGAGCGTGCCCTGATCGAAACGTTTCAGTTTGTACGGGCCGCTGCCAGCCTCATTCTCGGTCAACCATTTCTGACCATAATCATCGCCTTCGACATTGGCCTCCACAACTGCCGGATCCATGATGTACCACCATGGCAGAAAGGACAGGAAGGCCGCATAGGGCTTGTCAAGATTGAACTGAACCGTGTAATCGTCAACAACAACAATACCTTCAGGTTTCAGGAAATCAGACAGCATCCACGACGGCCCCTTATTAATCTCCAATGACCGGGTGAAAGAATATTTGACCGCCTCGGCAGTCACCGGATTACCACTGTGGAATTTCGCGTTCTTGACGAGGTGAAATGTCCAGGTCTTCCCGTCCTCGCTGGATTCCCAGCTTTCCGCAAGCCATGGCTTGACGGTTGGCGGATTGTCTTCATATTTCACCAGTGCGTCATAGAGCGCCTGCTGCAGGGTCCGGATAGAAGCATTGTATTTTATGCTGGGATCCAGCGTATCAACGGACTGCCGACCGGCGATGACCAAAATCTTGCCGCCATCGACACGCTCGAACGCGGCAACGTCCTGCGCTACCGTCCCGAAACCCGCCATCGCGACCCCCGCAATGGCACAGGCTTTCACAAGCCTGCCAAAACTACGTCTACTTAGGTTCTTCATCTTCTCGTCCTCCAGGTTGAATTCTCACTCGCCGCGGTTTTTTGCAGCTTTATTCCCACCTGACCCCTTATGCCGGAGCCTTTTGCATTAGTGATTTACCGACATGCTTCATGAACAGCTGGCGCACGGTCATGGTCGGTACATTTGCCGCCGCCTCCACCTTCGCCGCCATGGCGCTGTCAAAACCCATGCAGTTCATGATGATGACATCCGTCTCTTTCAGTTTCTCACCCGCCTTGGCAAACTCATCGACGGCATAGGGCGACGCCGAGGCGAAGCGTGCCTCATCCTCCGCTGTGAAATGCGCCTGCATCTTGCCGATCTGGTCCGCATGGGGGGAGATGACACCAACCACGTCCTTCGCGGCGCGGCGCTCGTCAATTTCTGCGCTCAGGCTGTCGTAGGGCGAAAAGACGGGCAAGCTGTGCACCGCCGCCTCAAGCTTGCCCGAACAGAGCATCAGGATCGCATCGAATTTTTCCGGATCGATCTTATCAAAGACATGCTCCAGCCGTTTCTCGATTTCGGCGGCGGAACAGACAACCTCGCTGCCGTCGGTCATGCGGGACACGAGGCATTCCTCCCCGCCCTTCGGGGCAAGCCTCGCCACCTCTTCCTTCGTCAGGCCGTCCAGCGCGCCAAACTCAGTGATGTCATATTCTGCATCCAGACCCTGCATCATATCCGGGGTGATATCCACGCGCGGCGCCTGTCCGATCGTTACCAGCGCCAGCCGCTTGCCGTTGATCTTTTTCATGCTCATTGACTTGCCCCCGAAATTTCTGAAAACTGATTTATTCAGTCTGGGAAGTTTGAACCTTGTTACGGTTTCATGAAATACGTAAGAGCCCTTACACCCTTCCAATGCCTTGAATTTCGCGGAAAAGTGCGATTATAACGTCATTTTCAGGGAAGGAGCACAGATGGCGCGACTGCCGAGAATAGCTTTCGTGACGATCGGTCAGGCCCCCCGGCCCGATATCGTACCGCAGCTTGTCCGCCAGCTCGATACCGAGATCCTCATTGAGGAATTCGGCGCCCTCGACGGGATCGATCCGGCGGAGTTCGACCGCCTGCCCCTGTCCCCCAACCAGATCACCCTGCATACCCGCTTTGCCAATGGCGACTACAAGATCGTCTCCGCCGATTTCGTGGAAAGGCGGATCGCCGCGCTTTGCGAACGGCTGGACCGGGAAAATTACGATTTTATCGTCATCGTCAGCACCGGCCTGCGGCAGGAGATTGTGACGAAAACCCCGCTTCTCAACGGCCAGACAATCGTCGAATCCTGGGTGCAGTCGCTCTCGATGGTCGGCTGCCGTGTCGGCATCATCTATTCCGTCGATCTGCAGGGAACCGAGAATATCTTTACCCATGGCTCGGCCATCCGCCAGTCGGTGAGCTATACCCTGCCCGGCCCCAGCGGCAATATCGATGACATCACCCGCAACCTCAGGAACTGCGATTTCATCGTCATGTACAGCATGGCCTATTCCGGCGAGATGGCCCAGAAGGTCAGCGCCCAGAGCGGCAAGCCCGTCGCCACGGCGCGCAACATTCTGGCAAGCTCCCTTCGGATGCAGCTCAACTCCATGACGGATACCCGCCCGCATGAGAAGAAGGATATCGCCATGCGCATGTCGCAGGCCTACCCGCAGCTCACCCGGCGGGAGATCGAGGTCGCCGAGAATGTCGTCGCCGGGCTCTCCAACAAGGAGATTGCCCGCGTCCTCGACATCAGCCACCGCACGGTTGAAATCCACCGCGGCCGGGTGATGAAGAAGCTCGGCGTGACGACCGTGTCCGGCCTGATCCGCCAGGTGCTGGTGCTGTAGCGGCATACGTAGTCGCCCTCATAGCCCTCTTTTCCTGAAGCAGGGTAGCCTGAGGCTGGGACATAACAACATGACGGCGGCGGACCATGCTGAAACAAATCATCGATATCTTTGAAATTCTGGATTCGCCAACGGCAAGCGGCGCGCGGGTGCAGGAATATATCAGCAGTATCGGGGAGGTCGGCTGCGAGATCAAACGCGCCATCTCCGACAAGGGGGCGACGGATTTCATCCGGATCACTATCCCCGGCATTCGCGGAAAGTCTATGGGCGGAGAGGCCCCGACCCTCGGCATCATCGGCCGTCTCGGCGGGCTCGGTGCCCGGCCGGAGCGGATCGGCTTCGTCTCCGATGGCGACGGCGCATTGGCCGTGCTGGCGGCGGCGGCGAAGCTCGCCAAGATGTCGGCGCAGGGCGACCGGCTGGCGGGCGATGTCATTCTCACCACCCATATCTGTCCCGATGCGCCGACCCGGCCACACAAGCCGGTGCCCTTCATGGATTCGCCCATCCCGATGGAGCTCAAGAATGAGTGGGAAGTCTCCGGGGAGATGGACGCCATTCTCTCCGTCGATACGACCAAGGGCAACAAGATCCTCAACCATCGGGGTTTCGCCCTCTCCCCCACGGTGAAGGAAGGCTATATCCTAAAGACCAGCGATGACCTGCTCGAGCTGATGGCACAGGTGACGGGTCGGCTGCCGCAGGTTTTCGCCCTCACCCAGCAGGACATCACGCCCTATGGCAACGGCCTCTATCATCTCAACAGCATTCTGCAGCCCAGTACCGCGACGGCGGCGCCGGTTGTCGGCGTCGCCATCACCACGGAAGTAGCGGTCGCGGGCTGCGCGACGGGCGCCACCCATCTCATGGATGTCGAGGCGGCGGCGCGCTTCACGCTGGAAGTTGCAAAAAGTTTCACCGAGGGGGCTTGCGTCTTTTTCGATGCGGCGGAATTTGCGAAAATCCAGTCCCTCTATGGCCCGATGACGCATTTTCAGACGAGTGGAAACGGAGCCGCCTGAGACGGCCGGGGCCGCCGTCCGGCGCGGTCCACGGTTGCGCTTGACACTCCCGCATGAAAGACTTACAACGCCTAGGCTTTTGGCAACACACCACGTGATCAGGGGCCTGGTGGCGGAGTGGTGACGCAGCGGATTGCAAATCCGTCTACACCGGTTCGATTCCGGTCCAGGCCTCCAGTTTTTCCCGCATATCCCCCTTAAAATTCTCACAATGACGGCGTAAGATGCGTCCTGTCTCCGGCGCGTCCTGTTAATGCGCCGCTGTCCTGTCCGGCAATGAGGAGACAATAATGTATATTGCAATTGGAATTTTGCTGCCCTGGCTCATGTTTTTCATGCTGGGCCGCACGATGGAGGGGATTATATGCCTGATCCTGCAGTTGACGGTTCTGGGTTGGTTGCCTGCGGCGATTTGGGCGATGGTGGCGCTGCACCGCTCCCGCCCCTCCGCCGCCAAGCCGAAAGACACCAAGCCCGGCAAATAACCCGGCGGCAAGATAAAGGCCCTCCCGCCCTTCCATCATTCCGCCGATTGCCAAGCCGCGCAAGGTTGGGTAAGCTGCCGTCAGTTCATTAATAAGAGGGGTGGCCACCATGCGCCTGATTTTAGCGATCCTTTTACCGTTCGTCGTCTTCTTCACCATCGGCAAGCCGTTTCAGGGCATTCTCTGCCTGATCCTGCAGATCACGCTGATCGGCTGGATTCCGGCGGCGATCTGGGCGGTCTATGCGCTCAGCCAGTATAATACGGACAAGAAAATCGCCGCGGCCCACGGCCGGGAATAGGTCCCTGCGCCTTTTGCGCCCGGATGCGCGTTTTTTTAGCCAAAAACTGAAATCAAGGCTTGGCAGGCCAAGGCGCAATTGCTATAAGCCGCCAACCCGCTATAGTACGGGCCCTGATCCCCGATAGCTCAGTTGGTAGAGCAGCTGACTGTTAATCAGCCTGTCACAGGTTCGAGTCCTGTTCGGGGAGCCAATTCAAAAGCCTTCGGAAGCAATTCCGGAGGCTTTTTTCATGCCGCCGCGACCGGCTTTTCATGCAGCCCGTCGATCGCCATTTTTAGCATCACTTTCGCCGCCGGCGACATGACCCAGTCTTTACGCGTAATGATGCCGACCGGGCGCAGGATATTCGGCTTTTCAAGGGGAATCGCGACGAGGCCGTCCATCTGGATCGCGCTGAGGTAGGAGGAGAGAATAACTCCGAGCCCGGCGCCCGCGGAGACGAGCGAGGCCGCCGTCTGGACCAGCGCCGGTTCCAGGATTGGCTTCAGCGTGATGCCGGTCCCCTCCAGCGCCGCATCGATGCTCTGGCGAACGCCGGTGGCCGGCGACAGGACAATGATTTCCTCCTCCATGATCTGGTGCCAGGACAGCGATTTCTCTGACGCCAGCGGATGATCCTCCGTGGCCAGCAGCATCACCTCGTCGTTATAAATCTCCTGATAGGCGAGGTTGCCCATCACCGGCGGCCGCGAGCCGATGCCGAAATCGGCCTCGCCGGAGCGCACACTCTCCACGACCGTGTTCCAGATGCCGTCGACGACCTGCACCCGGACCTTCGGATAGCGCCGCCGGAAGGCCACCAGGATCGGCGGCAGCTGGTTCGCCGCGACGGAGGGAAAGGCCGCAACCGTCACCTTCCCCTGCTCCAACTCCGCCAGGTCCCGCATATGGCGCACTGCGGCGTCCATATCCAGCACCACATTCTCGGCCAGCGGCAGGAACGCCTTGCCCATCTCGGTGAGCGCGACCTGCCGGGTGCTGCGGGTGATCAGCTTTACTTTCAGCTTCTCCTCAAGCTGCCGGATCAGCAGGGAGAGCGACGGCTGCGTGATGTGAATTTCCTCCGCCGCCTTGGTGAAATGCAGATGCCGCGCCACCGCGACAAAGGCTCTGAAATGCTTGTCCATATTGCCCTGCTAATTTATAGTATTTTGATATAAATAACTTAATAATTATTATTTATCATATTAATGCAACGGATATAAGCTCCTTCTTGCTAGCGCTGAGAGGGAGCCATGACAATAAGAAGAAGAACAATGATCCTCGCTGGCTCGGACGTTGAGGGACTGGGAGGTAACCTCAGCATAACGAATCCGGCGAATGGCTCCCTCATCAGCGAGCTGGGCATGGCCTCAGCCGAGCAGGTCGACCTCGCATTTGCGAAGGCAAAGGCTGTTCTCCGGAAAAATGACTGGTTCGCCCGACCCCCGCATGAGCGGGCGTCGGTACTGTTCCGGGCGGCCGAGCTGATGCTGGAACGAAAAGACGAGCTCGCCCATTTGCAGACATCGGAAAATGGCAAGACGCTGAAGGAATCGCTCGGCCAAGTCAGCGCCGCCGCCGGGATCGTCCGCTATTTCGCCTCGGTCTGCGAGACGGTCGAGGGAGAGACACCACCGCCGCGCGGCCCCTATCTTTCGGTCACCACCTATGAGCCGCTCGGCGTAGTCGCTGCCATCACCCCATGGAATTCGCCGCTGACCATGGCGGCCCAGAAACTCGCCCCGGCCCTCGCCGCCGGTAATGCGGTGATTTTAAAACCGTCGGAACTGACGACGCTGGTCTCGATCGAGCTGGCCCGCGCCTTTGTGGATGCAGGCCTGCCAGAGGGGTTGCTGAGTGTCCTTCCCGGCAACTCCTCGACCGGCGAGGCAATCATCAACCATCCGGACCTTGCCATGGTCTCCTTCACCGGGGGAACCAATGCCGGGCGCGCCATCGCCAGCGCCGTGGCGGGCCGCTTCATCCCGACCATTCTCGAGCTTGGCGGCAAATCGCCGACCATCGTGTTCGCCGATGCCGATCTCGACAAGGCTGCCGCCGATGTCTCTTCCGCGATTTTCGGCTCCGGCGGGCAGTCCTGCGTTGCCGGATCGCGCCTTTTTGTCGAGAAAAGCATCTATGACGATTTTCTGGACCGGCTCATCGCCGTTTCGAAGAAGCTGAACGTCGGCCCGCCGCTTTCGGACACCAGCAATATCGGCCCCATGGCGTCGGAGGCACAGCGCGCGCGGATCGAGGGCTATGTGGACCTCGCGAAGAAGGAAGGCGGGCGTATCCTGCTGGGCGGCACGCGGCCCAATACCGATGACTGCCGCGACGGCGCCTATTACCTGCCGACGATCATCGACGGGCTCGATCATGGCTCCGCTGTCTGTCAGGAGGAGATTTTCGGCAGCGTCCTCGTCGCCCTGCCCTTCACCTCGGAAGACGATCTGGTCGCACAGGCGAATGATACGGTCTTCGGCCTCGCCTGCGGCATCTGGAGCCGGGATCTAACCAAGGCCTGGCGCATTGCCGGGGCGATCAAGGCAGGCACGGTCTGGATCAATACCTACAAGCAACTCAGCATCGCGGCGCCGTTCGGCGGCTATAAGGAGAGCGGGCTCGGGCGGGAAAAAGGCATACAGGGGCTTCGCGCCTATCAGCAGGCCAAGAGCATCTATCTTGGCGGCCTCGGCGGCTAACTTGCCCCCTTCCCCGTCCCGTCCATAACAAAGGAACAACAAGATGGGCAATGTCGATACAATCGGATTTATCGGTCTCGGTGTCATGGGAGAGCCCATCTGCCGGAACATGACAGGGGCGGAGCTCGGCCCGATGGTGGTGTTCGATCTCGCGGCGGAGCCCGTAGCGCGGCTTGAGGCCGATGGCACCCGCGCCGCCGCCTCCGTCGCGGAGGTCGCGAAAGCCGCCAATATCATCTTCCTCTCCCTTCCCGGCGGAGTAGAGGTGGAGAAAATCATTCTCGGGCCGGACGGCCTGCTGGAACATGGACGCAAGGGGCAGATCATTGTCGATATGAGCACCTGCCCCGTCGCCATTGCGCGAAAGGCTGCGGCGGCGCTTCAAGAAAAGGGCATGATCTTCGCCGATGCGCCGGTCGCCCGCACCCGCCAGGCAGCCATCGACGGCACCTTGAGCATCATGGTCGGCTCCGATGAGGAAACGTTCGAGACCTTGCGTCCCTATCTCGCCGCCGCCGCGACCGACATCACCCATTGCGGCGGGGTCGGCACCGGGCAGGTCCTGAAACTGCTCAACAACATGCTGCTGATCCAGTCCGTCGTCGCCCTAGGCGAGGCCCTCACGATAGGCGAGCGCGCGGGCGTCGATCGCGCGCTACTGGTCGAGACGCTTTCGAAAGGATCGGCGGACAGCTTTGCGCTCCGCAACCATGTGAAGAAGGCGATGCTGCCGCGGGAATTTCCCGTCGGTGCCTTCGGCACGGATTACGCCACCAAGGATATAACCTACGCCCTTGAGCTGGCGACCGATGCCAGGGTCAAATCTCCCGCCGGGGAACTGGCAAAAGAGATGCTGGAGAAAACGAGCGCGGCGGGCTATGGCGCGGAATATTTTCCGGTGCTGCTGAAACTGATCGAAGGGGAGAGATAATGGCCGAGAGCCGGTATGATGTTGTTGTGGTCGGGGCCGGAAACGCGGCGCTCTGTGCCGCCTTGAGCGCGGAGGAAAACGGCGCGAAAGTCCTCGTCCTTGAATGCGCGCCGGAGGATTTGAGCGGCGGCAACTCCCGCTTTACCGCCGGCGCCATCCGCTTCGCCTACAACGGCCTTGACGACCTTCTCGCGGTCATGCCGGACCTGACCGAGACGGAAATCGAGACGACGGATTTCGGCACCTATACGGAAGATCAGTTCTTCGACGACATGTTCCGCGTAACCCAGCACCGGACCGATCCGGACCTCTGCGAAGTCCTTGTGCGGCAAAGCTTTCACACCATCCGCTGGATGCGGGAAAAGGGCGTGCGCTTCGTGCCGATCTACGGGCGGCAGGCCTTCAAGGTGGACGGGAAATTCAAATTCTGGGGCGGGCTGACGGTGGAGGCCTGGGGCGGTGGTCCGGGACTGGTGGACGCGCTCCTGAAATCGGCCGGAAACTACGGCATCGATGTCTGGTATGACGCCCGCGCGCTGGAGCTTCTGACCGATGGCACTGCCGTCAGTGGCGTAAAAATCCGCCGCAAGGGCAAGATCGAGGCGGTTTCCGCAAAATCCGTCATCCTCGCGGCGGGCGGTTTTCAGGCGAACACGGAAATGCGCACCCGCTATCTCGGGCCGAACTGGGATCTCGCAAAGGTTCGCGGCACCCCCTATAACACCGGCGACGGTATCCGCATGGCGATGGACATCGGGGCGAGCAGCGCGGGCAACTGGTCCGGCTGTCATGCCGTCGGATGGGAGCGCAATGCGCCCGAATTCGGCGACCTTGCCGTCGGCGACGGGTTCCAGAAACATTCCTATCCCTTCGGCATCATCGTCAATGCAAAGGGCGAGCGTTTCGTCGATGAAGGGGCGGATTTCCGCAACTATACATATGCAAAATACGGCCGCGAAGTGCTGGCCCAGCCCGGCCATTTCGCCTGGCAGATTTTCGATGCGAAGACCCTGCACCTCCTGCGCGACGAGTACCGCATCCGTGAGGTAACAAAAGTCTCCGCCGACAGCATTGAAGGACTGGCTAAAAAGCTTGAAGGGGTGGATCCGGAAGGCTTTATCGCGACGGTCAAGGCCTATAACGCAGCGGTTGAGACCGATATTCCCTTCAATCCGAATGTAAAGGACGGGCGCGCGACAAAAGGCCTCTCCGTGCCCAAGAGCAACTGGGCCAACCAGCTTACCGACGCCCCGTTCGAAGCCTATGCCATCACTTGCGGCATTACCTTCACCTTCGGGGGCTTGCGCATCGATACGGACGCACAGGTCCAGAGCACGGACTACACACCTATTCCCGGCCTGTTCGCCGCGGGAGAGATGGTCGGCGGGATATTCTATAACAACTACCCCGGCGGCACCGGCCTCATGAACGGCGCCGTCTTCGGCAAGATCGCCGGCAAATCGGCGGCGGCGTATATAGGCAGCAAAAGCTGACCTGACGGCGCAATTAGCCTGTGCTTAGCGCAGTATCAGATCAAGAAAGGGAGGCCGGTTAGAGCCTCCCTTTTTGTTGGTCAGGTCGCTTTTTCAAGCGCGGCGTCGATGACGCGGCGGAGGTCGGTGGCCTCCTCCCCCACATGGTTGAGGATGGTGTCGACATCGGCCTGGGAGAGCTCGCCTTTTTGCGCCCGGAGCGCGGCATTGACGAGGAAGGCGCCGCCCTCCAGGAGGGCGAGGATGGAAGCGGAGGTAATGGTCATGACTCAGCTCCTTTTTCCGCTGTCCGCCTCGGCGGCGAGCCGCGCCTCCAGCAGGATCACCGACTGCGCGCTCAGGCGGCTGAGTGCCGCCGCATAGTCCGCATCGCCGGTGCAGCTTTCCTCCACCACCACGCTCGCCGCTCGGATACGCGCAAGCGTCGCCGCATTGTCAATTGTCCCGTCGAGGATGAAGTTCTTGACAATGCCCATGGTGGTCGCCAGCCCGTCGCAGGTGAGCAACAGCTGATCGCGCGCGGAAAGCTGGCTGAACGAGGTACTGCAGGCCGCCAGCATCAGCATCAGCGCGGCAAGGACCGCGCCCTTCATTTCTGTGCCTCGGTCGTGATGGCGGCGCGGATGGTCATGGCGGTGAGCGCGGCGAACACCGCCTCGATCATGTCCTGCATTGCGATTTCATCGAGCAGATAGCTGCCCACCGCCGCGACGATCGCGAGGAACGCCGTGACATAGGTTTTCTTGCCTTTCAAATAGTCCTTCATGAGTAAGGTCCTTCCGTTAGGGGATGGGCGCATTCCAGATATTTCGCCACCGTGCCGCGCCCGAGCGGGGTGTTGTAATGCCTCTTCCAATAGGCGGCCTGCCCTTCGAAATCCGCCGGGATCGGTTCCGGCACCCGCCAGTAATGGATGCGGCAGATCGCCGTGGCGTATCGCAGGTTCCAGACAAGCTGGGACGCCTCCGGCACGCCCTCCCCCGCCATCAGCAGCCGGAGCCGCCGGAGAAGCACGGGGCGCCGCCCGAGATAGCAAAGAATGTCGTCATAGGTCGCCGGTTCGCACTGATAGAAACCGAGCGCCGGCCCGCCGATCTGGCGGAGATGGCGAAAGCCGCTTTCGACCAGCCCGGTGCCGAGAAGGAGGTTCTCCGCATTCACACCGCCCATCTGCAGGACGTTTAATGTCGGACGGATGATGAGGTCGCGTAAATCCCGGATTTGCATGGCATTGCTCCGTCGTGAAGGCCGTAAACTGAAGGAAATAAATGCATGGAGAATGAGTCTTCCACGGCATCGCCCGCCGCGCGTCCGGGGGCGTTCCGCCGTCTTATCCGCGGGACCACCACGCCGCTTGCCTCCATCTTCGGGAGCGGCTTTCTGGTGGTCGTCTCCCTGCTGGCGAGCACGGTCGGCCCCTATTCCCTGTTCGCCATCATCGGGATCTGCGCCTTCGCCTATGCAATCGGATGGGTGATCCGCCATAACATCCGCCATGTCGAACCCGCCCTTGCCGCCGCATCGCCGCCGCGTACGGTGCGCCTGCTGGAACAGCTCTCCGACATCACGCTCATCCCGGCCTATATCATTTCGGTGACGCTGTATTTGCGGATTATGGCATCCTACGTCCTCGGCTATTTCGAGGCCGATGCGGAAGTCTATGAGAGGCTGCTGACCAGCGGGATCATCATTGCCATTCTCCTGATCGAACTGACGAAAGGCCTTAAAATCCTGGAAGGGCTGGAACGATGGACCCTGATCATCACGCTCGCCATTATCTTCCTCATGATCGGCAGCTTCGCACTTTACAATGCGGCGGCCATCACGGCGGGCACGCTGATCCTGCCGGACCTGCCCGATCATTCCCTCTGGCAGACCATCACCATTCTCTGCGGCATCCTGATCGTCGTGCAGGGGTTCGAGACAACCCGCTATCTCGGCGACGAGCTGGATGCGGATACGCGCATCCGGGCCAGCCGGAATTCACAGATTTTCTCCGCCGCCATCTATATCCTGTTCATTCTGGTGGCGACGCCGCTGATGCATCTGTTCAGCGGGGAGGCCAAGGGCAACGGCCTGATCATGCTGGCCGCCGAGGTTGCCGCCTGGCTGGTCGTGCCGCTGGTTTTTGCCGCCGTTTTCAGCCAGTTCGGCGCCGCCATTGCCGAGGCCATCAGCGCGTCCGGCAATATCATGGAGCTAACCCGCCACCGCCTCACGACAAGCGTGACCTATGTCATCATCTGCGGCCTTGCCATCGCCCTCACCTGGACGGCGGATACATTCGAGATTCTGGCGCTCGCCTCGCGGGCCTTCGCCTTTTACTTTTTCCTGCAATGTCTCGTTGCCTGTACTGTCGCCGAGAAAAAAGGGCGCAAGGCCGCCTTCGCGATCCTCGCCGCCCTTCTACTCTTTATCACGATCTTTTCGGTGCCCGCGGGCTAAGGCTCAGCCGCGGCCATCCTTGTGCGAAAGCAAGAGCGCATAGGCCATGTCATGGAACGGGCTTTCCAGGCCAAGGCGTTTGCTCTCCCGGCAGAGCCAGCCGATGATGCTCTCCAGCTCCAGCGGCTTGCCCCGCTCCAGATCCTCGAGCATCGAGGCGCGGGTCGCCGGGTTGGTGGCGGTGACCGCGAAATGCAGCTTCTTCTCCGCGATATCCGGATCGATACTGACGCCTTTCGCCTCGGCAAGTGCCGTCACCTCCTTCATTGCTTTCAGGAACAGCGCCTGCATTTCGGGCGAGTCGCGCCAGCCACCGATGGATTCCCGCGTCAGGCAACCGACCGCGTGAAACGGCGCGAGAACGACATATTTCTCCCAGATCTGCGGCATCGGTTCTTTGAGCGCATGGGCATCCGTTCCCTGGGACTGAAGCGCCGCCGCAATCTCGTCATGCAGGGTCATGTCGCGGGGCTCATACGGTCCGAAGACGGAGCGGGTCAGGCTGCCGGTGCGGGTGATCTGGCCCGGTGCCTCGACCACTGCCGGCACATAGGTAATCCCCGGCGAGACATGGTCAGTGCCATACATCTCCGCCAGCAGCTCGATCCCGTAGAGGCCGTTCTGCAGGCTGATAATCTCGGTTTCGGGGCCGATCATGGGGCGCATATCCGCCGCCGCCTGATCCGTGGACTGTCCCTTCACCGCGAACAGCACCGCATCGCAGACGCCAAGCGTTGCCGGATCGTCGGACACAGCCGCAAAATGCACCGTCTCGACACCGTTTTCCGAGGTGATGGTGAGGCCGTCTTTTAGCAGCGCATCGCGGGTTTTCCCCCGCGCCAGCACGACGACCTCCATGCCGGCCTTGACCAGCTGCGCCGCGAAATAGCCGCCAATGGCGCCCGCCCCGATAATTCCGATTTTCAGTGACATTTCCTATCCTTCTTCTTCTGGTTAGCGCACCGGTCTTCAGGATACGGTAGGAAAAATAACCGCGCCCGGCAAGCGCCAAACGTCAGTAATCCTGCCTCACCGGCTGTAGGCCGATCGTTTCCCGATAGAGGATCGAGACGAAGGAGATGAAAACCGCCAGCACAAAGGGCATGATCAGGAAGCTGGACAGCAGGAAGAACAGCATGCCCGCAAGGTCCGGCTTGTTCAACAGGACCAGCAGCAGCATCGGCATATATATCAGGACATAGAGCCCGACCACCGCCACGATCGACAGCAGGAACGTCCCGACAAGCGAGAAAAACATCTCCAGCACCGATTTGGCAAAGTCGGTTATGGCCAGCGGCTGATCCAGCGCAATCGCCGGGAAGACGAACATCAGCGGCATGAAACAGAGCAGCAGCAGCGCAACGAACAGGACAAGCGACGCGCCCGAGCCATCGCCGCCACCCGCCACATAAATCCGCGCCAGAATATAGGTGATGACCACATAACCGATCAGCGCCCCGGCGTATTTGATCTCGCGCAGGCCGAAGTGAAGACCGAACCCGGCATTTTCGCGTTCGAATCCCAGCAGGGTATAGCGGCTCCAATAGACAGCGAAGATCGCATAGAGCAGTTCGTTGATAACAAGGCGGAAATAATCGGCGGAGGCCAGGATATTCGTCTCCAGCCAGGACACGAGCCCCGTCATCATGACAACCGGCACCGCCCGGACCAGACAGGGCCAGCGATGGTGAATCACGAAGCGAAAGGCCTCCAGAAGGCAGGCTGTCGGCTTGACCGGGCGCGTTAGTTCCATGTCCATGACAATAGGGCCGATCCCCTAACTATTCTTTAATCAGGGCATGACGGTGCCCGACTAGCGGCCCGAAACCGGCAAAGAATCCCCTTACCGCGCGGCCCGGTTTATTTTTTTAGTTGCTTTTCCCGTGCCTCGGCCCGCAAATCCGCAAGAGAGCGACGGCGGCGGCGACCGAGATAGGCAATCCCGACAAGTGCCGCGCCGAACAGCATCAGACCGGTGGTCGACAGGCTGTCGGATGACAAGGCGCCCTTCCCCAGACTCTTCTCTCCCTGCCCCGAAAAGGCAAGGGCGCCCGTTTTCGCAACCTTATCTTCCGCTGAGGGAAACAGCCAGGCAACGACCGTGCCAAAACCGCTATCCGACGTTTTTAGTTCGTCGTTGCAGGTGGCCTGCTCCTGTATGGACAAGGGTTTCAGACAGTCGTTGGGAGACGCCGCCGCATGGCCCGTCCTGGCAGCCCCCGGCCCCAGGGCAACAGCCACACCGATAGCAAGGCCCGTTAAAATCGCAGTAAATCGCGTTTTCTGAAGGTGAACAGACATGGAAAGCCCCATTAAAAATCAATTTTCGATCAGTTGATCGTTTGAAAAGCAACTGTTGGAAATACAACAAAAAAGGGAATTTTTTGATTAGTATGCACGAATTTTACCACGAATTCACACGAATACCAGTGGTTTTTCGCTTATGGTTAACGAAAATCCACAAAATCCCAAAAAGTCCCTCAAAGCTGCTTTCGCACACTGCAGGCAGTGACACGGCCTTCCCAAGCCTGAAAAGTTACATAGCGATCCTTTGTGACGATAATGTGAAAAAGCGATTGTGGGACGCTCCGATTGTGGTAATTTACGCCATGGAACAGCTTCTCTCCCTTGCCATCGTCAGCTTCGGGCTGGCCATCATTCCGGGGCCCAATGTCGCGCTGACGCTCGCGAATTCGGTGCGTTACGGGGCGTTGTATGGCCTCTGGACCGTCGCCGGAACCACAGTTGGCGTCGGGTTGCAGCTGCTTCTCGTGGTCCTCGGGATCGGTACGCTGCTGGAACTTGCCGCCGATATCCTCACCTGGATGAAATGGGCGGGTGTCCTGTACCTGCTCTATCTCGGCTACAGGAGCTGGTCCGCCCCGATCGACGATCTGTCCGCGATCAAGGCGGTCAAGGCACCGGTGTTCGGCCTGTTCTGGCGTGGCCTGATGGTGGCTATCCTCAATCCAAAGACGCTGATTTTCAATGCCGCGCTGCTGCCGCAATTCATCGCGCCCGAGGGGGATTATGTCTCGCAGCTGGCGATCGTCGCCTTTGTCTTCCTGACCGTTCTGACCTTTGTCGATATTCTCTGGGCAATGTTTGCGGGCGCCCTGCGCCCCCTGATGTTCCGGTTTCAAAGACTGCGCAACCGGATCACCGGGGGTTTCCTCATTGCCGCCGGTCTTGGCCTCGCCCTTGCTGAACGGAAGTGAGCAACCGGCGACGCCGCCACTTTAGTCCTCGAAATCCGGAAAGAGTCCTTCCGTCTCCTCATCGAGAAAGCCGCGCCCGCCGCGCCGGGGGTCGGAGAAATCGAGCTCACCCCGGCGGTTCAGATCGTCCGACCGCTCATCAAGGCGGCTTTCCTCCTCAAGTCCCGTCCGGGTGCGGGTCGTTTCCGTATCCCGCCAGATACAGCCCTGCAGGATTTCATGGGCCGGGAAATTGTCATTGGCCTCGACTTCCTCTCCGTCATAGGAAAGATAGGCCGCTTCGGCGCTTTCCTCGATAAAGGCATCACCGCCGAGATCCTGTTCCTGCTGATAGGCTTTGTGAACTAACGTCATCTTCCTGCTCCCTTAACTTTCCGGTTGTTGAACCTGATACTGCCCGCGCCGGCGCATCTTTAGGCCGGCGATATAGGCGCTGATCGAATGGCCGAAGCCCGGCAGTCGGACCGTCCGCCCGACATGCACATAGCGTTCCCGGCGGGCCGGACCGTCGCCCTCAACATCGCCGCTGAACGGCAGCCGCGCCAGCACGTCGCCGCGGTTGACATAGCGGCTGACGCGGATCGAGCGGGAATAACCGTCAGCAAACGCCTGATTGCCGATGCGTGGGCTGGCGAAGGCATGGACCCGCTCCACCTCCAGCACCATCGCCGCCAGCGTCGCCAGCGCCCCGCCCATGGAATGGCCGGTCAGCACCACATCGGTGGCATCTTCAAGGCCGCGTCGGACCGCGCCGAGGATTTGCCAGAGGGCCTGATAATAACCTGCATGCACCAACCCCTCCCCGATCCAGGGGATCAGGTTTGTCGAGAGGTTGCTGCGATAGCTTTTGACTTCGCGCCCGAACAAAGACGTGCCGCGAAAGGCGACGACCGTGATCCCGTCCTTGCTGCCGATCCAGGCGAAATGCTCCCGGCTTTCAATCGGCAGATAGCTGTAGCCGAGCCGCTGCGCCCGCATCGCGCCGTCCGGGTCATAGGCGATCTTGGCGCAGATGGCCGCTTCGAACGGACTCATCTGTCGTCGGCATTCTTGTTCTGGCCGACATTCCCGGCGATCAGGTTGAGGATCCGGAACAGCCGGTCGAGCCATTCCGCCTCCCATCGCGTCGGCGTCAGGGCCGTGAGGACCGTCGCCAGCGTGACAAGAAAGGCCAGCCCCTCGACTGCCAGCCTCAAGGCCTCCCGCCAGTCGAAATAAGTGACAAACGCGCCCACGGCATTGCTCCTTGTGAATTTACAGATTGAATGGCCGGAAATTCTGGCCAATCCAGGCGGCAAATGTGGTTAACGCCGCGACAAGGCTTCCTGTGATGCCGATAACTTTGAGCGCGCCGCGCCCCATGCTGACCTGCAGAGTGAGGCTTTTCACATCGTCGCGCAGTTCCACCATATCGAGGTGGAGATTCTCGATACGCACCCGCATGGCGCCGATTTCCTGCTCAAGATTGTCCATGGGTATCCTCCTGCTGATGCGGTGTTTGCGCGGGCGCTGTCGCGGGCTGGCGGGTGATCCGCTCAGGCCGCACCCGTTGCGCGTTCCAGTATTCGCCGGTGGCTTTAAGGCAGCTCTGACCGCTCGCATCGGTTTCGGTCAGCGACCATCTGTCCCGCGATTTCGTCGCGAATATCTCGGTCAGCACCCCGCGGTTATCGAGGCCCTGCGCGATCAGCAGCTCGCCATATTTCTGCGCCATATGCAGGCGCAGCTCGCTCCGCGGCAGGCACAGGCCAGCAGCCCCGGCGGTGGCGGCGGACAGAAAAAAAGCGGCCCCGAGGACCGCCGCTCTCATGGCATATTTCATGATGTCTCCCTTCCCTCTCATGGCTTATTCCACGGCCTGGATGCTGAACCAGGTCGCGACATTGCTCTCGATGCTGCGGCTCGATCCGCTGTCCTGCCAGGCAACCATCTCGAAATAATCGCCGGGGCTGACGGCCAGCACCGGCGAGACAAAGCTCTGCATGGTAAAATGGGTTTGCGCGCCCAAATGCTGGAACGGCCGCCCGTCATAGGCGGTGGAGCCGTTTTTCTGCACAAGTATCTCCCGCGTGCCCGATGTGTTGCTGTCCCAGCGCGCCTGGCCACTGATGATCACCTTGCTGACACCGCTCGGCACCGTCAGGCGGCTGTTGTTGGTGCTATTGTCGTGATAGCCGTCGGTGTCAAAGCTCTCGCCGCCCCAGCTCAGGACGACGTTCGAGTTGTTGGCGATCGTCTGGTTGGCGCTCAGCTTGACCAGTGCTCCGGCATGGCCGCCACCGCCGCCGCCCTCCGATGTCGTATCGCTGAGGCCGAGCACATCCAGCCCGTCGCAATAGAAGAGCCGCGTCTCCCCGTCCAGCACCTGCCCCGCCGCGCCGGTGGCCGTCTTGACGGTCGCCGTCTCGCCGCTGCCATTGGTGACCATGAAGGGGCGCTTGATACCCGGAATGATGAAATTGAAGGCCCCTGCCGGGGTGCCGCCGATGACATGATGCCAGGCGGTGCGGAACTCGGCGTCGGTGAGGGTTACGTCGCCCGCGCTCGGGTCATGATCCGCGATCTCGTCACATAGCGCGGATTCCAGCTTCGCATCCGCATCGTTGGAGGTGACATAGGCGAGCGCCTGGCTCTCGGCGATTTGCGGTAAATCCAGTTCTGACATGCTAAATAGTCTCCGTTGCCGGAAAGCCCCGGCCGATGGTTTCTGAGAGTTGATAGAGGGTGAGGTCGAGTTCCGGCACCGCGCTTTCCGCGGCGTCGAAATCGGCGTTAAAATCCTCGACGCTGTAGAGATATTCCGTCGCGTCCGACACATATTTCGACACGCTCGCGCCGCCATGGGTGAAGCGAAGCTCATAGCGCTCGAACGCTTCCGACAGCGGCACCAGCCCGTTGAGCGCGCCGCCGCCGACGCGGGTCCGCCGCTGCCAGCCGAGGGTGAGATCACCGCCGCTCCGCGCCGCCGAAATCTGCACGGGCGCGTATGGCTTGAGGTCTTTCCCCGACAGCGCCCGCACCGTGACCGGCGCCGCCTCGATCAGGCGGCCTTCCCCGACCGCTTTCCAGCGCCGCGGCACCTCGATATCACCGAGCGCGGAAAAGCCGCGACCCAGATCACCGGGACGCAAGAGGATAACCCGCTCCCCGACTTTATGGCCCGCCATCGCCCCTTCCGTGCCACGGCGGCCGCGGATGAAGGTATCCAGGCGATAGCTGCCGTCGCCGTTCAGGGTGACATTGGCGAAATGCACGATCTCGTCCCCCACCAGCAATGTATTGCCGCCGTTCAGCAGCGCCGCCTCCGTGATGCTCTCGAGTTCGTCCCCGCCGTTTACAAAGCGGATATCGAGGGTCGAGGTGGTGTCCGTCTGCCAGGGTGTGCCGGGATCGGCAAGAGCGCCAAGCGCCACGCCCCAGACAGCGCCGGCGGCCACCGTTCCCTCCAGCTCGAAGCTCTCCGCATCGAAGGCGGAATAGAGCGCCCCTTCCGACCAGCCGGACGGATGGCCGTCCATGGCATAGTAGAAACGGCTACCGCTGCCCGCCGTCGCATCCTGATCGCGCAGGAGCGGCAGATCGAGCAGGAACAACTCCGCATAACTGCCGCGCCGGATCAGCGCCTGTTCATAGCCGCTGCCCGCATCGCTCGACAGGGCAGAGCTGTAGGAGAGCGGCGCGAGCGTGACCGCCTCCGCCTCCAGCGTGATATCGGCACCAAGCCGCGACTGCATCAGCCGCGCCGAGGCCGCCCCGCCGTCAAGGCCGACCGTCACCACATCCGCCGGATCGAGGGCGAGATATTTCATCGGCAGGGACAGACCCAGCGTCTGTCGCTCCGCCCAGGCGGAATACAGCGTTTTCGCCGCTGCCCGCCGCGCCTGATCCGCCGTCAGCGCCATCGGCAGATCGCGGGCCAACTGGTTGCGGCCGAACATGGTCGCGACCGGGCGGAAGCTGCGCTTCTCCATCTGCGTGCCCACCTGATAGCCCGCATCGGCGGCAAGATAGGAAAGCGATATCCGCTCCGGCAGTTCACTCTCCTGCAAACGGCGCAGATCGGGCGGCGCCAGCATGACGGAATGATCGAGGACGACGCCACTATCCGCGCTGTTACGCGGGATGAAGTTCAGCTTGTAACCGCTTTCAACGGCGTCAAAAAATCCGTAATGGCTGAGCGGCGTCAGCGCCTCGCTCACCGGCATCGGCCGATTGACCACATAGCCGGGAACCTCGGCATCAAGCGCCGAGACATCGATGTCCCCGGCCGCCAGTCCCGCCCGCCCGCAGAGATCGGAAACGATCTCCGCGAGGTCAGCGGAGGCACCACTCGCCCGCCGCAGGAACAGGCGCTTCACCCCGAAATCACCGTTGAACGCGATCAGGCTGTCGGTCGCGGCATCATAAATCCCGTTCACCGAGGTCGCGACCCCGTCGAACTCATAGAGATCGACGCGCTCGCGCTCCTCCAGCGTTTCCGCGCTCAGGTAAACCGCATACCGCCCGGCGCTGATCAGCACCAGCTCGGCGCCGTTATGAGTATGTACAAGCGAGAGATCACCGCTCAGGTCGCTGACATCGCGGGCCGTGGTGATTGCGCCCGCAACCGTCGACCATTTGAACAGCCGGTAGTCATTCTGAAAGACAAGCTCCCCGGTTGCCGGAAGATAGCCGACGAGGCGGGTAATCGTGTTGGTCTCGCTCCCCGTCCCGCCGAGAGGGGTGAGGTTCGCCGCCGCAATCGTGTAGATGTCGCTGGTCACGGAATAATCGGTGCCGTCCATATCGGGGCTGCCGAAGACGGAAACGCGGACGATCTGCAAATCGCTCACCACCGGGCCGGTCGCCCAGCCGGACATGGCAACCCAGGCGACCTCCTCCTCATCCGTGACCGCGCCGGTGCAGACGCGCGAGGCCGTGGGGATGGTCTCCACCACCTCAAGGCTTTCATCAAAGATAACGACCTGATAGCTCTGCTGCGATCCGGCAACCTGAAACTGTGCGCTAGTCAGCGGATTGACGATATCCGTCGAGAAGGTCACCGCGCCGACGCCATCCGTCAAGTCCGCGCTGCCCAAGAGGATCATCGCCTCCCCGTCGACCCGGTGGATCTGCCGCCCGGCGAGCACTGCCGCGCCCGTCCCGATCCAGAAGACGCCCTTGCGATCTCGCGCAAGGCCGCGCGTGGCATCGGGCAGGCGCGGAAACTCCGATCCGATCCCGGCACTCGCCAGTTCCTCAAGGGTCAGCGCGTCGATCTTGCGGATCACATCGACACCGCCTACCACCTCATAGCTGTAAGCGATGCCGCGCTCCGCATCATAGGCGAAGGAGCTGGCCGTCACCGCAGAAATCGCGCTGTCGGTCAGCGGATACGCGCCGAGCCCGTCCGTCGCCACCAGCACCTCGATATTCGGAATGCGGTTGCCATAGGGCGCGAGCGGCAGGTCATCAAACACAAGATAGCTGAGGCCGCGATAGGCGGGCACATTGCCCGCGCCCTCCGTCGCCTCGATCACACTGTCGGGGAGCTGCGCTTCATCTCCGCCGTAAAAGCGAAAGCGCAGATCGGCGGCGATCACCTCTCCGGCAGCGCTGGCATCATAGATCACCTTGCCATCGGCCCATATCTTGAGAAGACGGGCGAGCTGTCCCTCCGCGATGGCGACGGCGAAACTGGTGAAATAGGCGTAACCGGTTGTCCGGCTGCCACCGGAGGCACCGCCCTTGCCGCCGCCCCCGCCGCTGGTCACGGCTTCGGACCGCAGGCTGGAGGCCCAGATGATATTCCCCGCAAGACGCATGGTGCCGTATATTTTCGGGATCGGTGCGCCATAGCTTGCACCGGTGATTTTAAGATCGCTGAGGCGCGGTCCGGGGGCGGCGGAACTGTCCTCGGGGAAGAGAACACGGCCGAGCGTCGTGCCGACCATCCAACCGGCTCCAACTCCCACACCGGTTATCGCACCGATACCGGCACCGGCAACTCCTAAGGCCAATGTCGCCATTATTTTACCTCCGGCAGGGAAAACACAAGAAAGGGCGCGCCATAGACGGCCAGCGGTTCCTCGATCACCTGGCGCCGCCGGGCATGGGCATGGATCACGGTCGGCACGCCATCCTGGACGCCAAGAAAACCGACATGGATCGGGAAACTGCTTTCCTTGAACACGCCGATATTCCCTTCTTTCCAATTAGTTGTTGGAATATTTTGAAGTTGTCTGTGAATTTCAGTCAGAAGCTGACGACCATCCTGCCGCCGCCGGTAGGCGGTGACATCCTGTACCGGCAGCCCCATCTCGCGCGCGACCATGACGATGAGGCCGATGCAATCGACCCCGCCCGCCCGGCTCCGTCCCTGATGCTGCCAGCGCGTGCCGATCCAGCCGCGCGCAGCCTCGATTACCTGCGTGCGCTTAGTCATTGCCACTCTCCAGCAGGGCGTCGGTGCCCGGAATATGCGGGAACCCCCGGAAATTCAGATGGTTGCCATAGACATCGCGGCAGGTCGCATAGCGCTTGTCGCAGCCGGGAAAGAAGCTGACCGCATCGCCCTCGGCAACCGGAAACGGCATCTCCAGATAGAGGGTCACCGTCTTCTCCGCCTGCACCCAGCCCCGGATTTCCGAGGATCGGCCCGCATTCTCCCCGCTGGTGAAGGTCAGCACGCCGCCGGTCAGCACATCATCCGCGCCGCTATAGCTTGTAAGGGTGAACACCCCGCGCGAGGTAACGCTGGCGACGCTATCGGCTTCCGTCAGCGCGTCGATATCGACGCCGCATTTTGCGTCCCCAAGATCGGCGCTGCAAAGCGGCGCATAGACGCCGCCGATCTCGTGCAACAGGGCCTGCGACAGGCCGCGCAGCTCCGCCGTGAAGGCACCGTCGCGGGCCGAGATTTCACCGAGCCACCCCTTGCGGAGCGGGATCGTTCCCATGGAGATATCCTGCCAGTTGATCATGAAAATCCGCACTTCCGCATAGTCATAAAGGCCCGAAAACAGGTCCGCCTCGCTGATAACCTCGCTTTGCAAATTGCCAATGATATCAAGGTTATCGACGGTGAAGCTGCTGGAATTCGCAATCGCGCTGCGTGAATAGCCGCTGGCCGCGAGATAGGTATCGCCGCCCACCACCAGATCCTCATCGAAATCGGTGAAGAAGAGTTCCACACCGTCCTGCCGGGTCAGCGCCCAGCAGGTCGCCAGGGTCAGCACTTCGCCCTGCAGATGGCTGTTCATGGCTGTGCTCAGGCTTTTCATACGCGTATCTCCACCAGCTTGACGCTTTGCCAGTGATGCACGTCGGGCCCCGGAATGGCCGCCTGCATCAGGTCGGTATCGAAGCGGACCGGCACATCGAACTCGCAGGCAACCGTGATATCCGCATCCGCAGCGGGGGCGCTCTCGAAGGTGAGGATGCCGCTCGTCTCATCGACGGACCAGCCGCTCGCCATCGGGCTCGCCGCCACGGCCACACTGACGCTGTCCGCGACGATCTTCTTGAGGTCCCGGTCATAAGGCGGGGCCAGCGCGTCGTCATCGATATAGCGCTTGAAAATCTGGAACGCGATGCTGCTGCCATCGCCGGTGGCAATAGATTGCGCCGGCATCACAAAATCGGAGAAATCCTTCAGGCGGAAACCATAGGCGCGCCCGCGCCGGGCATGGAAGAAATCCAGCACCGCCGTCCATTCCGCGCCGCGGCTCGGGCTGATATCGACGATATACTCGCGCCGGGCCTGTGCCCAGTTGATATTGCGCTGTTCGAACCCGGAATTCAGGATCTGCACGGTCGTCGAGAATCGCGGCCCCCCCATCGCCCCGTAGGACACACGGGTCGGGAATCGCACTTCGTGAAAGCTCATGATATTATCCGTTTCTGTTCAGGGCCCGCTGCGCCTGCCGGAGCGCCTCGCCCTGGATTTGCGACTGGCTGAGGCGGAAGCTGGCGGCGTCGGGGGTCGAGATATTGAAGGCCATATGGATGACCGGCGAAGGCGCCCCGTTATTGCTGCGCTGCTGCGCCGGGGTTTCGATGGTAACCCGCTCCCCGCGCGTCAGCCGGAGCGGCACGAGGTTCCGGTCCACGCCAGTCGCGCCGCCGACGGTGAACTGCCCGCCGCTTGCAAAGCCGGGGATGAGGCTCTTGAGTGATCTGCTGCCGCCAAAAAACATCCCCGCGAGATCGGTGAGCAGTCCGCCGGAGCCGCCAAGGTTCTGTCCCGCCGCCGAGGTCAGCGTGCGGGTACCGAGACGGATCAGGTCGTTCTCCAGCCCTTTCAGGACCGACTTGAAATCCTTGCCCGAGACGAGCAGCTTCTCAAAGGCCGAGCCGAACGCATCGCCGAGTTTCCCGGCAATCCTGCCGCCAAGATCGCCGAGACTGCCAAGCTCGGTCTTTGCGGAGGCAAGCCCGCGGGCAAGCTCATCGACAAAGCCGCCCTTTCCGGGGGCCGCAAGATCAGTCTTGAGGCCGCCAAACTGCCGGGTGAGCGATTTTGCCTCCTGCTCGGCCTTGCGGGATTTCTCGCTCAACTGATCGAGGCTTTTGAGCGCCGCCGCCAGACCGTCGGTATCCACCTCAAGGCCAAGCCGCGACAGGGTCGTTCTTTGCGCCATTTATCCAGTCCTTTTCCTTATTCAGGGCGCGATTGCGCCCGCCAGAGTTCCAGCAGGTCGAGAAAGAGGCCGATTTCGAACCCGGTTGCCCGCAGTCCGAAGCGGGCCATGATATCGTCGGCAATCTGCGACGGGCGCACCGCCCCCTCTTCCGCCGCATAGACCGGCAGGAGGGCGATGAACCAGTCCCACAGATGCCGCAAACACTCGGGCGGACGGGCGGAGGTTTCTGCCGCCGCCGGAGCCTTTCCGGTCACTTTCGCCACCTGCGCAAAGGCCGCGCGGCGGCTCATCCCGCCGCCGACATCCGCCGCCAGCCAGAGCTGATGCCGCAGCCAGGCCTTGAGATCGGCGGCGGCTAGGGCAAAAAATTTGCCCGGTCCTCTACAAAGGCGACCACCTGATCGCGAATCCAGAGCTGCTCGCGATAGAGCTTCTTCGCATTCTCCGGCGTGCCGTCACACTGCACGCCGTTCAGCTCGATATTCTCGAAGCGCTGCGTGATGGCGACCAGCCGCTCGATCAGCCTTTCCTCCAGCTCCGCTGCGGTCAGCTCCAGCTTGCGCTCGCTGATCTGCCGGTCGATCTGCGCCCGGAGGGTCCTGCGGTAATTTTCCGCATCCTCCCCCTGCAGCCAGATCACGGCGGGGAGTTTCTCCCCCGTCTTCGGATGGCGCAGGGTCAGCGGCGCGCCCGCCTCGCTGCGGGCCCGCAAATCGAAGGCCGCGACGTCAAATACATTCTTTGGCATATTTCCTCCTTAGGCGGCTGTCCGGGTGAGCTTGAGATTGGTTGCCTCGCCTGCGTCATAGAGCGCGGTGAAGGGCAGCGACAGTGTGATCGGGCCTGCGCCCAGCGCCGGATTCTCGGCCCCTGTATAGACAATGCGCGGCAGTTCGAACGTCAGGCTGCCGCCCGCCCCGCTGAGAGTAAGCGCAAGGCTGCTTTCGGTTCGATCGATGAATTTTTCGAGAAGGCCCGCATCCTCGAAATAGATGACGATCTCGCCGCTGATCCGGGACTGCCCCGCCAGCAGGGCCTCGGCCTCCGCATCGCCGATGACAAAGGCCTGCTCCAGCCCGTTGTCAATAACAAGGTCGAGACCGGCGACAATGCCGATGGCCGCGCCGCCCTCGGTAAGCGATCCTGAAAAACTGTCCATCGGATCATTGGCCACGGCGGCGGTCGGTGCGCTATCGAGGGAGGTTTCGGAGAGCGCGGAGGATTTCCCGATGATCGAGAGTTTCCCGCTCACCAGCCGGTCCGGCCGCACCGAAAGGCGCAAGCTATCCATCACGCAGCCGGTCAGGACCTGATACTGCCCGATGTCCGCAAAACCGCGCTCGAAAGTGAAGCTCGGCTGGCTCGCCCCCGCTTTCAGCACATCCGAGGACCAGTCCGACTGCATCAGGGCGGCGAGGATGTCATCGAAGGCGCCATAGGAGAGCTCGAAATCGATATCGCCCGCGACGGTTTTCTGGCCGTGCAGCAGGTGGGAAATCTGCCGGTCACTTCGGATCTCCGCCGTTTCCAGCGTCGTCTTCCTGAGGCCGAGGCTGCAGGCCGTATGACGAAATCGGGTCATGTCCGGGGAGGCCGGCGTCGTGCCGAACGTCTCCTCCGCGATATAGCTCAGCCCGTGCTGGGCTCCGGTGGCAAAGGTCATTATGTTGGCTCCTTAAAAATAGCTGCGCCAGAAAATGAGAAGCGGGAGAATGACTTTCTTGAGGTCGCCCTCATTGGCGCCGACCGCCGCCCCGTCGAGATGAACGTCGAGGCCGTCGAAGCTGAGGACCCGCCCCTTGTTGAAATGCGCCCGGAGCGCATCGATCCGGCTCTGGGCGGCGATCATATCGGCGTCATGCACGGTGATGCGGTAGTCGCCCGTATGCAGTTCCACCGCGCCGGAGCCGAGGAATATCCCTTCCGCCGGGGCGGGCAGGAAACTTGCCTGAAGATAGGCCTTGCCGTGGGCCGGGTAATAGGGCCGCGCGGGAAAGGCCACATCCTCGCTCTGATAGACCTGAAGACGCGCATCCAGCGCCGCCTGAATTTTGCGATAGCTCATTGGTAGCTCACCTCGTAAAGAATGCCCGCGCCGGTATCGGCGGCGACCACCTGCAGCAATGTGAAAGTTTCCGCCCCGATGACGAGATCATCATCGGCCTTCGGCGTCACCGCCTCGCATTCGATCAGGGCGTGATGCCGCGCCGGGTTGATGACCGCGCCGTCGGCGTTCGCAGCATCGGCAAGGGTTTTCTCCGTGCGGACAAGACGGATGGCGGTATCGCCGGTTGTCTCTTCGGCGCTGCTGCCGGGGTCATAGTCGCCTTGCGTTTTCTGGCGGAGGGTTGCGCTTACCGCCACCTCCCCTGCGAGATCGAAAAGGTCGCGCACCATGCGCCGGATGGAGTCATTCCGCATTGCCCTACCCCCTTACCAGATTGTTCGTGGACACCCGCGCGCCGATCTGCTGCAACAGGCGGAAGATGAAGCTCATGCGCTTTCTGCCTTCCTCATAGGAGACCTCTATGGGGCCGATTTTCTGCCGCACCGGCTGGCGCGTATCGAGGCCGTCGCCATCGGCAAGGAAGATAGCCGCCAGTTCCAGCGCCGCCGTGCGCAGCGCATGGGGAATGCCGGTGATGGCGCGGCCGTCATTGTCATAGGCGCCGCTCCTTGGCCATTTAAGCCCCTGATCCCGCTCCAGGACGACGCCGGGATAGAGATAGCTGTCGATATGCAGGGCCGCCCGGATAAGCGCCTGTTCCCGCGCCCCGTCGGCGGCGGCGGTCCAGCCGTCATGGGCGAGCGCCGTGAAATGGCTGTCGGCCTCGGAGAGAGAGACGTAAGCAGTCGCCCCGGTGACGCCGCTGCCGGTTTCGGTTATCAAGGTCATGGATGTCTTCCTGCTAGATCTTTCAAGAAAAAGGGAGCGGCGATGTTTCGCACCGCTCCCCCGGTCAGTCAGCCCGCGAGGCGGACGGCCAGTTCCGGCCGAACCAGCGCGACACCCCAGAGGATGTCGAACTCCCAAACCACCTGCTTGTACTGGCGCGAGACCTCCAGACGCAGCGAGATTCCCGTCTCCGGATCGGTCATCGACATGATCTGGCTGCCGAGCCCCATATCCTGCGTGCTGTAGGCCAGCGGCCGGTTGGCGAAGGCGAAGGCGTCGCGGTTGAACACCAGATTGACCACATGATCATCGACGAAGGTCATCGCCGCGTCATTGGCCGGGGCCGAAGTGATCGCGGGGGAGATGGTCAGGGTCGATTCCGTGCCCGACAAATCCGTCGCGGCGAGCACGACATATTGCTGGGCATCGCCATCGATGGTGAAGATGTCGCCAACGGACGGCTTGGTCGTGAAACCGTCGGCAATCAGGGTCGAGCCGGTCTGCGATCCGCCCTTGACCAGCGTCGTGCCTTCCGCCCCGGTGACATGGGTGGCGACATGATCGTCGCTGTACCAGTCAATGCCGTATTTGCGGCCGATCTCACCGTCGATCTTGACGGAATTGCTGCCCGCCCGGTCGGCATCGGCGAAGGCCGCGAGATCGAGCGCGTTGGATTCCGCATCGAAATCAAGCACGCCATAGCGGAACTCCTTCGGGGCCTTCTGCTCCATCAGCAGCTTGCGCGCCGCTGTGGCATCGCTGGCGTCCGTCGCGAAGGGCGTCGTGCCCGCCGCGCCGACAAGGCCGTAGATGCCGGTATATTGCGCGTGGATCGACTGGTTGACCGCATTGGCCAGCGCCCGGATCGCGGCACTCGCCTGCACGGGCATGAAGCTCTCGCGCGCATCGACCTCCATCATCTCCTTGTCGGTGAGATAGAAGTCCGCCTTTTTCCAGTTGTTCAGCTCGATCTGCACTTTCTCAAGGGTCGAGCTGGTCGGTGTTGGCGGGGTGGTGCCCGGCGTCACATCCTCCGCTGTCAGGTCAGAGGGGAGGATCACATCGATGGTGTCGCCTTTCTGCGCCGCATCGGCACTGAAGTCGCCATTGACGAGGCGCGGCATCACGGTTTGTTCGCGCAGGGCCATCAGGCCGCGCGCCAGGATTTTCGGTATGGCGGCCGAGATATCATTTGCCATTTTTGTCTCCGTTATTCTGGGATTGATGAAAGACTGTCGCTGCCCGTCCCGGGCGGATGCCGCATCCCGCGGACTTATGCGCTAGAGGCTGACCGACACCTTCCCGGTGGCGATATCCTCGATGCGCGTATTCAGGGCCCATTGGTTATGGCCGTTGATGGTGGAGCGGCGGACCGGCGTTGCGGCCGGGTCCATGCCGGAGCCGCGGTTGCCCGTGGGGTCGAACGCCCTGGCGAAAACGGGGGAGTTTCGCATCTCGGCGACAAGCTCGGGGAGTGTCATCGGCGTCCCTTCCGATGTTTCGCGAATGCTCCCGTCAGTGCCGAGGATGCGGATATGGGCCGCTCCCCCGTCTTCAACCAGCGCAACGGCACTCCGGATATGCGGCATCAGGAGATCAACGCTCCCCCCTGCCTTCAGAAGTGCATCATGCGCTCGCGTGGTGATCAGAAATTCCGCGTTGCTTTCTTTGAGCCGCGCGATCTCCGCGTCCTTTGCGGCCAGCACCGCATCGAACTGCTCCGTGAATTCCGCCGTGAGTGCCTTTGCCTTCTCGGCCCAGGCGGTCTCCGGATCGGCGCCGAGCTGTCGCCAGGCTTTCAGCTCCTTCTCCAGCGACTGGCCGGAGCCGCGCTCCTTCTCCAGCGCCGAGAGAAGACCGGAAACATCGAGCCTCGAAGCCAGCACGGGATCGAGGATAAACCCCTCCTCCCCCGGCTGGTAGAGGCTCCGGTAGCTCTCGGAAACATCGGCAAGGTCAGTAACATTTTCAGGAAAATCAAACATGGCAACCTCAATAAAAAAGCCCCGGAAAACGGGGCTGTGTTTCGACAAATAGGACCGGATCCGGGATCAGCTCAGACAGGCGCGGCATTCACCTTCAGGCTGTCGGTGAGCAGCCCGCGCACCTTCGCTTCGCGCAGGAACTCCTCCTTGCTGACATCGCCAAGCCGCCGCGCCTCCATCAGGAAGTCGAGATCGGCCGCCCCCGGCTTTTGCGCATCGAACCCGGCGCTGATCCCAATTGTGCCGGTTACCGGTTGGTTCATCCAATCGGCGATGAGGGCCAGCATGGCGTTCAGGCTGTCCTCCAGGTTCATCGCCATCGCGCCCAGCGGAGAGAGCGCATCGGCAGCGTCCAGCGCCCGGCCGGTCGCCGTTTCCGCCTGCTTCGCCGTCTCGAACTGCAGGCCGAACAGGTTCATCGCCTGCTCCAGCGCTTCCAGTTCCCGTGCCCCCGCCTCCAGCGCCGCGCCGGAGCTTTCGACATAATAATATTTGCCCTCGCTCTCGCTGGTGGTCAGCACCTTGTTGGGGCCAACCTCGATGGGGCCGTCAATCTCCGGGTTGTAACCGCTCGCCGCCAAGATGGGGAAGGACGCGACATTGAGCGCGTTCCGCTGGTCGGAGCGGATCTGGTAATGTTCAAGATTGAGAAACGCCAGGTCTTCAAGCGGCGGATCGGCGAGCAGAAACCCTTTCCGCGCCGTATAGAGCGTGACCAGCGGGATGCGGCCAAGGCTGTTGTCGCCGGCCTCTGCCTCGATCCATTTGCCGCCCTTGTCCTGCCGGTAAAGCCGCCAGCGGTCGGGCTCAATCACGCGGATCTGCTCCTGCTCCACTTCCTCGAACCCGTGATAGCGCACCGCCTTCTCGCGGATGCGGATCTGCGTCAGTATCTTGTCGCCGCCCCGGCTGTCCCATTGCGCCGCGATCAGCTGATCGGCGCGCACATGTACGGCATAGGGCCGGGCGCCGTTCTCGCGTTCCTCGGCCAGCGAGGCACCGCCCGCCGCGCTCGGAAAATCGACCAGCACATGGGACAGACCGCAGACCATCGCGTCCTCGAACCAGTCGCGGGCGAAGACATTGAGGCCGCGCCCGACCAGATCGATATTCCGCAAGATGGCGACGATTTCATCCGGCATATCGTCGGAGATGATCAGCGGTTCGGCAAAGACCCGCCCGACAAGCTTCTGCACCGTGCGGCGGAAATAATTACGCAGGACAGAGCGGCTCGCCCGTTCCGCATAGATCGCGCTGTTTTCCGCCGGATGGCGCGGCAGGAACTTTGTACCCGCCGCCTGCATGGCGAGGGTGCCGCCCATCAGCGTCTGCGGCAGCGACCATTTCGCCGCCATGCCGTCATAGAGCGGGGAGGTTTTGGACGGATCGTTCATGAGTACATATCCTGTTGTGATTTCTGACTATGTTGGGTGAGCAGGTTAAACGCCTCGCAGACAGCATCCACCTGGTCGTCATGGCGGCCCGCCGGGAAATTTTCGAGCTCGGTGAGGAAATCCGCATTCCACGGCCCCGCCACCAGCTTCACGTTCCCCGCCTCGCATTGCGAGGAAAAGGGCATCGCCCGGACGATCTTGCTGCCGGTCACCGGCTGGCTCTTCACCCGGAACCCGGCGAGCAGGCGGACCAGCGCCAGCGCCTGCGACTTGCCCGCCTGCCCCGGGTCCTGCGGCAGGGCGATGGTCGTCTCCCGCCCGTCGCTGCCCGCGAGATTATAGATGGTGCGGTCAACCTCGTTCGGAGTGCCCTGCAACCGTTCCACATGCTCGATATAGAAAATGCCGTCCTTGTCCCGCGCAAGAAGGACACCCGCGGTCCAGTCGGGCTGCGCGCCCGCCTCGGCATGGCTGCCCGCGAGGTCCCAGCCGCGTACGCGTCGCACCTCCGCCGGGGCACTCGTCACCACCGGAAACCAGCTCCGGCGAAAATAGGCGCCTGCCGCCGGGCGGATTTTCCAGTTGCCCGAGAGCAGCCGTTCGCGATCCACGGTCGAGAGCGCAGCGAGATTGGCGCGATAACCCGGGTCCCGTTCCATCAGGATCTTGTTATTCTCGATCCGCGCGGCGATGAAGGTCGCCGACTTGGCGATCTTGCCCTTATGCGCCGCCTCCAGCGCCGCCTTGTCATCGCCCCAGACGAGGCTGTCCTCCTCGCGCACGAACCAGCGCAGCTTGCCCGAGCGCGCCGGGACCGGATAACCCGTCTCCGGATCGATCCACCAGCGGATAAAATCCGCGACCCAGCTGTCCGCATCCGGATTGCAGGTTGCCCGCACATAGGGCGCCGCCCCGCTGACCGAGCGGTTGCGGCTCAGGAGATAGAAGAACTGGCTCTCGGTGAAATGGGTCAGCTCGTCAAAGCCAAGATAGGCCAGCTCCGATCCCTGCCAGTCATATTTGTTCTTTTCATGCTCCAGATGGCCGAAGCTGATGGAGGCACCGCTCGGGAATTTCCAGCTGAGCTCGCTCTCCCGCCCCTTGGCGCCGAGGAGGCCGTAGAGTCCGCAGGACGCATCCCAGAGCCCGCCCTCGTTGCGCACCTGTTTCGAGGTGCGGCGAAAGATGACGGCGCTGAACCCCGGCGCCGCCACATGACGGAGCGGTTCCATCAGCAGCGCGAAGCTCTTGCCGCCGCCCGCCGCGCCGCCATAGATGGCGATGTCCGCCGGGCTGGAGAGGAACATCTCCTGCGGGCCCGGCTGCGGCCTAATCACGTCCATTTTCCGGTATATACAGGCGCGGCGTAAAGAAGCCGCCCTTGCCCTTGTCATTCGCCGCCGCGCCGTCGCCATATTGCGCGGGCGCCAGATGCGCCATCAGCCATTTGCGCGTATCGATCCGCAGTTTGGAGCGGGAGACATCCTCTTTCACCTCACCCGGCGTTTCGGCATTGTCATTGGCGCCATCGGCGATTTCCAGAATTTCCCCGGCGAAGACATCGGCGACGAACCGGCGGATGGTTTCCTCCTCTTTACGTTGAAAGACGGAGCCCAGCAGCGCAACGATATCATTGATACGCCCCGCCTTCTTGATCTCTTCTAGTAAGGGAAGCGCCGTGCTGCGCCGCCATAATTTATTGTTGAGGGCAGCCTTCATCAGGTCAATGGTTTTCATTTATTGCGCCTTAAAATGATAAAATTTTATACTTTAATTACTACTAATAGATGTATTTCTATGAATGGAAATATCTGTATAGGCAGGCTTCAGGATCCGGATTATCTCCGGAATATGTAAAGTTACTTAGAAAAAATGTATAATTTACATAAGTATTACAATGCAATACATCAAATAAAAAGGCCTGCAGAAAAATTTATTTTCCGCAGGCCCAATTTCCGACTATGAGAAATAGTTTATCCTATCGCTCCCCGTATGTCAATTCATTTTCTATTATTGAGTGTTTTTTATCCGCTGATCGTAGAGGTCAAGGCTGTCCAGCAGTTGCGAACGGGAAAAACCGTTTCGTTTCTGCCGCTCCCGATCGACAGTGCGGAAACTTTTCTCGAACACAATTATATCCAGAACAGTCGCAACGGACATGCCGTTCTGCTGCACTGCCACCGCCCAGCGCATGAACCGCCGCACCAGCTCCGATTGCTTCTCCTCGATATTGCCGGTAGACGGCGGGAGGATGGAAAAGGACTGCGTCCGCATTCCGATGCCGGATGTGCGAAGTTGAAAGCCCCGGACAATCATCTCGACCGTGCGGATCTGATCATCCGTCAGTGCCGCATAGAATCGGGCACCGCCCTGACGACGCTGCTTCGGTCTGTGTTCTCCGGCCGCTCCGCTTTTCCGGCAGGCGCAGTGCTTTTTTAAGGGTTGGCCGCTCTCCCGTGCCGACGAGTGAACCGCTACCTTGGGCATGATTCGACGCTCCCGCAAGCTGCGGGGGCTGCTGTCTTCGAATGTCATAGTACCTCTCAATCCCAAAAATAAACTTGACTGTTTCTTTATGAATGCAGCCCGGCGGGGGACGCCTTCTGCCAATCCCGTACAGCCGCCGGATAGTCGGAAATCGTTTGCGCATACCTGTGTCCGGAGTTCGCAACGCCTAGGTCAATGGAGAGAAAAATAGAATCTCAAAATCAGGTAAAGCGGGTTCGTATAGTGTGTTATGAAAATTAAATTTATATAAATATAACTTATATTATAATCGATTGATATAATTCCGTCAATATTCCACTTCTGCGGACGGCCCTCGCGGCGGCGCTCAACCGGCATCCGGCCGGCGCTTTTATTTATCCTTCGTATCTTGACGTACCGATGGTATATGGCCAGATTAACAGTAATGCACTGGTAATCATAAAAAACTACAGATCGGCATCATGGAAATCCGCAAAGACTTTATCGACAGCATCGGCAACACGCCCCTCATTCGCCTCACCGCCGCCTCCGAGGCGACAGGATGCGATATTTTCGGCAAGGCCGAGTTTCTCAATCCCGGCGGATCGGTCAAGGACCGCGCGGCGCTGGCCATCATCAAGGATGCCGAGGAAAAGGGCCTGCTCAAGCCCGGCGGCATGATTGTCGAGGGCACGGCGGGCAATACCGGCATCGGCCTGGCGCTGGTCGCCAATGCCAAGGGCTATAAGACCGTCATCGTCATGCCCGAAACCCAGACCGAGGAGAAAAAGGCGCTGCTGCGCTATTGCGGCGTTGATCTACGCCTGGTCCCGGCCAAACCCTACAAGGACCCGGACAATTACATCAAATATTCCGGCCGACTGGCGGAGGAAATGGCGAAAACCCATCCCGGCGGCGCCATCTGGGCCAACCAGTTCGATAATGTCGCCAACCGTCAGGGTCATATCGACACCACGGGCCCGGAGATCTGGAACCAGACGGACGGCAAGATCGACGGCTTCATCTGCGCGGTCGGCAGCGGCGGCACGCTGGCCGGTGTGGCGACGGCGCTCCGGGCGCAAAAGCCCGGCGTCAAGATCGGCCTCGCCGATCCCATGGGCGCCGCACTCTATAATTACTACAAGAACGGCGAGATGAAATCGGAAGGCAGCTCAATCACCGAAGGCATCGGCCAGGGGCGGATCACCGCCAACCTGGAAGGGTTGGAGATCGACTTTCCCTATCAGATCGACGATGTGGAAGCCTTGAACGTGCTCTATGACCTCAATATCCATGAGGGGCTGCAGATGGGTCTCTCCTCCGGGATCAACGTCGCCGGGGCGATTCGCATGGCGAAGGAAATGGGGCCCGGACATACCATTGTCACGGTTCTGTGCGATACGGCGCAAAAATACTTTAGCAAACTGATGGACGTTGATATGCTGAAGGAAAAGAACCTGCCGGTGGCCCCCTGGCTTTCCGGCGTGAGCTGATCAACAACCCGGAGCCTGTAATGACAACACCGCTATTTCGCGACGACGCCTATCTGACCCGAACGGCGGCGGTGGTCACCGGCGTGACTGATCGCGGCGGCATCCTTCTCGACCAGACTGTCTTCTATCCGACCGGCGGCGGCCAGCCCGGCGACAGGGGAACACTGACGCTCGGCGACGGCACGGTGATCGAGATTGCAACGGCGGTCAAGGGCGAGGCCCCGGACGAGGTGGTCCATGTCCCGGCGGAAGGCAGCCGCCTGCCCGAGGTCGGCGCGGAGGTGACCGCCGAGATTGACTGGGACACCCGCCACCGCCTGATGCGGATGCATAGTTGCCTGCATCTTCTCTCCGCCGTGCTGCCCTATCCGGTGACCGGCGGGCAGGTCTCCGACGGCAAGGGGCGGCTTGATTTCGATCTGCCCGAGGCAACCCTCGACAAGGAGGAGATCACGGCGGAACTCAACCGGATCATCGGCGAAAACCATGCGGTGAGCAGCGACTGGATCAGCGAGGCGGAACTGGACGCCCAGCCCGAGCTTGTGAAAACCATGTCCGTGCAGCCTCCGCGCGGGGCCGGGAAAATCCGGCTGATCAAGGTGGCCAATGTCGATTTGCAGCCCTGCGGCGGCACCCATGTCCGCAACACATCGGAGATTGGCGCCGTCCGGGTCAGAAAAATTGAAAAGAAGGGTCGGCAAAACCGCCGGGTGTCGCTAGAATTCGCAGAATAATACTCAGGAACCGATGGCGGGCGAAGACGCCGCAAAAAGCGTGGAAGAATTAAAATGTCCTATGTAAACCCTACCTCTCTCGTCTCAACCGACTGGCTGGCAGAGCATATGGAGGCGCCGGATGTGCGCATCGTCGATGCCTCCTGGCACATGCCCTTCACCGGGCGCAATCCCCGCGCTGAATATGAGGCCGAACATATCCCCGGCGCGGTCTTCTTCGATATTGATGACATCGCCGATACGGACAACCCCCTTCCCCATATGGTGCCCAGCCCGGAGAAATTCTCGAGCCGGATGCGCAAACTGGGCCTGGGCGACGGCAACCGCATCGTCGTTTACGATACCCTCGGTCTGGTCACCGCCGCCCGCGCCTGGTGGCTGCTGCGCCTGTTCGGCCATCAGGATGTCGCCATTCTCGATGGCGGCCTGCCGAAATGGAAGGCGGAGGGACGTGCGGTCGAGGATGCTCCTGTCAAACCGGCGGAACGCCATTTCACCGCCCGCATCAACAGCTTCCTGCTGCGTGAGAAGGACCAGATCGCCCGCAATATCGGCATGGAACGGGAACAGGTGCTCGATGCCCGCTCCGCCGGGCGCTTCTCCGGGGATGAACCGGAACCGCGCGAAGGCCTGCGCGGCGGCCATATTCCGGGATCGCTCAACCTGCCCTATACGGACCTGTTGAACAGTGATGACAAGACATTTCGGGGTGCTGATGAGCTAAAAGCAACTTTTGATAGAACAGGACTTGATTTCAAGAAACCGGTGATTACATCCTGTGGATCAGGCGTGACGGCATGCGTACTTGCTTTCGGCCTGCATTTACTGGGGCATCACCGGGTTGCCGTCTATGACGGATCCTGGACCGAATGGGCCCTTGACGAAGAACAGCCTGTCGATACCGGAAAGTAGAAATGCCCCTCAAACGCCCTCCCCAGCCTACTCTCGCGGGCAGATGGCCAGTGACAATCACCTTCCTTGAGATGACGGAGCGGGTCAGCGCGGCCCCGCCGCCGCCGCCCGCCGCGCCCCATGCCATTATCCGGGCGGAAAACCCCACCATCTCCTTCTATCGCTATCTCTATGATGCGGTCGGGCGGGACTGGGGCTGGGTCGACCGCAAGCGGATTTCCGATGACGAGCTGGCGGACATCCTCGGCCATGCGGGGACGGAACTCTATGTGCTCTATATGGAGGGCGTGCCCGCAGGCTTTGTCGAGATCAACGGCGCCAACCTGCCCGACACCGTCGATATCGCCTATTTCGGGATCATGCCGGAATTTATCGGCCGCAAGCTCGGCCCGTGGTTCCTGGGCTGGGCGCTGGAGCAGGCCTGGTTCAAGGAGCCGGAGAAAGTCACCATCAACACCTGCACCCTCGACCATCCCAAGGCCCTGCCGATGTATCAGCGCGCCGGGTTCGAGCCGGTCCTCCGCCGGGAAATCGAGATCGAGCCGATCGAGGAAATCTGATCGCGAAGTCGTGACGTGGCGAGCGCGTTGACCGGCGCGCCGTATCAGTTTATCCTGATATATATGTCCGCCCTTCACACTGCGGGAGACTTCCGATGACATCGCTGACCAAACGCCTGCCCCTGTCCCTTTTCACCGCCGCCGCGCTGACCGGCACTCTCGCCGCCGCGTCGGCCCTCGCCGCCCCGCAGATTCTGGCGGTGGCCCAGACGGAACTGACCCTGCCCGTCACCTGCGAGCGCGGGGAATGCACTGTGGAGCTGACCACCATCTGCCTGCAGGAGCATCGCGCCTCTCCCAATCCCGGCAACCGCTATTACGTGCATGGCGACCGCTTTTTCGACCTGACCGGCACGACACCCGCCGGGCAGGAAATTTCCCTCAGCCACCTGCCGGTCACGATCACTGCCGCGCGCGGCCATAACGCCGTCCGCGTCGCCTTCCGGGAAACGGCCCTGAAGAAATACGGCCCGCTAACAGTCAGCATCGCGGTGCCGGAGAATCTCTCGCTTCTCCCGATGCCGATCGAGAATGACGTGAACCCGCAAACGGAGGAGGATATTCTGCTGGCGACCGGCCCCTTGCGCGAAGCGGCAACGCAGCTTGTTGACCTCGACACCAACAAGAAGGGCGCCGCCGAGCTGATCAGCCAGGCCATCAACCGCCTGCCGGAGCGCGGACGCGCAAGTGATGATGCCCGCGCCACCGCCCGCGCCGGTTTCGAGGCCGTCAGCAGCCGCTCCGGCTTCAGCGACAGCGCCCGGGATAACGCGAACGCCGTGGTCCGGGAATGTTATGAGAGCACTACCGCCGGCAGCCTCAGCTTCCGCGGCTGTTTGGGAAGCTGGCACGACCGGATGATCGGCAAGCTCAACACAAAATACTGGAAATCCCTTGGCGCCGGAACCTAGGCGCCGCCTTAAATAACTTCACATTGCTCCAATTGTGAGGAAAACTTGCCATCCGGCATGTCGAGCATGTCAATGTGTATATTCGCTTCTCTCACAACCTTTGCCTCGACGACAACTTCCTTAGCGAGATTGTTGTTCCGATACAGCCACTCCGCTACCTGATACCAGTCCCAGAGAGGATGATTCGATGTGAACTTGACAGTAGGATGGGGAAATTCTTCTAACCTCTCCCCTTTGGCATACAAAGAGATTCTTTGTCGGCTCAAATTAGAACGCTCCGCAATTTCAGACAAGCTTACCAGATAGTCAGGTTCAATCCGCTCAATCTTTACACCCGTCTGACGAAGCTGATGACAGGCTGAAGCAATGGCTTTTGCGAATGACTCTGCTTCCCGTGCAAATTCAGCAACAATTACGCCTTTTTGAAATGACAACGTGGCATCATCACAACCAGCTTCAAAAACAGCATTCAAGAATTCATCATCCTCGATACTCTGACCGAAGGCAACTATTGCAAATTCAAACATTTTCATAATCAGCCCTCCTTGGCAAGGTGTGGACAGCGGTCCACAGATCTCATGATATCCTTTGCATGATTTTGCGCATTCCTCGGTGTCGACCACACAACAACTATGCAGCCCTCTCTATCGTGGAAGTGGCAATACAGCTTACCCCACGGATGTCCTTTGGATAACTTAACTGTCCAGCCGTTCAATACAGCATAACTAATAGCGCTTTCAATATGCTTATCTGGATGTCTTTGTCTAGTCACTCGACAACACCAAATATAACTCAATGTTTACATTTGTCAACATTCTATCAACACATTGTTTATTAAACATTAACAACATCGTAAATTGATCTCACTGCAATAAAACAATTAAACTTACCACAATAAATAGAGTAGACAATACATCAATACGCAAAAAAAGCCCGGTAAAATCACCGGGCTTTTTCTTATTATAGAAAGACTTATCAGGCGTTGTGCAGAATTTGGCTGAGGAATAGTTTGGTCCGTTCGCTTTGCGGGTTCTCGAAGAACTCCTGCGGCGGGGCCTGCTCGATAATCTCGCCGGCGTCCATGAACAGCACCCGGTCGGCGACCGTCTTGGCGAAGCCCATTTCATGGGTCACGCAGATCATGGTCATCCCCTCCTCGGCGAGGCTGATCATGGTGTCCAGCACCTCGGAGATCATTTCCGGATCAAGCGCCGATGTCGGCTCATCGAACAGCATGATGCGCGGGTTCATGCAGAGCGAGCGGGCAATCGCCACACGCTGCTGCTGACCGCCGGAAAGCTGGCCGGGGTATTTGTTCGCCTGCTCGGGGATTTTCACCCGCTCCAGGAACTTCATCGCCGTTGCCTCGGCTTCCGCCTTTGGCGTCTTGCGCACCCAGATCGGTGCCAGCGTGCAGTTCTCCAGAACCGTGAGATGCGGGAACAGGTTGAAATGCTGGAAAACCATACCCACCTCACGGCGGATTTCATCGATTTTTTTCACATCATTGGTCAGCTCGATCCCGTCCACAATGATCTGGCCCTGCTGATGCTCTTCCAGCCGGTTGATGCAGCGGATCATCGTCGACTTACCGGAACCGGATGGCCCGCAGACAACGATTTTCTCGCCCCGCTCAACACTCAGGTTGATGTCTTTGAGGACATGGAAATCCCCATACCATTTGTGCATTCCGATCAACTGGATCGCAACATCGCTTTGTTGTTGGCTCATGGCAGCGTCGCTCATATTTGCGCCCTCCTATCTCTTGTGACCGGTATGGAGCTTGTTCTCCAACCAGATGCTATAACGTGACATTCCAAAACAGAAGATCCAGAAAGTGGCGGCTACGAAGACATAGCCTTCGGTCGCCAATCCGACCCATTCCTTATCCGTTGTGCCGGCCTTGACGATACTCAACAGATCCAGCAGCCCGATGATCAGCACCAGCGTCGTATCCTTGAACAGGCCGATGAAGGTGTTAACGATCGAGGGGATGGAAATCTTGAGGGCCTGCGGCAGGACAATCAGCCCCATCGACTGCCAGTAGCCGAGGCCGAGTGAACTCGCCGCCTCCGTCTGACCCTTGCCGATGGCCTGCAGGCCGCCGCGCACCACCTCGGCCATATAGGCAGCGGAGAAGAGCGACATGCCGACGAGCGCCCGGATGAGCTTGTCGAAATTCACCCCTTCGGGCAGGAACAGCGGCAACATGACCGAGGCCATGAACAGCACCGTAATCAGCGGTACGCCGCGGATCAGCTCAATAAAGCCGACACAGAGCATCCGCACGATCGGCATGGTCGAGCGCCGTCCGAGCGCCAGGACGATCCCGAGCGGCAGGGCCACAAAGATCGAGACTGACGCCAGCACCAGCGTCAGGAACAGACCGCCCCACTGCGAGGTTTCGACAACCGGCAGCCCGAAGAATCCACCGTAGAACAGGAAGTAACAGACAACAGGAACAAAGACGAAGGTATAGATCGCCGGCCATTTCTTGTTCTTCACAAAGTCGGACAGGACCAGGAACAGCCCGATCGCCGCCAGAACATAGCCGACATCGATGCGCCAGCGCTCCTCGACCGGATAGAAGCCGTACATGATCTGACCCCAGCGGGCCTTGATAAAGACCCAGCAGGCACCACTCCCCGTGCAGTCCTCGCGGGTTTCGCCAACGAAGTTCGCATTGATAAAGGCGTAGGAAACAATCGCGCTGAGCGCCCACCAGACCACATAAATCGATACGACGGTCAGCAGGATGTTCAGCGGACTTGAAAACAAATTCTCCCGCATCCAGCCGATAACACCGGTCTGGGAGGCAGGGGGCGGCATATCCGCATGGCGTTGTGTTTTGACGATGGCCATCTTATCTCTCCACCAGTGCTATGCGTTTGTTGTACCAGTTCATAAACATCGAGATCAGGAGGCTTATGGTCAGGTAGAACACCATGGTTATCAGAATAACCTCAATCGCCTGACCGGTCTGGTTCAGCGACGTGCCGGCGAAGATCGCCGTAATATCCGCATAGCCGATGGCGGTCGCAAGCGAGGAGTTTTTCGTCAGGTTCAGATATTGGCTTGTCAGCGGCGGAACGATCACCCGGAGCGCCTGCGGCAGGATCACCAGCCGCATCGTGAAGCTGCCCCGGATCCCGAGGGAATGGGCCGCCTCTGTCTGGCCATGGCTGACCGAGTTGATACCGGAGCGGACGATTTCCGCGATAAAGGCGCCGGTATAAATCGCCAGCCCGAGCAGCAAGGCCAGAAATTCCGGTTCAAGCGACCAGCCCCCGTTGATGCTGAAGCGGCCGAATTCCGGATAGCTGATCGTGTAGGGAAGCCCCATGATCAGCGCCGCAATCACCGGCAGGGCGATAATCAGGCCGACACTCGTCCAGAATACCGGGAAAATCTGTCCGGTCAGGTCCTGGCGCTTGCTGGCCCATTTACCGATCATCACCGAGGCGATAATGGCCACCACCAGCGCGACCGGGATAAGCCAGAACCCGGCTGAGGGGATAATCGCCGGGAAATTCATACCGCGGTTATTGATGTAGAAACTGTCACCGAGGGAGATACTGTCCCCGACGAGTGGCAGGACCGACAACACCGCGAAATACCAGAACATCAACTGTACCAGCAGCGGAATATTGCGGACCACCTCGATATAGACGGCGGCGATCTTGTTAACGACCCAGTTTTTCGACAGGCGCAGGACGCCGAAGACAAAACCGATGAGGGTCGCAAAGAAAATGCCGGAAATTGAAACAGCGAGAGTATTGATAATACCGATAATCAGCACATCAAGATGGGTCGATGTCTGACTGCTGTAGTCCATCAGGAGGACAATGCCGATGCCGAATCCCGAAGGCTGGCTTAGAAATCCAAATCCGGAGGCGATACCGCGTTTCTCCAGATTGACCGCCGTATTGTGGCTGACATAGGCGACGAATAGAATAAATAGCGCGATTACGACAATCTGGTAGAAAATTGCACGGTATCGCGGGTCTCGAAATTTGCTGAGTTTGGCAACTTCAAGATCAGCTGCTTCTGCCGTCATAAACTACTCCTCCCCAAGGATTGTTAAGACTACGGCTGTTAAAAAGCAAAAGGAGTGTATGTCCGGTTAAAACAGGCCATACACTCCTTTCACATAATCGCTATGACTTCTTACTTAGCGAAGCGGTGGTGCGTAGAGGATGCCTCCCTTGCTCCACTGCTGGTTCAGTCCACGATCGATGTTCAGGGGCGTTCCCTCACCAAGGTTGCGGGCAAAGACTTCACCGTAGTTACCGACATCCTTGATGATGTTGTAGGCCCATTCGTTGTCAAGGCCCAGCTGTTGGCCCAGATCACCGGATACACCGAGGATACGCTGAATGCTCGGGTTCTCGCTGTCTGCTTTCAGAGATTCGACATTCTCGGAAGTGATGTTCAGCTCTTCCCCTTCGATCATCGCATTCAGCGTCCAGCGGGCAATATCACCCCACTGGTTGTCGCCGTGGCGCACGAGCGGGCCGAGCGGCTCTTTCGAGATGATTTCCGGCAGAATGATATGCGCTGACGGATCGGCAACAACCGACCGCTGTGCATAAAGACCGGACGCATCTGTCGTATACACGTCGCAGGTATCTTTCAGATATGCTTCACGCACCTCATCGGCGGTGTCGAACACGACTGAGTCGTATTTCATGCCGTTGGCGGTGAAATAGTCTGCAAGGTTCAGTTCGGTCGTTGTACCGGACTGGACGCACACACGGGCGCCGTCAAGCTCCTTCGCGGACTTAACGCCGAGAGCCTTTTTGACCATGAAGCCCTGACCGTCGTAGTAATTAACGCCGACGAATTCAAAACCGAGGTTCACGTCGCGGCTGAAGGTCCAGGTCGTGTTCCGGGCCAGCACATCGATTTCACCGGACTGAAGCGCGGTGAAACGCTCCTTGGCGGTTGTCGGCGTGTATTTGACGTTATCCGGAGTTCCAAAGATAGCCGCCGACATGGCGCGGCAGAAATCCACGTCAAAGCCTTCCCACTTACCTTCGTTATTCGGCGCGGCAAAGCCGGCGAGACCGGTCGTAACGCCGCACTGGATAAAGCCCTTGGCTTTCACGTCGTCCAATGTGGCTGCGGTTGCCGCTGTCGCCATAAAAGTCGCTGCTGTTGCGACAGCAATAAAACTCGCTTTTTTCATGAAATGACCTTCCTGTCCATTGATGATTAGTCAATATTTGTCAGTTACATCACATGCTTCTCTTAAGATATTAACCTTCTTTCTGAGCATTCTCGTGATTTACATTTGAAAGTCATGATTTAAATTACCATGACCTCCTAAGTGTTTGACGATAGTATTTTTGTTCCTTGCGTCAATGTAAAAATATGCTGCGCTTGCGAAAAAATATCAAATCCGGCTGCTCAAAGCCGGAAATTTATCCCTTTTAAGTTGCCTGCGGTTCCTATATTCAACATGAGTTATAAAAACACAGAAAGTACAGGTTCTATTGCGATGAAAGATGAAACAAGAATCGTGGTTGCCGGTCGGGATCCGGAGTCAAATCACGGCGTCGTCAACGTCCCGGTCTATCATGCCTCGACCATTCTTTTTCCGTCATTGAAGGCGCGTAAAGAAGCCCATGCCGCACGCGCGGCGGGCGAACGTCTTGTCTCCTACGGGCGGATCGGCACCCCGACCACCTGGTCGCTGGAGGATGCGGTCGCGGAACTGGAAGGCGGCTACCGCGCCCAGGTCTTCCCCTCCGGCATGGCGGCCTGCGCCAATGCGATCCTTGCCTTCGTGAAGGCCGGGGATCATATTCTGGTACTCGATACGGTCTACAGTCCGGTTCGTTCTTTCTGCGATGGATATCTGAAACGGTTCGGGGTCGAGACGACCTATTACGATCCGCTGATCGGCGCCGGAATTGCCGATCTGATGCAGCCCAATACGCGCCTCGTCTATGTCGAGGCGCCGGGCTCCCTCACCTTCGAGATGCAGGACATCCCGGCCATCGCGGACGTAGCGCACTCAAGGGATGCGCTGGTGGTGATGGACAACACCTGGGCCTCCCCGCTCTTCTTCAAACCGTTCGCGCATGGCGTCGATATCTCGGTCCAGGCGGGCACGAAATACATCGTCGGCCACAGCGATGTAATGATCGGCATCGTCACCACGACGAAGGACTGCTGGCCGGTCCTGCAGAAGGGAGCAAATCTGCTCGGCCAGACGACCGGACCCGATGATGCCTATCTCGCGCAGCGCGGCATCCGCACCCTGTCCGTGCGGCTGAAGCAGCATATGGAGAATGCCATTGCCATCGCCGAATGGCTGAAGGGCCGCGACGAGGTGGCAGCGGTGTATCATCCCGCCCTGCCCGACGATCCGGGTCACGCCATCTGGAAGCGCGACTTCCTCGGTTCGTCCGGACTGTTCTCTTTCCGACTTCGCGAAGTCTCCGAGGAGGTGATGGCCGCCTTCATGGACCCGCTGGAATTTTTCGGCATGGGATCATCCTGGGGCGGATATGAGAGTCTGATCCTGCCTGCCGACCCGACCGGTGTCCGGACGGCGACCAAATGGGACAACCGGGATCCGCTGATCCGGATTCATGTCGGGCTGGAATCGGTCGATGACCTGATTGCCGACCTGGAAGCCGGATTTGACCGTCTGAACGCGGCAAAATAGTGAAAATTTTACGAATCGGTGCCAATGATTCGCAATTTCAGAACAGGAAATCAGGATGAGCAGCGACATTCTCGATAAAATCACTTTCGATTCGAACGGTCTGGTCCCGGCCATCGCCCAACAGCATGACAGCGGCGACGTGCTGATGATGGCCTGGATGAATGCCGATGCCATTCGGGAAACGCTGGCAACCGGCACCGTCTGCTACTGGTCCCGTTCCCGCCGCCAACTCTGGCGCAAGGGGGAAACATCAGGCCATGTGCAGCGCCTCGTCGATTTCCGGATCGACTGCGACGGCGACACGTTATTGCTGCTGGTCGATCAGACCGGCGTCGCCTGCCACACCGGGCGGCACACCTGTTTCTTCACTGCCATTCGGGACGGCGCGGCGGAGATTATCAGCGAGGTCGAGGTGCCGCCGGAGGAAATGTACGGGAATTCGCCCGCAGGGTCATCATGATCCACAAGAGGTCATAAGCATGTCATCGGCGGAGATGGAAATCGTCCTGCTTTCCTTAAAAGTCGCTCTCTGGTGCGTCGGCCTCTCCTTGCTGCCCGCCCTGTTCGTCGCCTGGCTGCTGGCGCGGCGGGAGTTTTACGGCAAGACGCTGCTCAATGTGCTGGTGCATCTGCCGATCGTCCTGCCGCCGGTGGTTGTCGGTTATTTCCTGCTGATCATGCTCGGCAATCGCGGACTGATCGGCGGCTGGCTTCATGACACATTCGGCCTGTCGCTGATTTTCAACTGGAAGGGTGTCGTTGCCGCCACCGCCGTAATGGCCTTTCCCTTCATCGTCCGCTCCATCCGCCAGGCGATCGAGGCGGTCGATGCAAATCTTGAAGTTGCCGCCCTCACCCTCGGCCGGTCGCCGGTGATGGTGTTCCTGACCATTACCCTGCCGCTGATCCTGCCAGGAATTCTGGCGGGCGCGACCCTCGGCTTTGCCCGGACGCTTGGCGAGTTCGGCGCGACCATTACCTTCGTTGCCAATATCCCGGGCCAGACCCAGACCCTGCCGCTCGCCATCTATTCCCTGCTTCAGGTGCCGGGCGGGGAGAGCGCCGTCTGGCGGCTGGTCATCCTCTCCGTCCTGCTCGCCTTCGCGGCGATTGCGCTTTCTGAATGGCTGAGCCGCCGCTCGGCAAAACTGCTGGAGGGGCGTGACTGATGCTCGACATCCGGCTCAAGAAGACATTTCATGGGTTTCATACCAGCGCGGAATTCAAGGCGGAGCCCGGCCTGACCGCAGTGTTCGGCCCCTCCGGCGCGGGCAAGACGATGCTCGCCAAGATGCTGGCCGGGCTCATCACCCCCGATGAGGGCCGGATCGAGATTGACGGGCGGACCGTGTTCGATACCGCGAAATCGATCAACATTCCCGTTCATCAGCGTCATGTCGGCTTTATCTTTCAGGAGCACCGCCTGTTCCCGCATTATTCCGTGCGCGGCAATCTTACCTATGGCAAGCGGCAACTGGCGCACGGCAGTCCCGCTATCGCCTTCGACAAGGTGGTCGGCATTCTCGGTATCGAAAAACTGCTGGACCGCAAGCCCGCCTCCCTCTCCGGCGGGGAACGCCAGAGGGTTGCCATCGGGCGGGCGCTGCTCAGTAATCCGAAACTGCTGATCATGGACGAGCCGCTGTCCAGTCTGGATGCGGGCCGCAAGGCGGAAATCCTGCCCCTGATCGAGGCGCTGAAATCGGAGTTCGGCCTGACAACGCTCTATATCTCCCATTCGATCGAGGAGATTTCCCGCCTCGCCGATACCATTGTGCTGCTCGACAAGGGGAGCCTGAAGGCGGCGGGTCCGGCGGCGGAGATTTTAAGCCGCCTTGACCTGATCCCCTATGCGGGTGGCTATGACGCGGGCACGATGGTGGAAGCGACGGTCACTGCCTATGAGCCCGGCCATCACCTGCTCACCCTGGAGACGGTGGGTGGCGGGCGGCTGTTCCTGACCGGGGACGCGCGGGAACCCGGCACGGTGCTGCGGCTGCGCATCCGCGCCCGCGATGTCGCGTTGGCCAAATCGGAGCCGAAATCCCTCTCCATCCTCAACCGGCTGAAGGGACAGGTCGTCGATCATTGTGCTGGCAGCCGGGGCATGGAGGAAATCCTGCTGGATGTCGGCTTCCCGCTGACCGCGCGGATCACCCGCCGCTCGTTCGAGGAGATGAAGATCAAGAAGGAAACGCCGGTCTGGGCGCTGGTCAAGTCCGTCACCATCAGCGAGAGCTGAGGCGCGGCCCGGCGAACCGTCAGCGCCCGCTCTGGCCCGAGGTCATGGCCAGCGTCTTGATATAATCCTCGATCGCGCCCTTGTCTTTCAGGTACAGCGTCTTGCCCTTTTTCAGCACCATTCCTTCGTGGGCAAGCTGGCCGAGCACGCGGGCCACCGTCTCCCGCGTCGTCGAGACACGGCTGGCGATCACGCTCTGGGTCGGCATCGGATAGATCAGCCAGCTGTTCGCCGTTACCGGGTCCGGCTCCGCCATGCGGAGAAGTTCCTGACACACCCGCTGCACCGCACCGAGGGTGGAGAGATCGAGGATACGGTCGTCATTGATGCGGATGATCCGTACCAGCCGCTGCAGCACCGACATCATGATCGCCGGGTTCCGCATCAAGAGGTCCTGGAAACTCTCCGGACTGAGACTGGCGAGCAGGCAGCGCGCATTGGCGACCACATTGGCCGAGCGCGCCCGGCCGTCAATCGCCGACAGCTCGCCGAAATACTGCCCCTCTCCGACCGTGGCGTAGGTTACCTCGCGGCCCGAGACGCCGTAGTTCACGATGTTAACGCTGCCCTCGACAACGAAATACATGTCGCGGCTGTCGGTCGAGCGCTCCAGTATCTGCTCATTGGCGGCAAAGGTCCGCCAGACGCATTTCGACGCAATCTCCGCCCGTTCCTCCGTCGTCAGTCGGCTGAGCAGCTCAATTTTATCAAGATTCTGCATTACTTTTGGTAAGTTGCCCCCTAAAATCATTAGCGACTATATAGGATATGACGAAAAATCAAAACAAGAAGCTAAGGGATTAAGGTGGCGCAACCAAACGGGAACCGGAACAGGGTCTTCTGTCCTTCACAGCGGGGCGCCGCATGAACAGGCCGCTGAAGACGGACCCGCTGATCCCCGCCCTCTTCCAAAAACTCGATCTGAAGGCGAAATCCCTGCTGGTCACGGTCTGGGGTGATGGCGTCGCCCCGCATGGCGGCACCGTCTGGCTTGGCAGCCTGATCAATCTCGTCGCGGCGCTGGGGCTGAACGAGCGGGTGGTGCGCACCGCCGTCTTCCGGCTGCAAAAAGACGGCATTCTCTCCTCCGAGCAGATGGGCCGGCGCAGCTACTACAGCCTGACGCAATCGGGGCGCCACCGCTTCGCCGAGGCAACGCACCGGATTTACGCAAGTGGCGACATTCCGTGGAATGGGAACTGGCTGCTGCTGTTCGTTGCCCGGCGGCTTTTGACCGATGCGGACCGCCGCCGCCTTGAAACCGCGCTCGGCTGGCTCGGCTTCGGCGATCTCGGCGCGGGTGTCCATGCCCATCCGACAGCGACGAAGGACAGCGTCGAGACATTGCTGCAGGACCTCGACCTCACCGGCAAGGTCACGATCCTGAGCGGCGCCAGCCCCGCCGACACCCCCTTCGATGCTCCGGATATCCTCGTCACCAAGGGCTGGAACCTCAAAAGCCTGGAGGCGGACTACAACCGCTTTATCGATCATTTCAGCATATTCGCGACGCCGGAGACGGACGCCGCAACTTTCGATGAAAAAAAATGTTTTATCATTCGCAGCCTCTTGGTGCATGATTACAGGCGGGTCCTGCTCAGGGACCCGATGCTCCCGGCGGAACTGTTACCCGCCGGCTGGAACGGCAACCGGGCACGGGCGTTGTTTCAGGACATCTACCGCCGCGTCTGGGAGGGCGCGGAGCAACATTTGATGACTGTGCTTGAAGATGAGACAGGGAGACTCCCGCCCGCCCCGGACGAGTTCTACCGGCGCTTCGGCGGATTGAAGAAAAGCTAGATCGTGTAATGGCAGTTCAATAACAATAATGAGCCGGGGAAAATGTCAGTAAGGGTCAGGAACCATTAATTTACTGCAGTTCTGGTTGGAGGGGAGGAGAAAGATGCAAGGAAATCGGACGCAGGACATGCCTGCGCATATTCAAGGACGGTTTACGCCGCAGATTTCGCCTCCCCTCCAACCCCGAAGGGCGCTTCACCCAAGCCCTCTGGCGGCGTCATGCGGTTTTGAAAACCCACCAGGTTTACTGCAAACGCATTCCTGGCCAGAAAACTTGGGTGAAACGCAGAACGGAGTAAACTAATGGCTCCTGACCCTAGCTTAAAGATTTGTATCGTCGGTTCGGGGCCGGCAGGGATGTATGCCGCAGGCGCCATCGTCAAGAAAAACCCCGACAGTGTCATAGATATTCTCGATAAACTGGCGACGCCCTACGGGCTGGTCCGCGCCGGGGTCGCCCCGGACCACCAGACCACCAAGGCCGTCACCCGCGCCTATGACAAGGTGATGGAGAATGACAATGTCCGCTTCGTCGGCAATGTCGGCCTGGCCACGGATATCCCGCTCGACAAGCTGCGCGAATTGTATGACGTGGTGGTGATCGCCACAGGCACGCCGAAGGACCGCAGTCTCGGCATCCCCGGAGAGGACAAGGCCGGTGTCTTCGGCGCGCAGGTTTTTGTCTACTGGTATAACGGCCATCCGGAATTCCGCGAGGCGGTGCCCGATCTCGATATCGAGACGGCGGTCGTCATCGGCAATGGCAATGTCGCCCTCGATGTCGCGCGCATCCTGATGCGGACGGAAGGGGAGATGGTCACCTCCGATCTTGCCGAACATGCGGCCAGCGAGATTTTCAAGAGCCCGCTCAAATGCGTGCATGTGGTCGGCCGCCGGGCGCCGGAGAATGCGCAGTTCTCCTCCAAGGAACTAAGCGAGTTCGCCGAGCTGACCTCCGCCAGGCCCTATACGGACAAATCCAAGCTGCCGGAGGACTTCACGTCGGAGGACAAGAAGGAGGAGCGGGTGATCAACACCAACCTCGATCTCCTGCGCAGTTTCGAGCATATCACCCCCGGCCATGGCGTCGAGGGCCGCTCCATCCATCTCGATTTCCTGGCGAGCCCGGTCGAGATTCTGGGCAATGACGCGATCAGCGGCGTCCGGTTCGAGCGGAACAGGATCGTCGATGGCAAGGCCGTCGGCACCGGGGAGACCTATGAGATCGACTGCCAGCTGCTGGTCACCTGTATCGGCTATGAGATGGGCATCCTGGAAGGCCTGCCCGTCGAGAAAGGCATCATCAAGAATGACGAGGGGCGCGTCGCCGAGGGGCTCTATGTGGTCGGCTGGGCCAAGCGCGGCCCGTCCGGCACCATCGGCACCAACCGCATCGACAGCCAGAATGTCGTCGATAAAATGCTCGCCGATTTCGAAGGCGGCGGCGATCCGGCAAAGCTGGGCCCGGCGGGGCTGGATGCCTGGTGCAAGGAAAAAGGCATCCATGCGGTCTCCTTCGATGACTGGAAAAAGATCGATGCGGCGGAAGTGGCCCGCGCGGGCGAGAAATCACCGCGGCGCAAGTTTGTCCGCACCCGGGACATGCTCTCGCTTGTGAAGGAAAAAGGATAGGTCAATGCTGATCGCGCAGCTCAGTGACACCCATATCGCCGTCCCGGAAGATGAGTTCTCAGAGCTCTATCATCCGGCGGAAAAGCTGCGCAACGCGGTCCGCCATGTGAACGGGAGCGTCAACCGCCCCGATATCGTCTTCCTCACCGGCGACCTTGTGAACAGCGCCAAGGCGGAGGAATATGTGATCCTGAAGGAGATCGTCGCGGAGTTCGAGATGCCGGTCTATCTGCTGCCCGGCAATCATGACGACTGCACGCTCCTGCGCAAGGCCTTTCCCGATCATGACTATCTGCCGAGTTCCGGCACGCTCAACTATGTGGTGGACGGCTGGCCGCTCAAGCTGATCGCGCTCGACACCAACATCCATGGCAAGCCGCAGGGTCATCTCGGCGAGGTGCAGCTTGCCTGGCTGGAGGAGGAAATCAGCAAGGAGGCCGCGCGCCCTGTCGTCATCCTCCTGCATCATCCGCCGTTCAAGACGGGCCTGACCAGCATGGACGCGATGGGCCTGCTCGACATGGACGACTTCGTTGATGTGATCAGCCGCTATGACACGGTCGAGCGGGTGCTCTGCGGGCATCTGCACCGGGCCATCCAGAAGCTGGCGGGCGGCACGCTGGTTCAGACCTGCCCCTCCACCTCGCATCAGGTGCGGCTGCTGCTCGGGGACAACAACGAGCTCGGCACGGCGTTCGAGCCGCCGGAATATCTGCTGCATTACTGGACAGAGGAAGGCGGCCTCGTCACCCATAGCGATTACGTCAAGGAGTACGACGTCGCCTGGACCCTGAAAGACGGCGTGAAAAAAAGTGATTAAGAACTGTCAGCTTTTTTAATCGTTAGTTCTTCGAGGATTTTTAGCCCTAACTCGATAATTGTATTGAAATCAGCGATGACTTGGGCATGAAAAACAATTGGTCTAGATTTTTCTCCAAAAGAATGCTGCATAATCGGCGCAAAATGGCATAATTCCATTTGCTCCGCATCTAGACGCTCCCATTCCGCACTGCTGCACTGAAACTTTTGTTTTTCAAGGTGTTCGTAAGCATCCCTATTGTCTTCCGGAATACAATAAGGCGGAATATATAAAGGAATTCTGTGAGCTAAAGCGTGACGAAAATCTTCGAGATTACCAATCCACTTATCTATTGATTTCAAATATTCTCGGAATTCCGGCCTAAAAGAAGCTCTCACCAATTTGTTCTTTTCACGGAGCCCCACATAAACATTAGGTAAATCCGAACCGTTCACCATTGTAAGATCGGCTTCCTTTACCCAAATCCATGCAAGGTTATCCAAACAACCAAAAGCATTGAATACGAACGCCTGTATGTTGATTGTAACATCTGATATTTCTTCAGCGGCCGGAATATCAGTGCGCTCAGGTGGTATTAATCTAAATATGTTATGCAAACAGTGTGTTAGGGTCCCTAGACGGCGACTAAATCCATGTTTCGCATATTCTTGGGATCTTTCATTACGGTATTCATAGAGAACGTACTTTTCTGTGAGATCATGAAATTTCTCATCTATCCAGATATACTCTTCTTCAATCTTCTCTAGATCTTCATCAGAAAAAAACATCAGCCCGAGCTCACTAAGTGATTGTTTTTATAATTATCGAATTATATATCAAAACTATCTCAAAGGTTGAATAAGATGGCAGGAAAATATCGAAGTGAAGCTCTCAAGGCAACCCATGAGACCGCCTCAGATCTTCATAAAGCGGGCGTAATGGATAAGCATACGCTTCGCAGGTTCGATGATATGTGCCTGACGCCGGTTACACCTCCGTCTCCGCCTAAACCGCGTTAAGACCCATCTGCCAGAAGTCGGCTTCGAGTTTGGTGGCGGTGCCGAAGGTTTTGGAGAGGCTGGCAAATCTAGGCTCGGTGAAGCGCGTGACGGCAATCTCGTCTATCTGCGCGGTCATTCCGGCGACCAGTTCCTGATATTCCGCGCCCGCATACATCTCGATCCAGGAAATATAGGGATTGCCTTCGATCTTGGTATCGCGGGATTCGGCAAGGGCGAGACCGATTTCCCCATAGCCGATGGCGCAGGGCGCCAGCGCCACCATCAGGTCGAGCAGATCCCCCGCCATGCCGCGTTCCAGCACGAAGCGGGTATAGGCGACATTCTCCGGCGCCTCTTCCAGTGTTTCGAGATCTTTCTCAGGAATCCCCCAGTCGGCGCAATAGTCCACATGCAGCCCGGTCTCGACATCGAGGATGGCTTTCACCCCTTCAAGGGCGAAGCGCATCTCCGCCATATTGTCCGCCTTGAAAATCGCCAGCGCATAGGCCCGCGCGAACTGGATCAGGAACAGATAATCCTGCTTGAGGTAAAACTCAAAAGCTTCGCGCGGCAGCTTGCCCGACTGGATGCCCTTGACGAACTCATGCCGGGTATAGGTTTCCCAGGCGGCGGCGTTATCGGCCTTCAGTCTGTCGAAAAGTCCCGCAGCCATCACAGCATCATGTTGTTCGAGCCTGCGGGCAGGGTCACGACCAGATCGTCCAGTTCCTCGGTGATCTCGATCTGGCAGCCAAGGCGGGAGGTCCGCGTCAGGCCATAGGCGAGATCGAGCATGTCCTCCTCATCCTCGGTCGCTTCCGGCAGGCGCTCGAAATCCTCATCGCTCACGATGATATGGCAGGTGGAACAGGCGAGACTCCCCTCGCAGGCGCCCTCCAGATCGATATTATTCTGGTGTGCGATCTCCAGGATCGTGTGGCCGAGCGGCGCATCGACTTCCTGGCGGCTGCCATCAGGTTTGATAAAGGTCATTTTCGGCATGCGGGGTCAAACTCCTGAACTTCTGTGACTGTCTACTTAACCTGCCCCCTGGTCTCTTGTCTAGGCCGCAAATTTCGGGGATTTCCGCTTATAGAGCCGGCCCCAGCTGTCAATGAAGGCGTCGATGTCGGCATCGCTTGTCCGCCAGCCAAGGCTGACGCGGATCGCGGTGCCCGCCGCCTCCTCGCTCGCGCCCATGGCGCTGAGGACATGGCTCGCCTTCACCTTTCCCGACGAACAGGCGGAACCGGCGCTGACCGCGAAACCGTCAAGGTCGAAGGACATGACCTGCAACTCTGAGGCAACCCCCGGCATTTCAATGGCGCTGGTGTTGGGCAGGCGGGCGGCCTTGCGCCCGTAAATCCGGCTTGCAGGCGATATCTCGCTGATCCGTGCCTCCATCCGGTCGCGGAGCGCGGCGATCGCCTCCCCTTGCGCGATGATGGCCCCGGCGGCAGCGGCGGCAACACCGAGCCCGGCAATGGCGGCGACATTCTCGGTTCCGGCGCGGCGGCCCAGCTCCTGACCGCCGCCACGGATAAAGGCGGGCACAGCAAGTCCCTCGCGCAGGATCAGCGCGCCGATCCCTTGCGGGCCGCCGAATTTATGGGCGGAGACAGACATCAGATCGACGCCGAGCGCCTTGAAATCGACCGGTATCTTGCCGACGGCCTGAATGGCATCACAATGGAGCAATCCGCCCTGCTCATGGACGATATCGGCGATCTCGCGGATCGGCTGGATCACGCCGGTCTCGTTATTCGCGAGCATGACGGAGACAAAGGCCGGGGTTTCCGCCGCCGCCAGCGCCGCCCGCAGCACATCCATATCGAGAATGCCGTCAGGCGTGACCGGCAGGCGCACCGCACTCTCACCGGCGGCGGCCAGCACCGAATCATGTTCCGCCGCAGAGACGAACAACGGCCTCTCCCCCGCCGTCGAGAGGGCGAAATTATTCGCCTCCGTCCCGCCGGAGGTGAAAATGATTTCCGGGGATTTGCAGTTGATGAGATCGGCAAGGGCGGCGCGCGCCTCTTCCACCCTATTGCGTGCCGTCCGCCCCGACTGATGCACGGAGGACGGATTGCCGCCCGCCGTCATCACCGCCGCCATCGCCTCCACCACCTCGGAGTGGATCGGCGCGGTCGCGTTATAGTCGAGATAGACGGCTTTGCTCATGGCGGTTATCTGTCCCGCCGCAGGCGGTTTACATCAGGGTGTCAGGACTTGGTTTTCGTGCCCGTCGTCGTGGCGGGCTTTTTCTTGGGCTTGATCGCAATCGGCGCGTCGGCGGCATCGCGGCGTTCCTGCTCCAGCTCCTCAACCCGCATGGACAGCGACTGCACCTTGTCGAGCAGGCCATCCATCACCTTGAAGACCGGGTCGGGCAGATCGTGATTGCCGACACCATAGGCCGCGAATCTCTCGTCCAGCCGGTCCTTTTTCGAGGCGCTGACGGCGCGCGCGGGCACACCGACGACCGTCGTATGATCCGGCACATCCTTCAGCACGACCGAATTGGCGCCGACGCGGGCGCATTTGCCGACCGTGATCGGGCCGATGATCTGCGCGCCGGAGGCGATGATCACACCGTCCTGCAATGTCGGATGGCGCTTCACGCCGCGCTGTGCATCGGAATCGATGGAGGGCGCGACACCGCCCAGCGTCACGTCGTGATACAGCGTTACATTATCGCCGATATCCGCCGTTTCCCCGACCACGACGCCCATGCCATGGTCGATAAAGAACTTGCGGCCGATCTTCGCGCCGGGGTGAATTTCGATGCCGGTAAGGAAGCGGCTGAACTGCGACAACAGCCGCGCGAGCAGCCGCCAGTTCCGCTCCCACAGCCAATGGGCGAGGCGATGCAGGACGACCGCGTGGAAGCCCTGATAGAGCAGCGCAACCTCGATCCGGCTCCGTGCCGCCGGGTCGCGTTCCATCACGCAGCTAATTTCTTCGCTAATATGCTTGAACATTTGCCCTTACCTTCTGTATTGTGCCGCTCTTGTAGCGGAATTCACCTGAGGTTCAAAGCGCCCATATTTAACAGATATATGCATATCGGGGGTACCGTCAAGGATCGCATCCGCATTCCTGTGACGGAAATCACCGGGCATGAATCGGAATTTGAGCCCGAGCGAGATCATTCCTGCGCCATAACGAAGCTGTATTAGGAACAATAAGATAAATGCCAGACGTTATTTTTAATGGACCTGAAGGACGCCTTGAAGGGCGTTACCATCATTCCGACGATCCCAATGCGCCGCTCGCACTGGTTCTGCACCCGCATCCGCAATATGGCGGGGCGATGAACAACAAGGTGGTCTACCACCTGTTCACCACCTTCAAAAAGCGCGGCTTTTCCGTGCTCCGCTTCAATTTCCGCGGCGTCGGCCGCAGCCAGGGCGATTATGACCATGGCGTCGGCGAACTCTCCGATGCCGCCGCCGCCCTCGACTGGATGCAGACCCACAATCCGAACGCCCCCGCCGTCTGGATCGGCGGCTTTTCCTTCGGCGCCTGGATTTCCATGCAGCTCCTGATGCGGCGGCCGGAGATTGCCGGGTTTATCTCGGTCGCGCCGCCCGCGAATATGTATGACTTCTCCTTCCTCGCGCCCTGCCCGTCGTCGGGCATCATCATCCATGGCGACAAGGACGTGCTGGTGCCGCGCCGGGACATCAAGAAGCTGGTCGAGAAGCTGCAGGCGCAGAAAGGCATCACCATCGATTATGACGAGATTCCCGATGCCGACCATTTCTTCGAAGGCCATCAGGATGCGTTGATGAGATCTGTCGATGCCTATCTCGACATGCGGCTCAACGGCGAGGACGAGGAAGACTAACCTCGGGCGCTCTCGCGTTTCAGCACCGGAGCAGGATACAGCACGCCGCCCGGCATCGGTTCCGGCACGCCCGTCGTCGTCGGCAGGCTGAGCGGCAGACCGCGCAAGGAGCGGACCGCGAGGAAGGCAAAGGCCTCCGCCTCCAGATCATCGCCGCGCCAGCCGACAGCCTCCACCGGTTCCGCCGGAGCCTCCACGACCTCGGCAATGCATCTGACCAGTTCCGGATTCTTGCGCCCGCCGCCGGTCAGCAGCCAGCGCTTAGGCTTGCCCGGCAAATGATCGAGAGCGCGGCGGATGCTTTCCACCGTGAAGCGGAGCAGGGTTGCCGTCCCTTCTTCAAGGCCGAGGCCCTCAATCGCCTCTTTCACCGGGAACTGGTCCCGATCAAGGCTCTTGGGCGGTGTAAGGTCGAAATACGGGTGATCGAGCAGCTTCGCGAGCGCCGCCGCATTGACGACACCGTTCGCTGCAATCCGCCCGCCGTCATCGAAAGGCGCGCCGGTATGGCGCAGCACCCAGTCATCCATGAGCGCATTCGCCGGTCCCGTATCGAAGGCCAGCGCCTCGTCCCCGTCGATATAGGTGACATTGCCGACCCCGCCGAGATTGAGCACGGCCAGCGGCCCATCCAGCGATTTCGCCAGCGCTCGGTGATAGAGGGAGGCAAAGGGCGCTCCCTCCCCGCCGGCGGCGACATCGGCATGGCGGAATTCGGCCACCGTATCGATGCCGGTCAGCTCCGCCATCATTGCGCCGTCACCGATCTGCACGGTCAGGCAGTTGGCGGGATCGTGAAAGATGGTCTGGCCGTGAAAGCCGATCACATCGATATCGGCGGGCGTGAGATCATTCTCGGCCAGCAGCGTCAGCGCGGCCTCGGCCTGTGCGGCGGTAAAATCGGCGATAATATCCGCCCCGGCACTTTCTTTCCCGAGCAAATCCCGCAACCGCGCCCGAAAGCCCGCCTCATAGGGCACCGAGCGCACCGGACCGAAGGATTTGACCGTGACCCCGTCGGTTTCGATAATCGCCGCATCGACCCCGTCGAGCGACGTCCCGCTCATCAGCCCGAGGGCGCGGAGCGGCGCCGTTTCACCCTGTTTTTGCTTATTCTGCATCATTTCTCATCCCGCACTTTTAAAAGACGTCCCATATGTGCTAAACGATGGCGCTCTTGAACCTCATTTAGAACAGAATACGTCCATGACCGAATTACGCTCCGACTTCCTGAAAGTCTTCACCGAACGCGGCTACCTGCACCAATGTACAGATTTAGACGCGCTGGATAAAGCCTTTGCTGAGGGGATCGTGACCGCCTATATCGGCTTCGACTGCACGGCGAAGAGCCTGCATGCGGGCAGCCTGATGCAGATCATGATCCTGCGTCGCCTGCAACAGGCCGGGCACAAGCCGATCGTGCTGATGGGCGGCGGGACGACGAAAGTCGGCGATCCAACCGGTCGCGACGAAAGCCGTCCGCTGATCACCGATGCGGTCATCCAGGAGAATATGGACGGCATCAAGAAGGTGTTCGAAAAATTCCTCACCTTCGGCGATGGCCCGACGGACGCCATCATGGTCAATAATGCCGACTGGCTGGACGACATCAAATACATCCAGTTCCTGCGCGACTACGGCCCGCATTTCTCGATCAACCGGATGCTCTCCTTCGACAGCGTGAAGCTGCGGCTGGAACGCGAGGAGTCGATGACCTTCCTCGAGTTTAACTACATGATCCTGCAGGCCTATGACTTCGTCGAGCTGAAGAAGAAATATAACTGCACGCTGCAATGCGGCGGTTCCGACCAGTGGGGCAATATCGTCAACGGGGTCGAGCTTGGCCGCCGGACGAACGGGTTCTCGCTGTTCGGCCTCACCTCGCCGCTGCTCACCACCGCGTCGGGCGCGAAGATGGGCAAGACAGCGGGCGGCGCGGTCTGGCTCAATGAAGACATGCTGAGCCCATATGATTACTGGCAGTTCTGGCGCAATACCGAGGATGCGGATGTCGGCAAGTTCCTCCGGCTCTTCACCGAGGTGCCGGTCGCGGAGATTGAACGGCTCGAAAAACTCGACGGGGCGGAGCTGAACGAAGCGAAGAAAATCCTCGCCGATGCCTGCACCGAGATGGCCCATGGCAAGGCCGCCGCCGAGGCCGCCGCCGAAACCGCGCGCCAGACCTTCGAGATGGGACAGACGGCGGAAGGGTTGCCGACGCTGGAAATCCCGCGCGCCGAACTTGCGGACGGCATTCCCGCCTTCGCCCTGTTCCAGAAGGCCGGTCTCTGTGCTTCGAGTTCCGAGGCACGGAAACTGATCAAGGGCGGCGGGGCGCGCATGAATGACGAGAAAATCGCCGACGAGAAGGCCATGCTCACCCTCGATGATCTGGATAGCGACGGACGGATCAAGCTCTCTGCGGGCAAGAAGCGCCATTACCTGATCCAGCCGGTCTGAGGGCCACGCCCGCCGACGTCGCCGGGAATTACGGGTTCTGGCGGGCGCCCGGTGCGTTCGTGCTCGGCGGTTCTATGTCGTCCTGGTCCCAGGGTTCGAAGAACATCCGGCGGAGGATGCCGGGGGCCAGCGCCGAGACGGCGTTGACATCGATATCCGGGTTTTCCATCCCGCCGGACACCTCATAGGAGAAGCCGAATATCCCCTCCCCCTGCCGACCGACCAGCAGCGTACCGAGGATCGGTATATTCCCAAGCATGGAGTTCAGCGTATAGGACGGGATCACCGTCCCGAAGGCATCAATCTTGTTGGCGGGCTGGTCCACGGTTCCGTTAAAAGTGATGCCGATGGAGCCGACGGCGCGGAAGTCCTTGGTCTGGAAAACGCCGTTCTCATAGGTAAAGGGTCCCTCCACCGTCGCAAAGACAATACCGTCCCCGCGCAACAGATCGACGATCCCGCCGAGGGAGCCGACGGTGAGGATCTTGCCGAGCACCGGCGCATTGACGACCCGCACATCCTTGATCTCGATCGTGCCCTTGGCCGGGCGGCTCTCTTGCGTATCGTCAATCTCCGCGGTCAGTTTCAACGCGCCGTCGCGGAAATCGTCATAGAGGTCGAGCCCGCGAAAGAGCGAGCCCGCATCGTCGGAGACAAAGCTGACGGTCCGCGTGTCGCCATTGCGCGCAATTTCAAAATTGAAGGATTTCTCGCCCGCGAACTTGCCCGTCGCCATGCCGTCGATGATCAGATTCCCCTCGATCTGCATATCCGCCCGCACCATATCGAGGGTCAGGCCGTCATCCATCAGCGCCCGATCGACCTCCACTTCGACTTCGATTACCCGATCATCCTCCGGGCCGTCGATATCCGCCTCGTTGAGGTCATAGGTGGCAACGACGAAGGGTTTGAGGTCGAACTGCGCGCCGTGCAGGCGGACGTTCATCTGATTGGCGGCGGCCTGCGTGAAGTCGAGGGCGAAGTCATTCTCGCCATAGGTCACCTTCGGCACCGTCAGGCTGCTGAGCAGCCCGTCTTTCAGCACCGCCGTGGCGGTCGCCTTCATGTCGCCGACCTCCGCCACGATATTGGAAAGCATCGCGACATCCTCTGCCGTCACGTCGAGATCGGCAGTGACGCGGCCGGGAACGCCCGCCTCCTTCGTCCAGTGCAACGGCTCAAGCGAAATTTCGGTCTTCGCGAAATCGATATCAACCTTGCCCGAAGCAGCCCCTTCCGGTGTCGTCTCAAGGTGGATATCGGCGGCCATGGGCCCGGTCAGATAGGGCGAGGCGATATCGAGGGAGGCGCGCCCCGCCTCGTCAATCTCTCCCGTCACATGATAGAGCCGGTTCCCCTCCCGCGGGCCGCTGAACCAGCTTTCCGCCGAAATCGTTACCGGCACCACATTAAGCTTCGCCGTGCCACCCACGGTGACGCCTTTCGGATCGACCGCGACCTTCAGATCGCCGCCGGTCAGGTTGATATCCCCAGCCACTTTCGGGATGGTCGCATCAGTGAACGCGCCCTTCGCCCAGTAGTCGACCTTTTCCAGCGTGAGATCAAAGCGGAGCGGAAACTTGAAGGACGCATCGACCGCCCCCTCCCCGGTCATGGCCGAGGGCACGATCCCGTATGGCGAGATCAAGCCCAGCGGTTCCAGATCGAGAAAGGTAAACATCTCGCGGCTGTTGCCGGTGACATGGATCTGGATATCGGCAAGCTGGTCATATTTGTCGAACTCGTCAATCGTCACATTGTCCGACGTCACTTCCAATGTCCCGAGGCGGCCGGTCATGTCCTTGATGGTAACGCCGGTTTCCGTCAGCACCGCGCTGCCGGTGATATCGGTCACCTTCGGCAGCGGCGCATAGTAATTCGCGGTCACCCCCTTGAGGTCGAAGCGCAGATCGACCGCCCCTTCCGGTATGTCGCCGCTTTCCAGCGCCCCGGCGGGCAGGTTGATCTTGTAGGTACCGGAAGGCACAACCCCCTCGCGGATATTCGCCGTCACCCAGTCATAGCCGTTCGACGCCATGGAATAGGGCCAGAAACGGCCGATGTCATTGACCTGCAGATTGGCCAGACTGCCATCCAGCGTAAGGCCGGTGCCAACCTCGGCAATCTCGACAGTCCCCGTCATCTCCATGGTCGCACCGAGGGTTTTCGCCTCGATCGTATCAAGGCGGACCTCGCTGAAATCGCCGGTCACCTCTCCGGCGACGAAGAGGCTCTCGACGGGGAGCGGCTCATGGTAAAGATCCGGCAGGTCGACCCGCCCGTCATTCGCGCGGAGGTCAAATCCCATGGTTTCGAAGCGGAAGGTTTCATCCAGCTCCAGATTGACATGGCCCGTCAGGTTGAGATCGACCCCTTTCAGCATCTCCAGCTCCGGCACCTGCGCGCCGACCAGCGGCAGCGGCAGATCGGAGAACTGGCCGTCGATCTCCGTGCGCTTGAGTTCCCGGTCATAATCGCCAAGCGCGACGAGGGAGACCGTCTCGTTGCCGATCCTGATGGCGCCGCTCGCCTGCCCGCGGAGACCATGTTCCTCCCGCCAGACAAAGACATCGGCGCCGGTCACCCGCCAGAATCTCTCAAGGATTTCATCCTCGATAAAGACGGACGAATCATAGACTTCCAGCCGTTCGAGATAGCCGGTGAGCCGCTCCGGGTCCGGCTCGCGGCTGAGTTCCTGCAGGACTTCGAGAAAGCCGTTCCGCGCCGCAGCCTCCGCCGTGTCCGCCGCCTCGGGTGTGGGGGTGGTTTGCGGGGTATCGCGCATTATTGCATTGTCGTAGCCAAGCTTGACCACACCATTGCCATCCCGGTTCAGCCGGATGCGCAGGCCGGTAAATTCCAGCTCCGCCGGGGCGATCCGCGCCCTTAGCAGCGCCTCGCCGCTGAACACCACCGTGACATCGGGGATCGAGGCAACGCGCCGGTTCTCCTCAGACACCTCCAGGTTATCCACCGCCACCACCAGGTTCTTGTCGCGACCGTTCCATTCAAGCCCGATATTGCTGAAGGACAGCTCATAGTCGGGATATTGCGCCGCCAGTACCTGCTCGATATAGGGAGTGAAGAAGGTCAGCGAGACCGGCCCCCGGGCCAAGGCCGCCACCAGCGCCAGCGCGGCAATAAAAACCAATACGACGACCCCCATCAGGGTCCGGTACAATAATCTGGAAGTGGATCTGACCAACTGAAATGTTCGCTTTCAACTCGATTTTTAATAAGGCTTGTATAAAAAAAGTCTGATCTGATAATTAGGGCGTCATCGTAAACCAAACAACCCGGATTAGGAATGCAGGATATCGCGCAAGCCCAAAAAAAGCCGTTCGCCGAGATCGTGCGGAACCTCCCCGCCGCAGGGGATGCGGAGCTTCTGGCCGTCGGCCTTGAAAGCTGGCGCGAGGTCACGGCGGAAGACCCGGCCCTCGCCGATTTCGCCGCCAAGCTGGACGGGATGGCCAAGGGTCCCGATATCCTGAACGCCATCTTCGGCAACAGCCCGTTTCTGAGCAGCTGCCTGCTCGCCGAGCCACAGCTGCTCCGGCATATGGTGGAGGACGGGGCAGAACCGGCCTTGCGCTGGATCTATGAGGAGATGGAAAGCGCCACCCCGCTCACCGCAGAGCGCGATGCGGTGATGGCGGCGCTGCGCATCGCCAAGCGGCGCATTGCGTTGCTGACGGCACTCGCGGACCTTGGCAAGGTCTGGCCGCTGATGGAGATAACCGGCGTGCTCTCCGATTTCGCGGGTGCCGCGGTCGAGATTTGCTGCCGGCATCTGCTGGCGGCGGCGGCGGAGAAAGGCGACCTTACCCTGCCCCATCCCGACGATCCAACAAAGGACAGCGGCCTGATCATCATCGGCATGGGCAAGCTCGGTGCGCGGGAGCTGAACTATTCCTCCGATATCGATGTGATCGTCCTGTTCGATGGCGACAAGATCACCTACACCGGCCGCCGATCCATGCAGGACTGCTTCGTGCGCATTGCCCGCGATCTTGTCACCATGATGCAGGAGAGGACCCGCGACGGCTATGTCTTCCGCACCGATCTCCGGCTCCGGCCCGATCCCGGCGCAACGCCCATCGCACTTGGCATCGGCGCCGCCCATGTCTATTACGAAAGCCAGGGCCAGAACTGGGAACGGGCGGCCATGATCAAGGCGCGGCCCATCGCCGGGGACTTGGCGGCAGGGCAGGAGTTCGTCGACTTCCTCACCCCCTTCATCTGGCGCAAATCCATGGATTTTGCCGCCATCGAGGATATCCAGGCGATCAAGTCGCAAATCCACACCCACAAGGGGTTCTCCAAAATCTCGCTGGAGGGGCATAACATCAAGATCGGCCGCGGCGGCATCCGCGAGATCGAGTTCTTCTGCCAGACCCAGCAGCTGATCGAGGGCGGACGCAATCCCAATTTACGCGATCCGACAACCCTCGGCACGCTACAGGGCCTGCAGGAGGAGGGCAAGACCGACCCGTCGGTGCAGCAGGAACTGAAGGAAGCCTATATCTTCCTGCGCGAGCTGGAACATCGCCTGCAAATGACCCATGACGAGCAGACCCAGCTCCTCCCCGACGATCCGGAAACCTTTCGCAAGCTCGGCGTCTTTTTCGGCTATGACGAGGCGGATGCATTCCGCCGCGATCTGCGCGCGACGCTGGAGACCGTGCAGCGCCATTACGATGCCCTCTTCGCGTTCGAGGAGACGCCGGACCGCAAGGCCGGGCGGCTCGTCTTCACCGGGGCGGAGGATGACCCGGAAACCCTCAATTCCCTCGCCGAGCTGGGGTTCGAGGATACGGCCGCGATCTCGCAGAAAATCCGCGAATGGCATCATGGCCGCTATCGGGCGACGCGCACGGTGCGGGCGCAACAGACCCTGACCGGGCTGATGCCGCGGCTGCTGGAATGCCTTGGCGAGACCAGCAACCCGGACGCCGCCTTCACACGCTTCGATATCTTCCTGCAGAAACTCCCGGCCGGGGTGCAGCTCTTCTCCCTGTTCAAGGCGCATCCGAGCCTGCTGAAGCTGGTCGCGCGGATCATGGGCATGGCGCCGGACCTCGCGGAGAAGCTGGCGCAGAACCCGATGCTGCTGGACGGGGTGCTGGATACGGAATTCATGTCGGCGCTGCCGGGCCGCGATATACTGGCCGAGGATCTGGAGCTCATCCTCTCCACCGCGCGCGATTTTCAGGACGTGCTGGATTTCACCCGCCGCTGGGCCAATGACCAGAAGTTCCGCTTGGGCGCGCAAATCCTTGACAATGTCGATCACGGCACCGGCCTTGGCGCAACCGTGGCCGCGGGCCGCGCCTTCTCCGATGTGGCAGAGGTGGTGCTGGACGCCCTGCTCCCCCACGTGCGGGCGGAACTCGCGATCAATCACGGTGTCGTGCCGGGCGGCGAGTTCGCGGTCATCGGCATGGGCAAGCTCGGCAGTCACCAGATGACCCCGGCCTCGGATGCGGACCTGATCTTCCTGTTCCAGACGCCGGAGAAAGACATGACCACGGACGGCAAAAAGCCGGTCTCGGCGGGCGTCTTCTTCAACCGGCTGAGCCAGCGTTATATCAACGCCATCAGCGTCTTCACCGGCGAGGGCCAGCTCTACGAGGTCGATATGCGCCTGCGCCCGCATGGCAAATCCGGACCCATCGCCCTCCCGCTCGACGCCCTCGTCAAATATTATCAGGAGGATGCCTGGACATGGGAGCATCTGGCCCTGACCCGCGCCCGCGTCGTCGCCGGTGACAAAAAGCTAGCCGTCCGGACCGAGGCGGCGCTTCGCGGCCTTCGGGAAATTCCCCGCGACAAAGAGGAAATCCGCAAGAACACCCTCTCCATGCGCGAGCGGGTGCAGAAGGAACTCGGCTCCTCCTCGCTCTGGTCGATCAAGCATGCGGCGGGTGGGCTGATGGACCTTGAATTCCTCTGCCAGTATCTGCGCCTCATCCACGGCGCGGAGCATCCCGAAATTCTCAAAACCAATTCCAGCGATGCGCTTCATGAGATGCGGAAGGCAGGACTGATCCCGGCGGCGGAGGCGGAGCGGCTGATCGCCATCTCCGGGCTTTACATCAATATCAGCGGGCTGCAGCAGCTCTGCCTCGGCAGCCGCAGCCTCGATGACGATATCCCGCTCGCCCTTAAAACCGCGCTCGCCGAGGTCGGCCAGGTCTCGGATTTCGACGCCCTTGGCGAAAAGCTCAAAGAGAGCCAGCAGTTTGTCGATGGCCTGCTCGGGAAATATCTGAGAAGCGCTCAATAAATCTATCGTCTGACCATCAAATATTCAAAGTATCCGCCAATATTAGAATACATTCTAAGGCTTTTCTTCTATTTTTGAAGCTTTTGTAATAATAATACTTTTTGTTCTTCCATCTGGAGATGTAATTCGAAAAAATTTCACTTCAATATCTGACGGGAACCCTCTAGCATAACTATACAAACTATAAGAAATTGCATCTCTAGTAGCAAAGTTTGCATCATTGTCTAATTTAAAGGGTACTGTTTTGTTTAAATCATGAAAATATGCTCTACCATAATTACTGTTAGCATTAAAAGAGCCGATGCTGACATCTCGAATTTCAGGATTCTTAGATATATCTGATCGTTCAATATAATTTTTCGTGTTACTATTAAAATTTACGACGTTCTTATCGCCTTGAATGATCAAGATATTTGTTGCACCACCATTGACGGCTTTGTGAGCTTGTTTTAATGCCGGTTCAACTGCATCTACCAAGGCATCTAAGTCACCGCCCCGTTGGGAATCTAAATCTTTCACTTCATCGGTGCTAGGTTCAACAGAGGCTCCAACTGAGCGAGAAAAAATTGTCTTAGTTAAATCATAAATAGCAGCACCTGCGACACTGATAGCAATACCTCCCAGTATTTGGGCACCCGGATCACTTACGATTTGATATATTGCTTCTAGGCTTCCTCGTCTTGGAGGCTCAATATAAACTTGCACTCCTGAATCAAACGGTGCGCGATGCCTTATCGTGCCAGTTGCTGCGAAATGTGTCACTAGTACTAAGCTGCGAGCAATGCCGGTTATTGATTGTGAGCCATCTAGTGCAGGAAGCCTATGACTATCAGGTTCTTCTAGTTCGAATTTTGCTACTATTTCAATCCCCATGTTCGCCCCCAAAGCAGTAAAGAGTTTTTCCCACAAGCTATCTATGGTCTCGTACATACCATAAATTCACAACTATTGAGAGCAAATAACTGCAAATTTTACTTTACTTGCCCCCTTAATCCTCACCTGTTAGTTAAGCTCTTTAGTTACACATGCTTTAAAGGAGTGATCATGCCCGAAATCGGAGAAAAGGCCCCGGATTTTCATATGCCCGCGGATGGTGGAGAGGAAGTCAGCCTCGCCGCGCTCAAGGGGCATCCTTTTGTGCTTTATTTCTATCCCAAGGACGATACCCCCGGCTGCACCAAGGAGGCGATCGGCTTTTCCGAGAAGATCAAGGAGTTCGACCAGCTCGGGGTGAAGGTCATCGGCGTCTCCAGGGACACCCTCGCCAAGCATGCGAAATTCCGCGAGAAGCACAGCCTCTCCGTCGTGCTCGCCGCCGATGAGGACGGCGAGACCTGCGAAGCCTTCGGCGTCTGGGTCGAGAAGAACATGTATGGCCGCAAATATATGGGGATCGAGCGCGCGACCTTCCTGGTCGATGGCAAGGGCGTCATCCGCAACATCTGGCGCAAGGTCAAGGTCAAGGGCCATGTCGAGGCCGTGCTGGACGCCGCAAAAGCCCTTTGACGTGACGAGTTTGAGCGCGCTCGCCGTCCGTGTCCTTGAGGAGCCGGACGCCGCCCGCAAGGCCCGGCTCAGCCATGAGGCGGCCGCTCTCTGGCGCGCATCCAGCGGCGACATGCCCCTCGGCGACACCCCGCCGCCGGACCGCCCGGCAAGACCGGCGCGCCCAGAGCTGCTGCCGCCCGCCGAGATGCCGCGCCGCCGCGGCCAGTCCGACGAGGCGCGGGCCACCCTGCTCCATGCGGTGCAGCATATCGAGCTCAACGCCATCGATCTTGCCTGGGACATGGTTGCCCGCTTCCCCCATGAAAACCTGCCCCGCGCCTTCTTTGATGACTGGGTAAGGGTCGGCGACGAGGAGGCGAGCCATTTCGAACTGCTGGCCGAACGGGTTGGCGAGCTCGGCTTCGCCTATGGCGACTTCCCGGCCCATGACGGCCTGTGGGAGGCGGCGATGGCAACCCGGAATGACTTGGGTGCCCGCCTCGCCGTCGTGCCCATGGTGCTGGAGGCGCGCGGACTGGATGTCACCCCGGCGATGATCACCCGATTCGGCAAAATCGGCGACGAAAAGAGCGCTGCTATCCTTAACGTAATCCTAACGGATGAAATTGGTCACGTCGCCATCGGCAGCCGCTGGTTTCACTATTTTTGTGAAAAACGCGATCTTGATCCCGCGGCGAGCTGGCGCGAGCTTGTGCAAAAAAACTTCAAAGGCCTTTTAAAACCCCCGTTTAACGACGATGCGCGTTCGGTTGCAGGACTGCCTGAAGAATACTATCGCCCCCTCGCCGCGCCCCTGCCGGAAAAACAGACAAAAAATCGCAAATTTTAGGGGCCGCGCGCGACGGTTGATGTTTGCCGGAAAATCGGTTTTATTATTCCGGACCCCAGTACAGTTCAACGCAACCCGGATCAGGATGACTAGATGAGGCTGAAGGCCGTATTCGATAAATTTTTTACGGACCGTCAGGTGATCATCCGCACCCGTGGGGAGCTGAAATATCTTCCCCTTTCCGTCAGAACGCAGCTCATGGGCTTTGTCGTCCTGCTCGGCTTCGGCGGGCTGTTCGCCTATCTGTTGACGGCGGGCGCCCTGCAGTATCGGGAAATGACCATTCAGCAGGCGAAGCTGCTGTCGCTGCAGCTCGACTATGACGCGGTCGCCTCCGACTTTGAGCTGGCGCAATCGCAAATCGCCGCCACCCGGGCCGAGCTGGACCAGCAGTATGCCCGGCTTGAGGATATCCTCGCCGACCGGGAAGTCGTTGAAAAGGCGCTTCAATTCGCGGTGAAATCGACGGATGGCGACGATGGCGGTCAATCGCTGGAGGACCGCATCCGCTCCCTCGGCGAGAGCCTGCACGCCACCAACGCCCGGCGCGAACGGCTGGAGATGGAGGTCATGCAGGCCAACAAGTCCCTGTTCCAGATTTCGCGCGAGCGGGACGAAGCCCTCAGCGAGCGCGAGAAGACCGTGCAGCGGCTGGCCTCGCTCCGCGATCTCGTCAATCTCTACGCCTCCACCAAGGACGAAATCTATGAGGAGCTGGAGGAAACCCGCCAGCAGTACGCCAGCTTGCAGCAGGAATTCGACAGCCGCGTTGCTGCCGAAGGCCGCCTGAACTCGGAAGTGAGCGAGCTGCGCGACCGCATGCACCATATGTCGACCCAGAACAAGGAACTGATCACCCGCATCCATGACCGCACCAATGCCAGCGTCGCGGCGCTTCGGGACATCATCGTCCTGACCGGCCTTGATCCGGACAAGCTGCTCGGCTCCGACGAGGTGACCGGACAGGGCGGACCGTTCGTCGCCGCCCTCCCGCCTGCGCGCAAACTGCTGGAGACGGAACAGGATTTCTACACCCAGGCGCAGAAGATGGAAACCAGCCTCGCCCATTGGGAGTTCCTGCAGACATTGCTGAAACAGCTCCCCCTCGCGCGGCCGGTGGATGTCGGCTATGTCACCTCCAGCTTCGGCAAGCGGCGTGACCCGATCACCAAGCGCAGCGCCTTTCATTCGGGTGTCGATATCGCGGGGCCGCGCAATTCAAAGGTTCTCGCCACCGCGCCCGGCACGGTGACCTTTGTCGGCACCAACGGCGCCTATGGCACCATGGTCACCATCGATCATGGCAGCGGCTTCCAGACCCGCTATGGCCATCTCAAGAAGGCGCTGGTGAAGAAAGGCGCAAAAATCGAATATCGGACCGAAATCGGCGTGATGGGCTCTACCGGTCGAAGCACCGGCCGTCATGTCCATTACGAGATCATCTATGAAGGTGAGCATCAGAATCCGATGAATTTCATCAAGGCGGGAAGATATGCGTTCAAAGCGACGCCGAAACTTGAAAAAGCGTCCGCCGACTAACCCTGTTTAGGGAGGTATCTCCATGTTCTCAAATAACAATAAGACCGACGCCAAGCCTGCGCGATCCAACGCCATGCCCTCCATCATCGCCGAAAACCTCAATATCGAGGGGAACCTGTTTTCCGAAGGCGAAATCCAGGTCGATGGCCAGGTCACCGGCGATATTCAGGCGAAGACCCTGACCGTCGGCCAGAATGCCCTGATCACCGGCGATATCAATGCGGGCACCCTCGTCATCCGTGGCGGCGTCAACGGCAACCTCAAGGGCGAGGAAATCACCGTCACCTCCTCCGCCACCGTCAAGGGCGACATCGTCCATGCCTCCCTCAGTATCGAGCCCGGCGCCAAGATCGACGGGCACTTAAAGCATAGCGAGAACCCGCGCGGCCTCGCCGAGACGGTCACCTTCCTCGATAAATCCGAGGCGGCCGGCGCCGAGAAATAACCGGCGCATTCAGACATAAAAAAGGCCCGCTAAAATGCGGGCCTTTTCTTTGAGATTTGTCCGGATCAGCTGTGGATTTCGGAGCCGGAGAAGAAGTAGGCAATCTCGATCGCGGCGTTGGCCTGGCTGTCGGAGCCATGCACGGAGTTGGCTTCGATGCTTTCGGCGAATTCCTTGCGGATCGTGCCCTCGGCGGCGTCGGCCGGGTTGGTTGCGCCCATCACTTCGCGGTTCTTCGCGATGGCGTTCTCGCCTTCCAGGACCTGGACGACAACCGGGCCGGAAACCATGAAGTCGCAGAGCTCGCCGAAGAACGGACGCTCTTTGTGCACGGCGTAGAATGTCTCGGCATTTTCGCGGGACATGCGGATGCGCTTCTGGGCGACGATCTTGAGCCCGGCCTCTTCCAGCTTGGCGTTGATCTTGCCGGTCAGGTTGCGGCGGGTGGCATCGGGCTTGATGATGGAGAAAGTACGTTCTAGGGCCATTTATTAACTCGCTCATTCTAAGGAGACAAAAGGAATAATTCCCGCGCCTTATACCGCCCCGGCCCGGCCACGGCAACCCAATTGATGGATTTTGCGCGATTTCACCTCTCCGGCGGGGACCAGTCGCTTTTGACGGACTTGCGGCGGCTGAGGCGGAGGGCGATGCCGATGGACACGCCGACACCGATGGCGACCGTCAGATCGACGATCACCGTGAGGACGAGCGTCAGCAGCAACAGGAAAATATCGCTCTTCCGTCCGCGGATATAACTGCCCCATTTATGCGGCTCCGTCATGTTCCACGCGGTCACGATCAGAAGCGCGGCAAGGGCGGGCATGGCGAGATAGCCCGCGAGGGGGGCCGCCAGCAGCATCACCAGCAGGATGACAACGGCATGAACAATTCCGGCGACCGGGGTCTTCCCGCCCGCCTTGATATTCGTGGCCGTGCGCGCGATTGCGCCAGTCGCCGGAAGCCCCGTGAACAGCGCCGAGGCAACATTGGCGGCGCCTTGCGCGGACAGCTCGGCATTCGGCCGGTGGTGCCCCTCGATCATCTTGTCGGCCACCATCGCCGAGAGCAGCGATTCAACCGCCGCCAGAAAGGCGATGACGAAGGCCGAGGGCAATAGCTCGATAATCCGGGCAACCGAAAAATCCGGCAGTTGCGGCCAGGGAAGCTGGCTCGGCAACTCCCCGAAGCGGGAGCCGAGCGTATCCACCGGCAAATTCAGATAGACCACCAGCGCCGAGCCTACGCCGACCGCAACGATCAGGCCCGGAAAGCGCGGCGCAAGCCGCCTTAAAGTGACGATCAGGACAAGAGTGACAAGCGCAATGGCGACGGTCGGCAGGCTGAGACTGTCCCGCACCTCCCAAAGCGCGGGGATTTTCTCAAGGAAATCCGCCGGGACATTCGCCGCCGTCAGCCCCAGAAAATCCTTGAGCTGGCTGGTCGCGATAATGACGCCGATGCCGATGGTAAAGCCGTTCACCACCGCCTCGGGCACGAAGGCGATCAGGTTCCCGGCGCGAAAATATCCGGCAACCAGCAGCATCAGACCCGCCATGAAGGTGGCGAGCACCAGACCGTCATAGCCATGCTCGGCAATGACGCCGAAGACCACGACGATAAAGGCGCCGGTCGGCCCGCCGATCTGTACCCGGCTGCCGCCCAGCAGGGAAATCAGGAACCCTGCGACAATGGCGGTGACGATGCCCTTGGCCGGGTCCGCGCCCGACGCGATGGCAATGGCCAGGCTGAGCGGCAGGGCGACCATAGCGACAGTCGCCCCCGCCAGCAGGTCGGAGAGGAAAAGCGACCAGCTATAGGATTGCAGTGTGGTAATTATCTTCGGTTGGCGCATGGCGAGAACTTGAAGGTCGAACGGACAGCTTCCCTCACCCTAGCAGACGCAATAGCCCCCTGTCCTGCGGCAAATATGCACGGCAGGGTCGACCGCCCGCTTCCGCAAGCGGCGGGACCGTCAGTAATAGGCCGCGTTGTCGGCGATGGTCAGGCGATGGAGCAAGCGTTCATGACCTTCATAACCGCCGGTCGCCTTATGCAGGACGGAGCGATTGTCCCAGAGGACCAGCATGTCCGGCTCCCATTTATGGCGATAGACAAACTCCTCCCGCGCCTGCCAGCGGGCCAGCTCCTTCAAGAGGTCCAGCGCACGGCTCTCTTCCATCCCGTCGAGATCGACCAGATAGCCGCCGCCGAAAATGCCGAGTCGGCCGGTTTCCGGATGATTGCGGATGACCGGATGCGTCTCCTTCTTGTTCGCCTCATCAGAGATATTGAACCGCATCGCGCCCTTGAAATTCTTCTCCGCATAGGCGCCCTCGCGCGAATAGGCACCGCCCGCCGAATGAACGGCCGTCAGATTTTCAAATCGTTCCTTCATCTCCGGCGGCATTTCCTCCCACGCCAGATGCTGGTTGGAAAAGAGGGTGTCGCCCCCCTCCGCCGGAATGATCAGTCCATAGAGCAGCGTGCCCGACGGCGGCACCGGCATGAAGCTCCAGTCCGAGTGCCAGTTGTCGGCAAAAATCCGCCCGGTCTCGTCGGCGCGCCGGTGCACCGCCGCGATCCGTTCATGCCCATCAATGGGGTGGAAGAACGGATCATCGCCGATCGGCCCGAGATATTCGGCGACCCGGACCAGGCCGTCATTGTCCAGCTTCTGGTTGGGGAAAGCGAGCACATGATGCGCCATCCAGGCGGCACGAATGGCGGCCACCTCTTGCCTGTCAAGGGGGGCCGACAAATCGACCCCTTCCACCCGCGCGCCGCAGGGCGCATCGATTTTCGAAACCGTGATCATGGGACCTCCCCGTTGTTGTTTTCTGAAGACATATCATTTTATTTGTTGTTGACCAACAACTATTTTGCTATGGTAATATCCTGTTGATATTACATGGGAATATGAGATGAACCCCGCCACAGCCGCCGACCGCCCCAGGAAAAACCCGGAACGCCGCCAGGAATCCAGCCAGCGCATTATCGAGGCGGCGACGGAGCTGTTTGCAGAAAAGGGGTATCAGCGGACGACCCTGATCGAGATCGGTCGGCGGGCAGGATGCACGGGGACGCTGGTGAGCAATCGTTTCGGCAGCAAGGAACGGGTCTTGCGCGCCGTTCTCGCTCAAATCCTCAATCGTTTCGAAACGGACGAAACCTGGCACCCAAGGGCGAGGGAGATAGACAGCCTGCCCGCCCCGGCGCAGCTATCGCGCTTTGTTGCGACCTATCTCAAGGACGTAGCCCGGCGGGGAACGCGTATCCGCGCCCTTTACGTTCTGATGGGAGAAGGACTTGGCTCGCTGCCTGGAATGGCCGAAGAAATCGCCCATGTGAACCGGGTGTTCCGCAGCGATATCAAGTCCTATCTCATCCTCGGGAAGGAAAGAGGAGAACTCCCCTCCTCCCTCGATCCCTCGATCCTGGCGACCCTGATCGTCGGCCTGTTGCGCGGCGTCGCCATGCAAATCCTCGCAGAACCCGAAGATATGCCACTCAATGCCCTCATCACTGCCAGTCAGAAATCCGTCACGTCAATGATCCTCGCAAAATAATAGGTCGTTATGCCGCCGCGTCGGTGGCGCATGGCTCGGCGAAGACATCGATCGCCTCGTCTGTCTCCAGATAGGACTTGAGGCTCGAGAGCACGAGCGGCCAGCCTCTTGAGATGCCGTTCGCCATGCCGCTGCCCGCCTCCAGCTCGTCATGGGTGACGGTCAGGCGCACCATATCCTCATACGGCACCAGATCGAAGGTGACGCGGCTGTGCGCCTCGCGGTTGTCATACTCCGACGGGTCCGACCAGCTGATGACCAGCCGCTTCGGCGGATCGATCTCGATCACGTCACCGGCGATATTGACCTTCTTTTCCTCATTATCGCGGACATGCTCCCATTTGGAGCCGACCTTCCAGTCGGAGACATTTCCATGCCCCCAGTAGCGGGCGGCGATCTCGGGCCGGGTGATGGCGTCGAATATCTTCTGCTGCGTCGCGCGAATATAGGTCACATACACGAATGTCGTCTTTTCATTGGTCATCTTGATCTCCTTCCAGTTCGGTTTTCAGCTCATGCAGCAGGCTCAATCGCTGCTGCTCGAATTTTCGTATCCAGCGTTCGTAGATCGTCTGGAGCGGCACCGGGTTGAGGAAATGCAATTTCTCCCGCCCCCGCTTTACCGTCGAGACAAGATTGGCGTCCTCCAAGAGGCCGATATGCTGCGTCACGGACTGGCGTTTCATGTCCATATGCGCACATAGCTGGCCCAGGGTCTGGCCGTTCTTCTCGCAGAGCAGATCCAGTATCTTTCGCCTCGTCGGATCGCCCAGCGCCTTGAATGTCTTGTCGTCGTCCATACGCTACTCCTTGGGCTGGATAATATGCAGGTATTTACCTGCCTGTCAAGAAATTTGGATTGGGGATATAAACGGCTCGGCAGAAGACTGTTCTCCCGCTCCCTAACCTTACGCCTCGAACCGGTTTCTGATCTCAGCGGCCTTGGTGAAAAATTCGTCCCGCACGCCAATCGAAAAAGGATTGGCCCGCTCGATGGCATCGAGCACATTCGGGGCATCATCCTTGACCATATTGATGGCCTCTATCAGAAGATCGTAGCTGACCGTCGTCAGTTTGGTCGGGAGAGGCTCCATCTCCACCATGACCTTGGCGATCAGATGGGTGAGCCCCTGTACGGTGGCGGCTTCCCGGTCATGCGCTTCGGCGGTTGTGATAATCGTCCGGAGCCTGAAGACGGACTTCAGGAAGGCGGCGATATGGCGATGGCCCGTCCCTCTCACCGGGCAAATTGCGATCTTGAGGCCCCTGAGGCCGGTCCGTGCGCTTTGCGGCCCGAACAGAGGATGCGTTCCGACAATCCCGACATGGGCGGGCAGTTCCGCCCGCATCGCCTCCGTCGGCGCAACCTTCACAGACCCGACATCGACAACCGTTGTCCCCGCCCTCAGCAGAGGCGCCAGATCGCGCGACACGCGCCCAATTTCGCTGACCGGCACCGCCAGAACGATGTACTCGCAACCGGCCATCTCCTCAAGCGACGCGCAAGGGTATTCCGCCCCGCTCTCCAGCCGCGCGACGGCACGCGCGGTGTCGCGAATACAGAGGCTCACATGCGGGGAAAGGTGATTGGCCAGCAGACAGCCAAAGGCACCAAAGCCGATAATTCCAACGGTGATTTTTGAACTTGATGACGACATTGCCGACTCCTTGGTGTCCGCGATGCCAAGTTACTTTCACATGTTCAACAATTGGCTTCGCAGCGGTTGAACAGGTGAAAGTCCACGCGCCTATGAGGGCGTGCGATAATAGAGGTTGCTAAATTCGAGATGCGTTTTAGTCATGGCCGATCTTATGCCCTGTTTAACGGGCCGGATCAATTCGATTTTTCAGGACTCCGTCCCGCGATCGTCATAAAAGCGCACAGTTTCCCCGATCGCGCCATTTTCCGGCTTTCGGGCGCCGGGTGTTTCTGATAGAGAGTGCCCCATGCTGCAAATCAAGGACCTGACATACCGCATCGCGGGCCGCACTTTGCTGGAAAATGCCTCCCTGCATATTCCGGTCGGGCATAAGTTCGGCCTGATCGGACGCAATGGCACCGGGAAATCGACGCTTCTGAAGCTGATCACCGGGGAGCTGCATGCCGATGGCGGCACGATCGAGCTTCAGAACGGCGCCCGGCTTGGCGTCCTCCCGCAGGAGGCCCCGGGCGGACCCGAGAGCCTGATCGAGGCTGTGCTCGCCGCCGATGAGGAACGCGCGCGCCTGATGCAGGAAGCGGAGACCGCGACCGACGGCATGCGCATTGCCGAAATCCATACCCGCCTTGCCGATATCGACGCCCATACGGCGGAGGCGCGGGCCGCGAAGATCCTTTCCGGCCTCGGCTTCGACCATGAGGCGCAGCAGCGCCCCTGCTCCTCCTTCTCGGGCGGCTGGCGGACGCGTGTCGCGCTCGCAGGCACGCTCTTTGCGGAGCCGGACCTGCTGCTGCTCGACGAGCCGAGCAACTATCTCGACCTCGAGGCGACCCTGTGGCTGGAAAGCTTCCTCCGGAATTATCAGCGCACCCTCGTCATCATCAGCCATGACAAGGACCTCTTGAATAACGTGGTGACGGAGATTGCCCATCTCGACCAGATGAAGCTCGTCAAATATACCGGCAACTACGACTTCTTCGAGAAGACCCGCCGCGAGCAGATGGAGCTTCTCGCCGGCATGGCCCGCAAACAGGAAGCGCAGAGGAAGCATCTGCAATCCTTTGTCGATCGCTTCCGCGCCAAGGCGTCAAAGGCGCGCCAGGCCCAGAGCCGCGTGAAGATGCTGGAGAAGATGCAGCCCGTCGTCGGCATTGTCGAGGAACATACGGCGAGCCTCACCTTCCATGCGCCCGAGCCGCTTTCCTCTCCCATCATCACGATGGAGGGATGCACGGTCGGCTATGAGCCGGGCAAACCCGTCCTGCGCGGCCTTGACCTCCGTATCGATATGGACGACCGGATCGCGCTTCTGGGCTCCAACGGCAACGGCAAGTCGACCTTTGCGAAACTGCTCGCCGACCGCCTCGCGCCCGAAACCGGCAAGCTGCAGAAGTCCGGCAAGCTCAAGATCGGCTTCTTCGCGCAACATCAGCTCGATGAAATGCGGGAAAATGAAACCGCCTATCAGCATCTGGCGGCGAAAGTCGAGAACGGGCAGGAATCGAAAATCCGCGCCCGCCTCGGCCAGTTCGGCTTTTCGCGCCAGAAAACCGACACACCCGTCAAGCAGCTCTCGGGCGGCGAGAAGGCGCGGCTCAACTTCTGCCTGATCGCGGAGGACAAGCCGCATCTCCTGATCCTCGACGAGCCGACCAACCATCTCGATGTCGACAGCCGCGAGGCGCTGATCCACGGCCTCAACAACTATGAGGGCGCGGTGCTGCTCATCAGCCATGATCCGCATCTCGTCTCTCTCGTCGCCGACCGGCTGTGGCTGGTGAAGGACGGCGGGGTCCATGCCTTCGATGGCGATATCGAGGATTACAAGCGCGAGGTGCTGGACGCCGCGCGTGGGGGCGACAAGCGCAAAACCGACGCCGCACCGGGACAGCCGAAACTCTCCGGGAAAGAGGCGCGCAAGGCCCGCGCCGCCGCCCGTGCCGCCCTCGCCCCGAAGCGAAAAGAGATCGGCCGCCTTGAAAAGCGGATGCAGGACCTCGCCGCCGAGCAGGCAAAACTCGAAGCCGAGCTCGCCGATCCCGCGACCTATGACAAGGGACCGGACCATCAGGCCAAACTCAGCGACCAGATCGGCCGCCTCAAATCCGACCTCGCCCAAACGGAAGAAAAATGGCTCGCCCTCACCGAGGAACTCGAAGCCGAAGGCGCGGCGTGAGGCCGTCGTTATCTTTGACTATTCCTCCAATTAAGGCCTAGTCCAAACCTTCATATGTTGTACACACAACATTTACGATAACATCTTGACTAACCCACGCGACCAGCCCTAATTCAGAATAATCGTACGGCGTCTGTATATCTCCATCTTCATATTCAACCGAATTTCCGATTTCATCAGCCTTGCAACCCAGTAGAGCTTCAAGTTGCTCTATGGTCATGCCAAGAACATTTTTTATTCCGTAATAAAAGCTCTTATGGGCTGAAATGGAGACAACCTCACCGTCTTCAGCATTGATATACACGTCATGATGCGGAATGTAATATGAGTCCCAACCGGTGGAGTCATCTATTTCTGCAAGCAATTGGGCGCCCAGTTGCCCAACATAGGTTTCAACGGAAATACCAATTTCTATTGGCCCCAATCTTTGGTTAGGCACCCAGTCCCACATCATTTTCATCTCTTTTAAGACCTCCGATGTACCTGGACTTTGATTAGGACAAAAGCAGGAAGACACCCACGCGGCCGACCTACTCGCCGAGGGTCAGGCGGACGCCGGTGAAGCGGTTTGCGAGGTTCTGGCGCGGCTCCCTGTCGATGGCGTTGACATTGACATCCGGCGGATAGATGCCGCCCTCGAAGCTGCCGCTGACGGTGCTGAAATCATCGGAAAAATTGAACTCCATATCGATCACGGCGACACCGCTGCCATCGAGCTCGAAGCTGACGATGCGCACCTTTGCGCTGCGATCGCCCGTCTGTTTCCAGACGCCGTTGCCGGGCGCATAGGCGAACTCCCGCTGGTCCGACGCCGACCAGATGACCGCGCCGAACTCCGTGAACATATAGCTCGAATGGGTGGTGGTCCCCTCCTGGCTGAGGATATAGGTCCCCTCGATCTCGCGCCCGAAACCGAATTTTTCATCCGCCACCGCCGCCGGACCAACCGCCCCCAGCAACAACACCGCCCCAAACAGCGCAACCAACACCCGCACCGGAATTTTGCTCATCATCGAAGCCTTTCTGTAATAATGAACTTATCTCAATTGCAACAGTACCAAGGCTCAGGAAAATCGGCGCACCCTTAGTATAGAGCTGGACGACTTAAATACGGCGTATAGGAAACAGCGTCTCCGTTGATTAATCGTCAAATAATAGCTTGCATTCAATTAAGTATCATTTGGGGAGCCGAAAAGATGGATCTCTAAGCAGTTCGTTACGAAGCCAATCACCGAGAACTTTGGCATCATAGTTAATATTGAAAACATCACCCTCTAAACTAGCAGATAACCCCGATACTTCAGTAAAACTATACGTATTTTGGTTAATAGTCTGTGATTTTTCAATTTGAATAACAACAGTAATCGTTACCATTTTTGGCTCTGTCATTATATCAGAATAAGTTATTAATTCCTCATCACTTTGAATTTTGAACGGCGAGTAAACTGGCCAGATTCTGGATTCTGTTTCCCCCTTAGAATTCACAACCCATGTAACCACAGCTCCAGAATTATCATCATCTAATTTCGAAGTATGGAAAACAGTCTTGTTATATATCCCTCGAAGCTCCAAATGGCTTCCCTTATAAACCACGCATAGATGCAACCACGGTGGCGTCCGAAACCAATTTCCTTCAAATGGATAATATACTTGTGCCTGAAGCACTCCTCCCCAACTTTGTTCTTCCAACGGCCTTTTTTGACAGAAAAGGGCCTGCCCATTTAAAGCGCCTAGCAATCGAAATAAAAGATCAGGTTCCGATAGGTCGAACTTTTCTTGTGCTTTAAGAAGATTAAGGTTTCTGTCAGCAATTTCCATAAATTGCCTCATTTCATTCGAACCGGATCCAACTGCATGACAAGTGCCAAAATTTTTCGTCTCAAACTTCCAATCATTACTTTTACTAGCATAAGTATTATTTAAAGTGCGAGTGCTATCTGGATCGCTATCTTGAGGTATTATTGTTGCTCCTAAAACTGAGCAGCCCCAATTGTTGCGTGTCGCTCTTAATTGTTCGTCAATTTTATGCAAAAATTGCATAGGCCTGAGATTTTGATCTCTACCTTCCCAAAGAGCTGGAAAGTATTGCACAAAATCATTTATATGATCAGAACGACCCGCAAAAGTGATTACTGTGTCCGATCCCAACTTAATAAACTTCGATACCAATTTTGCTAGTTCACCATTCTCACCGTCAAAATGTTCGATGTTAGAAGGTGAATAAATTTGAGCAGCGCCAGTTCTTGGAATTGCGAGACAGTCCGAAATTATGATTGGTAAAGGATCATTTATGTAAATTCCAACAGTCATAAATTACTTACAGCCTTGGGAAATTATTAATACATCGCTAAAGGGAAAAACAGAGATATAGTTTCACAATAATACAGCCTATAGATTTTTTACAAGAGAGATAGTGCTATTTTAAAGATTGTGCTCTCCATTTTTGCACCTCACTCACGCCTTCTTTTCCCACCCGTTTTCCGTCTGCTGGTAGTAGCTGACGGGGATGTCGTTTTCCTTGAGGGCTTTCCAGCGGGTTCGGGCGGCGGTGAGGGCGGCGTCATCATTGCCGTCGAACATATAGAGGCAGCGCTCATATTCCGTGGCGTCGTCGGCGGCGGCATCCTCGGTCAGGACGAGGATAGTGGCGTCGTTCGCATTCCCCTCCGCCTCCAGCGTGAGGAAGATCGGCTGCTCGGCGGGATCGAGGGTATCCCCCGCCCGCCCGTGGGCGAGGAAGGAGGCATCGCGATATGTCCAGAGCGCCTCATCAAGGGTCTCGATCCGCTCCTCCGTCGCCCCGCGGACCAGCACGCGAAAGCCGCGCTCCCGCACCTTTTCGAGCAGACGGGGCAGCGCCCGCTCGATCGGTTCCGACTGCAGATGATAGAAGCTGACCTCGGTCACGCGGGGGCCTATTTGCCCTCGTAATTATCGCGGATGAACTTGTCCAGCAGGCGGACACCATAGCCGGTGCCGCCCTTCGGCGTGATCGGCTTGTCGGCCTTCGACCAGGCCATCCCGGCGATATCGAGATGCGCCCAGGGGGTGTCGTTCACGAATTTCTGCAGGAATTCCGCTGCGACGATGGAGCCCGCGCCGCGCCCGCCGGTGCCGATATTCTGCAAATCCGCGATCGGCGATTTCGTCTGCTTGGCATAAGCGTCCGACATCGGCAGGCGCCACACCCCCTCGCCCACCGCCTTGCCGGCGGCGAACAGCTGATCCGAGAGGTCGTCATTATTCGAGAACAGCCCGGCGTTTTCATGGCCGAGCGTGACGATGATCGCGCCGGTGAGCGTCGCGAGGTCGATCATGAATTCAGGCTTGAACCGGTCCTGCGTGTACCAGAGCGCATCGGCGAGCACGAGGCGGCCCTCGGCGTCGGTATTCAGGATCTCGATCGTCTGGCCGGACATCGACTTGACGATATCGCCGGGCCGCTGGGCGTTGCCGTCGGGCATGTTCTCGACAAGGCCGATGACGCCGACGGCGTTAACCTTGGCTTTCCGCCCGGCCAGCGCCTTCATCAGGCCGGTGACGGTGCCCGCGCCGCCCATGTCCCATTTCATTTCCTCCATGCCGGGGCCGGGTTTCAGCGAGATGCCGCCGGTATCGAAGCAGACGCCCTTACCGACGAAGGCGAGCGGCTTGCGTCCGGCCTTCTTGGTCGTTGCGCCGTTCCACTGCATGACGACGAGGCGGCTGTCGCGGCGGGAGCCCTGCCCGACACCGAGGAGCGCGCCCATGCCGAGCCGCTGCATCTTCGCCTCATCGAGGATTTCCACATGCACGCCCATGTCGGACAGCTCCAGACAGCGGGCCGCGAAGCTTTCCGGGTACAGCTCGTTCGCCGGTTCGCTGACCAGATCGCGGGTCATGAAGACGCCCTCGTTCAGCGCCTCGATATCGGCGAAGACCTTGCGCGCCGTCGCCGAGCCCTTGCAGGAAACGGTCATGCGGGCGAGCGTCGGTTCCGCCGCCTCGTCGATATCGGTCTTGTATTTCTGGAACCGGTAGGAACCGAGCATCGCGCCGCCCGCAACCGCGGCGGCGGCTTCGTTCGTCTTGAAGTCCTCCACGTTCAGCTCATCGAGGATGATGGTCACCGAGCGCGCGCCGGAGGCGTTCAGCCGTTTCACCAGCGAGCCGCCGAGGGTTTCCATATCCGTCATCGTCAGTTTCTCGGTCTCGCCGAGGCCGAACAGGACGACGCGCGACACGTCCAGTCCGTTCGGCGCCACGATCTCCAGAAAATCCCCCTTCTTGCCGGTGAAGCGACTGGTCTCCAGCGCCCGGCTGAGCGCGCCCTTCGTCTTCTTGTCCACCAGCGTCGCGGTTGGCGAGAAGGTCTTGTCGGCATAGAGGGCAACCGCGAGAGAGCCGCGCTTGGGAATGGAAATTTCAGAAAATGCGAACTTCATGGAAAACACCTATTCTTGTCTTTTTCCCGGGGCCGGATGGAGGATAGCAACGAATCGCCCCTAGCTATCGTCATTATTTTTCATAGCGCGTCCTTTCCTGACTGGCAACAAGCAAAACTATCGCTATACTCCCCCCATGAGGAATATTAACCGTTATATTATGAGGCAGTTGGCCGTTCCGATGCTGTTCATCGCCTTCTCGCTGACGGGCGTGATCTGGCTGTCGCAGGCGCTCAAATTCGTGGAGCAGCTGATCAACGGTCTGCCGGTGACGACCTTCCTCTATCTTTCCTTGCTGCTGCTGCCGGATATCCTGCGCTACACGCTGCTGCTGGGGTTGTTCTTCGGCACCCTCTTTGCCTTCAACAAGCTCTATTCGGACAGCGAGCTGATCGTCATGTGGGCGGCGGGGCTCAGCAAGTCGGCGCTGGCGCGCCCGGCCATCTATCTCGCGCTGATCATCACGCTGATCATGTATATCCTCGGCTTCATTCTGGTGCCCTTTGGCAACCGCACGGTATCGGAGATGCGCGTCGCCTGGCAGGACAGCCTCGCGGCGGTGGTCCTGCGCGAGGGGGTCTTCAACACCTTAACCAATGACGTCACCGTCTATATTCGTGAGAAAACCCCGGCGGGCGAGATGCTGGGCATCCTCGTCCATGACGAGCGGATACCGGAAAAACCCGTCACCTACATGGCCGAACGGGGCGCCTTCGTGAAGACAGATGAGGGGCCGCGCTTCATCATGAATGCGGGCAACCTTCAGGAGGTGTCGAAAAAGAACGCCAAGCTCAGCCTGCTCTATTTCGATCAATATGCCCTCGATATCGGCCAGTTCGAGAAAAAGAGCGGCGCCCGCTGGCTGTCCCCGGATCATCGCTATGTGTGGGAGCTGATCAACCCCGAGGACAGCGAACGGGTACAGCAGGAGAAACCTAAATTGTTATCGGAGTTGCACCAGCGCCTGGTACTGCCGCTCTATGCAGTCGCCCTTGTCTTCATTGCGCTGGCCGGGGTGATGGGCGGGGAGTTCGCGCGCCGCGGACGGGGCCGCCAGATGGGCATTGCCGCGGCGGCGGGGGTTCTCGTGCTGATCGGCGGCATGGCCCTCTTCCGGGTGACGAGCCAGCCGATGCTGGTCTATCCGCTGATGTATCTGCTGCCCATCGCGGCGGGGGCCATCGGGGCCTATTTCGCCGGCGGCGGGCGCCTGCGCTTCCTTGAAAACCGGCTGGACGACGAAACCGTGACCCGCGGGGAAGCAGGATGATACAGGTGCCGAGTACCCTTTCGCTTTATCTGGGCAAGCAGTTCCTCAAATATGTCGGTGTGATCTTCGCCATCCTGATGACCATCGTCTTCCTCGGCGATTTTATCGAGGCGCTCCGCCGCACCGCCGACCGCGACGATATTACGATCATGATCCTGCTGGAAATGGTAACGCTGCGCCTGCCGACGCTGGCGATGAAGCTGCTGCCGTTCATCGCACTGTTCGGCGGGATGCTGACGTTCTTCCGCCTCTCGAAAACCAGCGAGCTGTCGGTGATCCGGGCGTCGGGCGTGTCAGTCTGGCAGTTCCTCTTCCCCTCCCTCTTTATCGCCTTTGCCATCGGCATGCTTGTGCTGACGGTCATCAATCCGATCGCGGCGGCGATGCAGGCGCAGAACGACCGGATGGAGGCAAAATATTTCGAGACCCGCTCCAACCTGCTGACTCTGTCCACCAACGATCTGTGGCTCCGGCAGGTGGATGAGAACGGGCTATCGGTCATCCATGCGCGCGGCGCCGTCAATCAGGGCATCGACCTCACCGAGGTGATCATTTTCCAGTATGACGCGAACGACATCTTCACCGGTCGGATCGATGCGTCGGAGGCGACCCTGCGACCCGGCTTCTGGGACCTGAAGAATGTTGTCATTACAGGTCCGGACAGGCCCGCCGAACGGCGCGACCGGCTGGAGCTGCCGACCTCCCTCACCATTCTGCAGATTCAGGAAAGCTTCGCCTCCCCGGCAACGCTCTCCTTCTGGGATCTGCCCGGCTTCATCGCGACTTTGGAGCATGCCGGTTTCTCCGGCGACCGGCATCGCCTGCACTGGTACAGCCTGATGGCGGGGCCGGTGTTGATGCTGGCCATGGTGCTGGTTGCCGCGACCTTCTCGCTCCGCTCCCTCCGTCAGGGGCGGACGGTGCTGTTGGTGCTGGGCGGGATCGCGACCGGCTTTGTCTTTTATTTCATGACGGATATTATCTATGCGCTGGGGCTGTCCGGCAATCTGCCGATCATCCTGTCCGCCTGGATTCCGGCGGTGGCCATCACCCTGTTCGGCCTGGCAATGATGTTTCACCTGGAGGATGGCTAGGCGATGAAGAGGGCGATTTACCTGGGTCTGGGCGCCTTGCTGGCGTTGAATGCGCCGCTCGGACCCGCGCAGGCCGCGGAGGCGGAATCATCCGAGCTCGACCTCTCGAAGGAGGCGCTGCTGAGCGCCGATGAAGTCGTCTATGACAATGAGGCCCAGCGGGTGGAGGCCCGCGGCAATGTCGAGATCGTGCAGGGCGACCGGGTGCTGAAGGCCGACAGGATTATCTATGACGTGGCGGCGGATACGGTCCGGGCGGAGGGGAACATCGCCCTGCTGGAGCCGACCGGCGATGTCATCTTCGCCGATAACATGGAGCTTGAGAACGAACTCAAGACCGGCGCGATCCGCGACCTCAAGATCCTGTTCACCGACAATTCCCGCCTCGCCGCCCATGACGCGATCCGCGAGGACGAGAACCGTACCGTCATGAACAAGGCTGTCTTTACAAGCTGCGAACCCTGCAAGGAAGATCCGACACGCGCGCCGATCTGGCAGGCTAAGGCGGACAAGGTCATTCATGACCGGCAGGAAAAGACGATCACCTACCGCAACGCCTTTCTGGAGTTTTTCGGCGTCCCGCTCATCTATACACCCTATTTCGCCCATCCCGATCCGACCGTTGACCGCCAGAGCGGATTTCTGGCCCCGAGCGTGTTCAATTCATCGACCCTCGGCTATGGCGTGAAGGTGCCCTATTACTATGTCATCGATGAAGACAAGGACATGACCATCACGCCGACCATCACCTCCAAGGAAGGGGTACAGATGGCGGCGGAATACCGCCAGGCGGTGGAAAGCGGATCGTTCCAGTTTGACGGTTCCCTCACCTATGTGGACAAGGTTGACAACAACAACAATGAAACCGGCGGGCAGGAATTCCAGGGCCATATCCGCGGCGATGGCGAGTTCCGCATCGACGATGCCTGGGTCTGGGGTTATGACATCTTCCGCACCACCCATGACACCTATCTGAAGAAATATGACATCAGCGATGCCGACACGCTGACCTCGACCGCCTATCTGCAAGGACAGCGCGGCCGGAATTTCTCGCTGCTCAGCGCCTACAGCTTTCAGGGGCTGACCGAAGAGGATGTGTCCGGCGAGACGCCGATCGTGCCGGCCTGGTGGAATTATTCCTATGTCGGAGATGCCAACTCCTTCGGTGGCCGTTTCGATGCCAATGCAGATGTGCTGGCCATCTACCGGACCGACGGGCAGGACACCAACCGCCTCTCGCTGGAGGGCGGCTATCTCAACCCCTACACCACCGGCAACGGACAGGTGATCACGCTGGATACCTCCATCCGCGGCGATCTTTACTACACCCATGACCAGCTCGCGAACCCCGCCGATCCGTCGAGCGCCACCGCCGATGACGCCTTTACCGGGCGGCTGGTCCCCTCCGTCTCTGTCAAATGGCAATATCCCTTCGTGCGCCAGTCCGGCTCCATCCGCCAGGTCGTCGAACCGATTGCCGAGGCCGTCTGGTCCGATGTTATCGGCGACAACGGCACTCCCAATGAAGACAGCCTGAGCTTCGAGTTTGACGACACCAACCTGTTCGGCTCCAACCGCTATGCGGGACTTGACGAGGTGGAGACCGGCGCCCGGCTGAACTATGGCCTGAACCTGAGCGCTTACGGCGCCTCGGGCGGCTATACGACGCTGCTGTTCGGCCAGAGCTATCATTTCGACAAGGACACCGGCTTTCAGGACGGCACCGGTCTTGAGGACCGCTTCTCCGACTATGTCGCCCGCCTTGAAATCCGCCCGGCCGATTATCTGCAGTTCGTCAACCGTGTCCGGCTCGACCATGACAGCCTGTTCCTCGCCCGCAACGAGATCAGCATGAAGCTGGGAACGGTGGAAAACTGGTTTGATCTGGGCTATGTCTACCTGCGGGACGACCCGAACGGGATCACCCAGGACCGGCGGGAGGAAATCTATGTCGCGGGCAAGGTCAAGCTCTCCGAATTCTGGAGCGCCTATGGCAGCTACCGGCGTAATCTCGTCAATGACGGCAATTCGATTGACGGCAGGATCGGCCTGGAATATCTGGATGAATGTTTCGGCATCGCGCTGGAGGCGAGACGGTCTTTCACCCGCGACCGCGACGTGGAACCGGAAACCCGCTTCGGCGTCCGGATCAGGCTGCTGCCTTTCAATTAGACGCGCCACGGGTTATCCTGCCGCCTGCCTGCACTATATGGCTGATGAGAGAGTAAAAACGTAAAGATTAAAAACCATGCTGATCTGTCGAATGTTGAGAAATACCCTGCTGGCCGGCCTTGCGGCGCTGTTTGTCCTGTCGGCCGCGGCGGCGCAGGATGTGCAGAAGATTGTTGCCGTGGTCAATGACGAGGTTATTTCCGGCTATGACCTCAACCAGCGGATCAAGCTGACCATCATTCTGTCGGGCTTTCCCAATACCGACCGGACCCGCCAGCAGCTTGTCGATCCGACCCTGGCGCGGCTGATCGATGACCGGCTGAAGATGCAGGAGGCGGCGCGCTACAACATCTCTATCAGCGATGAAGAGGTGCTGAACGCCATCGCCTATCTTGAGGAAACAAATGGCATGCCGCCGGGACAGCTCGACCGCATGCTGCGCCAGAACAATATCGACATTGACACGATGATGTCGCAGGTGCGCGCAAACCTGATCTGGAACCGCCTGATCGAGGCGCGGATCATGCCGCGGATCACCATTTCCGACGAGGAGGTCGAGGCCGTCCGTCAGGCGATGGAGGCGAACAAGGGCAAGACGGAATATCTGATGAGCGAGATTTATCTGCCGATCGAGCCGAGCGCGCCGGAAGCACAGGTGCGCGACAGCGTTGCCAACCTCGTCTCCCAGCTTCGCTCCGGCGCCTCGTTCGAGCGCGCGGCCTCCCAGTTCAGCCAGGGCGCCACGGCCGCGTCGGGGGGTTCCATCGGTTGGGTGCTGGAAGAAGATGTGGAACCCGAAATTGCCGAGCTTTTGCCAAATCTCGGCACCAATCGCATCTCCGACCCGATCCGCTCGGGCGCCGGTTTCTACATCGTCACCGTGAAGGCGACGCGGAAAATCCTGGAGAACGACCCCGATGATATCTCTCTCGACATCACCCAGATTGTCGTGCCCGAACCAGCGGAAGGCGCGGCGAATGCCGGACCCGGGGCGCAGGAAAAACTCGCCAACACCATCAGCAATTTCATCGATGGCTGCGAGAAGCTACCTGACATACTGACCGAGCTTAACAGCTCCCTCAGCGGCAGGATCGGCCAGATCCGCCTCGGCGATATGCCCGACCATATCAAGGAAATCCTGCAGGATATGGAGACCGGCGAGGTCAGCACCCCTTATTTTGATGACGGGGTCTACCGCATCTTCGTCGTCTGCGAACGCAACGATCCGCAGGCCCGCAGCAACGATCCGGACGCCATCCGCCGCGAAATCATGCTCCGCCGGGCGGAAAACCGGGCGCGTGGCTATATGCAGGACATCCACACCGCAGCGACCGTCGAAAACCGGCTATGACACCCCCGCCGCTTCTCGCCGTGACCATGGGCGATTCCAATGGTATCGGGATCGAGATCAGCGCCAAGGCCTGGCAACGGCGGGAAGCCGACCATCTCGCGCCCTTCTTCCTGATCGGCGGCAAGGATAAGGTAACCGCGCAGGTCAACCGCCTGTTCCCGGATGTACCCCTTGAGGTAATTCCGGAGCCCGCCGCGGCGCGTGATATCTTCCCCCGCGCCCTCCCCCTCCTCGCGCTGGAGGACGGCCTTGATCCGGCAGAGCAGACCATCGCGGCCATCCGCCTCGGCGTCGAGCTGTGCCAATCGGGAGACGCCGAGGCCATCGTCACCAACCCCATCCATAAGCGGCGGCTGTATGAGGCCGGATTCACCCATCCGGGCCATACGGAATATCTCGCGGCACTGACCGGGGAGGACGGCAAGTCGGTGATGATGCTCGCCTGCGCGGCCCTCAAGGTTGTGCCCGCCACCGTCCATATCCCGATTGCCAAGGTGCCGGAAACCCTTGATGCCGCCCGCCTCACCCATGTGATCGAGACAACTCACCGTGACCTGAAACGCCGCTTCGGCCTCGCCAATCCCCGGCTGGTTGTCACCGGTCTCAACCCCCATGCCGGGGAAGACGGCACCATCGGGCGGGAGGAGGAAACGGTTATCCGTCCGGTCATCGCGAAACTGCAGGCGGCGGGCATGAAGATCAACGGGCCGTTCCCCGCCGACAGCCTGTTCCACCCGGCGGCGCGCCAGAATTATGACGCCGCCATCTGCATGTATCATGACCAGGCCCTGATCCCGATCAAGACCATCGATTTCGACGGCGGGGTCAATGTCACCCTCGGCCTGTCCATCATCCGCACCTCGCCCGATCACGGCACGGCGGAGGATATTGCGGGCAAAGGTGTCGCCAGCGCCGCCAGCCTGATCGCCGCGCTGAAACTGGCCGCCGAGATGGCGGGCGCAAAAAATGACTGACACGCCCGCCCTGCCGCCGCTTCGGGAGGTGATCGCGAAACACGGCCTCCGGGCGGAGAAATCGCTCGGTCAGAATTTCCTGCTCGACCTCAACCTCACCGGCCGGATCGCACGCTGCGCCGGAAGTCTCAAAGGCGAGACGGTGATCGAGATCGGTCCCGGTCCCGGCGGCCTGACACGGGCGATCCTGGCGGCGGGCGCAGAAAAACTCATCGCGGTGGAGAAGGATACCCGCTGCCTGCCCGCCCTCGCCGAGATTACGGAAGCCTATCCGGGCAGGCTGGAGGTGATCCATGACGATGCGCTCACCATTGATGAGGCGGCGCTCCTTGACGGCCCGGCGAAGATCATCGCCAACCTGCCCTATAATGTGGCAACGCCGCTCCTGATCAAATGGCTGAAACAGCCGGGGCGTTTTTCCTCTCTCACCCTGATGTTCCAGAAAGAGGTGGCCGATCGCATCACGGCGGTCCCGCGCACAAAGGCTTATGGTCGTCTCAGCATCCTCTGCCAGTGGCTGTGCGAAACCCGGCGCGAGTTCGATATCTCGCCGCGCGCCTTCACCCCGCCGCCGAAGGTGACCAGCACCGTCGTCACCCTGTTCCCGCGCGAGAGTCCCCTTTTTCCCGCCGATCCCGACATCCTTGAAAAAGTCGTCGCCGCCGCCTTCAACCAGCGGCGCAAGATGCTGCGGGCGAGCCTGAAACCGCTCGGTGCAAACACGGAAGAAAAGCTGGAAAACGCCGGGATCGCCCCGACCCGCCGGGCCGAGGAACTTTCAATAGAGGAATTCTGTGCGCTGGCGCGCGCCTACGCGGAACCTGCCTAATACCCCTCGCGCAGGCGGCTCACGAAATCGATCAGACCGGCGCGGCGGTGGGTCCGGAGCCGTTCCGCCTTTAAAATCGCCTTCACCTGCGCCAGGCAGTGATCGACATCGTCATTGACGACCACATAGTCATATTCGCGCCAGTGGCTGATTTCCTCCGCCGCCTTGGACATGCGCTGCGCGATCACCTCCGCCGGGTCCTGCGCCCGGGTTTTCAGACGCTTTTCCAGCGCATCGGTGGAGGGCGGCAGGATAAAGACGCTGACCAGGTCACTCTTGGCTTTCTGGGCCAGCTGCTGCGTGCCCTGCCAGTCGATATCGAACAGCACGTCCTGTCCGTCGGCCAGCGCCTCCTCGACCGGGCCGCGCGGCGTGCCGTAGTAATTGCCGAAAACCTTGGCATGTTCCAGGAGTTCGTCGCGATTGATCATCAGGTTGAAGTCGACCGGCTCGACAAAGAAGTAATCCTCGCCGTCCACCTCCCCCGGGCGCGGCGGCCGGGTGGTGGCGGAGACCGACATGACCAGCTCGTCCTCCTCCTTGAGCAGGGCGCGGGAGATCGTCGTCTTGCCCGCTCCCGACGGTGAGGACAGCACCAGCATCAGCCCCCGCCGCGTCATCATCCCTTTTTCGTCGTCCCCCGTCATCCTCAGCTACCCCTACTCAATATTCTGAACCTGCTCGCGCATCTTGTCGACCAGCACCTTGAGATCGAGCCCGATCTGCGTCAGTTCCTTGTCATTGGCCTTGGAACAGAGGGTATTGGCCTCGCGGTTGAATTCCTGACAGATGAAGTCGAGCCGCCGCCCGACCGGTGCGCTGGCCCCTTCCAGCATGTCGCGGGTGGCAGCAATATGGCTGGTCAGCCGGTCCAGCTCCTCGGCGATATCCGCCTTGGTGGTGAGCAGCGCGAGCTCCTGCTCCAGCCGCCCTTCGTCGAGCTCCCCGGCCTCCAGCAATATGGCCATCTGCGCCTTGATTTTGGCGCGCATCTTGTCCGGCCAGCCCGCCGCAATCTCCGTCGCCCGGGCGACCAGCGCCTTGATCTCGTCAAGCTGCGCAATCAGCACGGGGCCAAGGGCGCGCCCCTCCTCGTTTCGGGCCGCCGCGAGACTCTCAACCAGCTCTCCGGCGGAGGACAGCATCGCCGCCGCCAGCCCCTCGTCATCGGCATCCTCGCCCGCCGTCTCGTCCCGGGTCTCGATCACCCCGCGGAGCGCCAGCATGCCGTCCATGCGCGGCCGGTCCGCCTCTCCGCGTTCCGCATAATGATGGGCGAGGCTCAGCAGTTCCTCCAGAAATTCGCGGTTCACCTGATAGGCGGTCCCGGCGCTCGCGCGGTCGAACTGCAGATGGATGTTGACATTGCCGCGGGTGATGCGTGTCTTGACAAGCTTGCGCAACGGATCTTCCAGATGATCGAACCCTGCGGGAATGCGGCAGCGGACTTCCAGCCCCCGCCCGTTGACACTCTTCACTTCCCAGAGCCAGCCAACCCCCTTGAAAGAGCCGCTTGCCCGGGCAAATCCCGTCATACTGTTAATCGTCAAAATGGCCTCTCGCGCATGGGGTCGGTCGGGGAATTCGTCACCGCCCCTGTATATCCGCTTCGGCGCACCGCCACAAGCGCGCGGCGCTATTTTTTGGCCGCGGCCGAGGGTTTGGGTTTGGCCGGTTCCAGACGGCCGGTGATGGCGCTGATCATGCGCTGGAGGCCTGCGAACAGCACCGTCGAGAGCATACCGCCGAGAAAGGCCGCAAGATCAAGCGCGAAGTCTTCCGCTGCGCCGCTCATCGGCAGCCAGGGTTCCAGCGTCAGAAAGAAGGACGCCCCGGTCAGCCCGCCAAGGGCGCCGCGCAATCCGGGCGACAGGCGCACCGCCTCGTCATAACGGCGCTTCCTCACCTCGATGGCGATATTGAGGGTCAGCAGGCTGAGCGCCCCGACCGTGCCCCAGAGATAGGCGGCCACCAGCCCGATGGACCAGGTGAGATCATTCGCGAAATTATCAGTGAACATTTCCGCCGCCAGATGCCGCGCGAGCAGCAACAGCGGGAAGAACACGAAGATCAGCAGCGAGATGGAGAGCGGGATCGTCCAGAGCAGCGGCGCGCCCAGCTGGCTGTCCTGCAGGGTCTTGCCATTGAGGCCGAGGGTGTCGAAATTCGCCGCTGAAATCTTGCGGTAGGCGGCCTGCAACGTGTGATAGCAGGAGGTCTTCTCCGCCGGGGTCTTGGCCCGCTCGCTGATGGTGATGGCGGCATCGAGGGCCCCCAGCTCCGCCGGGGTCGAGCTTGCCGGGTGATCAAGGAAATAGTTGGAGAGGATGCGCGCGCGATCAAGCAGCTCGCCGAATGCCTCCTCCTCCGTTGCCGTGCCCTCGTCCCAGGCCCTCTCGATCTCCCGCTCGGTCATCTCCTTATGGGTGGATTTTTCATCGGCTTTTTCCGGTGTTTTCTCATGGGCTTTCCCATGCTCTTTTTCAGGCGCTTTTTCGGGCGCTTTCTCCGCCACCCTTTCCGGTGCGGCTTCAGGCGGTGTCGCGGCTGCCATCAGCACCGGCTCCTGCCGCTCGGGCTCTGGCGTTGCTGTCGGAGCGGCTGGCGGCGCAACGGGGGCCGGGGCCGGTTCAGGGGCCGGTGCAGGCGTATAAACCGGCGCAGGCGGAGGTGTCTGAACGGGCGCGGGTTCCGGCGTTTTGGCGGCGGGTGCGGCAGGCGTTGCGGGTGCAGCGGGCGTTGTCGGCGCGGCCTTTATCTCCGCCGCCGCCGGTGCCGCAGTGGAAGCCGCTGCGTGAACAGGCGCCGCCGTTCGCTCCGGAACGCTGCCCGCCGGTGTCGCCTCCCCGTCCGGTGTGGTGGCGGCGGAGGGCGTGTTCTTGATATTGCTGTTCACCAGATCGAGCGAGGTCGCATCCAGCGACTCGATTTCCTTCCTGAGTTCGAGCAGCGCCTCGCGCAGCTGCTGCCGCTGCCGGAGCAGCGTCTGTATCGTATCCGTACTCACCGCCATGGGGCTCCCGCCACTTCTTTATCCATTATCCATGGCAAGGACGCTTGCGGCGGGGATTTTGTGCCAAATCAGGCAACGGCGGCAGAATTCAGGGCTTCTTGTTCAACTGCCGCCATTTGCGGACATTGGCGTTATGCTCATCGAGGGTGAGGGAAAAGGCATGGCCGCCGGTGCCGTCGGCGACGAAATAGAGATAGTCCGTCTCTTCGGGCTGCACCACCGATTGCAGGCTCTCGATCCCCGGATTGGCGATCGGGCCGGCGGGCAGGCCGGTCATCTGATAGGTGTTGTAGTCATTGACGGTCGCAAGGTCCTTGCGACTCAGAAGCCGGCCGAGATCGCGGGTGCCGCCAGTCACGCCATAGACCACCGTCGGGTCCGATTGCAGCTTCATTCCTTTACGCAGCCGGTTGAGGAAGACCCCGGCCACCCGCGGCCGTTCCGCCGCCACCGCCGTCTCCTTCTCGATGATGGAGGCGAGGATGACCATCTCCTCCTCCGATTTTATCTCCGGCGGCAAGGGATGGGCGGCGGTAATCACGGCAATCGCCGTCTGCATCGCCGCCGCCATGCGATCCAGCAGCTCATCGCGGGTATCGCCGAGGCGGTACTGATAGCTTTCGGGGAGGAAAGCGCCCTCGGGCATCGGCCGCGTGATCTCCCCCTCCAGCCCGTCCGCCGCCTCGACTAGGGCGCGGATTTCCCGGCTCTGGAGGCCTTCGGGGATGGTGATCAACCGCTCGATCACCTTGCCCGAGACAAAGAGGTTCATCAGATCCTGCCCCGAAATGGCATAGGGAATACGATATTCACCGGCCTGGAGCTGGCCCGACTTTTGTTCAAGTCTTACACCAAAAATGAAGGCATACTGATTGTTTATAATAGCTTTTTCCTGAAGATCGGCAGACAGCGCCCTGAGGCCCGTTCCTTTCTTGAGGATATAGACGGTCTCGCCCTCGAACGGGCCGGGAGAGGTGAACAGAGTCCATCCGACGGCGGCAATACCACCAATCGCGACCACGGCAAGCAGAAAAAGGGCGGTCAGGCCGATGAGGAATTTTTTCTTCATGGCCCCGCCTCCGGCCCGAAGGTCAGACGCGCTTCATGACAAGGCTGGCATTGGTTCCGCCGAACCCGAAGGAATTGGACAGAACCGCATCGACCTTCTTCTCCTGCGCCTTGATCGGCACAAGGTTAAGCTGGCAGTCTTGCTCCGGCTCGTGAAGATTGATGGTCGGCGGCAGGATCCCCTCGTTCATGGCGAGGATGGAGAAGATCGCCTCGACCCCGCCGGCGGCGCCGAGCAGATGGCCGATCGCCGACTTGGTGGAGGACATGGCGACATTCTTGGCGCTTGCGCCGAACAGCCGCTCAACCGCGCCGACCTCCAGGAAGTCAGCCATGGTCGAGGTGCCATGGGCATTGACATAGCCGATATCGTCGGCATTCAGCCCGGATTTTTTGAGCGCCATCTGCATCGCGCGATAGCCGCCGTCGCCATCGGGGGACGGCGCGGTGATGTGATAGGCATCGCCCGACAGGCCATAGCCCAGAACCTCGGCGTAGATTTTCGCGCCGCGCTTCCTGGCATGCTCATATTCTTCCAGAACGACAACGCCCGCGCCCTCGCCCATGACGAAGCCATCGCGGCCCTTGTCATAGGGGCGCGAGGCCGTTTCCGGCGCATCGTGATAGGAGTTGGAGAGCGCCTTGGCGGAGGCAAAGCCGGAAATGCCGAGACGGCAGATCGCGCCTTCCGCACCGCCGGCAACCATGACATCCGCATCATCGTCGGCAATCATCCGCGCCGCATCGCCAATGGCATGGGCGCCGGTGGAACAGGCGGTCACCACGGCGTGGTTCGGCCCCTTGTAGCCGTGACGGATGGAGACCTGTCCGGAGACAAGGTTGATCAGCGCGCCCGGAATAAAGAACGGGCCGATACGACGGGGGCCGCGTTCATGCAGGGTGATGGCGTTCGCCTCGATCGAGGGCAGGCCACCAATGCCGGAACCGATGGTAACACCGGTGCGGCAGAATTCCTCTTCCGTCTTGGGTTCCCAGCCGCTGTCCTTGATGGCCTCATCGGCGGCGGCAATGCCGAAAATGATGAAGCTGTCGACTTTCCGCTGTTCCTTGGGTTCCAGAACGTTGTCGGCAATGAAGGAGTCGGGCTGGTCCGGATCGATCGGTACTTCACAGCCATAGCGGACCGGCAGGTCCGTCGTGTCGATCTTGGTCAGCATCCCCGCCCCGGATTCGCCGTTAATCAGCTTTCTCCAGGTTGGCTGGACCCCGTTCGCCAGCGGGGTCACAAGTCCCAGGCCGGTTACCACCACTCGTCGCATGCGTCACCCAATAGATATTGTACAGAAAAAGAGAACGGGGCGCAGGGCCCCGGCCGATCAGGCAGCTTCGATATGCGTGATCGCGTCTTTAACCGTCAGGATTTTCTCGGCTGCGTCATCGGGAATCTCGATGCCGAATTCTTCTTCAAAAGCCATCACCAGCTCAACCGTATCCAGGCTGTCTGCGCCCAGATCGTCAATGAAGCTCGCTTCGTCCGTTACCTTGCCTTCATCTACACCGAGATGTTCAACGACGATTTTTTTTACGCGCCCTGCGATATCACTCATAGCTGTATCCTTAGAAAATCCGACAGTTCAAAAAGTCTATGCTCATTCCTTACCCCCAAGGTGCGAAAAATTCAAGCGCCAACGGAGGTCAATTTGGTGCGGTTTCCTAACATACTTTAATCATCTTGCAAAGAAAACCTGACCGGGCCGGGAAATTTTTGATCCCCCGCGCCCGGCGCGCCGTTTAAATCATGGCCATGCCGCCGTTGACATGCAGCGTCTGGCCGGTGACATAGGCCGCCTCTTCCGAGGCGAGATAGACCACCGCAGCGGAGATATCCTCCGGCTTGCCGAGGGTGCCCGCAGGCACCGCCGTCAGCAGCGCGTCCCGCTGCGCATCCGGCAGCGCGTCGGTCATCGCCGTCTCGATAAAGCCCGGCGCCACGCAATTGACGGTGATGCCACGCGTTGCCACTTCCTGCGCCAGCGATTTCGACATGCCGATCATCCCCGCTTTCGAGGCGGCATAGTTCATCTGGCCCGGATTGCCCGTCACCCCGACGATGGAGGTAATGCCGATGATCCGCCCGAAACGCTGCTTCATCATGCCGCGGAGCGCATTCCTGGAGAGCTTGAACGCCGCCTTGAGGTTGACATCCAGAACCATGTCCCAGTCTTCATCCTTCATCCGCATGGCCAGGCCGTCGCGCGTCAGGCCGGCGTTGTTGACGAGGATATCGACCTGGCCCATCGCCTCCTCCGCCTGCTTGATCAGGTTATCCACCGCCGCCATGTCGGAAAGGTTGCAGGGCAGCGCATGAACGCGGTCCTTCAGTTCCGCCGCAACTTTCTGCAACGCCTCCTCCCGCGTGCCGGAGAGGGCGACCGTCGCGCCCTGACGATGCAGATCGCGCGCGATCACCGCGCCAAGACCGCCGGAGGCCCCGGTGACGAGGGCGCATTTTCCTGTCAAATCAAACATGGTCTTCCTCACTTATGTAATCGGTCAGAGTTTTGCAAGAAACGCGTCGATATCGGCGGGAGTGCCGACGGCGGAGCCGGACATCGCCCGGTTGATGCGCCGGACCATGGTCGAGAGGACCTTGCCGCTGCCCATCTCGACCAGTTCCTCAACCCCCTGCTCGCCCATGTAAAGAACGCTCTCGCGCCAGCGTACGCGCCCGGTCACCTGCTCGACCAGCAGCTTGCGGATGGTATCGGGATCGCTCACCTCGCGCGCCGTGACATTGGCGATCAGCGGCACCCGCGGCGGCGCGATCACCACATCGGCGAGCCGCTCGGCCATGGCATCGGCGGCGGGCTGCATCAGCGGGCAATGGAACGGGGCGCTCACGGGGAGCAGCATCGCCTTCTTCGCGCCCTTGGCGGTGGCAATCTCGATCGCCGCCTCGACCGCGCCCTTGTGACCGGAGAGCACGACCTGCCCGTCCGCATTGTCATTGGCGGCAACGACGATCTCGTCATTGGTGGATTTTTTCTGCGCCTCGGCGACGACCTCCTCGACCGGACCGATATCGAGGCCGAGCAAGGCGGCCATAGCGCCGACGCCGACGGGCACCGCCGCCTGCATGGCCTGTCCGCGCGCCTTCAGCAGCCGCGCCGCATCGGCGATTTCCAGCGCGCCCGCCGCCGTGAGGGCGGAATATTCGCCGAGGGAATGGCCACCGACGAATTTCGCAACCTTCGCCAGATCCATATTGCCGTCTTTTTCAAGGACGCGGACCACCGCCATGCTGACCGCCATCAGGGCGGGTTGCGCATTCTCGGTCAGGGTCAGCTCCTCGATCGGGCCTTCAAACATCAGTTTCGAGAGATTCTGCGAAAGCGCTTCATCCACCTCCTGGAAGACTTCACGGGCGGCGGCATGGCTCTGCGCCAGCTCCTGCCCCATACCGACGGCCTGGCTGCCCTGGCCGGGAAATACAAATGCACGTGTCATAATTATCGGGTCCGATTCTGTTGACTTGAAGTGAACAGTCATATTGCAGCAAAATTTCCTGTCAAGCCCACTTGCATAAGGCGGTAAAATCTGTATAGTCCGCCGCCTCAATACTCCTTGCCGACGGAGGTCGGCTAAGTCTGGGCGGTTACCGGTGGTAACTCCAGACATTCAAGAGCCATAAGGAGCTTTATATATGCCTCTGTATGAGACAGTTATTATTGCGCGTCAGGATATTTCCAGCCAGCAGGTGGAAACACTGACAGAAGCCGCATCCGCCTTCATCAGTGACGGCGGCGGCAAGGTTGCCAAGGTTGAACAATGGGGCCTTCGCAATCTCGCCTACAAGATCAAGAAAAATCGCAAGGGCCATTACGTCCTCCTCAATATCGACGCCCCGGCCGATGCCGTGAAGGAAATGGAACGCAACCTGCGTCTCAATGAAGACGTGCTGCGCCACATGACCATCAAGGTCGACGAGCTGGAAGAAGGTGACAGCGTCATGCTGCAGAGCCGCAGCTCGCGTCCTGATCGCCGCCGCGACCGCGATGACGATAACGACGATGATGACCGGAACACGTCTGACAAAGATGACGAAACCGCTGACGACAGCACCGAGAAGGAGGACGCGTAATGGCCGACGCACAACGCCGCCCGTTTTTCCGTCGCCGCAAGACCTGCCCGTTTACCGGGGACGGCGCGCCGAAGATCGACTACAAGGATGTCAAGCTCCTCCAGCGCTATGTGTCGGAGCGCGGCAAAATCATGCCGAGCCGGATTACCGCCGTTTCCGCGAAGAAGCAGCGGGAGCTGGCCAAAGCCATCAAACGCGCAAGAAACCTCGCTCTGCTGCCGTTTCTTGTAAAGTAAGAAAGCCGGGGGCAACGATTATGGTCGGCCCCGGAAAGATTTGATAATGGGCAAGGAACTGGTTGTTGCTGTTGCGCTTGGTATCCTGAATACCGCGCTTGTCGCCCTTTCCATTCTGGGAAATGTGGGCGGCACCTCCTTCGGGACAGCCTTTCAGACCATTGCCTTCTGGATCTTGTCACTGATCCCGCTGTTTGTGTCCGGGTTAGGGTTCGGGTTGCGAAGCGCCCTTATCTCGGTCGCGACAGGTGTGCTGGTCGCCGCGATTGCGATCGATACGGGCTTCGCCCTCGCCTATGCGGTGATTGCCGGTTTGCCGGTGGTCATCCTGGTGCGGCAGGCATTGCTCTGGCGGGAAAGTGACGGAACGCGATTCTGGTACCCGGTCGACTATCTGTTGATCTGGTGGGCGGGTATCTGCATCGGACTGACGGGGCTGGCCATCGGGCTGCTCTATTGGGACGAGGCGCTGCGTCAGGGGATGGTCGGGGCGTTCGACCAGATGCTGGCGCAGATGCAGGAAATACAAGGTGTCACCCCGGCCCTGACCGGAGAGGAATTCGTGAGCCTGATGCCACAGTTCCTCGGCCCGATCTGGGGGATGTTCATCCTGTTGAGCGGCTGTCTGGCGCAAGGCCTGCTGGCCCGCTTCAACAAGAACATCCGGCCGACACCGAAACTGACGAAGATGGCGCTGCCCAACTGGCTGGCGCTGGCCTTCATCGCGGCAACGGCGTTGAGTGTCCTGCTCGACACCCCGCTGCCGCTGCTGGGGGCCGTCGTGATTACGCTGGAGACGCTGTTCTTCCTGCAGGGAATGGCGGTCATCCATGTGGTGTCACACAGATGGAACGGGCGTCCCTTCATTTTGGGGGCGGTCTATATATTGATGATTATAACCTTATGGTTGGTCCTGCTTGTTGCGATATTGGGACTGATGGAAAATTGGATCGGGTTCAGGCGCCGCTTTGCCGTAACCACGAAGCTGGAGGAAGACTGATGGAAGTAGTATTGTTGGAACGGGTTGAGAAACTCGGTCAAATGGGCGATGTCGTGACGGTAAAGAACGGGTATGCCCGCAATTACCTGTTGCCGCAGAACAAGGCACTCAGGGCAAGCAAGGAAAATCTCGCGGTGTTCGAGACCCAGCGCGCCCAGCTGGAAGCGGAAAACCTGAAACAGGCGAAGGAAGCCGAAAAGGTTGGTGAGAAGCTCGATGGCGAATCCGTCGTCCTGATCCGCGCCGCCTCCGAATCCCAGCAGCTCTATGGCTCGGTCAGCACGCAGGATATCGCGAAAGCCATCACCGAAGGCGGCTTCACGGTCTCGCGCAAGCAGATCATCCTGGACAAGGTTCTGAAAACCCTCGGCCTGCATGACATCAAGGTGCGGCTGCATCCGGAAGTCATCGTTTCGGTCACGGTCAACATTGCCCGCTCCAACGAGGAAGCGGCAATCCAGGCCCGCGGCGAAAGTGTCGAGGAAGTGGCCGAAGCCAAGCTTGACGAGCGCGAAGAGGCTGTCGTCAATGTCTTCGAATCCACTGCCGATGTGGATGTCGAGGAACTGGAACAGGTCGCCGCCGGCGAGATCGACCCCTCCGAGCTCGACGCAGAGCCGGAAGAGAAAAAAGACGACGCGTAACCCCGCGCCGGACAAACCGACAGGAAAAGCGGCGCCCGGTTACGGCGCCGTTTTTTTATCCCCGAAGTTCACAGGCTGTGGAAAAGAGTTATCCACAGAAATCCGGGCGCTCTTTGCAGACCGCCTCCAGAAACCACGTGAATAACAGCCGTTGGCTGTGCTAACATCCGCCTATGGAAACGCTCACACTGAATGACGGCCGCGACAGCGGCGAGGAGACGGCAGGACACGGCTATCGCGCCGCACCGCATAATGTCGAGGCCGAGCAGGATCTGATCGGGGCGATCCTCGTCAATAACGACGCGGCGGCGAAGGTTTCGGACTTCCTCAAGCCCGAGCATTTCGCCGAGGATGTCCACCGCCGCATCTATCAGGCCGCCATCACCCTGATCGAGCGCGGGGAGATCGCCGATCCGGTGACGCTGAAATCCTATTTCGACCGCGACAGTGCGCTGGCCGATATCGGGGGTTCGCAATATCTCGCGCGCCTCGCCGCCTCCGCCACCACCATCATCAATGCGGAGAATTACGGCCGCCTGATCTATGACCTCGCCATACGGCGGGAGCTGATCCTGCTGGGCGAGGAAATTGTCAATATCGCCTATGATTCGGACCTTGAGGAAACCTCGAGCTCGCAGATCGAAAATGCGGAACAGAAACTCTTCTCCCTCGCCGAGAACGGCTCTCATGAAGGGGCGCTGATGCCGGTGCGCATCGCCGTCGATGAAACCCTCAAATCGATCGAGGAGGCGTTCCAGCGCGACGGCAATCTGGTCGGTGCGACCACGGGCTTAAAAGACATGGACGCCAAGCTCGGCGGCCTGCACAAGTCGGATTTGCTGATCCTCGCCGGGCGTCCGTCCATGGGGAAAACCTCGCTCGCCACCAATATCGCCTATAACACCGCCAAGGCCTACCACGCGAGTGGCGGCAAGGAAGGCGCGGTGGTCGGCTTCTTCTCGCTGGAAATGTCCGCCGAACAGCTCGTCGGACGTGTCCTTGCGGAAGCCACCGAGATCAGTTCCGAAAAACTCCGCCGCGGCGACCTCACCGACGATGAATTCGCCAACAAGCTGGTGCCGCAGAGCGCGCTGATTTCCGAATTGCCGCTCTTTATCGACGATACCCCGGCGCTCTCCATCGCCGCGCTCCGGACCCGGGCGCGCCGCCTCAAGCGCAGCCACGGCCTCGGCCTGATCGTTGTCGACTATCTGCAGCTGATGAAAGGCTCCGGTCGGCGGCAGGACAACCGGGTCCAGGAAATCTCGGAGGTGACGCAGGGCCTCAAAGCCGTTGCCAAGGAGCTCGACATCCCCGTCATCGCCCTCTCGCAGCTCTCCCGTCAGGTCGAGAACCGCGACGACAAGCGGCCGCAGCTTTCGGACTTGCGTGAATCCGGCTCCATCGAGCAGGACGCCGACGTCGTCATGTTTGTCTATCGCGAAGCCTATTACGAAGAACGCAAGGCGCCCACCGAGGGCACGCCGGAACATGCCGACTGGCAGGAGCGCATGTCGCGGCTGCACAACCTCGCCGAGGTGATCATCGGCAAGCAGCGCCATGGCCCGATCGGCATCATCAAGCTGCATTTCAAGCCGGAATTCACCCGCTTCGGCAACTATGTCTCCGAAGAATATCTGCCGGAGCATCATTAGGAGTTCTGCGTATATGGAACGGAAGCTGGCCGGGGCGCATCTGACAATCAATCTCGGGGCCTTGCAGGAGAATTACCGGTTGCTGGCGGACAAGGCCGCGCCCGCCGAATGCGCCGCCTCGGTCAAGGCGGACGGCTACGGTCTCGGGATCGAGCGCGTCGGCCCCGCCCTTTATGCCGCCGGATGCCGCCGTTTCTTCGTTGCCCTGCCATTGGAGGGGATCGCGCTGCGCCGCCTCTTGCCGGAGGTGAAGATCCATATCCTCGCCGGACTTCTGCATGAGACCGAAGCGGTCTATCTCGAACACAGGCTCGATCCGGTGCTCAACTCCCTCGATGATATCCGCCGCTGGGCCGCTTTTGCAAAAGAGACGGGGAAGACGCTCCCGGCGCTCTTGCATCTGGATACCGGCATCACCCGGCTTGGCCTGCTGGAAGCGGAGATCAGGGCGCTCGCGAAGGAACCCGGCCTGCTCGATCACCTTGAAATCGAGTTCCTGATGAGCCATCTCTCCTGCGCCGATATGCCCGAGCATCCGCTCAACCGCCAGCAGCTCGACAAGCTGAAATACTTCCGCGGCCTGCTGCCCGCCCCGCTCGACAAAGCGCCGCTGTCCCTCGCCAATTCCTCGGGGGTTTTCTTAGGGTCCGACTATCATCTCGACATGGTGCGCCCGGGGATTGCGCTCTTTGGCGGCAACCCCGAACCCGGCAGGCCCAACCCGATGGCCGAGGTGGTGCATTTGCAGGGGCGAATCCTGCAGGTTCAGGACGTTGACAGCGAAATTGGCGTTGGCTATGGTGCGACTTTCCGAACCGAGAAATCGAGCCGGATTGCCACCGTTTCGGTCGGCTATGCGGACGGCTATTTCCGCGCCCTTGGCAACAAGGCAGAATGTGCAGTGAATGACGTTAAAGTACCGGTTATAGGGCGCGTTTCCATGGATATGATCACCATCGATGTCAGCAGGGTTGCGAAAGAGGACTGCCAGCCCGGCGGCTTCGTCGATCTGATCGGCGGCGCCGTGCCGCTCGATGATGTGGCCGCCCATGCGGGGACGATTCCCTACGAGATTCTCACCGCGCTCGGCAACCGTTATTATCGTGAGTATCTGGAAGGCGCGGGCTGATATCATGGACAGGAATTTTCTCGCCACCATCGGCCGCGTTTTTCTCTCCTTCATGGCGGCCGTCGGCCGGATCGCGATTTTTACGGCGCAAGGGCTGCGCCATTGCGTTACCCCGCCCTTCTATCTCCGCCTGATCGGCAAGCAGATGATGGACATCGGCTATTATTCCCTGCCGGTCGTCGGCATGACGGCGCTCTTTACCGGCATGGTGCTGGCGCTGCAGATCTATGTCGGCTCGTCCCGCTTCAACGCCGAGAGCGCGGTTGCCACCATCGTCGTCATCGGCCTGACACGCGAGCTTGCGCCGGTGCTCTCCGGCCTGATGATCGCCGGGCGTGTTGGCGCCGCCATCGCCGCCGAGATCGGCACCATGCGCGTGACCGAGCAGATCGACGCCCTCGTCACGCTCTCGACCAACCCGTTCAAATATCTGGTGGTGCCGCGGCTGATCGCCGGACTGGTGACCCTGCCCTTCCTGGTGCTGATCGGCGATATCATCGGTGTCTCGGGCGGCTTCCTGGTGGCGACGGAGAAACTCGGCTTCAACGCCAGCAACTATCTCAACAACACCTTCGAATTCCTGGAGATTAGCGACGTGGTCTCCGGCCTGATCAAGGCCGCTGTCTTCGGCTTCATTGTCTCGCTGATGGGCTGCTACCACGGTTTCCATTCCACCGGCGGCGCGCAAGGGGTCGGCAAGGCGACGACGAACGCGGTTGTCTCCTCCTTCGTGCTGATCCTGATCAGCGACTATTTCCTCACCGTCCTGCTCATTGAATGAGATCATGAGCGACACGCCGAAAATCGAGCTGAGAAATATCTGCAAATCCTTCGGCAAGAAGGTTGTTCTCGATAACCTCAACCTCTCCATTGCCGACGGGGAATCGCTGGTGGTGATCGGCGGGTCCGGCACCGGCAAGTCGGTGATGCTGAAATGCATCCTCGGCCTCTTGAAGCCCGACAGCGGCCAGATCTTCATCGACGGCGAGGAGATCACCGACCTCTCCGCCCAGGCGCGCGAGAAGGTGCTGCTGAAAACCGGGATGCTGTTCCAGTATGCCGCCCTGTTCGACAGCCTGACCATCTGGGAGAATGTCAGCTTCGGCCTGATGCAGGCCCATGGCATGGCGCGCAAGAAGGCCAAGGAAATCGCGATCGAGAAACTCGCCCTCGTCGGTCTCGGCCCGGAACTGGCGGACAAGACCCCGGCGGAACTTTCCATCGGCATGCAGAAACGCGTCGGCCTCGCCCGCGCCATCGCGGCGGATCCGGAGATTATCTTCTTTGACGAGCCGACCACGGGCCTCGATCCGATCATGGGCGATGTCATCGATACCCTGATCCGCGATTGCACCAGCGCCCTCGGCGCGACCACGCTGACCATCTCCCACGATATGGAGAGCGCGCAAAAAATTGCAGACCGGATCGCGCTGCTTTATAAGGGGAGCGTGGTCTGGGCGGGCCCGGCCGCGGAGATTCAGACCTGCGGCGACCCATATGTGACGCAGTTCGTCAATGGCGATGTCGACGGCCCGATCAAACTGGATATTTTGAAACCGTGATATATTCGGGCGACATGCCCCTTTTGAGATTTTTAGCGGCGCGAGCCGGAACAGATTAAACGGAAAGCTGAATGGCGCGACCCAGCGAACAATTCACCTGCCAGAGCTGCGGCGAAACCTACCGGAAGTGGCAAGGGCGCTGCGATTCCTGCGGCGAATGGAACAGCCTGCTGGAGAGCACCGGCGATACGGCAGTGCCAAGCGGCCTGACCACCGGCAAGGGCCGCAGCCTCACCTTCACCGCGCTCAATGCGGATATCTCCGAACATAAACGCACCCTCTCCCGGATCGGCGAGCTGGACCGGGTGCTCGGCGGCGGCTTCGTGCCCGGCTCCTCCATCCTCATCGGCGGCGATCCGGGCATCGGCAAATCGACGCTGCTGTTGCAGGCGGTGGCGAAAATGGCGCTCGCGGGCTCCTCCTGTATTTACATCTCCGGCGAGGAGGCAACGCAGCAGATCACCATGCGGGCGCGGCGGCTGGGCCTTGCCGACGCCCCGGTGCAGCTCGCCTCCGCCAACTCCATCCGCGACATCATCACCAGCGTCGAGAAGGCGGAGACGCCGAAACTGCTGGTCATCGATTCGATCCAGACCGTCTTCGCCGACAATCTGCCGAGTGCGCCCGGCAGCGTTGCGCAGGTGCGGGCCAGCGCGCAGGAGCTGATCCGCCTTGCCCGCAAGACCGGCACCAGCGTCATTCTCGTCGGTCACGTCACCAAGGACGGGCAGATCGCCGGGCCCCGCGTGCTCGAACATATGGTCGATACCGTGCTCTATTTCGAGGGCGACCGCGGCCATCAGTTCCGCATCCTGCGCGCCGTCAAGAACCGCTTCGGCGCGACCGACGAAATCGGTGTGTTCGAGATGTCGGACCGCGGCCTGCAACAGGTGGAGAACCCGTCCTCGCTGTTTATCTCAAGCCCCGACAAGACGATCAGCGGCGCCTCGGTCTTTGCCGGGATGGAGGGCAGCCGCCCGCTGCTGGTGGAGATTCAGGGCCTTGTCGCCCCGACCGCCCAGGCCACCCCGCGCCGCGCCGTGGTCGGCTGGGACGCGAGCCGCCTCGCCATGCTGCTGGCGGTGCTGGACACGCGCTGCGAGCTTTCCTTTTCCGGCAGCGAGGTGTATTTGAATGTCGCGGGCGGCCTTCGGGTGCAGGAACCGGCGGCGGATCTGGCGGTCGCGGCGGCGCTAGTCTCCTCGGCCTCCGATATACCGGTCCCGGCGGGCAGCCTCTTTTTCGGCGAGATCGGCCTCTCCGGCGAGGTGCGCCCCGTGGGCCAGACTGACGCCCGGCTGAAGGAGGCCGCGAAACTCGGCTTTACCACTGCCATCATTCCGGCGGGCAGCAAGGTCAAGGGCGGCGCGATGAAGATTATTGAAGTTGAACATTTACGGGAAATCGTGTCTCTGTTTACCGAGACGAAAGCGGTATCCCGGGCCGTGTAGTAGAGTGCAAGAGTAGGAGTATCCATGGAAAACATGCCTATCCAGGGGACAGACGCCGTTATTCTGGTTATCCTGCTGATTTCGGCGATCTTTGGTTTCATCCGCGGGTTCGTGAAGGAAACCCTGTCGGTGGCCGGCTGGGTCGGGGCGGTTTTCCTCAGCCTTTATCTCTTCCCGCTGTTGCAGCCGATCGCCCGGGAGTTTATCCTAAACCTGCTGATTGCAGATATTTTGACCGGCGCGGTGATTTTTATTCTCTCTTTGGTCATTTTGTCCTATATCAGCCATGCGATATCGGAAAAGGTCAAGGCGTCGAGCCTCGGCGCGCTGGACCGCTCCCTCGGGATATTTTTCGGCCTCGCACGCGGCGTTGTCCTGCTCGGGATTGCCTGGCTGATTTTTGTCCAGTTCATCCCGGAGAAGGACCGGCCCGACTGGGTATTGCAGGCGAAGATGCTGCCCCTGATCGAGGGAAGCGGCGAATTTGTCGCCCGGCTGTTGCCGCCCGACATGCAGGAGAACCTGAATATTTCGAAAGAAAGCGACAAGGACACTGTGGATCGCATCAAAGAGAAATATGACGCATTGCCCGACGATGTAAAAGACGGTGTCGAAAACACCGTCGAGGGCGCCAAGAATCTGCTCGACAAGGGCTATGACGACCAGGCCCGCCAGCAGATGGAAAATCTCACCAAGAGTAAGACACAGGATAAACCCTAATGACCGAGCCCGCCGCCCCCCGTGATCTGTGCAATCCGTTTGACGATGACAAGCTGCATGAGGAATGCGGGGTATTCGGGATCTACGGCCATCCGGAGGCCGCCGCCCTCGCCGCCCTCGGCCTGCATGCGCTCCAGCATCGCGGGCAGGAGGCCGCCGGGATCGTCAGCCATGACGGCAAGCATTTCCATTCGCACAAGGCCATGGGCAAGGTTGGTGACAATTTCTCCTCCGAAGAGGTGATCGGCAGCCTCAAGGGCAGCGCCGCGCTCGGCCATAACCGCTACGCCACCACCGGCGGCACCGTCCTTCGCAATGTGCAGCCGATCTTCGCCGATCTCGCCAACGGCGGCCTGGCGGTCGCCCATAACGGCAACCTCACCAACGCCTCCACCCTGCACCGCCGCCTCGTGCTGGAGGGCAGCATCTTCCAGTCGACCATGGATACCGAGGTCATCATCCATCTGGTCGCCAACAGCAAGAAAACCCGCGTCGTCGATTGCATCGTTGATGCGATGTCGAAGATCACCGGCGCCTATTCCCTCGTCGCGCTGACCAGCAAGAAGATGATCGGCATGCGCGATCCCCATGGCGTACGGCCCTTGGTCCTCGGCAAGATCGACAGCGCCTATATCCTCGCCTCGGAAAGCTGCGCGCTCGATATCATCGGGGCGGACTTCATCCGCGATATCTCACCCGGCGAAGTGGTGGTCGTTGATGAGACCGGTATCAGCACCCATTTCCCCTTCTCGGCGCCGCCCAAGCGCTTCTGCATATTCGAGCATATTTACTTCTCCCGTCCCGACAGCGTGGTCGAGGGACGCTCGGTCTATGACGTGCGCAAGGATATCGGACGGCAGCTGGCAACTGAAAACCCGGTCGCGGCGGACCTGATCATCCCCGTGCCCGACAGCGGCACCCCCGCCGCCATCGGCTATGCGGAGAAATCCGGCATTCCCTTCGATCTCGGCATCATCCGTAACCATTATGTCGGCCGCACCTTTATCGAGCCGACGGACCAGATCCGCCATCTCGGCGTCAAGCTCAAACATAACGCCAACCGCGCCCTGATCAGCGGCAAGCGCGTCATCCTCGTCGATGATTCCATCGTCCGCGGCACCACCTCCACCAAGATCGTGCAGATGGTGCGCGAGGCCGGGGCGACGGAGGTGCATATGCGCATCGCCAGCCCGCCGACCACCCACAGCTGCTTCTACGGGGTCGATACGCCGAGCCGCAACAAACTGCTCGCCGCACAGTACGACCTCGACGAGATGTGCGCCTTCATCGGCGCCGACAGCCTCAATTTCATCTCCCTCGACGGGCTTTATATCGCCATGGGCGAAGAGGGCCGCAACGCGAAACAGCCGCAATATTGCGACGCCTGCTTCACCGGCGACTACCCGATCGAGCTGGTGGATAACGACACCGGCGCCGACAAGGAGCTGACCCTGCTCGCCGAGCGTTATTAATTTCTCAGATAAAAGAAGCCCTTCATGTCCCTGAAACTCAAAGATAAAGTGGCGCTAATCACCGGCGCCTCAAGCGGCATTGGTGCCGAAGTCGCCAAGAAATTTGCGGCCGAAGGCGCGCATGTCATCCTCGTCGCCCGCTCCGTCGGCGGGCTGGAGGAAGTCGATGACGCGATCCAGAATGCGGGCGGCAGTGCAACATTGGTGCCGCTCGATTTGCTCGACACCGCCGCCATCGACGGCCTCGCCATGCCGCTTTATGAGCGCTGGAAAAAGCTCGATATCCTTGTCGGCAATGCGGGCATGGTCGGCAAGCTGATGCCGACGCAGCAATATGTGCCCGAGCTGTGGGAGCAGGTCTTCCGCCTCAATGTCCATGCGAACCAGCGGCTGATCCGCGCCCTCGATCCGCTGCTCCGTCAGAGCGAGGCGGGCCGCGCGCTTTTTGTCACCTCCAATGTCGCCCACGAGGACAAGCAGTTCTGGAGCGCCTACGCCGCCAGCAAGGCCGCGCTCGAGGTGATCGCGAAAACCTACGCCGCAGAGGTCGCCAAGACCAGCCTCACCGTGAACCTGATCGACCCCGGCCCGACCCGCACGCGCCTGCGCGCCGTCGCCTACCCCGCCGAAAACCCGAACGACCACCCCCTCCCCGAGACAAAAGCGCAGATGTTCCTCGACGCCGTGCTGAGTAAGGAGAATGGCGTGCTGTTTGGGGGGTAAATTCGCCGGCTTTTCGCCCTCAAAAAGAGAACATCACTCTTGACCGATCCCGATTTCCGAGCAATCATGCAGCCGGACACCCCCTCGGCATGGCACGCCGGTGGCGGCAGGCATTGGACGGAACAGGAGAGACACCATGCGCATGATCGCGATTGCGGCCTTCACACTACTGATGATGACCGGCACGGCGCTCGCCGATAAATGGACAGGGCTTTACCAGAATGTCGATCACCTTGACGGCGCCATCGCCACCCTGTCGGTGGTCAAACTGGAAGACGGCAGCTACCGGATTGTCGTGACGACCGACGCGTTCAACCATTGTCCGGACGGCGGCCCCGGAACCGTGACAGCGACCGGGCGGGTGGAGGGTGATATGCTCCTGCGCGAGAATGTCAAATATAAATGCGGCGACGGCCCGTTTCAGGAAGGCAAGGACGGTGCCTATAAATTTGACGAGAATGGCATCCTGTCAACCACGACGCATTTCGGCCATACGGCCTATTTCCATCGCGTCCATCCGTGACAATCACCGGTTAGAAGCCTCGCATAAATTTTCCCGGGATACCATCTTGGACCACAAGAATGGCCTGGTTTGGGGGGTGGGGGGGTAACTGATCTGAAGCCCCTTTCAACTTGTCCCGTCAACACAGGCCGTCCCGAAGCGAAAGGCCCGGACGCCTACTTTTCCCCGGCAAGGCGGTCGAACTCTTGCGCGGTCGAGACGATTATTCTCGCCGTCATCTCCAGTGTTTCCGGGTTTAGGGTGGCGGGGGCATCCTCTGCCGTGTGATAGGTCTGGAAGATGGTCGGGCGGTTGGACGTGCTGATCCATTTGAAGGCGTTCGGGTTCTCGATATAGTCGCGCAGCACCGTCTCGTCGGTTTTCGGCAGCATGGTCACCCCGACGGCGGGAATCCCCTCCAGGAAAAACACATGATGGTCGCTGGAATAGCGCGGCACCGGGCCGTGGGTCGCGTTATAGACATTGTTTGCCTTGCCCGCCGCTTGCAATGCCCTGACCGGCAGGGAGGCCGCGAGACCGTCCCGGACATCCCAGATGCCGAACGCATCGCCAATGCCGCACATCTCGAAGCTTATGACCCCGATAACATCGTCAACGCCCTGATTTTTAATGTAGTTTCGGCTGCCGATCAGGCCGCGCTCCTCCATGTCCGGGAAGAGAAAGCGCAGCTTGATATGCTGAAGCGGATCCCCGCCCGCGAGCATTTCATAGGCGGACACCGCCGCCGCCACGCAGGAGGCGTTGTCATTCGCGCCGGGCGAGCCCATGGTCCGGTCAAAATGGGCGGCGACGATCAATGTCGGCGATTTCGTTCCGAGGTCGGCAAAAATATTTGTGCCCTCCCGCCCCTCATGGACGAAAGGATCGGAGCGGTAAGATATTCCCGACGCCGTCAGGGCCTGCTCAAGGATGTTCCGCCGCTCCCTGTTCTCCTTGCCGGACATCACCTCCACCAGGCGATAGGGCGAAGGCGCCGCGAGATAATGCCCGATATCGGGCCCCTTCTCGATCGGCGTCGCACAGCCCGCAAGGCCCGCCATCACCATACCCATACATGCCGCCGGAAATTTTCTCATACCTTTGCCCTGTCAATACGAAGAAAGCCTTTTCCGGAAGGTAGAATAATATGAATTCTGATGCACGGAAAAAGATGAAAAACGGCCCCTGCAGGGCCTTACAACCCCATTCTCACGCCCCACCGAAAAAAATGCTTGCATATTACGTGAGTAATCATGTATTACGCATGCATGAAAACATTAGACCTTGCCCCACACACAGAACCAACCGTCCTTCAGTTCCTGGAAACAGCGGCGTCGCTTGAGCGCAAGCTCGATCGCGTGCTGTCCTGCACGAAGGGGGTCAGCTTCAGTGAATACCGTTTGCTGAAGGCCCTGTCGGCCGCCGGCCCGACCGGCCTCTCCCGGATCGATCTCGCCGATAGCGTTGGCCTGACCGCCTCTGCGGTTACCCGCGCGCTGAAACCGCTGGAGAAAATCCATCTGGTGGTGACCGAGCGGAGCGAGCGCGATGCCCGCCAGAGCCTCGCCGTGATCACGCCCGCCGGGCGCGAGCTGCTGGAGGATGCGGGGAATATCCTGAGGGACAATCTCTCCGGCCTGCCGGTCAATGCCTTGAGCGCGCAAAAAATCGCCGAGTTCGAAACCCGCCTCGGCGAATTCCGCCATAAACTCTGACCCCTCCCCCATTCTCCGCGTACGGGTTTGCCCATGCGCGGGAGAGAGGAGAACAGTGTGCTGTCTAGGGGGCAGTTTTCCTTCCATTAAGTTGAAAATATGCGATACTAGAAATCGAATAAATTGCTTACATTGAGTAAATTGTCGAGTTCATAGTAAATGCAGCTCTTGAAAACTCTATGCCTCATGGCCCTGACGGCGGGCTTCTTTTTGGTGGCGGTTATCACTGCGATGCAGGCAATTACGCTGGCCTGGATTGCAAGTTTTCCGGAACACGCCCCAGGCTTTGATGCCTTTGAGCGGCAATTCTGGATTTATTCCACCCTCGCCGCCCTCTTCCTCGTCATTGATTTAGGGCTCCTTATTCGCCTTGTTGAGAAAGCCAAGGCCAAACGCTGGTTAAAAATCACAGCCGTTGCTGTATGTGGATCCTTTATTTTATGGGTCGGTATAAATGCATCATATCTCATACTCGGAGATGTCGGCAAAGTGCGGATCGTCAATATGGCGACAGAAACCGTTGCGACCGGCAGCATCGAAATCCGCGACCAGCAAATGACGTTCGCCAATCTGGCGCGAGGAAGAGAGAAAAACTTTCATTTCTATGTTGTATCGGACGCGCATTATGACGTCACGATCGGATTTGTCTCCGGCAAGAAACTTGTGAGGGAGCTCGGCTATCTCACCAACGGAATTGACTATGACGATACGATAATCATCGAGGATGACGACATTATCCTGACCATACCGGAATAGATGGACGGAAAGGTGATCGGGGGATTTGATATGAAAGTAATTGCCAAATTCGATAACTTGAAAAGCATTTCTGATGAAAGGTTACTGGCTAGACTAGAAAAGTATATCAATATGCCTGATGGCGAACTCAATCTTGAAACCGGCAGAGAATATACAGTTTACGGAATTGTATTTTGGGATAACAGCCCTCTATTTTATCTATGCGATAGTGAAATGGACGAATTCCCGACACCCTTCTTCGCAGAATTTTTTGATATCTCAGATGATAGACTCTCAAGATTTTGGAGATTGGAAACATACGATAATGGCGTAGGTCAAATTTCTTCTGCGCTTGTATTTCCTGAATGGGCATCTAACCACCTTTTTTATGAACGGCTCTTGGATGGTCATGCCGAGGAGATCGAATTATTTCTGAAATATCGCAAGCTCATGGATCGCGAATTTAATCCATTTGAAAACAGAGAAGGCCAACTCCGTTCAATGGTAAGCGATGCGCTTCTTTATCGCTGGGATCCAATTGGAATCTCTGAGTATCCAGAAGCCCGCGATGAATATGATAGTTATGTAGGAGGCGTCTGTAATCTGCTGATGGACGGTGCAAGTATTGAAAAGTTATTTCAGCACCTCTGGATCATAGAAACTGAAACAATGGGATTAGGTGGAGATAAGGAACATACAAAAGACTTCGCGAAAAAACTCTATCGTCTTTTCAACTCAGAGTAATTCAATCTCACACCCTCACCCCTTATCCGCGTATGGATTCTTCCCAGTTCTTGGGAAAATCCGTATCGGGACGGCGGGGAGGTTGAAGTCCTGGCGCAGGCCGTTGACCAGATAGCGAAGGTAGCTTTCGGGCAGTTCGCCGCGCGATGACATGAAGAGGGAAAAGGTCGGCGGGCGCGCCTTGACCTGCGTCATATAGCGGATTTTGAGGCGGCGTCCCTTGGCCATGGGCGGCGGATGCTGCTCCAGCATAATCTCCAGCCAGCGGTTGAGGCGCGCGGTCGAGATGCGGCTGTTCCAGAGCGCATAGACCTCCAGCACCGCCGGCATCAGCTTTTCCACCCCGCGCCCCGAGAGCGCCGAGAGGGTGATCACCGGAATGCCGCGCACCTGCGGCAGCGAGATCGAGAGCCGGTCGCGAATGAGTTTCAGCGTCCCCTGCCGGTCCTTCACCTTGTCCCATTTGTTGACGGCGATGACCAGCGCCCGCCCCTCCTCGATCACATGGGCGGCGATGGTGAGGTCCTGTTTCTCGAAAGTTTCCTCGGCATCTATCATCAGCACGACGACCTCCGCCATGCGGATCACCCGGAGGCTGTCGGCGACCGAGAGCTTTTCGAGCTTCTTCTGCACCCGCGCTTTTTTGCGCAAGCCCGCCGTATCGACGAGCTTGATGGCCCGCCCCTCAAACTCCCATTCGACGGCGATGGCATCGCGGGTGACCCCGGCCTCGGGCCCGGTCAGCATCCGCTCCTCCCCGATGAGATAATTGACCAGCGTCGATTTGCCCGCATTCGGGCGACCGACAATGGCGAGTTGCAGGGGCTTTTCCGCATCCTCTGCGTCTTCGGCGTTCCCGTCTTCGTCTTTCGTCTTCTCGTAAGGGAGCAGCGCGTCGAACAGCTCGGCCATGCCCTCCCCATGCTCGGCGGAGAGGGCGACGGGATCGCCGAGACCGAGCGCATAGCTCTCCATCAGGCCGGGCTCCCCCGCCTTGCCCTCGCATTTGTTGGCAACCAGAATGACCGGTGTTTTCGCCCGCCTGAGCCACCCGGCAAAATGCTCGTCCAGCGGGGTGACGCCCGCCTTCGCATCGATCAGCATCAGGGCGACATCGGCCTCTTCCAGCGCGATTTCCGTCTGGCGGCGCATCCGTCCTTCCAGGCTGTCGTCAAATTTCTCCTCGAGCCCGGCGGTGTCGATGACTCGGAAGTTGAGGTTGCTGATGCTCCCCTCGCCTTCGCGGCGGTCGCGGGTCACCCCCGGCGTGTTATCGACAAGCGCCAGCTTCTTGCCCACCAGACGGTTGAACAGGGTCGATTTGCCGACATTCGGACGGCCTATAATCGCGACGGTAAAAGTCATGGTCTATTCTGCGCCCGGCGCCCTGAGGGCCACAAGATCGGCGTCGTCCGTCAGGATATAGAGCGTATTGCCGGCCACCACCGGCGGGATCGAGGCCGGATCCGACAGTTCCATCCGGCCGAGCACCTTGCCGTCATAGGGGGAGACGGAAACCGCCAGCCCGTAGTTGGAAACGAGGATCAGGCGGTCGCTGGCCAGGATCGGGCCCGTCCAGATGATCAGGTCGCGCTTGTCCTCCGGATCCTCATATTTCCCGAGGGGGCGGACCCAGCGGATCAGGCCGTTGCGCCGGGACATACAGACCAGATCGCCGTCGGTCGAGACGACGAAGAGGAAATCGCCCGCCACCCAGGGGGTCTGCAGGGTCGAGATTTCCTGATCCCACAGCCGGTTGCCGGTGCGCAAATCAACGGCGATCATGCGGCCGGAATAGCTGGCGGCATAGACAACCCCGCGGTCGATGACCGGAAAGGCGTTGATATCGGTGAGCGATGTGAGCGAGCTGTAGAGGCGGCGGCGAACAAGCTGATCGCTCCAGGCCTGCTGGCCGTTGGCGGCGCGAAAGGCATAAAGCTCGCCGCTCGCGAAGGGCACAACGACCGTGCCGTTGTCATAGGCGGGGCTCGCCGCGCCGAGCAGGCCCGTGGTCTCGATGCCACCCTCGAAATTCCAGTTAATGTCGCCGGTGGCCGCGTTGAGGGCGAAAATCCGGCTGTCGAAGGTGATGACGAAAACCTGCCCGTCGGCAATGGTCGGCGCCGCCCGGAGCGGCACGCCCAGCCCGATTTTCCAGACGGTCTCGCCGCTTTCGCCGTCCAGCGCGACGATATCGCCATATGAGGTGGTGGCGAAGACGCGGCCATATTCGAAGCTGAGCCCGCCGCCGATATTGCCTTCATCCTCGTCTTCCGGGGTTAGGTTGACCGACCAGAGCTCCTTGCCGTCGGCGGCCGAATAGGCGGTGACCTCGGCGCTTGAGTCCATCGTATAGACCTTGCCGTTCGCAATCACGGGGGAGGAGAACATGCGGTTCTCGTCATCCGATCCGTCACCGATGGAAACCCGCCAGGCTTCCTCCAGCTCGTCGCCGAGCTCAAGGTGATAGAGCGTGTGGGACGGTACGCCGCCCGCCTGCGGCCAGTTGGCATTCTCATATGGCGCGGGCAACCGCACCTGCAGATCGGCGAGACCTGCATCGGCCTCCAGCGTCTGTTCCAGCGACAGGATGGAAATACGGTCCCCCGGCAGCGGCGGCGCTTCGGGATTTCCGAACCAGCTGCAGGCGCCAAGGCCGAGAAGGGCCGCGCCCATCAGCGCCGGCCTCAGAAGGGGGCGGATTACGGTCGGCTTCAGGCGTCGGGGCATCGGGTTACGACCCTCCCAGTGCCGCGAGAAGCTGGCTCACCCGGCCCTTGATATCCTCCGGCACGGTCGCGTCATTCTGGAGGGTTGTCAGCACGTCGCGAGCCTTCCCGGTCTCCCCGTCCTTGATATAGGTCAGCGCCAGCAGTTCGTTTGCCGAGGCGTTGAACAGGCTGCCCGCTTCGGTCAGCGGCGCAATCCGGTTCCGGACCTCGTCGGTCGTGCCATTATCGAGCAGGTAATAGCCCGCCATCAGATCGGCGAGCGCGGAAAATTCGGGATCGACGGAGCCATCGGCCGACAGCGCGTCATAAATCGCGAGGGCCTTGTCCCCGTCCCCGACCGCAAGGAAGGCCGCTGCCTCCCGCAGGCTGGCGAGCGGACGGTATCCGGCGTTTCCGCTTTCGGCAAGCCCGGCAAAGGCCGCCGCGGCCTCACCCGGCTTTTCCGCCGCCATCAGCGCCGCCGCCGCGGAGAATTCGGCCCCCTGGGTGCGGGACTGGTTCACGGTATAATTCTGCCATCCGACATAGCCCGCCGTCGCGGCGACAATCAGTACCGCAGCGCCGATGACATATTTGCCATAGGCCTTCCAAAGTGCCAGTGATTTTTCCTTCCGGACATCCTCATCGACTTCGTTAAAAATATCGGCCACAAAAAACTCCAGTTCCGCCCTTAGAAATTGCGTGCAAAATAAACCGCCGGGGCAATTTAAGCAAATGTTGTCTCGCTATCCGCCAAATTTTTGATATTTTGACTGAAACAGTCCTCCTATGGCTGTCAAGGCGGGCAAAATTGTGACGATAAAGGCGAAAAGGCATGGCCGAAGGACAAATTCTGCAACTCGTCGCCCTGCTCATGGTGCTGTTTCTGGTGCTGCCGGGCTTCCTCTACTACACGCGCCGCGCCGGCAAGGCGGCATTGTTGCGCAACATCGCCATATGGCTGGCGGTGGCGCTGGTCATCGCGTTCCTCTACAAGACCTTCGGCGGCGGGTAGAGGCGCATCTCCGTCAGGGCGTGAGGGAGTCTTCCCGTGTGCCGCCGGAGTTATACAAGGAAACAGAACGCCGGGTCCGCGCCTGAAGAGGGTCGCCACCCCTGGCCGGGGGACAGCCGCCATCCGCAGGTGAGCATCCCGTCGGTGACACGCGGCGGACGGTTTGCGCGAGCCCCGCATCGATTTTGATGCAGATTTATGTCGCGGCAAATTTCGTCCGAGGGGTCCCACCTGGGCGTCCAATCAATCGAGGGGAAACCGGATTATCTATCCGCTTGGAGAATAAGCTCCGGTCCACTCCGATATCGACGATGCTGATTTGTAACCCGGCACAGGACTTCCTGATTATCCGCAAGGCGCCATTTTCAAGCGTCCTTAAAGTTCGCCCCAATTTCCGGTGGTGCCGATTACCCGCGCTTTCATCGCGCCTGCCCCAGCACCATCAACATCGCTATATAAAGGGAATTTGATATCCAATCCGTCCTTTACCTCCGTAAAAGTCCCCCGAAAACCGGGGAAGAAGCGGTTGTTAAATCCAATTCCTTCTAGCCCGTTGATTATACCATATCCGATGGGCATATGCAATAACTCTAATGAAGAAAAGGCGGCAAAACAGCGTCCCCGCCGCAACCGCTTTTGCCATAAGGATAAAATTCTTTACATGGCATTTATGGACATTAAAATCAGGCCCGATAATGACATCGCAAGCTGTTCAATTCAAACGCTTACCCCCTTTACATTGCCGGGGTCGAAAAAAGAAAGACACATGCCGTGCCGAAAAGAATCCTGACGATCCTGATGATTGCGTGCCTTCCCCTTTTTATTAGCAACGCCGCCAATGCTGACTGGCTCGACAAGCTGAAAGACACGGCGACGGAGCTGACGGACAAGGCCGCCGAAGCCCTGAAGGAAGCGGAGCCCGAATCACCGACCACCTCGGACGGCGAAGGACAGGTCAAGAAACCGGCGACCACCACCGCCCCGGCCGCGCCCAAGGCCCCCGCCGCAAGCACGGTGACCGCCCCGTCGGCCCCGAAGACGGCGGCCCCGGCCACGACTACGACAACGGCGTCACCAAGCGGCAATAACGATACGGCGCTGGTCATAGCAACGCAGAAGGAACTCAAGCGCCTCGGCTATGGCGTCGGGGTGGATGGCGCCTATGGCCCGAATACAAAAAAGGCCATCACCGCCTTTCAGACATCCCACAATCTCAAGGCGGACGGCATGGTTACACCGGAACTGGTGAGCGCCCTTCAGGCGGCACCGACGCCGATGGGTACCGCCACCTCCGAAAAGAACGGGATGGCGGCGGAGAAGAAAGCGGCGCCTGCACCGGCGTCCGTGAAAAAGGCCGTACCTGCCCCGGCGCCCGAGCAGAAAGCCGAACCGGCAGCCGCGCAGAAATCCCTCAACCCGGCGGACTATGACCGGGCCTATGCCTATGAAGGCGGTGCGCCGCAGTTGGAAGGGAAATGGCTGCTGATCAAGGACAGGGAGCCGGAGCGGTTCTACGCCGAGATCAAGGGGGACGAGCTTTTCGCCCAGCGCAGCCTGAGCGGGATGCAAGTGCCGCCCGGGGTCAAGATCGACATACGCTCGCTGGTTGGAAATGAATTCCGGAAAACCGACAGCTATGATCCGCCGTCCGTTGTCCTGATCCGCTTTGGCGGCACGGAAATCACGGCAAAGAATATTTCGGGCGGCGGATCGACCAACCTCCGTTTCCATGCCAAGGGGCCGGAGGTTGCCGCCCTGCTCGCCCATGTGCAGGCAGGCAAGGACTTCGAATTCCGGGTCGATAAGTTCGAACCCTTCCTCTATAGCGAGGACTGGACGACCTTCTCCTCCCCGCCGCCGGAAATAGCGGCGGCGAAGCAGGCAGAGAAAGAGAAACAGGCCGCTGCCATGGCCGCGGAAAAGGCGGACAAGGAAAAGAAAGCCGCCTATGCAGGCACCCTTAGCCCGGAAGGCAAAATGACCTACGAGCAGTGCACCCAGAACTATTCGGCGGAGAACTTCTATGACTGCCAGTGTATTGCGCAAAATATTGAAAAATATATGGGCCCGCAGATTGATGGCCAGACGGATTACTGGAAGAAACGCATCGCCGGATACGAAGGCGCCATCAAGACGAACAATGCCAGCACCAAACTGACACCCGAGAGGAAAGCGCAGCTGGAAGAAGGCATGCGGCAACAGATCGAGCGCGCCGAAGCGGAGATTGCAAAGATCGAGGACCGGGCCAGCTGGGACGATTCCATGCGCAAATCCATGGTGCAGGGCGCTCAGTTGTATCTATACAAGGATCCGGCCTGCAAGGTCGGCAACGGCATGGCCGAGAAAGAATATAAAACCTGTCTGAGTTCTTCCTTGTCAAAAAATGTGAAAGGAAAATCCCCGGAGGAATATTGCAGCTGTTCGGCCAAGACAGCCGCAGAGCTCTGGCTCGCATCAACTGATGCCTACAGCTCCAAGGTGGCCGTCAATATTCCGGTTAAAGCGCGCACCCAGTGCCGTAATTGATGGGGCACTCCTCACGTGAAACCCGGAGCCTGTTGCGGCAGGCCTCCGGATTCTCACAATAAATTCCTTTACATAGCGGGCATGGCCTTTAAAATTCGGGGTGTGGACCCTCGATGCCCGTCATCGTGGCCCGCCCATCCCCAATGTGCCGAAGAAGCAACAAAGGAAGACTACTGCCGTGCCGAAATCTCTTCTCTCGATCCTCACTCTCCTCACCCTCAGCCTTCTCACCCTCACGAGTGCGAACGCGGCCGGCGCGCCCGACCTCGGCCAATGGACCCAGACCTATTGCGAAGGGTACCGGGCGGCGAAGAACCTCTATGACTGCCAGTGCGTCGTCGATCAGGCGCCGGACTATGTGGAGAAGGAAGTCGCCAAGCAGGTGGCGATGAAGGAACGGGCCATCGGCAATTTGCAGGACATCATGAAGAAGCATCAGTCCAACGACAGGCTGACCGCGGAGCAGAAGGCGCAGGCCAAAGCCGGTTACCAGAAACGAATTGATCAGGAGCAGGCGGATATCGACAGGCTCAAGAACCAGGCGAGTTGGGATACGAAAACGATGAACAGCATCGCCGCCGCCGCCATGGTCCAGGTCTATAACGCGCCCACCTGCAAAACCGGCGCGATCTTTCTGGACCCGGAAACCCCGATCTGTAAATTCAAAGGGGAAAAGCTTCAAAAGCAGTTGAAAAGCAAGACCGTCGAGGAATATTGCAGCTGCCTCCGCGAGACGATGGCCTCGACATGGGAGGCCTCAACCGGGCAGATCAGCGCGAAAGTGCAGCGGGACCTCTTCTCCGAGGCCAACCGGAGCTGCAATCAATAGCGCCGGATTGACGCCGGGGCGGCCGCACACCGCCCCCGGCGCCTCTTTACGCAAATTTCACGATTTGGCCTTATTCTGCCCCGATATGCAGCCTTCCTGAATGAAGGACGGAGTAGAAAGATGAGCAGTCAGCCTCTGGATAAACACAAGCGCGCCATTGTGCGCAACCTCATTGACACCTGTGGCCTGCAACGCGCCTTTCACGCGGCCAAGCAATATGGCTGGACCGATATCGCCGAGGAGATCGAGAGCGAGATCGAGAAGAGCCGCACCTACGGCCGCCGCCGCGACGATCCCCCCGTACAACACTAAGTCCCCGCACCTCAGCTCACATATTGTGCGGCGAAGTCCGCCGTTGGCGGGATCGGCTTGATCACGTCGATCAGAACGCCGTTCGGATCCTGCGTGATGAAGTGACGCTGTCCGAAGGCCTCATCGCGGAGCGCCAGCAGGATCGGCAACCCTGCCTTGGTGGCCCGCGCATATTCCGCATCGACATCCTCAACCTCGAAATTGATAATCAGGCCCGCCGCCTTGCCTCGCCCCTCCTCGGGCACGGTTTCATGGGAGCCATCAAGAACCGCGATATTGACGGCCTCATCCTCCGTTGATTGCAGATGGAAATACCAGTCGCTCTCGAACGCCGGTTTGAAGCGAAAGTGCGAGACGTAAAAGTCCGCGGTTTCCTGTACCTTGTCGGTCATGATGACGGGATAAAATTGTGTGCATTTCATTGTTTGCTTCCTCCGTTGGATGGGGTATAGTCCGGTCAGGCTTATTTTACATACAGGCTGCATGTATGCAACAGAAAAAAACCATCCGCTCGAACAAGGAGCGGACCGAAGCGACCCGGGCCGCGCTGATCACATCCGCCCGGGCGCTGTTTGTGGAAAAGGGCTATGCCGAGACGGGCACGCCGGAGATTGTCGCGAGAGCAGAGGTCACACGCGGCGCGCTCTATCATCATTTCCCGGACAAGGCCGCCCTCTTCCGCGCGGTGATCGAGGCGGAAATGACGGAGATTGCGGCGGCGATCAACCACCGCACGGAAGGCATGACGGACCCGATGGCGGCGCTGAAGACCGGCAGCGATGCCTATTTCGAGGCGATGACGACGCCCGGCCGGGCGCGGCTTGTCCTGCTGGAGGGGCCGGTCGTGCTCGGCGTGCTGGAGATCGAGCGGATCGACCGCCAGACCGGCGGGGAGAGCCTGCTTGCGGGGCTCGAGGAAGCGGCGCGGCAGGGCCAGATCCGGGCCGGTATCCCGCTGGAACCCTTGGCCGATCTTCTCTCCGCCGCCTTTGACCGCGCGGCACTTGCCATCGCCGAGGGGGAGCCCCCGGCCCCCTACCGCGCCGCCATCGACGCGTTGCTGAAAGGCATTGCCACGGCGCCGTCTCAGCCCGCGAGATAACGGAGTTTCGGCCAGCGCCGCTGCCAGTTCTTGGCCGCGAGGCGTTCCTGATAGGCCGCCGGCTTTTGTTTCCCAGCGAGGCTCGGCCGAACGATAAGCTCCACAAGGTCCCGGATGCCATGAGGCGCGATCAGGCTGAGCTCCCCGCCCGCATCAAGATGCACAGCAACGCATGTCGGCGTTTCCAGCCAGTCGGAGAGCGCCGCCCTGCTGCCCCGATAGGGCTCTGCCCGTCCGTTCCGGATATGCATGCGCGCCTGATTCTTCACCGACCAGTCCGCATTGAGCCGCTGCCGCAGCCAGTCATCATGCGCCTTCTCCGTTTCCCGCGATATATCCAGCGGATCGAAATAGATAAGGTCGATATCCGCCCCCTGTCCCCCGTCACCGGGATAGCCATGAAGATGGTCCCAGACCTTGTTGCGGACGAAGCCCGCGCCGATCATCCAGTCGGGCAAGGCCAGCGCCCGCGCAGCCTCCAGCGCCGCCATCATAAACGAATCAGACCGGACAAGATCGAGGATATCCGCCTCGCTCAGCAGCATTTTCCCTGCTGCACGGGGGGACAGGGCACCGTGCCGTAGGAGCAGAAGACGCAGCAGTCGCCCGCCTCCGGCTTCAACAGCGCACCGCACCCCTTGCAATCGTAGAACCACTGGCAGGCGTCCACGGGCATTTCCTCCCTCTCCCGGTGTCCGCAGCGGGGGCAGGTGATTTCGGATATCAGTTCCATCCCATGTTCCTCATCTCTCCTCAGCCCATCATCCCCGTTCGGCGGGCGGAAATCAATTGCCAGCAAGCATATTGACATCGCGGCAACGACGCGGGCATGGTTTTAAGAAAAACTGCGAGGGAGAAGAGGCGATGAAGATTTACTGGATACCGGCGCAGGCGCCGATGCGGGCTCTGGCGCTCATCAAGCATCTGGGCGTGGAGGCGGAGCTGATCAAGATCGATGCGGCGGCGGGCGGCCTGCATACGCCGGAATACAAGGCGCTCAATCCCAACCGCAAGGCCCCGACGCTGGTCGATGGCGACCTCGTCCTCTTTGAATCGGCGGCGATCATGGCGCATATTTGCATCAAGGCAGGCTCCGATTTGTGGCCGACGGAGAACCTTGCCGAACAGGTCGAGGTGCTGCGCTGGCTGAGTTGGAACGAGGGGCACTGGGTCGGCGCCGTCGGCCCCTATTATATCGAGCATATCGTGAAGAAGACCTTCAACATGGGTCCGCCGGATGCGGAGACCCTCAAAAAGGCAGAGAAGAATTGCGTTAAGTATGCGAAGGTGCTGGACGCGCATCTGGAGGGGAAGGACTTCGTCGCCGCGAACCGGCTGACCATCGCCGACTTTTCCCTCGCCTCCATGGCCCGCTACTGGCGGGAGGCGGAGATGCCCTTCGCTGATTTCCCGAATATCACCCGCTGGCTCGCGGGTCTCGAGCAGATCCCCGCCTGGAAAAGCCCCTGGCCGGAGGACAAGGCGGCGTAAGGGTCTATCCGCCTACAAATAGCTGTAGAGCAGCCGGAGGCTGGCGACGAGGAGCGCTAGGTCAGCTGGACGCCTCTGCCGGTTTTGACATCGTCACGCGGTTCTGCACGCTGGGACGCTCCTGCATCCTGTCGTACCAAGCCTGAAGAGCCGCGCACTCCGCAGGTACCGGCAGGTTCACGAGCTGAGCGAAGATCAGGCCGCCGATGACCGTAATGTCGGCCATCGAGAAGACCTCACCGGCGATGAACGGCTGCATTTTCAGAATGCCCTCGAAGTAATGCATGCCCCTTATGGCTTTGTCGCGCTGACGAAATCCCCACTCGGCGTTCTGATAGACCTCGACGTCGGGTCCGAGCCCCGGTGTGGCGTGGTGGAAATAGACACTGATGGCGTCGAGCAACTCCAACTCGGCGCGCTTGCTCATCATGTGGATCATGCCCTTCTCCCGCGGCGTCCTGCCGGTGAGCGTCGGAACGCCATCAAGCGCGTCGAGATATTCGGTAATGGCCGTGCATTCGGCAATGAAGGTTCCGTCGTCGAGTTCAAGCACCGGCAGCGTGCCCGAATAGTTCTTGGCGAGAAACTCGGGCGTCTTGTGCGCGCCTTTCCGCAGATCGACCGACACGAACTGGACCTGTGATCGCAGGTTCTTCTCGGCCAGGGCGATACGGACCCGAGCCGGATAAGGGCCGGTATGCCAATCGTATATTTTCATCACGTTTCCTTTGTCTACCTATCACTTGATAGATTTAAAATAAAGCTTCAAATGTCCCCTGTCAAAGTCTATCTATCACTTGGCAGGTAACTGGAAATATAAGGTGAGGCGAAGAAATGAGATCAAACTCCCGGGAGGCCATTCTGGCGGCAGCCAGAAAGACCGCACAGGCACATGGTTACAGCGGCTTGAATTTCCGCGATATCGCGGATGAAGTGGGCATCAAGGCCGCGAGCATCCACTATTATTTCCCGAGCAAAGCGGATCTCGGTGCGGCTGTCGCGCGGCGCTATTGGGAGGACACTGCGGCTAAACTCGACTCTCTATTGGCCGAAACCTCGGATCCGATCCGCAGCCTGCAACAGTATCCCGATATTTTTCGCACGGCGCTGGAGAGAGACAATCGTATATGCCTCTGCAGTTTCATGGCGGCCGAATATGATGATCTGCCGGAAACGGTGAAGAAGGAGGTCCAGACATTTGCGGATGTCAACGTGGCATGGCTGAGCCAGATGCTGTCGGCTGCGTCCGTGGTCAATTCCGACGAGAGCGAGCCGCGGGCCCGCGCCATCTTCGCCGCCGTCGCGGGCGCGCAACTCATGGCGAGGAGTCGCTCCGACATTTCGCTTTTTGATTCGTTGATCGACACCTACCGCGTGGCGGGCCTACTCCCTGTCATCGAACAGACCGTAGGATAATCCCATCTATCCCGCCAGGCGGCGAGGATCGCGAGGGTAAGCGACAAAAACAGAAGCGCAATCATCTTCCCCCTCCCCTCTGTCAGATGAGATAGGTGAAGAGCAGCCACAGGCTGCCAACGATGAGCGCCGTGAAGGTGAGGATCATTCCCGAGGCGCGGAATTTGAAATTCATCTTCTTGCCGCTGAGGGCGATGGCGTGCAGGCAGCGCCCGACGAACAGGAGCACGCCAATCGCGATCACTCCATATATGCTGACGGCGCGCATCTCCAGAAACAGCATCAGCAGCAGCGTGATTGGCACATATTCGATAAAGTTCGCATGGGCCCGGATCGCCCGCTGCATCTCGACATTCCCCTCATCGCCCATGGAAATGCGGGTCTTCCACCGCATGCGAACGGTGCGAATGCTCAACAGCACAAAGATCAGCGCCAGCAGCGCCGCAAAAATGGGTGTAATCGTAACATGCATAACTAACTCTTCCCCCGTTATCCGCGCCGCAACCCGGTCGCCCGCGCATCATGCACCCAAGCCCCTCCTCAGACAAGCTTGAATGAGGCGTTGGCGCGGGCGATCAGCCGTTCCTCCCCGTCCCGGATCGCCGCCACCTTCATCTCGGTAAAGCCGATGGAACGGCCGACTTTGAGGACATTGGCGCGGAATTCCAGCCAGTCGCCGATCTGCGCGCTATCGACATAATCCGTGGTCATGCTGAGGGTCACCGCGCTCAATTTATCGTTCCCGAATTTCTCCCGCGCCTTCAGCACAAGGGACATGCCCATGGTATTGTCACTGAGCGCCGCGATCATGCCGCCATGGGCGAAACCGCGCCCGTTGCAATGGGCCTCCCGCACCTCGATGGCGAGAATGCCGCCCGCATCGGCCATCTTGACATAGATCGGCTCCCACGGATCGGTGAGCGGGCTCCTGCGGGGGCTTTTCGTGAAGCCGTCGGGTATGTTGTTCATTGTTGTTATCCCCGTTTTTTTTCAGTCCCAGATTGCCGGGCCTATGCCTCGAGGCGGGCCGGTTCGCGCAGATAGGGCGAGATATTCTGCTGCGCGCGCCTCAGGAAGCCGTCCTTCTCGCCGACCGGCGCAAAGTAATGGAGCGCCGTTGACGCCGTCTCCATATTGTCCAGCATGGCGATGACCCAGCCGGTGAGATAGGCGGAGCCAAGGCAGCCGCCTGCCGTCGCGACATTGCCATGAGCGACAAGCGGCTGGTTCAGGACCTCAACCCCGGCCTCCTGAACCCATTCCTTTGTCGCGCTGTCCGTGCAGGCAGGCACACCGCCGAGCAGGCCGAGCTTCGCCGCCATCAGCGTGCCGGAGCATTGCGCGGCAATCACCTGACGGGCGGGGTCGAGCCGGATCCGGTTCATGATCGCCGCATCCTCGACAATCTGGCGGGTCAGCGAGCCACTGCCGATCATCACCGCATCGGCCTCGCTCGCCTCCTCCAGCGAGGATTGGGCGCGGATGGTCAGGCCGCCCATGGAGGTCACCTCCGCCTCCGGGCAGCAGACGGTAATCTCCCAGTCCGGCTTTTGCAGCCAGTGAAGCATCCGGTAGGCGACGAGGGAATCAATCTCGTTAAAGCCCTGAAAGGTGAGAATCGCGATTTTCATGGCAAGAGCCTATTCCTTCGTCGCCCGCCGCGCAATGGCGCATTTTCCGTCCCTTGAAGACCGTCCAGAATAGGCTTGACATTTATCGGGGCCTGATATCAAAATTACTTTCATATCAAGGGGTTGTAATAAATAAGGAGCATGTGCAATGCTGTTTCCAAGAAAAATTGCCTCATCTGTCACCGTCTTCCTTCTCAGCGCAATAATCGGCCATTCCGCCCTGGCGGCGGAGGCGGACAAATTCGACGTCGTCGGGCTGTCCCTCGGCATGACAACGGAGGAAGCCATGCAGGCCCTTCGGGATTTCGGAGTGATGGAGGAGTCGATCAGCGAGACGCGCCTCTCCTTTTTCTACAGCGACGGCCTCAAGAATGATCACCGGACCGAGGAATTCCTCTATCGCGTCTCCGCCGGCAAGAAACCGATCATCAACGGTATGAGACGGCATGAGGACGGGATTGTCCTCTATTTCTCCCCGCCCCCGGAAGGCGGCCGTCTTGTCGGTGTCGAGCGGAATGTCATCAACCGCATCGATCCGGTGACCGGCGCCCAGTTCAAGGAGGCTGTTTTTGATAAATATGGCGCGCCAACCGACGAGAATGGCCGCGCCTTTAACTGGAAATTCGGCAGCGGAGATAAAAACTGCCTCTCGACAAGCCTCGATAAAACGGGCGTCGTCCTCCCCGAAGGCGGCAAAAACAACAAGAGCATTCTGGATATGGTCTACAAAAAGATATCCGGCCAGTACAGGCTCGATCTCTTCCGGGTCAGCCGTATCAAGAGCCTGGAAGAATGCGCCAATATGCTGGAATTCACGATCCCGGGCGATACGCAGCCCGCCGATCGCGTCCGCGCGACCATGATCGATATCCAGTCCTGGGTCCGGGCCGAACTGGCCGCGGGTGAGGAAGTCGCAAGGCTGCAAAAGGAGGCCATCGAGAAACGCGAAGGCAAGGGCAAGAAACCAACGCTCTGACCGCGTGCCTACTCAATCCTGACCGTACTTAGCTTCGCGGGTTCGATGGTGATCTGCTGCGCGCCCGCGCCGGTGGTGACGCTGTAGTTTCCGGCGGCGAGGGTGATGGGGGCGCCGCCCGCGATCCCGGCGGCAACCGTCACTCCGGCCTCATCGGTCACGGTGAAGGACGGGTTCACAGCCTTGGTGAGGGCTTCCGCAAGCGCGCTCTCGTCGCTGGCGTTGAAATATTCCCCGCCGCCGAGGTTCGCCCAGAGCGCGAACGTCTCCTGCAGGGCCGCATCATCGATGGCATAGCCGACGATATTGACCCGCACGTCATCGCCGCTCGCGCGCATTTCGGCAATCACCGCCGCCGGATCGCCCTCGCAGGTTTCCTCCCCGTCGGTAATCAGCACGATAATCCGCTCCCCGGTGACAGCGGCAAGGTCGCTCCCTGTCTCGCGCAGGCTGTCCGCGATGGGTGTTTTCGCGAGATTCATGGCCGTCACGCCGGAAATGACGGCATTCGCCGCGGCGCGATCAAGCGGCGCCAGCGGGATTTCAAGATCGGTGCGGCATTTATCCGCCTCCTTATGGCCAAAAACACGGAGGACGAAGGCCGTGTTCTCCGGGATCGTGTCGGAGATAAGAGATGTCAGCGTCCGCTTGGCGATTTCGATGCGCCGGTCCTTGCCCTGCCGCTGCAACATGCTGCCCGAGGCATCGAGTACGACCTCGATCGCATCCTCAGGGCCGAGGCGCGGCTTGTCGGCGGCCTCCACCATCAGGGCGCCGGGCTCCAGCTTGGCCGGAATGATCGTGACCGGCGCGGCAGCAAGCACTTTTCCGCCATGGGTCAGGTAACGGAGCTCATAAGTGCCCGGCAGGTTCGGCGCATGGACGGCGGTGACATTGCCTTTCTTCTTATCCACATAGCTGTAGGCGAGATTGCCGGGCTTCGCCGGATCGACGAGTTGCAGAAGATCGCCATAGTTCCCCGGCCCCTGCCAGGTGACGTTGAAGCGCTGGTTCCCCTCCACCTCGGCGGGGGCGTCGAGCTTCGCGCTCACCTCGGCCACCGTGAAGGCGGTCTCCCCCAGTATCTGCCCGCCGGAGAGATAGGCCACGCGGTAGTCACCGATTTCCTCCGGCGCCCGGAGCGTGACCGTTTCCGGGTTATGGCCAACATAGGCGTAGCTTCCGGCGTTGGCGCCATCGGGGCGCAGCACCCGGATCATGTCGCCGCTGTTATTCGGCCCCTGCCAGCCGACGGGGAAATGCGCGCCCGCAGGCACGGTCCCCTCCATGGTGAGCGTCGCATTGGTGCCGGTCACGGTGATGGGGGTCGAGCCGATGGGCTTCTTGGCGGTGAAATAGGCGATGCTGTAGCTGCCCGGTTCCACCGGCGCGGTCAGGGTGGTGACGTTATCCTTCGCCTGCCCGGCGTAGCGATAAAGCCCGCTCATCGGCTTGCCGTTGGCATCGACGAATTGCAGATAGTCGCCGTTATTGAGCGGCCCGTCGAAGGAAAGCTCGAACGTCTCGTTGGCGCTGACACTCTCGGGCGCGGTGACGGTGGCGGTTACGCCTCGCACCGTCATCGGGCTGCTGCCGATCAGCGTCTTGCCGGTGAAATAGCCGACGCCATAGTCCCCGCCCTCCGCCGGGACCCGTAATTTGACGATGCCGTTTTTGGCATTGCCGACATAGGCGTAGAAGCCGCGAATGGGTGTCTCATCGCTTTGCAGCATCTGGACATAGTCGCCTTTATTCATCGGACCGTCGAACTGAACCTCGATCGTCTCGTTGATGTCAGCGCTTTCAGGGACTTTGAGGGTCGCGGTCACGGCAGTGACGGTGAGCGGGCTGCTCGCCACAATCTTGCCACCGGAGACATAAGCTACCTGATACGTGCCGGGCTCTAACGGGGCAGACAGCGCGCCTTTATTATTCTTGAGATTGCCGACATAGACATAGGCGCCCTTTAGCAGCTTGCCGCTTTCATCCGCGAAACGGAGCATGTCGCCCTTGGCGGGCGGGCCCGAAACGGTGATCTCGATCGCCTCATTGATGCCTGCCTCGGCGGGCGCGGTGACGGAGACTTCCTGTGCTTCAACCGCGGGAGCAAGCCCGACAATCAGAAAAAGGAAAACGATGGCCGTTAAGAGCTTCTTATGCTGCATGATATCCCCCTGCCCCGGCGCCGTCCCTGCACTGCCGCGCCTGATCACGGCAAGTGTGCCATTATTTTAAGGCAGAAATCAATTGCGGAGAGCCGCAGCGCGGCTTACAGCCCTCAAGCTACTCCCACTCGATCGTGCCGGGGGGTTTGGAGGTGGTGTCGTAGACGACGCGGTTGATGCCTTTCACCTCGTTGATGATACGGGTCGAGACATGGCCGAGGAAATCATGGGTGAAGGGGTAGTAATCCGCCGTCATGCCGTCAGTGGAGGTCACGGCCCGAAGGGCGCAGACATAATCATAAGTGCGGTTATCGCCCATCACGCCGACGGTCCTGACGGGCAGCAGCACGGCGAAGGCCTGCCAGATCTCGTTATAGAGGCCGGCGTTGCGAATTTCCTCAAGATAGATGGTGTCGGCCTTACGCAGGATATCCAGCCTCTCGCGGGTAATCTCGCCGGGCACGCGAATGGCGAGTCCCGGTCCCGGGAAGGGGTGACGGTCGACCAGCTCCGGCGCCATGCCAAGCTCGCGCCCGAGGTCGCGCACCTCGTCCTTGAACAGCTCGCGCAGCGGCTCGACCAGCTTCATGTTCATCCGCTCCGGCAGGCCGCCGACATTATGATGCGACTTGATGGTGACGGAGGGACCTCCGGCGAAGGAGACACTCTCGATCACGTCGGGATAGAGCGTGCCTTGCGCGAGGAATTCGGCGCCGCCGACCTTGCCGGCCTCCTCCTCGAACACATCGATGAAGATGCGGCCGATGATCTTGCGCTTCTTTTCGGGATCGTCGACGCCGTCCAGCTCATCCAGGAACAGATCGGAGGCGTCGCGATGGATCAGCGGGATGTTGTATTTGTCGCGGAACAGGCTGACCACCTGCTCCGATTCGCCCGCCCGCATCAGGCCGGTATCGACATAAACGCAGGTGAGCTGGTCACCGATCGCCTCATGGATGAGGACGGCCACGACGGAGCTGTCGACGCCGCCGGAGAGGCCGCAGATCACTTTCGCATCGCCGACCTGCGCGCGGATCGCGTTGATCGCCTGATCCTTGAAGGCGGCCATGGTCCAGTCGCCCGCAAGGCCGCAGATGTTATGCACGAAATTGGAAAGCAGCGCCGCGCCGCTTGGCGTATGCATGACCTCGGGATGGAACTGCACGCCGTAGAAATGCCGCGCATCGTCGGCAATGGCCGCGAAAGGCGCGCCGCGCGAGGTGGCGGCGACGGTGAACCCCTCCGGGATTTCCACCACATGATCGCCATGACTCATCCAGACCTGATCGCGCCGTCCCGGCTCCCACACGCCGTCAAACAGGTTGCAGTCAGCGACGACATTGATCTCGGCGCGGCCGAACTCGCGATGGTCCGGCGCCTCGACCTTGCCGCCGAGCTGGTTGACCATGGTCTGCTGTCCGTAACAAATGCCGAGGACGGGCACGCCCATCTCAAAAACCGCCTCCGGGGCTTTCGGCGTTGCATCGCCGATGACCGAGGCCGGACCGCCGGAAAGGATGATCCCGGCGGGGTTGAAGGCCGAGAGTTTCTCGGCTGCGGAATTGAAGGGAATGATTTCGCTGTAAACCCCCGCCTCCCGGACGCGCCGCGCGATCAGCTGGGTGACCTGACTGCCAAAGTCGATGATCAGAATACTGTTTTTCATAAACGGGGTTTAGACAGTTTGGGGATGTCTGTCCAGCCCGTTTATGACGTGTTTTCGCAGTTTTAGCTCTGCTTGGCCTTATAGTCCTCAACCGCGCGTTTCAGCATGGTATATTCGGCGCATCCGAAGAAGCAGAGCGCATCAAGCTTGAGCAAATGCTCTTCCGCCTTGTCAAGGTTGCCGACCTGCAAATAGGCCTCGCCGATATATTCATTCGCGCCCTTGTGGTCGGGGTTGATGGCCAGCGCCTTGTTGTAGCTTTCGAACGCCGCATCATAGTTTTTGAGGTTCCGCTGGGCATAGCCGAGATAGTTGTAGGCATCGGCATTGTCAGGCTCGCTCGCTGTTACCTTGGTGAAGGCGGCAACGGCCGCGTCCCATTGCTTGGCATCGATGGCTTCCTTACCGGCGGCGAATTCGGCGCTTTGCGGGGCTTCGGCCTCCGTCGTGCTGCTGCTACTGCCGCTGCCGGCCGCGAAGACGATCTGCGCCGCCAGCAACTGCGCCGCGAAAACCGTAAAGATCGCCAGTATGAATTTGCGTATTGTCATCGTCCCAACCCCTCTGCCATTTGTTATGGTGCCCTTTTACACTCATCTACGGCGCCTTAGCTGTTTCGGATCATATCATATCCGAAAAATGTCTCCTGTTCCGTTCACGAGATGGTGATCGGTGCCCCTACCCTTCGGCGCGTTCCAGCACGGCGGTGAAGAAGCCGTCGGTGCCGTAATCCGCCGGGGTCAGGGCGAAAAAGTCGCTATCCCAGCGACCGTCGAGCCCGACCGCCTCCCAGATCGTGGAGACAGGAATGAGTGTAAAGGCAGGATGTGACAATAAAAAGGCGCGTATCTGGTCCTCATTCTCCGCCGCCAGGATCGAGCAGGTCGCATAGATCAGCCGCCCCCCCGGCGCCACCAGCGGCGCGGCGCGCCTCAAGATATCCGCCTGCAGCTCGGCAAGCTCCGCGAGGCGCGCTTCGGTCAGCTTCCATTTCATGTCCGGCTGCCGCCGCCAGGTGCCGGAGCCCGAGCAGGGCGCATCGACGAATACCCGGTCCGCCGCCCCGACGAGCGGGGCAAGAAGCTCGGCATCGCGATCATCGCCATGGATCACCAGCGGTTCGATCAGGCTGACCCCGGCGCGGCGGGCGCGGCCTGTAATGTCCCGCATCCGCCTCTCCTCGGTGTCGAAGGCGTGGATTTTTCCCGTATGCGCCATCCCCGCTGCCATGGCGAGGGATTTGCCGCCGCCGCCCGCGCAGTAATCGACCACGGTCATGCCGGGCGCCGCACCCGCAAGGCGGGAGGCAACCTGCGCGGCCTCGTCCTGCAGCTCGATCCGGCCATTCTCCAACAGCGGATGACGGCTGAGGTTGAGCCGCGCATCCAGGATCAGCCCGTCCGGCGAGAGCGTCGTCGGCGTTACGTCAATCCCTTCATTGGCAAGGAAATACCGGATATCGCTGCGGCTGCCTTTAAGGGCATTCACCCGGAGCGTGACCGGCGCCCGCTCGCCATAGGCGGCCATGATTTCCGCCGCCCGCGCGCCATACTGATCGAGAAGTTTCCGGGCGAGCCAGTCCGGGAAGTTGCACCGCGCCGCCAGCGGCAGGCTTTCAAGGTCGATTTCGGCCGCTTTTTCAAGCGCCGCTGCCTCTTCCGGAGTGAGGTCGTCAAGGCCATGCGCGCCGCCGAACCAGCCCGCGGCCAGCGCCTCAACCGCCACATCCTCAAACAGGATTAGGCTTAACAAACAATGGCTTCTTGGCGATACCTCAAGTCCCGCCGCAAGTGAGACAGCATCCAGCTCCCCCTGACGGCGGAGCGCGCGATAGACAAATTCCGTGACCCAGCGCCGGTCCTTCGATCCGGCGTAGCGACGGTTGCGGAAGTAGCTCCCGACATGCTGCTCGGCGGGGGTTGCGGCCGCGCCGATCGCCGCCAGAAGCTCGGCGGCGGCGGCAAGCCGTGCGGCAGGGGTCATCCGTTCTGCCGGTAGTTCGGCGCCTCGCGCGTGATCGAGACATCATGCACATGGCTTTCGGTCAGACCCGCATTGGTGATGCGGACGAACTGGGCCCGTTCCTGCAGGGTCGGGATATCCTTCGATCCGGTATAGCCCATGGCCGCCTTGAGCCCGCCGACCAGCTGGTGAATGACCGCGTTGGCCGGGCCGCGATGCGGCACCCGCCCCTCGATCCCTTCCGGGACCAGCTTGAGGTTATCGGAGACTTCCTGCTGGAAATAGCGGTCGGCGGAGCCGCGCGCCATTGCGCCCAGGGAGCCCATCCCGCGATAGGATTTGAACGACCGGCCCTGATAGAGGAAGACCTCCCCCGGGCTTTCGTCGGTGCCTGCGAGCAACGAGCCGATCATGGCGGAGCTTGCGCCCCCTGCGAGGGCCTTCGCAAGGTCGCCCGATGTCTTGATGCCGCCATCGGCGATAACCGGGATGCCGCTCTCTTTCGCGGCGGCGGCTGCGTCCATGATGGCGGTGAGCTGCGGCGTGCCGACACCGGCGACGATCCGCGTCGTGCAGATGGAGCCGGGCCCGATGCCGATTTTCACCGCATCCACCCCGGCATCGATGAGAGCTTTCGTGCCCTCTGCGGTCGCGACATTGCCGCCGATGACCTGCGTCCGGTTGCTGAGTTTCTTGATGCGGCTCACCGCCTCCAGCACCCGGCTGGAATGGCCATGGGCCGTATCGACGATCAGCACATCCACCTCGGAGGCGATCAGCGCCTCGGCCCGCGCAAAGCCGTCATCGCCGATACCGACGGCGGCGGCGACGCGCAGCCGTCCCTGCTCATCCTTGGAGGCATTGGGAAAGAGAGTGGAGCGTTCGATATCCTTCACCGTGATCAGGCCGATGCAGCGATACTCATCATCGACGACCAGCAGCTTTTCGATTCTATGTTTATGGAGCAGGCGCTTGGCCTCGTCCTGCGTCACCATTTCGCGCACGGTGACAAGGTTTTGCCTCGTCATCAGCTCGCTGACCGGCTGGCGGGTGTCGGTCGCGAAGCGGACATCGCGGTTGGTGAGGATGCCGACCAGCTTGCCGTTCCCGCGCTCCGTCACCGGGATGCCGGAAATCTTGTTGTTCTGCATGAGAAAGAGCGCTTCCGAGAGCGGCTCGTCCGGCGCGATGGTGACCGGGTTGACGACCATGCCCGCCTCGAATTTTTTGACCCGGCGGACCTCGTTCGCCTGTTCCTCGATATCGAGATTCTTGTGCACGACGCCAATGCCGCCGGCCTGCGCCATGGCGATGGCCATCGGCGCCTCGGTCACCGTGTCCATGGCGCTGGAGACCAGCGGAATGCCAAGGGTAATTTCGCGGGTCAGCCGGGTTGTGGTGTCGACCTGGGTCGGCAGAACCTCGGAGGCCGCCGGCTGGAGTAAAACGTCATCGAATGTATAGGCTTCACGTATGTTCATCGCAACTCCGGGAGCCCGTCGGCTCACAATATATAGTGGTGATCCTCTCCCGCCGGTACAGATATGCACCCGACCGCCGGTTTGATCTATGGAATTGCCGCGCAATCATACAGGCAGAATTCAAAAAGCAAAGCCCCCATTTTGCATAGCACCTATTTTTTATTGGCAGGGCAGAATGCGGGCTATTCCTCGCCTTCCGTCATCTCGTTTTTACCGCGGAAGCCGGTGGCGACGACATAGGCTTCGCGGGAATCAGCGCGGCTTGCTTCGGGCTTGGCGTGGCGGACAACGGCGAAATTCTTTTTCATCTGCTCCAGCAGGTCGTTTTCCGTGCCGCCCTTCAGGACCTTGGCGATAAAGACGCCGTCCGGGGCAAGCACGTCAATTGCAAATGCCAATGCAAGCTCGCACATCATGACGATGCGGAGGTGATCGGTCTGCCGGTGGCCGGTGGTCGGCGCGGCCATGTCGGAGATGACGGCATTCGCCGGCCCGCCGAGCGCGGCCTTGACCTTCTCGTCGGCATCATCTTCGGTGAAGTCGAGCTGCATGACGGCGGCGCCCGGCATCGGTTCCATCTCCAGGATATCGACGGCGAGCACCTTGCCCTTGCCCTTCTCCGCGCCGACGCGATCGACCGCGACCTGCGTCCAGCCGCCGGGCGCGGCGCCGAGATCGACGACGGAATCGCCGGATTTCAGAAGCTTGTAGCGGTCATCGAGCTGCATCAGCTTGAACGCCGCGCGACTGCGCAGGCCCCGCGTCTTCGCCTCCGCCACGTAAGGATCGTTGAGCTGGCGCTGCAGCCAGGCAGTCGAGGAATTCTTGCGCCCGCGCGCCGTCTTCACCTTGGTATGCAGGAGCCGCCCTGTCATCTCCGTCGAGCGGGAGGACGGGCCGCCGGGTCGCTTCGGGCTTTTGCTCATGACGGTCTCGTCGCCGGGGAGCAGCTTCGGTTGCCCTGCCGGGCGGCATTGCGTTCCGCATCGACCCGCCGCATCATGCCGAGCAGCATCCCCTCGCGCAGGCCCCGGTCGGCCACGCGGAGTTTCTTCACCGGCCAGCGCTTGTGCATCGCCTCGACGATCGCGCAGCCGGAGACGACAAGATCCGCCCGCTCCTCGCCGATGCAGGGTTCCATCACCCGTGCCGCATAGTCGCTGGTCGCCAGGCGGTGACAGATATCGAGCATCGCCCGCGTGTTCAGCCAGGCCCCGTCGACCCGGCGGCGGTTATAGCGTTCCAGCCCGAAATGCACGCCCGCGAGGGTCGTCACCGTGCCCGAGGTGCCGAGCATCTGCACCCGCCCCTCGCTGATCCGCTCGGCGATGCCGTGGGCGGCCTCGAAATCATTGATATGTTCGCTGACGTCGGTGATCATGTTGGCGTAGGCATCCTCGGTGATCTCCATTCCGCCGTGACGCTCCGTCAGGGTGACGACGCCGTAGGGGATCGACATCCAGCCGAGCACCTCGCTCCGCCGCCGGCCGCGCAGGCCGAGCCAGATCAGCTCCGTGCTGCCGCCGCCGATATCGAAGACGAGCGCGTTGCGGTGGCGGTAATCGATGAGCGGCGCGCAGCCTTCCGCCGCCAGCGCCGCCTCCTCCGCCGTGGTGATGATATCAAGCTCGATCCCACATTCCTCGGCGACGCGGGCGAGGAACTCCTCGCTGTTGCCCGCCTTGCGGCAGACCTCCGTCGCGACGCAGCGCATATGGGTGACGCCGACGCGGCGCATCTTGTCCGCGCAGATACGCAGGGCCTCGACGGTTCTGTCCATGGCCCCCTCCGACAGCTTGCCGGTCAGGCTGACGCCCTCGCCAAGGCGGACAATGCGCGAGAAACTGTCGATGACGCGAAAGCCCTTGCCCTGCCGTTTCGCAATCAGCAGCCGGCAGTTGTTGGTGCCAAGGTCAAGCGCGCCGTAGACGTTGGAGGGATGTTCCCTGCCATCATGAAACCTGCGTCGATGTCTCTTGCTCCTGTTGTCACCCTTTCCCAGTTTCTGGGGTTCTGTAATCGCCACCCAGGACTACCTCCAGGTCAATTTCCACAGGCCCCGGCGTGATAGCCCGGGCCAATTTTCCCCATGCTAGCAGTTTTCGGCGCAAGGTTCATATATATTTTGAGATTGGGGCGCTTTATCGGAAGTTGACAAGGCGCCTGCGAGTTGCTAGTAAGCCGCCTGCCCCGCGCTCTCGCGGGCGCGCCGCCCGCATGGTGGGGAATCGTCTAATGGTAGGACAGCGGACTCTGACTCCGTCAATCCTGGTTCGAGTCCAGGTTCCCCAGCCAGCCTCCGCTAAAACTACGGCTGGGCAAGCCGGGGTTTTAGCGGAGGCTGTCTCGCCGAAGCCTGAAAGGCGAAGGCGGATAAGGATATAACCCAGATGCAATATGTTTATGTCCTGCAAAGCCTGAAATTTCCGGATAAATACTATACTGGCTGTACGCATAACGTCGAAGAACGCCTGAAGCGACACAATGCCGGAGGTGCTGACTCACAGTCACGCCATTCTGCCATATACGGTCCGTGGAAACTTGTCGTTCATATCGGCTTCGAAGATAAAGCCAAAGCCTTCGCCTTCGAAAAATACCTAAAATCCGGTTCCGGGCGGGCTTTTTCAAAGAAGCATTTTTAAGTCAAAAAAAGAAAACGTGACGCTCATAAACTGTTGATCGACATAACCTCATGATCAGTCTCTGAAATTCTTATAATACTGGCTTCATCCTCAATAAAAATCGCATCAAACGCAGGATCTGCACACCATGTTTGCTGAATGCGCGGCCTTAGATATTTAATACAAATATCCATATCTGGCATCGGCAGGAACAAATTATCATATATCAACAACCATTTTTTATCGAAATTCAAACAGTTGAAATTCTTGATCTTCGATCTTTTTTTCTCGATGAGGTCTGCCATATAGGACGCCCACTCACATTCGACTTCATCACCACTATATCCCGGAGAAGGTGGAACATTTCCCGACCGCATATTTCGCAAATATTCCCTGCTGTACGTCTGGCCATATCGGAAACGCCCACTTTCAATATATTCTTCTGGCTTGTGCTCATTCAACCATGCATCGTGCTTGGCATCATTCTCATCGACACATTCGGTCACTTCTAACCCAATACATTGCCCTTCCAACTGCAGCAAAAAATCGGGTTTGTCATCATGAGTGAGTGTCAATGGAAATCCAAGTAGGCCTGCCGCCGCCAAAGTAGATATCAGATGGCAGGCTGTATAAATTTCAACATGCTCTTTCTTCCGCCCCTTGCCACGTGACGGAACCTTAATGCCTTGCCGTCGCAACAAGTCAAGCAACTCTTGCGAAGAAGAGGCGTGAATGGGTTTCATTTTTGGATGCACTGTAATAAGCACTCCAATTCACCGAAAATAGATCAAAATCACTTTAATAAAGGCTGATGGCTTCGGTCAATCAGTAGCGCTCGCCCTCACGTTCGCAGGGCGTCCGCGTCGACTTCGGTGTCGGCTTTTGGACCCGTCAGCAGGTTCTGGCCGCGGGGGTTCAGGCGGGAGGGGATCTGCAACAGGCCGCTTGGCACGCTGAGGTCCTTCGGCAGGTAGGACCAGATGAGCATTGTCAGGAGCACGCTGAACGGCGTCAGCAGCAGGCTCAGCATCGCCCAGAGGATGATCGCGCCGCCAAGGCTGGTGATATTCTCCGATCCCTCCAGCTCGGCGGCGAGGATGATCAGCACGGCAAAGGAATGGGGCAGATAGAGCCCGACGCGAAAGGCATCGGAGAACCGCCGCTCTTTCAGGCGCGGCCAGACTTTACGGTAGAGACGCAGGCTGACATAGGTGAGCGGGGCAAAGAAAAAGGCGAGCGTTCCGGCAACGGCGAAGAACTCGAGCAGATAGCCGGTCACCGGCGCACCGCGGAGATAAATATCGAGCAGGACCGTGATCCCGGCAAACAGAAGCGCCGCCACGAAAGGCGCGCAAAAATTGATCCGCGCGCGCCGATCGCTGCGCCGGACCCGGCTCGCGGCCAGTTTTGAATAGAGCTTGATTTTTTCTTTTAAATCAGACAATTGCCGTATCTTCGCGTGATATGAATTCTGTTGAAACGCGGCCGGAACCGCCCCGCCTGTCGGCGCGGCCCAGATGTATCATATTCCCCCGCAATGCCAAACCCGAAATTCACAAAAATAACGGTAGCGCGCAGGCCGCCTCAGCGCGTCGCCAGCTTGCCGATAACGCCGGTGATATCGCGAAATTCGTCGGACAGCGTGCGCATGGACTGCGCCTGTTCATTGAGCGTCGGGATGTCGTCCACCGCCTCCGCATCGTCCAGCAGCAGATCGAGCGCCGCCAGGCACGCCCCGTTCGCCCGCCCGGCGATGGATTTGCGGTCCAGCTCGCAGGCATTGGAAAATTCGGTTTTCAATCCGTCCACGATGGACGTCAGTTCGGTGTGCCGCATGGCGAAGCCTTTCCTGAAAATATTGCTGTCAGGATAAGCCGGTGAGGTGAACGAAAGGTTAACGCCCCTCGCCCGCCGGTGGATTTTTGCGGGAGTCTTGGGGCGCAAACGACTTGTTAACCATTCCCGGCGACACTTGGGGAAAACAGCAAGGAATTTTCACCCGCAGGAGAGACAATGCATCCCCCCCTCAACGACAACCGCCGCGCCCACCGGCGCTCCGCCCTTGTCCAGCAGACCCGCATCCGCCATGACGGCGGCGACCAGACGGGCCGCATCCTCAATATCTCCGCTGGCGGCGCCGGCCTGCAGATGGAGGTTCGCCTGCCGGATCAGACGGAGATCACCGTCGAGATCGAGAATATCGGGATTGTCCCGGCGCAGGTTGTGCGCCAGATGAAGGAGGGTGTCGGGGTGAAATTCACCTTCTCGCCGGAGCGGGAGCAGATGTTTATCCGGCAGATTACGAAGCTGATCGCCGAAAAGCGGCGCGAGCAGTTCTACGTCGTCGACTGAGGCTCCGGGCGGGGCTCAACCGCCCTGCCGCCCGGCGAACATAAGATTCTTGGCGTCTTTATGAAACTGGTCGGCCAACTCATATTCCCGTTTCAGCTCGGCAATCGACTTGGCCTGATCCGCCGCCGAGAGACCGCCATCGATTGCATATTCAATCAGCGATGACGCGCCCGCATTCGCCGCAAGATGAAAGCCCTTGCGCAAATAGGCATCCTGACGGTTTTTCACCCACCCTTCAAGGGCATCCACCTGTTCCTGGGTTACCTTTACCATTTATTCTCGTCCCCGGTTTTGTTTCGGCAATTAAACGTAAACTGCAACTATCTATTAACCTTGTCTGTTTATACATAAGGACAGGCCAACGAATAGACGCGAAGTATGTGAGATAAACGTTAATCTAGTCTTACAATATCGACAGCGCGACAAGTCCGGAGAAGAGAGACGCATGACAATGATGACGCCGCAGGAAATTATGGAAATGCTCGCCGAGCATGGCAAATGGCTCGTCAATTCGAAAAAAGGCGCCCGGGCCAATTTCAAGCATGCGGATTTCACCGGGGCGAATTTCGCCGGGGCCAAGCTCCAGAAGTCCAGCCTCTCGGGCTGCAAGCTCTCGCGTTCGATCTTTCGCGGTGCCAACCTGATTTCCGCCGACCTTTATGCCGCCGACCTGACGAAGGCCGATCTGCGCGATGCCCTGCTGATCCGGGCAGATCTGCGCGGGGCGGAGCTGAAGGGCGCGAAGCTCAACGGCGCCAACCTGCAGGAAGCGGATTTCCGCGGCGGTTCCCTCATCCTCTCGGGCGGCGAGACCGTCACCTTCCCCGCCGGTGATCTGTCGGACGCGGAGATGGAGAATGTGGTCGCCGAGAAGGCCAATCTCAACGGCGCGAATCTCGCGGGCGCGGCGCTCGGCAATGCCAATTTCGCCTATTCCCAGCTGCGCGGCGCGAACCTTGCGGGCGCCGATCTGCATGGCGCGGGCTTCATCGGCTCGGACATGGCCGGTTGCGACCTGTCGGGCGCCGATCTGGCCGGGGCCGACCTCAGCAATGTGAACCTCAACGGCGCCAAGGTCGAGGGCTGCAATTTCGATAACGTAAAACTCGACGGCGCGAAACTCGAGAATGTCGATTTCTCCAAGGCGAAATCCGGCGCGACGCATCTGGTCGAGGAACCCGAATCAACCCCGCTGCCGCCCAATCTTCAGGCGCTGCTCAAAAAGCACTTCCTGTGGGTGGAGACGAACGGCCTCAAGGGCGAGCGCGCCGACCTCTCGGGCATGGATCTCTCCGGCATGGATCTCTCCGGCTGCGCCCTCAGCGGTGCGACCATGCGCGGCTCCAATCTCAAGGGCGCCAATCTCAACAAGGCGCAGACGGTGATGAGCGACATGTCGCAATGCATCATGGAGGAGATCAACCTCTCGGGCGCGGTGATGGAAGGGGTCAACCTCTCCCGCTCCAACCTCAAGAACGCCCGGCTGAAAGGGGCGATCATGACGGCGGTCGACCTCAAGGATTCCAAGGGGGAGTCGCTCGGCAAGAAATGGCCCGCCAACCTCTCGGCAGCGAATTTCAGCGGCGCCAACCTCGAAGGCGCGGACATGACCGACGCCAACCTCATCGACGCCAACTTCAAGGGCGCCAACCTGACCGGCGCCATCTTCACCGACGCCGACATGGAAGACGCCCAGTTCGACAAGAAGATCAGCGCCTAGTGGATCTTGTGATCGCCGGTGCCGTTTCCGAATTCATAGACATGGACGAAATAGCCCGCCATCGGGTTGCGGTCGAGATATTCGATCAGGTAGTCGCGGCAAGCGGTGCTGGCATCGCTGATCAGATACTGCCAGAGCGGCTCCATCGGGCGGGTTTTGGTGTCGACATGCGACACGCTGATCGAGCCGGCCCATTTCACATCGAACCCGCTCAGGTAATTCTCCGCGTAATGGCGGAACACGTCGGCCTCGTCGATATTCACTCCGGCCTTGTTCTCGAAGCAAAGTCGTAAGTTCATGGCTGTCCTCCTGTCTGATGTAATGTAAGCAGGCTGGCGGAAAAGAAAAGACATCTCGCCCCGTCCGGCAGCGGCGCCATGGGGTGGCATCCCCTAGGAGAATCGAACTCCTCTTTCCAGAATGAGAATCTGGCGTCCTAACCGATAGACGAAGGGGACGCAATAAACGGGCATTTATCTACGGGCGCTTTTTCGGCGCAGCCCGGACCGGATGGTATCCCCTAGGAGAATCGAACTCCTCTTTCCAGAATGAAAATCTGGCGTCCTAACCGATAGACGAAGGGGACATGCATCCTGTCGCAGGGGCAGGATTTACCTATTTTACCTTTATATATCAAGTAAAAAATGTGAAAACTTTTATTTCGTCGCAAAGCTGTTGCAAAGGCTGCAGGCCTAAGTCAGGCGGACGGCGTCGTCAATCATCAATTGCGCCGAGACCTTGCCCTGCCAGACGTTTTTGCGAAGATGCCCGGCAATATGAAAACCGGCGCCCTGATGGCTGAGCAATGCCTCGCCGAGCGGGGTTTCGAGCGCCCGGAAACAGATGCCCGCAAGCCGCCCCCGCCCGCCGGTCCCGGTCATGATACAGCGCACATGATTCTCGCCGACGATGCTGGCCTGTACGAGGCGGACATTCTGCAATGCGAAGCGCGGCTCCGGGTTGCCCGCGCCGTACGGCCCCGCCTGCTCCAAGAGGGAGATCAGCTCCACCGTCGCCCCTTCCACCGAGAGGGCGCCGTCGAGGCCGAGGCTCGCAGTTTTCGACGCCTCGCTCACCGCGCCTTTCAGCCGGTCATTGAGGAAGGCGCGAAACTCATCTATCCGGTCGCTGGCGATGCTGAGGCCCGCCGCCATCATATGGCCGCCGCCCGCCGTGATCAGCTGCTTGTGCCGCGCCGCACCGATGGCCGCGCCGATATCGACACCGGGGACCGAGCGGCCGGAGCCTTTCCCCTCCGCCCCGTCGAGCGCAATGACGATGGCCGGACGCTGATAGGCATCCTTCAGGCGGCTGGCGACGATGCCGATGACGCCGGGATGCCAGTTCTCTCCGGCAACGACGATAATCGAATCATCCTTGAGGGCGCTGCCCTCCACCAGCGCGAGGGCCTCATCCTGCACCCCGGCCTCGATCGTCTTGCGGTCCTGGTTATAGCCGTCGAGAAACTGCGCGAGCTTGCGGCATTCCGCCGGATCGTCGAGGGAGAGAAGCTCGGGGCCATATTCCGGCCGCCCGACGCGCCCGCCCGCATTGACCCGGGGGCCCAGCAAAAAGCCCGCATGATAGGTGCCCGGCGCCTCATCCAGCCCCGCCACATCGGCGAGCGCCGCGAGGCCCGCATTACCCCGCCGCGCCATGACCTTAAGGCCCTGCGCCACGAACGCCCGGTTCAGCCCGACGAGCGGCACAACATCGCAGACGGTGCCAAGCGCGACGAGATCGAGCCAGTGGATCGGGTTCGGCTCGCGCCGCGTTTCATTGTACCAGCCCGCCTCCCGAAGCGCGCGGTTGACGGCGACGACCAGCAGGAAGGTGACGCCGACGGCGGCGAGATAGGTAAATTTCTGGCTCTCGTCATGGCGCTTGGGGTTGATGACGGCGACGGCGTCCGGCAGGCGGGTCTCCGCCTGATGATGATCGACGACGATGACCTCAAGGCCGATCTCCTTCGCATGGCTCAGCACATCGAAGGAGACGATGCCGCAATCGGCGGTGATCACGAGATCGATGCCCTGGGATTTCAGTTTATCCATCGCCGCGGCATTCGGGCCGTAGCCCTCCTTCATGCGGTCAGGGATATAGATGATGACGGGTACGCCAATGGCGTTGAAGAAGCGTTTGAGAAGCCCTGAGGAGGTTGCGCCATCGACGTCATAATCGCCGAAGACAGCGATTTTCTCTTTGCCCTCGATGGCCGCCGCGATGCGGCCTGCCGCCTTGTCCATATCCTTGAAGCTCGACGGGTTGGGCAGCAGGGTGCGGAGCGTCGGGTCGAGATACTGCTCCGCCTCCTCCAGCGCGACGCCGCGCCCGGCCATGACCCGGCCGACAATCTCCGGCACATCGAGACGCTGGGAAATGGCGAGGCCGAGTCGTTCATTCTCGGAGCGAAGACGCCAGCGTTTGCCCTTGAGCGAGCTTTCCACATCCAGAAAGGCGGAGACTACCGGCGCATCCATAACAGGCCTTTTTACTTCGCTTTGTGGTCACCCCGGATATAGCGCACGGTGCCGGAATGGGAGCGCATGACGATGCTCTCCGTATAGATCCGGTCGCCCTTCTGGCGAACGCCGCGCAGCATCGATCCGTCGGTCACGCCGGTGGCCGCGAAGATCACATCGCCCGCCGCCAGCTCTTTCAAATTGTAGACCCGGTGCAGGTCGGTGATGCCCCATTTGGCGGCACGGGCCTTCTCGTCGTCATTGCGGAAGACCAGTCTGCCCTGCATCTGGCCGCCGATGCAACGGAGCGCCGCCGCCGCCAGAACACCTTCCGGTGCGCCGCCGGTGCCGACATACATGTCGATGCCCGTTTCCGGGTCCGCCGTTGCCATCACGCCGGCCACGTCGCCGTCGGAGATCAGCTTGATCCGGGCGCCGGTCTTGCGGATATCGGCAATGATATCGGCATGGCGCGGCCGGTCGAGAACGCAGGCCATGGTCTGGTTGACCGGCACGCCCTTGGCCTTCGCGATCGCGGTCAGGTTTTCCCCGGCCGATTTGTTGATGTCGATGATCCCCTCTTCATACCCGCCGCCGACAGCGATCTTTTCCATATAGGTATCCGGGGCGTTGAGGAAGTTCCCCTCCTCGGCGAAGGCGATCACGGCCAGCGCGTTCGGCCCGCCCTTCGCGGTCAGCGTCGTACCTTCCAGCGGATCGAGCGCGATGTCGATCTTGGTGCCCTTGCCGGTGCCGACTTTCTCGCCGATGTAGAGCATCGGGGCCTCGTCCCGCTCGCCCTCGCCGATGACGATGGTGCCATCGATATTGAGCAGGTTGAGCGCCGTGCGCATGGCATCGACAGCGGCCTGGTCGGCGGCCTTTTCATCGCCAAGACCAACAAGGTTACAGGCGGCGCGCGCCGCGGCTTCCGTTACACGGACAATTTCCAGTGTGAGATTTCTATCTAAAGACGAGGACTTAGTCATATTTCTTCTTCCATTACTTCAACAAACAGCACGCTCTATCAGAGAGAGACGATGCGAATCATACGCGGCTTTGCCACACTATGGGCGAAATTTTCAATTTTTCCAAGGGCGCGGACCAGCGCCGCCTCCTGCACCTCATGGGTCACGAGGATGACGGAGACCGCCTCCTGCTTCGACCGGCCGCGCTGCAACAGGCTTTCAATGGAGATATTCTCGTCGCGGAACACGGCCGAGACATCGGCGATCACGCCCGGTTCGTCATAGACGGTCAGGCAGACGTAATAGGCGCCGACATGATCCTCGACGGAGACTTTCGGCGTCTCCGCCATTTTCGCGACCGGCACACCGAAGGTCGGGGTATGACGGCCGAGCGCGATATCGACGATATCGGCGACCACGGCGGAGGCGGTCGGTCCCTCCCCGGCGCCGCGCCCGACATAGGAGGTTTCATCCACAAAGTCGCCATCGACGACGACCGCATTGAAGACGCCGTTGACATTGGCGATAGTGGTTTCGTGGCGGACCATGCAGGGGTGTACCCGCTGCTCGATCCCCTTTTCAGTCCGCCGGGCAACGCCAAGCAGACGGATGCGGTAGCCGAGTTCCCCCGCCGCGGCAATGTCGGCGGCGGTAACGTTGCGAATCCCCTCGATATAGACACTGCCGAAATCGACCGGAGTGCCGAAGGCGACGCTGGTCAGCAGGGCGAGCTTATGCGCCGCATCGACACCGTCGATATCGAAGCCGGGATCGGCCTCCGCATAGCCCAGATCCTGCGCATCCTTCAGGATCGCATCGAACTCGCCGCCCGTCTCCTCCATCTCGGTGAGGATATAGTTGCAGGTGCCGTTGAGGATACCGTAAACGCGGGAGATGGCATTGCCCGCCAGCCCCTCGCGCAACGCCTTGACGATCGGGATGCCGCCCGCGACCGCCGCCTCATAGGCAAGCTGCGCGCCATGGGTTTCGGCAATGCCCGCAAGCTCGTTTCCGTGAATGGCGAGCAGCGCCTTGTTCGCGGTCACGACCGACTTGCCAAGACGCAATGTCTTCTCGCAGAGCTCCCGCGCGACGCCATCGCTGCCGCCGATCAGTTCCAGCACGATATCGACATCCGGATCCTCGGCCATCGCCGTTGCATCGTCATACCAAGTCAGCCCGTCGAGGGAGACGCCGCGGTTCTTCGTCTTGTCGCGGCCCGAGACCGCCGTCACTGTCAGTCGCGCACCGGAGCGCGCCTCCAGCAGGTCGCCATGCGTCTGGATGATCTTGAGGACGCCGCCACCGACGGTGCCCAGCCCTGCAATACCGATTTTTACTAAAGTCGTCACAATCTACGAAGCCTCGCGTTTTGCCAGGTTCTGGTCCACCCCGGCCATGAATTTCTTGATGTTGCGGGCCGCCTGACGGATACGCTGTTCATTCTCGACCATGGCGACGCGCACGAAGTCATCGCCATGCTCGCCAAAGCCCAGCCCCGGCGCAACGGCGACCTTCGCCTCCTGCAGGAGCAGTTTCGAGAATTCAAGGCTGCCGAGGTGTTTGAACGGCTCCGGGATCGGCGCCCAGGCGAACATGGTCGCCTCCGGCGAGGGAACATGCCAGCCCGCCGCCGCAAAGCCGGAAATCAGCACATCGCGCCGCTGTTTATAGAGTTTGCGGAATTCCTCCACGCAGTCCTGCGGACCGTTCAGGGCCGCCGTCGCCGCCACCTGAATGGGGGTGAAGGCGCCGTAATCGAGATAGGACTTGATGCGGGCCAGTGCCCCGATCAGCCGCTTGTTGCCTGTCGCAAAGCCCATGCGCCAGCCGGGCATGGAATAGGTTTTCGAAAGCGAGGTGAACTCGACCGCGATATCGCGCGCGCCCTCCACCTGCAGGATCGAGGGCGGTGGCTCATCGCCGAAATAGATCTCCGCATAGGCAAGGTCAGAGAGAATATACATGCCGTGATCCTTGGCGAATTTCACGACCTCTTTATAAAACGCGACATCGACCGTCATCGCCGTCGGGTTGGACGGGAAGTTGAGGATCAGGCAGGTCGGCGCCGGAATGCAGTGGCGCACCGCGCGTTCCAGACCGGCAAAGAAATCAATACCGGGCCCAACCTCGAAATGCCGGACGACCGCGCCCGCGATGATAAAACCATAAGGGTGGATCGGGTAGCTCGGGTTCGGCGACAGGATCACATCGCCCGGCGTGGTGATCGCCATGGCAAGGTTGGCCAGCCCCTCCTTGGAGCCGAGCGTCGCGATGGTTTCCGTCTCCGGATCGATCTCGACACCGAAGCGGCGCTTGTAATAGGCGGCGTTGGCGCGGCGCAGGCCCGGGATGCCCCGGCTCGTCGAATAGCGATGGGTGCGGCCATCGCGCACGGTTTCCACCAGTTTATCGACAATATGCTGCGGTGTCGGGCTGTCCGGGTTGCCCATGCCGAGATCGATGATATCCTCGCCCGCCGCTCGCGCCGCCGCCTTCATCCGATTGACTTCTTCGAAGACATAGGGGGGCAAGCGTTTTATACGGTGAAAATCCGGATCCATCGGCCTCTTCCAGTTCAATTAAAAGGGCGGTTCCCGGCGCGATTTTAAAGCGCTCCGGGTTCCTGGGTTAAACATCATGCGGGTATTTAAACGACTTTGTGTTAATTTAGAAGAAAGATTTCCGTTCGCCGGTTCTTTGCTTCCGCGCTCGGCATCGGCTCATCGATCAGCGGCTGGGCATCGCTGACGGATTCGACGATCATGTCACCCGGCGCCACGCCCGCCTTCAGCAGATAATCCGCGACCGCCGCCGCGCGCTGTTGCGAGATGTTGAAATTCACCATCATATGCTCCGCCTCGCCCATCTGCCGCGTCCGCCGTGAGGCATGACCAACGACTTTCAGCGTACCGCCCGCCGCGAGCTGGGCGCGGGCGATCCGGTCCAGTATCTGCCGGTCGGCGGCATTGATCCGGTGCGAGCCCTGGGCGAAATAAATCGTCTCGATCGGCGAGGAACCGTCGGAGGCGGCATAGTTGCGGATCACCCGGCCACCCTCTTCAGGCGGCGGCGTCAGGGTTACCCCGCCGGAGGATTGCCCCGCACTCCCGGAGGAGGATGCAGAAGAAGAGCTCGCGGAATTCGTCACCACGGTTGTCGACTGCTGGCTTCCCGATCCGTCCGGCAGGCGTTTCGCGCCGGAGGCGGCGAGCTGCTGCTGGAACACATTCTCGACTTCCGGCCGCTGGGCTGAGTCGCCGCTGATCAAGGCCTCCCGGTTCGGGGCGGGCGGCGGTGTCGTTTCCTTTGCCTCCGTCACTTCCGGTGCGGGCAAGGGTTCCTCGGTCACCGGCGCTTGCGCGACGGCGGGAACGTCCGGTGTCTTTTCCTCAACCGTTTCGGTCACCTGCTCGGTCACGGTCGTCGTCGTGCCTTCCGCGGTTTCAGTCACCGTTTCCGTGACTTTTTCCGTGACCGTCTCGGTCACTTCGGGGACGGCCGGTTTCGCGGGCATGGCGGGCGGCGGCTGCACAGAGGTATCGGCGCGCAGGGTCTCATCGGTGTAGCGGGCATTCTCGCGATCGGCGCGGAGCCCCTCCCCGATGCCTTCCGCCTCGCTCAGGGCGACAGGCGCCTCCGGCGTTTCCGGCACCTCATTGATATTCGGATATTCCGCGTCGGCCTCTTCCTCTTCGGCGCCATTGGTGGAACAGCCCGCGACGGCGAGCAGCGTGAGCACAAGAAACAGCCCGGCGCCTGCGCGCAAGCCCCGCAAAAAACGATTTTCGAAAGCGTGAAGCAACCTGTTCATCGAAACGTCCGTCCTGTCCTCTCGACCGCCTGCCAAAGGCCCGCATTGAGATTGGCAAGGTTTTGATATAATCTGTTAAAAAACCAAGCTATCATAAAACATATGGTGGATAATTTCGCAACGTTTTCTGAAGGCTTCATGACGGCGGCGCGAAATTTCCGGACCAGAAATCTGTCAGCCGAGAATGCTCAAAGCAAACAGGGGAGGATGTGCCGAGATGCCGAACAAGGAACCACTGGAAAGCGGTCAGGAAGCGCTTGAGGCGTCCAAGGAATTCGCCGAGAATTTCGCCAAGATTGCCGCCCAGAGCCAGGCGCTCGTCACCGAGTTTCTCAACAACCAGCCCAAAACCCCCGTCGATCCCGACCCGGCCCATGTCGGCCAGACCTTCATGGAGCTGATGAACAAGATGATGGCGGATCCGGCGAAAATCGTCGAGGCGCAGGCGGCGCTGTGGAAGAACTATATGGACCTCTGGCAGAATGCGGCCCGCCGCGCGAGCGGGGAGGAAACCAAGCCCCTCGTCACCCCGGAAACCGGCGACAAGCGCTTCAAGTCCGAGGAATGGAGTCAGAACCAGATCTTCGACTATATCAAGCAGTCCTACCTGATGACCACGAACTGGATACAGGATACCGTCGCCCATGTTGACGGGCTGGACGAGCAGACGAAGAAGAAGGCCGAGTTCTACACCAAGATCTATACGGACGCGCTCTCGCCTTCCAACTTCTTCTGGTCGAACCCGGATGTGCTGAAAAAGACCATGGAGACCAAGGGCGAGAACCTGGTCCATGGCCTGGAAAATATGCTCGATGACCTGAAGCGCGGTAAGGGGCAGATCAGCCCGAAGATGACCGACGACAGCGCCTTCGAGGTCGGGCGCAATATCGCGGTGACGCCGGGCAAGGTCATTTTCGAGAACGACCTGATGCAGCTCTTGCAGTATGAACCGGCGACGAAGGAAGTCTACAAGCGGCCGTTGCTGATCACCCCGCCGTGGATCAATAAATTCTATATCCTCGACCTCAAGTCGGAGAACAGCTTCATCAAATGGTGCACCGAACAGGGCTACACCGTCTTCGTCATTTCCTGGGTCAATCCGGACGAGCGGCATGTGGACAAGACGTTCGAGAGTTACATGTCCGAGGGAATCCTCGCGGCGCTTGATGCGATCGAGACCAGCATCGGCGAGAGGGAAGTCACCACCATCGGCTATTGCATCGGCGGCACCCTGATGGCGGCGACGCTCGCCTATCTTGCCGCGATCGGGGAGGACGACCGGATCAAGGCGACCACCTTCTTCGCCGCCCAGCTCGATTTCGAGGAGGCGGGCGATCTGCTTGTCTTCACCGACGAGGACCATATCCGCATGGTCGAGGAGCGGATGAAGGACAGCGGCTATCTGGAGGGCAAGGAGATGGCGAACACCTTCAACCTCCTGCGCTCCAACGATCTGATCTGGTCCTTCGTGATCAATAACTACATGATGGGCAAGACGCCCTTCCCGTTCGACCTTCTGTACTGGAATTCCGACGCGACCAACATGCCGCACAAGATGCACAGTTTCTACCTTCGGAACATGTATCAGAAGAACCTGCTGCGGCAGCCTGGCGCCCTCACCCTCGGTGGCCAGCCCATCGACCTCAAGAAGGTGAAAACGCCGGTCTTTATCCAGGCCAGCAAGGAAGACCATATCGCGCCGTTCAAGTCGGTGTTCAAGAACACCCAGATGTTCAGTGGCCCGACAGAGCTGATGCTGGCAGGCTCGGGCCATATCGCCGGGGTCATCAACCATCCGGCGGCGAAGAAGTACCAGCACTGGACAAACACAAAGAAGAAGAAATACGACACCGCCGAAGAATGGCTCGCCGATGCGACGGAGCATCCGGGCTCCTGGTGGCCCTATTGGGATAAATGGCTGTCGAAGAAATCCGGCCCCAAGGTGCCGGCGCGCGATCCATCAAAAGGCAAGCTCAAGCCGATCGAGGATGCGCCGGGCAGCTATGTGAAGATCAAGGCGAAACCCTATACGGGCCCCAAGAAAAACGGCGGCGGCACATAAGGCCGCACGCCCGATGCAAGTGGTCCGGGGTCAGTCCCCGCCGCCGCCGAGGCCGAGCTCCTTGCGGTAAATCTGGCCCATTTCGGCATAATGGTCCGCCCCTTCGGTGAGGGTGGCCTGTTCCTCCTCCGACAGCTTGCGCAGGCATTTGGCCGGTGAGCCGCCCCAGAGTTCGCCTTTGGGGACGCGCTTACCCGGCGTGACCAGCGCACCGGCGGCGACCATCGCCCCGCTCTCGACGACAACACCGTCGAGGATGATGGTACCCATACCAACGAAACTGCCGTCTTCCAGCGTGCAGCCATGGATCAGGCAGTTATGGCCGACCAGCACATCATCGCCGATCTTCGTCGGATGCGTGCCGCCGGAGACATGAATGACCGTGCCGTCCTGGATATTGCTGCGCTTGCCGATGTCGATGGTATAGACATCGCCGCGCACCACGCAGTTAAACCAGATGCTGGATTTCTCACCGATTGTCACGCGGCCGATCACATCGGCGGACGGGGCGATAAAGGCATCCGGCGCGATATCCGGCAGGACGCCTTTGAAGGGCATAATGTTCTTGCTCATGAGTTTCCGTTTCTTTTCTTTTTATTATTAGGGGAACAACGGCGCCTGTTCAAGGCCGAGAGTCTCTTCGAGCCCGAACATCAGGTTCATGTTCTGCACCGCCTGTCCGCTGGAGCCCTTGACCAGATTGTCGATGGCCGCAATCACCGTGGCCCGGCCCGGAATGCGGTCCGCGAACACATTGATCACGCAATTGTTGGAGCCGCGCACCATCTGCGTCTGCGGGATCGCGCCCTCTTTCAGCAGCCGGATGAAGGGCTCGCCTTCATAGCTTTTCGCGATCTCGGCCCGGAGATCCTGCACCGTCTTGCCGGGCGCAAGCCGGACATGGGCGGTGATCAGCTCGCCCCGGCTCATCGGAATGAGATGCGGCACGAAATTGACCCGGATATCGGCAGCCGGACGCCCCGCGGCCTTCGCCACCTCCTGCTCGATCTCCGGCGCATGGCGATGGCCGGCGATGCTATAGGGGCTGAGCCCCTCGCCCGCCTCGCTAAAGAGCGTGTTCTGCTTGAGGCCCCGGCCAGCGCCGGTAATGCCGGATTTCGCATCGATCACCAGATCATCGGCATCGATCAGCTGAGCCCCCACTAGCGGCACCAGCGCCAGCAGCACCGCCGTCGGATAGCAGCCCGGACAGGCAACCAGCCGGGAGGCGGCGATCTTCTCGCGGTTCAGTTCGGTGAGGCCATAGACAGCGTCTTTCTGCAGCTCCAGCGCCTGATGCGGATGGCCGTACCATTGTTCATAGGTCGCCGGATCCTCGATCCGGAAGTCGGCGGAGAGGTCGATCACCTTCACCGAGCCGGGCAGCCCTGCAATAATCTCCTGCGTGGTGCCATGGGGCAGGCCGCAGAAGACGGCATCGACTTGGGACCAGTCGGCATCCTCCACCGCGACCATATCGGGCAGGCCATAGCCGCCGAGATGCGGATAGACATCCTCCACCGGCTGTCCGGCCTTGCGGTCGGCGGTCAGCAGCGAGATATCCACATTCGGATGCCGGAGCAAGAGCCGCATGGCCTCCGCTCCCGTGTAACCGCTCGCGCCGAGCACGCCGGCCTTGATTTTCTGTGTTGTCTTTGTCATGTCTTTCTTTCCAGGCAGGAAATGCGCCGGACTCCTCCGGGATCGGACCCCGTATAAGCGTTATTTTTTCAGATATCCGCGATGCTCATCCTTGAGGCATTTATCCGCGAACCAGATCAATACATTCAGATCGAATTCCTCTCGGGCTTCGTCGCTTAATCGGAGTCGGCCTTTTTTCAGGCCCGCCAGAATAACCTTGTTCGCCTTGCGCAGGAGGGCCGCCCGGACCGAGCCGCGTACATCAAGCTGGTCGCGCATTTCCGCGACAAGTTCCTCTCCGGTCAGCTCATGGACATGCTCCTTGAGACGGAGCCGGAAGGCGCCTGCCGCGTCCAGCGCGATCTCCAGCTTCTCGATACTGATGTCGTCCGGGTCCGTGATCGAATATGTCATTCCTGCTTTCCTGTCGCCGGCTGGGGCGGGGTTCATGGCGATTTCTTACACGAAATTCGCCCCCTGGCAAAGGTTTCTCAAATATTTCCGTCTGAATTCGCCACAAAAAAAGGCGGCACCCAGTGCCGCCTTTTCTCTTTCGTATCGGAACCTTATCTCAGTCCAGCAGCACGAGTTCTTCCGCTGATGCTTTACCGTTACGCCCTTCAACCAGTTCATACTGAACTTTCGCGTTTTCCTGAAGGGTCGTCAAACCGGCCCGTTCAACAGCCGAAATATGCACGAAAGCGTCTGACCCGCCGTCCTCTGGTGCGATGAAACCGTAACCTTTGGTCGGGTTAAACCACTTTACTGTACCTTTTGCCATGTCTTAGTCTCCTGGACACTCATCTATATATCAGGCCAACAGCGCCGTCGAAGTGCCCAATAGCGGCGACCGGTTGACCTTGGAAGCGCCGCCCCTTAGCAATTTTCAGCCAGAATAATGGACTCCCGAGGACTCGCCTAATTGATAATTTACCTTTTTGCAAGAAAGATTTGAGGAAAATCAACTTTTTGTGAAACACAGCCGGATTAGTTGCAACAATATCCCGCAAACCGCTTAATTTTTAAGCAACCTTCCAAACTGAAGACAAACAGACTAACTCAATTGTCCGTTCCCCGAAAAACCGCAAACAGCTTCCTGCGGGGCGGATTTTTATTGCTGACGGGTCCGGATGCGCAGGCTATTCTCCTCTGATACAGCAAGCCGGAGAACCCCTGAGAAATGACCAGTGATCAGAAAGCCCGTGGAAGCTGCCTGTGCGGCGCGGTTACCTTTGAAGTGGACGGCCCGCTTCGCAAAATCTCCTACTGTCATTGCGGCCAGTGCCAGAAATCGAGCGGCCATTATTTCGCCGCCACCGCCGCCGCAAGGAGCGATGTCACCCTGACCGAGGATCGCGGCCTGAAATGGTTCAAATCCTCCCCTTGGGCGGAGCGCGGCTTCTGCGGCGAGTGCGGTTGCAGCCTGTTCTGGCGCATGGAGGGGGACGGCAATATCAGCATCCTCGCCGGATCGTTCGACGGCGACGTCCCGCTGACGGCGGAGGCGCATATCTTCGTCAAGGGCCGCAAAGGCTACTACGACATTACCGACGGCCTGCCGCAATATGACACCTATCCCGGCGATCCGAAAAGCAGCGAAGGAGATGCACAATGAAACTCGACGGATCCTGCCATTGCGGTGCGGTGGCCTTTTCCCTCACCTGCGCCCATCCCTATCCCTTCAACTACTGCTATTGCTCGATCTGCCGAAAGACGCAGGGCGGCGGCGGGTTCGCCATCAATCTCGGCGGCGATGCGGACAGCTTGACGGTCGAGGGGGAGGAAAATATCTCCGTCTATCAGGTCCGGCTGGAGGATGGCCCCAGCCCGGCCAAGCGCCATTTCTGCAAACACTGTGGCAGCGCGCTCTGGGTCTATGATCCGCGCTGGCCCGAGCTTATCCACCCCTTCGCCTCCGCCATCGATACGGACTTGCCCGCCGCACCGGAGCGCACCCATCTGATGCTCGGATCGAAGAAAGGCTGGGTGCCGCTGGACACCGGACCCGACGATAAGCTTTTTGACGAATACCCCGCCGAATCCATTGCCGACTGGCATAAAAGGCTCGATCTGGAAAGTTAGGGTCTTGATCCTCGCCCGGACATGGCCAGATTTATGTCATAATAAATCCATGCACGCCTGATACATCGCGTTGCTCTGAGGATAACGGGGAAAAGATATTTCATGCATAAACTGACATTGCTGCGTCATGCCAAATCAAGCTGGTCCGACCCTGGCAAGGCCGACATCGACCGGCCGCTGACATCGCGCGGGCGGCGCGGCGCGCTCAAAATCGGGACCTATATGGCGGAGCACGGGATTTTTCCCGACCTGATCCTCTGTTCCCCGTCCCGGCGGACGCGCGAGACATTGTCACAGATCAACCCTTTCCTGCCCGACGGGATCGAGGTGCAGATCGAGAAATCGATCTATTCGGCCGGTCATGGCGACGGGCTGGTCTGCTATCTCAAAAGCTCGGCGATCGAGGAGGCGCATGTCATGATCATCGGCCATAACCCGACGATGCAGCAGATGGCCCTCAACCTCGCCTTGCCGACGGCGGAGAACAGCTATTCAATGATCGAGAAGAAATACCCGACCGCCGCCCTCACCCAGATCCGCTTCGACATCGACGACTGGAGCCAGCTTAAAGGTCGCGGAGAGCTGCTGCATTACGTCACGCCGAAGATGCTGCCGGGGCTGCCCGCGGATGAAGAGGACTGAGAATGAGCACGGAGCGAGTCGATATCGATACATGGGAGCGGCGGGAGCAATATCTCCTGTTTCGCAGCATGGAGGTGCCGCATTTCAGCCTGACCGCTCCGGTGGAGATAACACCGCTGGTCGAGACGGCGCGGAAAGACAGGCGCTCCCTCTTTAATGCAGTGCTCTATGGCATCATGCGGACGGTCAACGGCATTCCCGAGTTCCGCACCCGCTTTCGCGGTGAGGAGGTCCTGCGCCATGACATCGTGCACCCCTCCTTCACCGTGCCCATCGCCAATGATCATTTTGCCTTCTGCGAGGCGCGCTATCAGGAGGACTGGCCGGCCTTCGATGCGGAGGTGACCGCCGCCAAGGAAAAGGCAAGCCGGCAGACCAAGCTCTCGGACGACATCGCCGGCGAGGATCAGTGGATTTACTTAAGCTGCATGCCCTGGCTCGATTTCACCGCCGCGACCCACCCCTTGCAAAACAGGGATGACTGCATCCCGCGCATTGCCTGGGGCAAGATCATCGAGGAGAATGGCCGCGTCAGGGTCTCCGTCAATCTCCAGGCCCATCACGCCCTGATGGACGGGCTGCACGCGGCCCGGTTCTATGACCGCCTTCAGGAAAATTTGCAGAAGTTCTAGGAACGAATTCTAGTCGAGCAGGACAAAAACGGTCTTCGCGGCACTCAGGGTCTTGATCTGATCCTCCCGCGTGAGGCGCATATTGGTGAACTGAAACTCGCTGGAATAAAAGACGAGGCGGTTGCAGACGCCATGGTCATCGAGCAGCGGGAAGCCGACCGCATAGCTGTTCTCCACCTCGCCGCTTTGCGTCACCCCGGTCAGCTTCGTGAACATGCCGCAGGGGCGGGAGACGCATTCATACATGGACGCCGCCGCGCGTTCCCGTGCCTCCCCTTCCCAGAAATCAAGCAGGTTCCGGCCCGTCACCTCCATGCCGAAGCGGTCGACAATGGCCGTCCCCGCCAGGCGATAGATGATCTCGTCCCGCGACACCACCTCATACATGGCGATGGCGGGCAGCATGGAATGAATTTTGGTGGGGTCGAAACGGCTGCGTCTGGGAACAAGTCCGTCCCGGTCAAGACTGCGCCAGTAAGCCGCAAACTCCTTCGCATCCGGCGTCACCCAGTCGATGTCGTCGAACTTCTCATAGACCATGCGTTACTCTTGTCCCCCGATCAATAGCAGGCTTGACGGTTTGGTCCGCGCATGCGCAAAACCAGCGAAATATATTAATCGTTGTTTCATTAGGTCCCCAAAATATACCGGTTTATTCATTGTATGCCAACAAACAATTTCGTTATCCGCCGGCCGGAAACCGGCGAAAACAAACGGGTTGGACATTTTTCTCACTCGAAAACCGGGAAAAAGCCGATTATTTATTATAACTTACGCCAAGTCCGGCGCGCGCGTCATTTTGGATGCCATATTGCGGGATGGGATAACGCAGCCCGTTCTTGGAAAGTGCCGCCAGCCCGTCGATCACCTTCGGCAGATAGGCGGGCGGAATGGCCATCAGCAGTTCATCCTCCAGCACACCGCCGTAGCGCCGCTCGGCAAAGCAGGGCAGCGACAGGCTCGGCTCCCCGGTGGAGAGCGCCCGGCCCCAGCTATCGGCGCAGGAAGATTCCCCGACGACCGAGAAATCGAGCTTCTTATAGCCCGCCCATTGCAGGCCGTTGATGAACAGGATCATCTGCGCCGGAGTTGCGTAAATCAGGCAGATATCCGGCGGGTTCAGCCGTTTGGAGGCAAGCGGCGAGACCGCCATCGCCTGGAACTGTCCCGAGGGGACCACGGTCATCGCCGACTGGTGATTGCGGGCATCCTCCGGCGTTTGATACCAGACCCCGGCGTAGCGCGCGCCTTCGCGCCATTCCGCATCCTGCGGATGCAGCCCCATCACCGCGCCGCATTGCGCACCGACAAAATCCTCCGCCGTTGCGCCGACGGTCCAGCCGAGGCGGCAGGCCTGCGCCACGATCTGGTCGGCGGTATGAATGGAGCCGGGCCGCCGGATCTTCTCGACCGCCTCCATCTCCTCCTTGGTCTCAAACAGCTTCATGCCGATCGGCGTCGCCCGGATGCGCAAATATTTGTTCAGCCCGGCGAGAATCGCGTCCCAATCATAGTAATTTTCGAGTTTTGTCATTTTTTATACTCCTTTTTGCAAAGAGTGGCATGAAAGCACGCGCCTGTCATCCTGTCCGTTGCCCGTCGCGATCATTACACGCGCCCCAAAACTATTGAAATTTCCGCAAAATGCGCAATGTTATAGAGGAGTTCCTGTCCCAGACGAGACATATATATGACGGCAAAAAAACCCTATCATCATAACCCGCGCGGCGGTTTTCGGAACCCGGAGGGCAGCCCCAACCTCCAGATGCGCAAGCGCGGCCTGATGCGGTTTATCTACCGGCAGATGAAGAAGAAGCAGGTCCCCGAGCTGCCCGCGGGCCACGCACTCGACCGCTCCGGTGTCGAGGCAGGCATCACCGCCGGCGGCAACCCGAGCGTAACCTGGCTTGGCCATGCGGCCTTTATCATCCGCACCGGCGGCAAGGTGATCCTGACCGATCCGTACCTGTCCGAGAATGCGGGTCCGGGCCGGGTCGGGCCGAAACGCTATGTGCCCGCCGCCCTCAAGGCGGAGGAACTGCCGAAGGCCGATGTCATGCTGGTCAGCCATAACCATTACGACCATCTGGATGCCCGCACGGTCCGCGCCTATCCCTATAAGGAGCATACGCAGGTCATCGTCCCGCTCGGCAATGCCGCCTTTTTCAGGAAGCGCGGCTATACGAAGGTGATCGAGGCGGACTGGTGGGACAGCTGGTCGGAGGACGGGCTGACCATCACCACCCTGCCCGCCGTGCATTCCTCGGGCCGGGGCGTCCATGACCAGAAGAAAACCCTGTGGGCGAGCTTCGGCATCAAAACGGCGGCGGAGAATATCTGGTTTTCCGGCGACACCGCCTATGGCGACATCTTCCATGAGATCGGCGAGAAACAGGCGCCGTTCGATCTTGCCATCGTCGGCATCGGCGCCTATGAGCCGCGCGAGATCATGAAAATGGTCCATGCGACGCCGGAGGATGCGATCCAGATCGCCCGCGCCATCGGCGCCCGGCGCGCGCTTGGCATGCATTGGGGAACGGTATTGCTGACGCCCGAGGACCCGTTCGAGGCACCGATCCGCTTCCGCCAGGCCGCCATCGACCAGGACTATGGCGCCGACAACGCCTGGATCCTCAAGATCGGCGAGACCCGCTCGCTGAAAGAGGCGGCGTAACGCTTCCCCGCCGCGCCGCCCGCATCCGGAGACCGTCCCGCATATTGAGGCCGAGGAGGACGATATTGGCGGCCCCGGCCAGCAGCTCGACCCCCTGCACCCCATAAAAGACCGCATCGAACGCCCCCGCCTCCGCCTTATGCGCGAGAAAGAAGGCGGCGGGCATCAGGATGAGAAAGCCGTTTGCCGCAACAAAGGGCATCCGTCGACGCTTTCTCTCGATCATCGCGCCGCCGTGCCCCTTCGCGAGGCGAAACCCCAATATCCCCGCCCCCATCAGCGCCGGGACCAGCAGCAGAAAGCCCCAGGGGATCGCCGTCTTGACCGCCGTCACCACCTGCGGCGAGGCGAACAACTCCGATACGGCCGTCGACATCCAGAATGTCATAATCGTTGCGAGCGCCAAAGCCCCGGCGACAGGATGCAGGAATTTCATCATCATCTCCTCCTCTTGGATTTTATATATAGCTTGCTATATAATATTGCATAGCATGCTATGCAAGTGGTAAAAGAGGAAATGACATTCAAAAAGGAACAATCGGCGGGTTATCTCGCCAACCATATGGCGCGTCTGTTTGCCCGCGGGCTGGACGCGCGAATCCGTCCGCTCGGCCTCAGCACGGGGATCTTTCCGGCCCTGCTGGAGCTGTGGGAGAATGACGGCCTGACGCAGAAGGAGCTGGTGACCCGCCTCGATATCGAGCAGGCGACGATGGCGAACACCCTGAACAGGATGGAGCGGGACGGCTTCGTCACCCGGCGGAAAGATGCGACGGACGGACGGGTGCAGCGGGTCTGGCTGACCAATAAGGCGCGCAAACTCGAAGGCCCGGCAATCAGCGCGGCAAAGGCGCAGAATGCGGTGGTGCTCTCGACCCTTTCGCCAGCGGAGCAGGCGGATTTCCTGAAACTCATGGGCAAGGCCGTTGCGGCCATGCGGGCGGTCGAGAAAAAGCCCTGACCTCAGCGCCGGAGCTGGCTGAAATATCTCCGGTGAAAGGCGATATAGCCCCTCTCCGTCTCCCGCAAATGCGGCCGCATCAGCATATGCAGATTCTCCAGCGCATGGAACGGCACGGCGGGAAAGGCATGGTGCTCCGCATGGAAGGGCATGTTCCAGGCGAGCTTGCGCATCACCGGATTGCTCATGGTCGTGCGGGTGTTGGTGAAGCTGTCCTCCGTCTCCGGGCAGAGGCCATGCTCGGCCAGCAGGTAAAGCCGCAGGAACGGCTGACCGAGAAGCGCCGGGATAATCCAGACATAGAGCAGCAGGGTCGAGCCCGCGGCGATGGAACCCCCCGCCAGCAGCGCATAGAGAAGCAGCATCCCCCGCGCCTCCCGCGTGATGCTCGCGCGGCCATGCGCCGGCACGAAGGGATCCGTGCAGCGGCCAGCGGCGTTCCGGATCAGGGTCCGGAGATGGGAGGCCCAGATCGGCAGGCCGGAGACATGCCAGATATACCCGGCCAGCGTCGCGGGCTTCGGGCGTTGCAATTCAGGGTCGCGCATCGGGTCCTGGGTGAAGCGGTGATGCTCGATATGGAAATAGCGGAACCATTCGGGCGGCAGGACGATCAGCAGCCCGCTGAGCCACGCCGTGGCCTTGTTGAGCCAGAGGCTCCGATACGCCGTGCGATGCACGCTCTCATGCAGCGCGGTAAAGAGGAAGAGGATCAGTATCCCCTGCGGCAGCATCAACAGCTGCCAGCCCGGCCCCTTTAGCGCGATCAGCGCCCCGATCAGAAGGATCAGCCCCGCATGCCCGGCAAGATGCACCAGCCCCTTGATATCCGAGCGGCGCGTCAACATCTCCCGCTGTCCCTTCGTTAAGGACTTTATAAACTCACGGCTGTCCATGGAAAGAGCTTACGGCAGAATTTTCCGTAATGAAATGCGACATTTTGGGCGGGGAGACGGAAGGAACCAAATGTATCAAATTACATATTTATGAAAACGACATATATTTTATCGCAATTATTAAGCTTGGTTTCATTTGAGCATATAGAAACTATGCCCTCAAAATCTTTCCGGGTGGATATGAGTTTTTCCGTTGCGGCCATTACTTCAGGTAATTGGGCAAAAACCATAAACTTCAAACATCTTGAAGAATTCATGCTTGATTTGGACTTTCCATTCAACAAAGAAATAATGTCTTTTAAAATCCCTGCTTTCTGTGCGGCTCCGTAACTATCCCCGCCATTTACAGGAATATTACATTTTACTTCCGCAATAATCGGGATAGTTCCCACATTTGCTTCTAAATCAAAGCCATTTGTATTCGGCTTTGTAGAATAAATACCTTTAAGAACAGCTGACTTCTCTATCTCATTCCAGCATAATTTTTCTGAGAGCCAATCAACGAATGCCAGCGTCAACTTCATAGTTACTATGTTGTTAATATCGCTGAGCACGGTTTTTAGCTTCAATAAAGCTTGCAGATCCATCTTTATATAATAGTCAGAATCTTCAGTCCCGAGATCATTCACAAGGAAATCGTTTAGTCTCCTCGCTAATATTTTCTCTCTATCATAGCTCATTTCATACAAGGAATTCTATATTGCCAGCATGTCCAACATCACAGTTATCTTATATTGATTATCGTATTGTTCAACTATGTCTACATGCAATACTTTGATACGGTTCTCCCCCCAACAAAAAAGGGCCCGCCGAAGCGAGCCCTTTTCTTTGTCGTATGCTCTCGCGATTAACGCTTGGAGAACTGGAAGCTCCGGCGGGCTTTCGCGCGGGTCTAGAGTTTTGCCAGCAGGATATAGACTTCATTATATCCGATCAGGAAAACACCCTGTCGTGGCTGTGCCAGCAACCGGTTGAAGGATCGCGGGCAATCGAGTTCCGATTGCAGGACATGATATTGTCGCTCAGCAGACGCCTCAAGCCCTATCCTTCGCCAGGACCCGCCCGCCGAGCCGAAAGTCTGCATATCATCCCTGAGGATGATTTTCTCAGCCGCGCGCCGGGCGCAGAATGTCCCATCGGGTAGGCGAATGGCCCGCGCTGCAACGGACAGCGTTGATCCGATCAGCGCCTCGGCCTCCTGAAAGGACTCCATAGTGTGGACACCGGCCGCCCTGACCTCCGCCACCCTCCAACGCCCGGCAAACGGATCAGCGCCAGACGCAGCGTCGAAGGCCCCTACCGTCCCGACCCCTGCAATTAGCGCGGTCAGCAGCATTGCAACAAACAACCGTTTGCCCATGATCTCAAATCCCAAATCTTGCTACACCACTATACTATCCATAAAAAAGGGCCCGCCGAAGCGAGCCCTTTTCTGTATCGTATGCTCTTGCGATTAACGCTTGGAGAACTGGAAGCTCCGGCGGGCTTTCGCGCGGCCGTATTTCTTACGTTCCACTGTCCGGCTGTCGCGGGTGAGGAAGCCTTCCGCCTTCAGCGCCGGGCGCAGGGCCGGTTCATACAGTGTCAGCGCCTTCGAGATGCCGTGACGGACCGCACCGGCCTGGCCGGAGAGACCCCCGCCCTTCACCGTGCAGACAATGTCGAACTGGCCGACGCGGTCGGTAATCTCGAACGGCTGCAGCAGGATCATGCGGAGCACAGGGCGCGCAAAATAGACGTCCTGATCGCGGCCGTTGACGGTCACCTTGCCGGAGCCGGGCTTGATCCAGACGCGGGCAATGGCGTTTTTCCGCTTGCCGGTGGCGTAGGAACGGCCCTGCCCGTCGATCACGGGATCGGGCAGTTCCACTTCGATAACCTCGGCAGCCTCGATCACCTCGGCGCCCTTTTCGGCGACAGCCGGAGCGTCCGCTGCGGCGCCTTTGGTCAGGTCTTTCAAATCCTCAAGGGAGTTTGCTTCATCGGCCATACTCAGGCGCTCCTTACATTCTTGGAATTCATCGACGCAACATCGACCACTTCGGGGTTCTGTGCGGCATGCGGATGTTCGGCCCCGGCGTAAACGCGGAGGTTGCTGAACTGCTCCCGTCCCAGCGGTCCGCGCGGGATCATCCGCTCAACCGCCTTCAGGATCAGCCGCTCCGGATGGGCGCTGCCGAGTGTCTTCTCGGCGGTCCGGCTCTTGATGCCGCCGGGATAGCCGGTGTGCCAGTAGAAGACCTTGTCGGTCAGTTTCTTGCCGGTCAGCGCGACCTTTTCCGCGTTGATGACGATGACATTATCACCGCAATCGATATTCGGGGTATACATCGGTTTATGCTTGCCGCGCAGGCGGGTCGCAATAATCGAGGCAAGACGACCGAGAACGAGCCCTTCAGCATCGATCAGCAGCCATTTCTTCTCCACCTCGGACGGTTTCGCAGAATAGGTTTTCATGTAACTTCCAGCCTTCGCATCAAGCGTGCCACAACAAAATAAAGGGAGCGATTGGCTCCCCGGTCTGATGCGCGGGTATAATATCACTCCGTGCCCAAGTCAACCGAAATAATGCAGTTATTTCACGCTTTTATCTTTGTGGTATCATAATACCTCAATTTTATCCACAAGACATACCCTAGCGTTTCGGCGGGATGGCATAGGTCATGGTGGCATGGGCAACGGGATCATCGAGATCGCCCGCAAACAGGCTGAATTCCCCGATGGCGAGCGTCTTGCCGAGCTTGAGCAGCCGCCCCTCCGCCCGCAAGGTTCCCGGCTCGGGCTTGCGGAGGAAGTTGATATTGAGGCTGGTGGTGACGGCGAGCGCAACGGGGCCGATCTGCGCGAGCAGCAGGAGATACATCGCCGCATCGGCCATTTCCATCATCGTCGGGCCCGAGACCGTCCCGCCCGGGCGCAAATGCCGCTCCGCCGTTGTCATCAGCACCGTGATCGAGCGGTCATCGACATGGGCGACTTTCAGGTTCAGATGATCGACCTGCGGGAAATGTTCCCGGTTGAAGGCTTCGAGCATTTCGGCGGACATGACAGGCACGGGCGGTTTCTCCTCTTATGGGTCCGGGCAAGATAGTCGCCCTCCCCCGGCGTCGCAAGCCTTTCGCAGCGCCCGCAGAAAATTACCGCAATGGCATTGATCCGCCGCCAGAAAGGATTATGGTATCTGTCAAAGATGAAAATGCGAGGAATTCCCCAATGTCTGGCAGAGAAATAACAAGCAAGGACAATGAAGACATCATCCGCCTGAATGTCGCCGATCATATCGCCACCATCACGCTCAACGATCCGACGAGCCGCAACTCCCTCTCGCGCGCGATGATGGGACGGATCCAGGACGTGCTGGACGAGATTGCCGCCTCCCGCGATATCCATGTGGTGATTATCGAGGCGACGGGCCCGGTGTTCAGCTCCGGCCATAACCTGAAAGAGGTCATCGCCGCCAATGAGGATGATACCATCGGCGAGTTGCTCACCCAGTGCTGCACGATGATGCAGGGCGTCGTGAACCTGCCGCAGCCGGTGATCGCCCGCGTCGATGGCGCGGTGACGGCGGCGGGGACGCAGCTTGTCGCCTCCTGCGATCTGGCCTATGCGTCGGACAGCTCGAAATTCGCAACCTCGGGCGTTAATTTCGGGCTCTTTTGCTCGACCCCGATGGTCGCGCTCAGCCGCAATGTCGCGCCGAAGCAGGCGATGGAAATGCTGGTCAGCGGCGACTTCATCGATGCGGCGCGGGCGGTGGAAATCGGGCTGGTCAATGCCGCCCTGCCCCAGGACGAGCTGGATGCGTACCTTAAGAAGATGGCGGCGAACATCGCCTCGAAATCGCCTTATGTGCTGAAACTCGGCAAGGCCGCCTTCTATAAACAGCTCAATATGCCGCTCGATGAGGCCTATAAATTCACCTCCGGCGTGATGCAGGAGAATATCGCCTCCGAGGACGGACAGGAAGGCATGCACGCCTTCAAGGAAAAACGCACGCCTGTCTGGCGGGGAAAATAAGCCGCATGAACCACGACACCTACGCCGATGACTATATCGGCGGCATCCTCAATGACGTCAAAACCATTGCGGTGGTCGGCGCGAGCAGCAACCCCTCGCGGCCGAGCTACTATGTGATGAAATATATGAAGCGCAAGGGCTATCGCTGCATTCCGGTCAATCCGGGCCTTGCGGATCAGGAACTGCTGGGCGAGACGGCCTATGGTTCCCTCTCCGATATCCCCGTGACGATTGATATGGTCGATTGCTTCCGGGCGAGCGAGGCGATCCCGCCGATTGTCGAGGAAGCCATCGCGATAAACGCGAAGGTCGTCTGGATGCAGCTTGGCGTCCGCAACGACGAAGCGGCAGCGACCGCGGAGGCCGCCGGCATCAAGGTCGTGATGAACCGATGCCCCAAAATCGAATATGGCCGCCTGTCCGGCGAGATTGCCTTCATGGGCGGCCGGTCCGGCGTGATTTCTTCAAAACGATCCAAACTAGTAGGGAAAAAATAGCATGAGCAATCCAAAATTCGAGACCCTGTCCATCCATGCCGGTGCTGCGCCGGACCCGACCACCGGCGCCCGCGTCACCCCCATCTACCAGACTTCCAGCTTCGTGTTCGACGATGTGGATCACGCGGCGGAGCTGTTTAACCTTCAGGCCTTCGGCAATATCTACTCGCGCCTGACCAACCCGACCAACGCGGTCCTGGAAGAGCGGGTTGCGACGCTTGAGGGCGGCGCGACGGGCCTCGCCGTTGCCTCCGGCCATGCGGCGCAGCTCATCATCTTTCACACCCTGATGCAGCCCGGCGATGAATTCCTCGCCTCCACCCGGCTCTATGGCGGCTCCATCACCCAGTTCAGCCAGTCCTTCAAGAAGTTCGACTGGAACGCGACTTTCGTCGATCCGAAGGATCCGCAGAGCTTCAAGAAGGCCCTGACACCGAAATGCAAGGCGATCTTTATCGAAAGCCTCGCCAACCCGGGCGGCGTGATGACCGATATCCAGGCCATTGCCGATATCGCCCACGAGGCGGGCATCCCGCTGATCGTTGACAACACGCTGGCGACCCCCTATCTCTGCCGCCCGATCGAGCATGGCGCGGATATCGTCGTGCATTCGGCGACGAAATTCCTCGGCGGTCACGGCAACTCCATGGGTGGCCTGATCATCGACAGCGGCAAGTTCGACTGGAGCGCGTCGGACAAGTTCCCGACCATGAGCCAGCCGAACGACTCCTACCACGGGCTCAAGTTCCACGAGACCTTCGGCGAGCTCGGCTTCGGCATTGCCTGCCGGGCGCTGGGCCTGCGCGATCTCGGCCCGGCCCTGTCTCCGTTCAATGCCTTCATGATCCTGACCGGGATCGAGACATTGCCGCTGCGGATGGAGCGGCACAGCGCCAACGCGCTCAAAGTCGCGGAATATCTGCAAAAGCATGACAAGGTGAGCTGGGTCTCCTACGCGGGTCTCAAGGGCGATCCCTATTATGACCTCGCCCAGAAATACCTGAACGGCGGCGCGGGGGCGGTGCTCACTTTCGGGATCAAGGGCGGCTACGACGCCGGGGTCAAGGTGGTGGAGAGCGTCGAGCTGTTCTCCCATCTCGCCAATATCGGCGATACCCGCAGCCTGATCATCCACCCCAGCTCCACCACCCATCGCCAGCTGGACGAAGACCAGCAGGTCGCGGCGGGGGCCGGGCCGGATGTTATCCGCCTGTCCGTCGGCATTGAGAATGTCGAGGATATCATCGCCGACCTGGATCAGGCCCTCGCCGCCAGCTAGGCGATCTCAGCTATCGTAGACCGATAGCTCGATCAGGTTGAGGTCGGGGTCGCGCACATAGAGGGACGTAATCGTCCCCCGCGCCCCCGTCCGCTTGACCGGCCCCTCCAGAATGTCGATCCCGGCAACCAGCAGCCGGGATTGCATCTCCTCCAGCTCCCCCTCGATAATAAAGCACAGATCCGCCGTGCCCGGCTTCGCCAGATGCGCCCGCGGCGAGAGTTCGCGCCCCGCGACATGCAGGTTGATTTTTGACGATCCGAATTTCAGCGCCTGACGATCTTTTGCGAATTCCTCAAAAATCATTCCCAATATTTCACAGTAAAACGCTTTCGTTCGTTCTAAATCGATAACAGTCAATACGAAATGATCCAGATTTTTTATCATTTATTATTTCTTTAATTTTATTTAAATAAGAATTTGCATATTTTTTATTTTAAACTATCTAAGTAAAAAATGTCATTATTAAGGAAATTTCATGAATTACTCATTAATATTTGCCATAATTATTTCACTGACCTTGCCATCACTTGCCGCCGCCAAGGACGGCACCGTCACCGCGGCCGAAGGCTGGAACAACAGCGCAGGCTTCCAGACATCCTATGACATTCTGACGAAGTCTATCATTGCGGAGCTGATTGAGAAGAAGGAAAACGGTTTTTATGACGGTTTCGACCAGAATAACACCTTCATCACCAATATCGGCGCGCAGACGAACACGATCGGCGCACAGACAATCTTCAATGGCGGCACGCACGGCTCAGTCTCTGTCACCACGACCAATTGCGGCGATACCGCGAGCATTGCGTCCTCAGATTCCTCCGGATCCAATCACATCGAAGCCCACGATGTAACCTGCACGGTGCCAAATAATGCAAGCAATCCTTAAACTCTTATCGCTGACGCCGCTGTTGCTAACCGGCTGCATCGCGACAAGCCATGAAAATGTCGACCTGCCCGTGGGGCCGCCCGTGCAGAACGTGAGCACGCCCTACGACCGGCTGATCACCTGTATTGCAACAAAGGCAAAGCTTGGCGGCGTCTGGGCGGTCGGCGAGATCGTCGACGCCACCGGCAAATTCAGCGGCGAATACGCAGGCACCGGCAAATTTGTCACCCAGGGCGCGGGTGACATGATGCAGACAACCCTGATCAAGGCGAAGGCGGAAAGCGTCGTCAACCGGCGTGACCCTCGCCCCGTCATCTCGGAAATCCAGCTCGGTATCCGTGATGCGAAACAATTCACTCTGATGGACTACTACATCACGGGTTCTGTTAACACGCTCGATTTCATTCCGGGCGCGGCGGCGGAAGTGACCATCGCCGGGATCGGCCCGCGCTATCGCCAGAACCGCGCCATTGTCGGGCTCGATTTGCATCTCACAGATGCGCGCACCTCCGAAGTGCTGGCGGCGGTCAATGTCTCCAAGCAGATCTTCGCCGATGAGGCGGGCTTCGGCATCGGGCGCTTCTTCGGCAGCACACTCGTTGATCTCGACATCAGCGGCCAGAACCGCGAACCGCTGCAGCTCTCTCTTCGCTCAATGCTCCAGTTCGGCTTTTACGAAATGCTGAGCCAGCTCAACCCCGATCTTCGCAAGGATTGCCAGCAGATTGTCGATGCTGTCGAGGGGGTTGAGGACCAGTCCATCAAAAGTTAGACAAAAAACAAACTTATCAAACAGGCGAGCGTCATTTCATTATTCATTACTGTGAAAGGAATATTCCATGAAGAAACTTATTATTACAGCCATGGCCCTGTCCATGATGGCGGCTCCTGCGTTTGCTGCGGATCAGAGCTCCCCGGCGGGCGGCACGAATACCAGTGGCTATAATCGGATTAACGTCGGCGATACGACCGGCACCATCACCAACGGCGGCGCCTATTCCGCGACTTACGGGTCCAGCAACGTTGGCGCAACAGCGGCCATCACCGTCATCAATGACGACGTGCATGCCCCATCCTTCTTCGGCCTTCCGACCTCCGGCGATTTCTCCTATACCGCCGTCAGCACGACGGCCATCGGCGCGAACACCTATTATGCGGAGGGTTTTGGCGGGAGCATCCAGATCGGCGTTCCAACAGAGCCCGCCGTTGACGATACTCCTCCCTCGAACTATTGGACTCAGGGTAATTTCCACCGTTAATCAAATGTTTGGAGACCGGTCAGCCTGAGGGCTGGCCGGCTTTTCTCAGGCCCTGCTCGGCGCCGAGCTCATGGACGACGAAGACCGCGAAGGCCAGCACCAGCATGCCGCCCGCCTGATGCGCCGCGCCAAGAGGAACCGGCACCACATAGAGCAGGGTGACAATGCCGAGGAAGACCTGCGCGAACACCATAGAGACCAGCGCGGCGATCCCGGCCCGCGCGCCTACGCCAAGGTCCCGCCCGCGGCTGATCAGATAGAGCCAGATGCTGACCCCGGCGATGGCATAGCCGACCATGCGGTGCACGAACTGCACGGTAGAGGGGTTTTCAAGGAAGTTGTGATAGAGCGGCACGAGGTCGAACATATCGGCGGGCAGGAAGGTGCCGCCCATCATCGGCCAGTCCGTATAGATGAAGCCCGCGTTGAGCCCGGCAACAAAGCCGCCGATCAGGATCTGCAGCGCGATCAGCGCCAGCAGCCCCCAGGCCACCCGCCGCACCGCGCCATGGGCCTCCGGGTGGCCTTGATACGGCGGGCGCAGGAGATCGAAAATCGTCCAGAGCAGCGCCGCGAAAATCAGGCTCGCGAGCGCGAGATGCGCCGTCAGGCGGTAATGGCTCACATCCGGATCATCGACCAGCCCGCTTTTCACCATGAACCAGCCCATGCCCCCCTGCGCCGCACCGAGCAGGAACAGAAGCGCAAGCCGGGGCGCCATTTGCCTCGGGATTTTTCTCAGGAGCAGCAGCAGCACGAAGGGCACGAAGAAGGCGATGCCGATAATGCGGCCGAGCACGCGGTGGGCATATTCGAAGGCGTAGATTTCCTGAAACTCGAAGAGCGACATGCCCTTGTTGATCTTCTGATATTCGGGGAAGGCCTTGTAGCGCTCGAACTCCGCCATCCAGGCCTCGTGGCTGAGCGGCGGCAGCCAGCCCGTAATCGGCTTCCAGTCGGTCATGGAAAGGCCCGAATTGGTGAGCCGCGTCACCCCACCGAGCACGATCATGGCAAACACCAAGAGCGCCACCAGCGCGAGCCATCCAACCACCAGCCTGCGCCCGTCATGCGCGGGCGCGACCCTGTTTTCCTGAACATCCGTCGTCATGGCCCGCACCATAGCCGAAACCTGCGCAAAAGCAATATAGCGCGAGCTATTGCGGCACTCCGTCGCAGGGGTTTTGAAGAAGGACTATAAGCCTACGTGCCGATACTTGCATTACGGGAATAAATGCAGGATATTTCAAGGCATGGATCATATTAGAAAATGGTTTGCAAGACCACTTGATGAGGGCGTCACCGTGTTTGGCTGGCTCGCCGTGATCGTCGGTGGGGGGCTAACACTATATATTTTGATCCCACGGATATGGTCAGAAGTAGAGAGCAATGCGATTTTAAATTTCTTTGGAGTCGTTTTCGCCGCTGGAATAACCGTATGGGGTTCTGCCTACGTAGCAGCTTATCGCTATAGCGCAGAAAAAAAGGAAAATGCATACAATGCAGCGAGCTTACTCTCTTTAGAGCTTTCTAAGACTATCGGATACTATCAGGCAGCATTAGATAAAATCCAAGAAGACACTCAAAACCCATGGCAAGCCGCGATAGATTTTTTCAAACTAAAACCAAAACCGAAGATCTCCGCTCTCGTCGATGCAATACATATAATGAATCTAGACGAAGAAGTTAAATTAAGATTGCTTCTATTAGACATTAGAATATTAAGACCACTAGATTTTAATTCATGGGACGAAGAAATACAGAACAAAATAAATATAAACGAAAGTGTTGTATTGGATTTGAAAGAGAAAATTGAAAAAATAATTGAATTACGAGATATTCTATATGTCAAATACCCAGATTTAAACATAGATTTCGATATTTAATTTTTCGAAGTTCAATTATCCCACTAAGAAAGCCCCGAAACGGTGAGGTTTCGAGGCTCTCTCAATTGGTCGGGCAGGCCGGGATTGGGACCGGCATCTTGACTTTAATCAAAAAATGTGTATATATTTGCGCATGGAGCGGGATAGCAGGAAAATCGTCAGGAGGTTGATGCAGGACGGTTTCGAGCTTGTCAGCGTAAAGGGTTCTCACCATAAATTCCGGAAAGGGCCGCTCGTTGTCGTGGTGCCGCACCCGAAAAAGGACCTGCCGCTTGGCACCGCCCGCAGTATCGCGAAGATGGCTGGCTGGATATAAAGGAGAGAAGGACATGAAACAGTTTATCGCCCTTGTTCATAAGGACCCGGACAGCGCCTACGGCGTTGAGTTTCCGGACGCGCCGGGCTGTTTTTCCGCCGCCGATGAGCTTGCCGACCTTCAGCCCAACGCCACCGAGGCATTATCGCTTTACTTTGAAGGCGAAGAGGTGCCCGAGCCCCGCGATCTGGAGGAAATCCGGGCGGAAGTGGCGGCGGAAATCGCTCAGGGCGCCTTCCTGATGGCGATCCCGCTGGTGACCAGCCGTACGCGCATCGTCCGCGCCAATATCTCCATGGACAAGGGAACGCTCGACGCCATCGATCAGGCGGCCAAGTCACGTGGCCTCAACCGCTCCGCCTTTCTCGCCGAAGCCGCGCTCAACGAGATTGAAGGCCGCCACTAAAAAAGCCCCGAAACGGTGAGGTTTCGAGGCTTTTAATTGGTCGGGCAGGCCGGATTTGAACCGACGACCCCTTCACCCCCAGTGAAGTGCGCTACCAGGCTGCGCTACTGCCCGCCATGTCCTGGTGGAACCGTTCCCGGCCCGAGGCTGGCGCACTATACTGACGGGCAGGCGCGTTGGCAACGCCCGTTCTGCGGCATCGGCATATTTTTTTGTGCCCGCCGAAATCCCCTCAAGCCCCGCTCAGGCGAGCAGCTCTTTCAGCTCCTTCAGCTCCCCGAGAACGCGGCGGATCTGCGCCCTGTCGTCATTCGAGAGCGGCGCCGTCACCTCTCCCTCCCCGTCGCTCGCCGTGTGGCTGAGCGCCGGGTTGCCCTCGGCCCGGGCGGCGGAGACCATGGCGTCGACATTGTCGATGCGCCCGCCCTGCTCTTTTAAGAGTTTCTGCGCGCCGCGGATGGTGAAGCCATGCTTGTAGAGAAGGTCGCGGATGCCGCGGATCAGCTCGATATCGGAGGGACGGTAGTAGCGCCGCCCGCCGCCGCGCTTCAGGGGCTTGACGATCTTGAACTTCGTCTCCCAGAAGCGCAGGACATGCTGCGGCACATCAAGCTCCGCCGAGACTTCGCTGATGGTCCGAAAGGCGTCCGGCGATTTCTGCAGTTTTTGAGCCTCTCTCGCCACGTTATGCGCCACCGTTGCCTTCGTTGATCTTGTCTTTCAGGACATGGGACGCACGGAAGACGAGGACGCGCCGCGGATTGATCGGCACCTCTTCCCCGGTTTTCGGGTTGCGGCCGACGCGGCCGGATTTCTGGCGCACCTGCAGACTGCCGAAAGAGGAAATCTTTACGGTTTCACCGGCGACGAGCCGGTCTGATATCTCTGACAGGATTGCCTCAACGTGATCCGCGGATTCATTCCGCGACAATCCGACCTGCTGATAGACAGCCTCTGCCAAATTTGCTCTGGTCAATGTGTTTTTTGTCATGATTTTACCCCATTAGACCTAACAGGATTATCAATGCGGCCCGCGCCGTCAATCATAAAGGTGCAATTTCCGCCCGTTACCCGCCTAAAAGTCGGTTTTTAGGCAAAAAAGGGCGATAACTGATTGAAATTGATCAGGGAATTGAGGAGCTGAGGGCGCCGCCTCAAAAAGAGATTCGCAAAATTACCAGCGGACCAGCGCCGAGCCCCAGGTAAAGCCGCCGCCCATGGCCTCAAGCAGCAGCAGATCGCCGCGCTTGATGCGCCCGTCCCGTACCGCCTCATCCAGCGCAAGGGGAACAGATGCAGCGGAAGTATTGCCGTGTTTATCGACAGTTAGAACGACTTTCTCAGGATCGAGTTTAAGTTTCCTGCCGGTGCCGTCGATGATTCGCTTGTTCGCCTGATGCGGGATCAGCCAGTCGATATCGGCGGTCTCCAGCCCGGTCGCCTCCAGCGCCTCATGAACCACGCTGGCGAGGTTGTTGACGGCGTGGCGGAAAACCTCCCGCCCCTCCATGCGCAGATATCCGGTCGTCTGTGTGGAGGAGGGTCCGCCGTCCACATAGAGCAGGTCATGCTTGTCGCCGTCCGAATGCAGATGGCTGGTCAGGATACCGCGATCGTCGGACGTGCCCGCCCCCTCCTCAGCTTCGAGGATAATGGCCCCGGCGCCGTCCGCGAACAGGACGCAGGTCGTCCGGTCTTCCCAGTCGAGAATGCGCGAGAAAGTCTCGGCGCCGATCACCAGCGCCCGGTTCACCTGCCCGGATTTCACAAAATTGTCCGCCGTCGCCAGCGCGTAGAGAAAACCTGTACAGACAGCCTGAACGTCGAAAGCAAATCCCCGCGTCATGCCGAGATTCTTCTGCACCACGGTGGCGGTCGCCGGAAAAGTCTCGTCCGGCGTCGCGGTCGCGAGCACGATAAGATCGATGTCATTCGCATCGAGCCCCGCCATCTCCAGCGCCGCCTTCGCCGCATGGGTGGCAAGATCGGAGGTTAGCTCATCATCCGCCGCGATATGGCGCTGCCGGATTCCGGACCGGGCGACGATCCATTCGTCCGTCGTATCCACCATCGTCGACAGCTCTTCATTTGTGAGGATTCGTTTCGGCAGGTAGGACCCGGTGGCGGTAATAACTGAGCGGCGCATAAATTTCCTGTTCTATCCGGCATCTTCAGCAGAGCTGGAGGCTTGATTATTCTTTGGGGTGGCCTTGGCGGGCATTTCCGCCGCCTCAGTCATCTTCTCCGCTTCCGTCGCGGACCCGGCTGCATTATTACTCATTTTCTGCGCCATATCAAAGGTCTCGAAATGATCCCGCATTTTCTCGACCAGATCGTCGGAGACCATCTCGACGGCGACTCCGATTGCATTGGCGAAGCCCGTCTCGTCGGTGCCGCCATGGCTTTTCACGCAGATGCCGTTGAGGCCGAGGAGCACCCCGCCGTTATAGACCCGCGGGTCCAGCCGCTCGCGGAGAATATTCAGCCCCCCGCGCGCAAACAGATAGCCGATGCGCGCCATCAGGGAGCTGCGAAAGCCCGCGCGCAGGAAGTCGGTGAAGAGCCGGACCACCCCTTCGGCGGTTTTCAGCGCCACATTCCCGGTGAAACCGTCGGTCACGATCACATCGACGACGCCGCGCGTGATGTCATCGCCCTCGACGAAGCCCTGATATTCAAAGGGCGGGTTTTCAATGGAACGGAGGCGGTCCCCCGCCGCCTTGATGGTATCATGGCCCTTGAGTTCCTCGCTGCCGACATTGAGCAACGCGACCCGCGGGGGCACACGGCCAAGCACGGCGCGGGCAAAATCGGCGCCCATGAAGGCAAACTGGACGAGGTTTTCAGCATCGCATTCGACATTTGCACCAAGGTCCAACATCACCGTCTCCCCGCGCGGGGATGGCAATACGGAGGCAATGGCCGGGCGGTCGATCCCCGCCATCATGCGCAAGGAGAATTTTGCCATCGCCATCAGTGCGCCGGTATTCCCGGCGGAGACAACGGCCCCGGCCTCCCCATCGCGCACGGCATCGATCGCAAGACGCATACTGCTCTTGCGGCCCTTGCGGAGCGCCTGACTGGGTTTGTCCTCTGACCTGATCGCCTCGTCGGTGTGGCGCAGATCGCAGACGGCGCTTACGCCGGGATAGGTTTTCAGCAGCGGCTCCAGCCGCGCCTCGTCCCCGAATAACAGAAAGCGGGCCTGAGGAAATTGTATGCGCACAATGTCGATGCCCTTAATCACGATGTCAGGAGCGTGATCTCCTCCCATCGCATCAAGGGCAATGACAATATTCTCAGGCATATTTCTGTCCGGGTCCGACCATCCTCATCAGCTGAGGCCGATCAGAGAATGTCGCTCGTTTCCAGAATTTCGCGATCGCCATAATGGCCGCATTCACCGCAGATATGATGAGCGCGCTTCATTTCGCCGCAGTTCGGGCATTCCTGCACCTGCGTTCCCGGCAGGGCATCATGGGCCCGGCGCATGTTCCGCTTGGATTTGGTGGTCTTCCTCTTTGGTACTGCCATTTTCTCGTCTCTCACTCTTGATGCCCCGGGCAGGGGCGACATATAAATTACGTCGATATGAATTTGCGTTATGCCTTCATATCACTTCTTGCTCATCAAGTCCCTCAAATTTGCAAAGGGCTGATGCACCCCCTGCTCCTTTTTCACCTGTTCAAGGTCCAGTTCCTGCGCCGCCGCGTCCTCCGGCAGGTCGTCCCGGCGCGGATAAGGTTCAAGCGCCAGTGCGATCTGCTCCTGTATTACCTCGGCCAGGTCAATCCGGCCGCCCGTGATCAGCGTAGGCGGGTCCGGCTCGTCCAGACCGACCACCTTTTCCGTCTCCTCTATGACGACATCCCGAGGGTCAAAGGTGTAGAACACCGTGAATTCCTCGTCAATCGTCTGTGACACCGGGTCCAGCGTCACCACGCAGGCCTGAACCGCCGTTGCCGTTATCCGGCCGGAGACCGCGACCTGCCCGTTTGCGCCCTCGCGCACAAGCGATCCGCTGGCCGTCACGTCCGACAGGCCCAGTATATCAAGGGCCGCGGCCAATGCGTCACATTCTTCTTCTGTCGCCCGGATATCGAAGCTCATCGGCTCCCGTCCGATGCGTTCGACATTCATCAACCGAGCGAAACCACCCCCGGTTTTCGTCATCGCGACATTTCCTTCCTAAATTCGTTCCGGTCGAACCGGTTTGGCGGCATCCGGCGGCCGCTGCGATTCGAAGGCGCGAAAATACTGGTTTAGATGCGCGCGGTCAATGGCTTTTGTCATTTCCCGGAAAAGCGCTGTTTTGCAGCAAAAAACCGCCGGAAACCCCGGTTATGACGCCGCGCTCGCGGTCCCGTCAAAATCGCCGAAATCCGCTTTCCCGGCCATCAGCGGATCCAGCCCCGCCGCCGCCAGCCGTGCATCCGCCGCCCGGACATAATCGGCAAGGCGCTTAACCGCCTCCGCAGGGACATTCTCGACGGAACCATAGTGATCCCGCTCCAGCGCCGTTTCCAGCGATTCCCCGCCACCGCCCAGCGCTACCTCATAAGCCGCAACACGGCCATAGAATGCCTTGGCCATCTTCTTGATATGCTTGCCGATACTTAAATCGCCGATGCCAATCTCGCGCAAGGACTGGTCCATATCCGCGAACATCTGATCGAACAGGGTCTGCGAGAGCTTCTGCGCCGCCTCCCCCTGCCCTTTCAGATGGCGCATGACGAGGAAGGCATGCAACGAGATCATCTCGAACCGGCCGTCAACCGTATCGGGGACGGCAGCGACCTCGTAAAAGGCGGGCTGGCGGGATTGACGGACAATTTCCACATAGAGCGCCGCGGCGGCGGCTTCCTGCGGATTGCGGCGGAAAAATTTTGCAAAGACCACTCGGCGGCTCCTGCTCTTCGGACGCGGCGGCGTTTTCTTCAAAATATCGACGCCGCCATACCAAGAAAATTTGACATTTGCCGACTGGCAAGCCATTTATTGTCCCTGAATTAAGCATTTCGCGACGCATAGTCAACTTAAAGCGGCGCCGGGGCATCGTGACCATGAAACAATTGAAGACAGGGCTTTGCATTGCCGTTCTCGGCCTCGCGCTCAGCGCCTGCGAGCCCATCAAGATGGACCAGGGATATCATCTCGATCCGGAGCAGCTGGCGCTGATCGAGACGGGCGTGACGAACAAGGATGCCGTGCAGCAGCTCATGGGCTCCCCGTCCAGCATCGCCACCTTCCAGACTGAAGGCGACGCCTGGTACTATATCAGCAGCAAGACCGAGCATTACGCCTTCTTCGAGAAGGAAGTGAAATCCCGCAATATCGTGATCGTCCTGTTCAATATCGACGATGTGGTTGCGGAAGTCGCCGACCTCAGCCTGGAAGATGGCCGCGAGATCGAGGTTGTCCAGCGCGAAACCCCGACGGGCGGACGCGAGCTTGGCCTCTTGGAGCAGCTCTTCGGCAACCTCGGCCGCTTCAACACCGCCGGCGAAGGGCAGTAATATACATCAGACAACACGGTGCCGGATCACCCCGCCTAGCCTGGCGACCGCTCGCCCTGTTCAATATAATTGAAGGCCTGCAACAGCTGAAGGGTCATAATGCCCCAGAAGACGCCGCTTATCAGGCCAGACGAGGCACCATACAAAGCGGAAAATCCAACCGTCGCGCTCAGCGCCTTGTTCGTGGCAATCACAACCGACAGCGCATATTTCGCCAGGAAGCTGATGATGATGAAAATCAGCGTCAATGGCGTCCCCGGGCGCCATACCCGCCGGGTCTTCCGGTCGTAAGTGGCGGCGGGATAAAGCCGGAAAAGCCCCCAGCCCACCCCAAATCCGACACCCAGTCCGACGCCAAACACCGCCAGCGCAGTCGGCCATTCGGGCAAGTTCGTGAAGACCGCATAAAGACCCCAGACAAAGAAGAATACCGGAATCAGCAACATGCGCACCGGTCGCACTTCCCGCGGGCGAAGCGCGGTAATTCCACTCATGACAAGAAGGGCAAAAAGCGGCCAGACCCAGATCGGCGTATGGGTAATGATGTCCATGATCGACATTCTTCATCAACTCCCGACATCGTCCCGCCCTGTTTATGCCTGCTGTCGTGGGACTGATTGATGGCGGATTGAACATACGTGAGCCAATGGATGCCGTCTGTGCGCGCCGTCACCAGATGGGCGCCGTTACGACAGGCAATAAAAAAAACCCCCGGTCAGTGACCGGGGGTTTTCCGTTGCAAGGCTAGCTTGACGGTGGGCTCAGTGAGCCAGCGCCGCCAGCAGCAGAAGCGCGATGATATTTGTGATCTTGATCATCGGGTTCACCGCGGGACCCGCCGTATCCTTGTAGGGATCGCCGACCGTATCGCCGGTCACCGCCGCGGCGTGGGCATCCGTGCCCTTGCCGCCGTGGTTGCCGTCCTCGATATACTTCTTGGCGTTATCCCAGGCACCGCCGCCCGCCGTCATGGAGACCGCGACGAACAGGCCGGTGATGATCACGCCGAGCAGCATGGCGCCGACGGTCGCAAAGGCCGCTGACTTGTCCGCCACCAGATACATCAAGAAGAAGACGACAATCGGGGCGAGCAGCGGCAGCAGGGACGGAATGATCATTTCCTTGATCGCCGCCTTGGTCAGCATGTCAACCGCCCGGCCATAGTCCGGCTTGCCGGTGCCTTCCATGATCCCGGGGATTTCCTTGAACTGGCGGCGCACTTCACGCACAACGGCACCCGCCGCGCGGCCAACCGCCATCATGCCCATGGCCCCGAAGAGATAGGGCAGCAGACCACCGAGGATCAGGCCGACCACAATATACGGGTTCTGCAGGCTGAAATCGAGGGTCACACCCTGGAAGAAGCTGAACTCCGTCGGTGTGGCCTCGCTGATGAAATGTTTGAGGTCTTCCGTATAGGCCGCAAACAGCACCAGCGCGCCGAGACCGGCGGAACCGATAGCATAGCCCTTGGTGACGGCTTTCGTCGTATTGCCAACCGCATCGAGCGCGTCCGTGGTCTTGCGGACATCCTCGTCCATTTCCGCCATTTCCGCGATACCACCCGCGTTATCCGTTACCGGACCGTAAGCATCGAGCGCCACGATCATCCCGGCCAGCGCCAGCATGGTGGTCACCGCGATGGCAATGCCGAACAGCGCCGCGAAGTTATAGGACACCACAATACCGGCGCAGATGATGATCGCCGGAACCGCCGTTGCCTCCATCGAGACCGCGAGGCCCTGAATGACGTTCGTGCCATGACCGGTCTCCGATGCCGCCGCGATGCTGCGAACAGGGCGGTATTCAGTCGAGGTATAGTACTCCGTGATCCAGATCAGCAGACCGGTGACCACCAGCCCGACAAGGCCGCAGAAGAACAGGCTCATACCGGTGAACTCCTTCTCACCGATCGTATAGACCGTATCCATGCCGATGGTCAGCATGGTGACAGGCCAAAGCGCGATGGCGGAAAGAACCGTCGTCACGATAAAGCCCTTGTAGAGAGCGCCCATGATGCTGTTATTCGCACCGAGCTTGACGAAGAAGGTGCCGATGATGGAGGTAATGATGCAGACCGCGCCGATCATCAGCGGATAGGACATCAACGCCACATCATTCACAAAATAGATGGACCCCAGCACCATGGTAGCAACGACCGTCACCGCATAGGTCTCGAACAGGTCGGCCGCCATACCGGCGCAGTCACCGACATTGTCGCCCACGTTATCGGCAATCACCGCCGGGTTACGGGGGTCATCCTCGGGGATACCGGCTTCGACCTTGCCCACCAGGTCGGCGCCGACGTCGGCGCCCTTGGTGAAGATACCGCCGCCGAGACGGGCGAAGATGGAGATGAGCGAGGCGCCGAGGCTGAGGGCGACAAGGCTGTTGACCATATCGCGGCCGTCAACGCCCGCCGCTGTCAGATATGCGTAGTAGCCAGCCACCGCGAGCAGCGCGAGACCAACCACCAGCAGACCCGTGATCGCGCCCGCCTTGAAGGACACATCCAGGCCGTCGCTCAGGCTCTTGGAGGCCGCGGCCGCCGTACGGACGTTGGCCCGGACGGACACATGCATGCCGATAAAGCCCGCAGCGCCGGAAAGAACCGCGCCGATCAGGAAGCCGATGGCCACTTTCAGGCCGAGCAGGAAGAACAGGATGATAAATATAACGATCCCGACCAGACCAATGGTCAGATACTGCCGGTTCAGATAGGCGGATGCCCCCTCCTGAATGGCGGATGCAATTTGCTGCATCTTTTCGGTACCGGCATCACGTGACAGAACCGACCGACCTGCATAAGCACCATAGCCCAAGGCTATCAGCCCGCAGATAATCGGTATCCATAATTCTACTGACATTCTTTAGTTCCCCATCAATGTTACGAAAAAACCATCAAGAAAATGGCCATACTTTTGTTGTTATTGTTGTCGCCAAGTACCCCCTAGGATATTCAACTCGGCTAAATTAGACTAAAGTCGGGCGTAGAATGCCAGATTACCTTTGGTTTCGCAAGCTATTGGAATTGCCTAATTTAGGGGATGCTTTTTCAGCATTTTTTTCCATTAGCCGGTGGCATATTTTTTCGGAACATGCTATCGCAACGCCAGCAATTTCAGGAGACTGCGCGTAATGGATATATCTAAAATTCCGGCCGGCCGGGATGTGCCCCGGGATGTTAATGTCGTCATCGAAATTCCGCTGGGCGGCGTGCCGGTAAAATATGAGGTCGAGAAGGAGAGCGGCGCCATGTTCGTCGACCGCTTCCTGCATACGGCCATGTTCTATCCGTGCAACTACGGTTTCATCCCCCATACCCTCGCAGACGACGGCGATCCGGTTGATGTGCTGGTCGCCGGTCCGATCCCGGTGATGCCGGGCGCTGTCATCCGGGCGCGCCCCGTCGGTGTCCTGATCATGGAGGACGAGGCCGGACAGGACGAGAAAATCCTCAGCGTGCCGGTGGACGACCTTCACCCCTACTATTCCAACATCAGCAATTACAGCGACCTGCGCGGCATCCTGCTGGACCAGATCTCCCATTTCTTCGAGCATTACAAGGATCTCGAAGAAGACAAATGGGTGCGGATCGTGCGCTGGGGCGATGCGGAGGAAGCCTCCGACATGATCGTGAAGGCGCTGGTCTCCAAGTAAGTCTTTGAAAAACCGCAGCGGCGCGGTGGCCGATTATCCCGCCGCGACCCTGCGGCTGCCCGTGCGCAGGCTCCAGAGCGCGAGCAGGATGACAACCGCCAGCAGCGGCAGGGCGCCGTAGTTGACGACGTCCCAGCCGAACCGCTCCTGCAGCTGGCCGCTCATGAGAGAGGCCGTCGCCACCGTCCCGAAGACGAGGAAGTCATTCAGCCCCTGCACCTTCGCTGTTTCCGACGGCTTGTAGGTTGTCGTCACCAGCGTCGTGCCGCCGATGAACATGAAGTTCCACGACAGGCCGAGCAGAACCAGCGCAATATAGAAATTCGCAAGTTCCAGCCCGCTTAAGGAAACGATCACGCTCACCACCCCGAGCAGCGCGCCAAGCAGGATGATCTTGTATTCGCCGAAACGGGAAATCAGGTTGCCGGTGAAGAAGCTCGGGCCGAACATGGCGACCACATGCCAGCTGATGACATTGAAGGAATCGCTCGGCTGATGACCGCAGCCAACCATGGCGAGCGGCGTCGCCGTCATCACCAGGCTCATCACCCCGTAGCCGATCATGGCGCTCAGCACCGCGACGATGAAGGTCGGCTGGCGCACGATCTCGGACAAAGGCCGCTGCGCCTGCTCATGATCCGGTATATGCATTTTCGGGATTTTCACGAAGCTGATAAACAACAACGCAAGAAAGCCGAGCAGGACGATCGACAGATAGGAGCCCATATAGAGGAAGGGCGCGAACAGGTCCTTGCTGTGGCTGGCGATCTGCGGGCCGATGAACCCGGCGATCACCCCGCCCGCCAGCACATAGGAGACGGCCTTGCTCCGGTTCTTCTCCCCGGCGATGTCAACGGCGGCAAAGCGGTAGTAGTTGCCGAAGGCCGTATACATACCGACGAGGATGGCGCCGAAAACGAACGCCCAGAAATGGCCGATCCAGATGGCATAGCTGCAGATCGCGGCGCCGGTCATGCCGATCACCGCCCCGAACATGAAGCCCATCTTGCGCCCCACCTGCCGCATGAAGAGGGAGGCGGGAATGGTCGCAATCGCCGTGCCGGTCACCACCGCCGTCACCGGCAGGGTCGCCAGCGACTTGTCATCACCCAGCAGCAGGAGGCTGGCCAGCGCCGCCGAGGAGATCATGATCGAGGTGGTGCTGTTCATCAGGGCCTGACAGCCCGACATCAATAAAATGCTGATCTTGGTGCGCCGGTCCATCATTCTGTCGCCCTTACCTGACTGTTGTTATTTTGCGGACGAAACTGTTTATGCCGCACCTTTGAGGGGTTGGTAACTCTTTAATATGTCGTAGCTATAGACGCAATCGGCCTTGACAGGCACCGCGTCCTGCTGCCGGTGCCAGAGGCTGAACAGCCCCTTTTCCCAGCGGTCCGGATCCAGCAGGACCATATTCGCATAGAGACCCGGCGTTGAGAGCATCTCTTCATGATGCTCTTTCTCTTTTCGCATCAGTTCGCCGACCGGACGGCCGGCGGGCACCTTGTCGATGGAACTGGAAAGGAAGGTCGGCGTCTTGCCTTGCGCCGGACCATAATCGAAGGAGATGATCTGCCAGCTCCGCACCCGCGGGCGGCCAAAGGTCTCGATCACGCCGTTGAACAGCTTGTCGAGCAGGAAATCCTGGGCGAACTGGGCATTCTCCCAGATATAAAAGGGCGCGTAGACATGCTCGTCTGATTCATAGAGGTAGAATTTATGTCGCAGTCCCGGACAGCCGTCGAACAACCCACTGCGCGCTGCCACATGCTTGTGCATTTGCGCCGTATCAAAATCCTGTGGCAAGCGAACCATGTATTGCATCGCCAGCATGCATTTCTCCCATAAACTACATCGAATTTTCGTGAAATATGTCAATAATGTGACACAATGACAACCCACAGAATCGCATAGCTATTATGCAATATCGCGGAAGGGTTCAGAAATGCTGCCAGCCGCGGGTCTTGAGGGGCATATCCGAACCGTCTTCATCGACGACGCGCACCCCCTCTCCCGCCGTCATCCTGCCAATAACGGTGAGGGCGATGCCGCTATCCTTCGCGAGATCGTCAAGCTCTCCTTCCAGCGCGGGCGGCAGGGTGAAGGCCAGCTCATAGTCATCGCCGCCGGTCAGCACAACCTCGCGAAGACGGCTGTCTTTAGTAACGACTTCGCGGGCAGGATCGGAGAGCGGGACCCGCGCCCACTCGATCACGGCGCCAAGGTTTGATTCCTTGGCGATATGGCCGATATCGGCGAGCGGGCCGTCGGAAATATCGATGCAGGCCGTCGCCCTGCCCGTCAGCAAGCGGCCAAGCGCAAGCCGTGGCTGCGGCAGATGATAGCGCCGGACAAGCGCCTGCCGCGCCTCTTCCTTTAAGGTGCCGAGTTCGCCTTTGAGAGCCAGCAGGCCAAGCGCCCCGTCCCCGAGCGTGCCGGAGACAACGATGAGATCGCCCTCGCCTGCCCCGTTGCGGCGAAGCGCCTTGCCCGCCGCCACCTCGCCGATGGCCGTTAGCGACAGCGAGAGCGGGCCCGGCGTGCGCACCGTATCCCCGCCCAAAAGGCCGATGCCGAATTCCTCCTGATCCATCTGAAGGCCGCTTACGAATCCCTCAATCCAGTCCCGGGGCAGCTTTTCCGGCCAGAAGGTCGCGAGAAGATAGCCGACCGGTGTCGCCCCCATGGCCGCAAGGTCGGAAAGATTCACCCGGAGCAGCTTGCGCGCCACGGCCTCCGCCGGATCGTTTTCAAGGAAATGCACGCCCGCGACCATGGCATCCTTGGCGAGGACCAGATCCTGGCCCGGCGTCGGGACAAGCACCGCCGCATCATCGGTGAGGTCAAGCGCGGCGGGGGTTCCGGCCGCCAGCGGTTTCAGCAACCGGTCGATCAGCGCGAATTCGCCGTTGCCGTTGCCTGTCTCCGCCTCTGTCATCTTATTCGAATTCGCCGGCGCGCAGCTCTTTCGCAATCTTGTCGAGCACGCCGTTGACCAGCGCCGGTTCCTTGCCGGTGAAGAAAGTCCGGGCGATGCCGATATATTCCTTGATCAGGACCTTGGCCGGCATATCGACCCGGGCGAGGAATTCATAGGTTGCCGCCCGCAGAAGGCAGCGCAGCACGACTTCCAGCCGGTCCGTCTTGCGGTCCTTCTCCAGCCGCGCGGCGATCAGGGCGTCTATTTCCTCTTGCCGCGCCGCCGTATTGAGGACGATATCTTCAAACAGCGGCTTGTCGCTATCCTTGAACTGGTCGCCATCCAGCTCCTTGCCGACGCGATGCAGCAGGAATTCCTCCACCACCTCGCGCGGGGACTTGCTGTCATGCTCCAGCTGATAGAGGGCCTGCACGGCATTGAGCCGGGCCAATGTGCGGCGGCTATGCTTGTCGCCCCGCTTCTCGCTGCGTGCGTTCATCTGGGGAACATCCCGAATTTTTCCTTCAGCCCAAGCATGGCGAGCGCCGCTTCCGCCGCGCCGCCGCCCTTGTTCTTCTCTTCCTTGCGGGCCCGTGCCCAGGCCTGCTCGTCATTCTCGCAGGTGATGATGCCATTGCCGAGCGCGATGCAATAATCCGTCGAGAGATCCATCAGCGCCCGCGCGCTTTCCTCCGACACCGTATCGTAATGGGAGGTTTCCCCGCGGATCACGCAGCCAAGCGCGACATAGGCATCGAAGCGCCGCCGCCCGCCGGTAAACTCCATCGAGCGGAGGGCGAAGCGGATGGCCGCCGGAATCTCAAGACAGCCCGGCACCTGCACGATCTCATAGGTCGCGCCCGCCGCCTCCAGCACCTCTTTCGCGCCGTCGAGCAGCGCATCGGAGATATCGCGGTAGAAATCCGCCTCGACGATCAGGACATGTTTTTCACTGCTCATGCTTTAGCCCCTCTTCGCGATGGCGCGGGTTTCCGTGATCGCGAGGCCATAGCCGTCAAGCCCGACCACGGTGCGCTGGTTATTGGACAGCAGGATCATATTCTTGATCCCGAGGTCGATCAGAATCTGGGCACCGATACCATAGTCGCGCAGCTCCTGCGATTCCTTCAAGGGCTCGCCGAGCTTGCGGCGCACCCGGTCCGAGAGCGCCATCGGCCGCGGCTCGCGGATCAGGACGACAACGCCCTTGCCCGCCGCATCGATCTGCGCCATTGCGTCATGGAGGATGTCCGGATGCTCATCGAGCTCGCCGAGGACATCGCCCAGCAGGTTGAGCGCATGCATGCGGACGATCACCGGTTCCTCGCCGGAGACATCGCCTTTGACCAGCGCCACATGCTCTGCATATTCGGGCTTGTTGGAGAAGACGATCATCTTCCAGTCGCCGCCGTATTTACTGGAAATATCGGCTTCGACCTCGCGCTCGATCAGGCTGTCGTGACGGCGGCGATAGGCGATCAGGTCGGCGATAGTGCCGACTTTGAGGCCATGGAACTGCGCGAATTTCACAAGGTCGGGCAGCCGCGCCATGGTCCCGTCGTCATTCATGATCTCGCAGATCACACCGGCGGGCATCAGCCCGGCAAGGCGGGAGATATCGACTGCCGCCTCCGTATGGCCGGCGCGGCGCAACACACCGCCCTCGCGCGCGACCAGCGGGAAGACATGCCCCGGGGAGACGATATCCTGCGCCTTCTTCGTTGGGTCGATGGCGACCGCAATGGTGCGGGCGCGGTCGGCGGCGGAAATACCGGTGGTCACCCCTTCGCGCGCCTCGATCGAGACGGTGAAATTGGTGGTCAGGCGGGAGGCGTTATCCTGCGCCATCAGCGGCAGGCCGAGATGATTGATCCGTTCCTCTGACATGGAGAGGCAGATCAGCCCGCGGCCATGCTTGGCCATGAAGTTGATTGCCTCCGGCGTTGCCATCTGCGCGGGGATGACAAGATCCCCCTCATTCTCGCGGTCTTCCGCGTCGACCAGCACGAACATCTTGCCGTTGCGGGCATCTTCAATGATTTCCTCCGTCGAGGAGAGGTATTCCTTATAGCTCATTTCTTATTATTTACCTCAGTCATGCGCGCGACGTAGCGCGCCAGTACATCTATTTCAAAATTGATCCGGCGGCCAACGGTCAGGGTACCGAAGGTCGTATGTTCCTGCGTATGCGGGATGATATTAACGCCGAAGCTATCGTCACCGACTTCATTCACGGTCAGCGAAATGCCGTCCAGACAGATCGAGCCCTTGGCGGCGACAAGGCCCGCATATTTCGCGGGCAGCGAGAAGACCAGCCGGGTGGAATCGCCGACTGTCTCCTGATGCAGGACCATCACCACCGCATCGACATGACCAGTGACCACATGGCCGCCAAGCTCGTCGCCGATTTTGAGCGCCCGCTCCAGATTGATCTTCGTTCCTTCCCGCCAGTCATCGAGATTGGTGCAGGAGAGAGTTTCCTCCGACACATCGACGGCGAACCAGCCCTCGCCTTTCTCAACCACGGTCAGGCAGGGGCCCGAACAGGCGATGGACGCGCCGATATCGATCGTATCGGTGTCATAGGAGGTTTCGATTTCAAAGCGGGTATCGCCGGTTTTTTCAACCCTGCGCACCCGTCCGACATCCGTGATAATGCCTGTAAACATATTGCTCAGTTCCGAAGAAAATAACTTTCAAGTAAATCATCGCCCAGCCGACGTTCCTCGATCAGGCGAAGTTGCGGTGCGTCTTTCAGTTTCTCAAGACCGATGGATTGCAGGGCCGGAATGCCGTCCCCGCCGATAATCGTGCCCGCGCGAAACCACATCAGACGATCCGCCAGTTCATCTTTTATCAGCGTTGCCAGAAGATGGGAACCACCCTCGACAAGTATTCGCGTTATTCCCGCCTTGGCGAAAGCCCTGAGACCGGCGGTCATATCGGGCAGGCCGCTGTGATTGGCGGGCACCTCGATAATCTTCACGCCGACATCGGCGAAGGCCTGCAGGCGGTCGGCATCATTGCCGGCGATGGTAAGAATCCAGAGAGGTACTTGTTTAGCAGACTGCACCAGCTTCGAGGTGAGCGGCAGCCGCAGCCGCGAATCCGCGACAATGCGGATCGGGGAATAGCGTTCCAGCCCGTCGACCCGGCAGGTCAGCTCCGGGTTGTCGACAAGCGCGGTGGTGACGCCGATAAGAATCGCATCGTTCTGCGCCCGCAGCATATGGCCATAGCGCCGCGCGGCCGTACCGGTGATCCATTTGGAATCGCCTGTCGCCGTCGCGATCCGGCCATCGAGGCTGGTCGCCATTTTAAGAGTGATCAGCGGCCGATCATGCAGGCGTGTCAGAATAAAGCCCGCGTTAAGCTCCGCCGCTTCATTACCAAACAGCCCTTCCGCCACGTCAACACCCGCCTCTTCCAGGATGCGGATGCCACGGCCGTTGACCCGCTCATCGGGATCGCGCAGCGCAACGACCACCCGGCGCACCCCGGCCTCCACCAGGCTCTCGGCGCAGGGCGGGGTTTCGCCGTGATGGGCGCAGGGTTCAAGCGTGACATAGGCCGTCGATCCCGTTGCCGCCGCCCCGGCCATCGCAAGCGCCATTGCCTCCGCATGCGGGCGGCCACCATCCTGTGTCCAGCCGCGACCGACCACCTGCCCGTCCTTCACCAGCACGCAGCCGACCGCCGGGTTCGGCGCCACCCGGCCGAGACCGCGCGCAGCCAGCCGGAGCGCGGCCCGCATAAAGAGTTCATCGCGGCTGTTAAACTGAGCAGTCATGGATACCGGCTTTTTAAGGTCAGGCGGTTTCAGCGTTCCGTCGGGACGGTGGTACTGAGCTCGCCGATAAATTCTTCGAAATCCTTGGCTTCGCGGAAGTCCTTATAGACGGAGGCGAAGCGGACATAGGAAACGCTGTCGAGCTGTGCCAGCCCCTCCATCACCAGTTCACCGATTTTCTCCGACGGGATTTCCTGATCGCCGCTGCTTTCAAGCTGGCGGACGATGCCGTTGATCATGCGGTCGATGCGGTCCTGATCGACCGGGCGCTTGCGGGTGGCGATGCTGATGGAACGCTCCAGCTTGTCCCGCTCGAACACGCTGCGCTGACCGTCCTTTTTCAGCACCGTCAGTTCGCGCAGCTGGACCCGCTCGAAGGTGGTGAAGCGGGCGCCGCATGTCGCGCAGGCCCGCCGCCGCCGGATCGCGGTGTTATCCTCGGTCGGTCGGCTATCCTTGACTTGTGTTTCTTCACTACTGCAAAATGGACAGCGCATCCGAACGTCCCCTTATTCTCTGATCAATCCCAACATCCCCCTGCCGTATCCTACATATCCGGATAGAGAGGGAATGCGTCACACAGGGCCTTGACTTCCTTGCGTACTTTTTCCTCCACGGTGGCGTTATCCTCCGGATTTGCGGCCAGCCCGTCAAGGACTTCGGCGATCAGATCGCCGACTTTCGTGAATTCCGCCGTGCCGAAGCCGCGGGTTGTCGCCGCCGGGGTGCCGAGGCGGACACCGGAGGTCACCATCGGCTTTTCCGGATCAAACGGAATGCCGTTCTTGTTGCAGGTGATGTTGGCATTTTCAAGCGCATGCTCGGCGATATTGCCGGTAAGCTTCTTCGGCCGGAGATCGACCAGCATCACATGGGTGTCGGTGCCGCCGGAGACGATATCGAAGCCATGCCCGACCAGCGTTTTCGCGAGCACGGCGGCATTTTCCACCACCTGCGCGGCATAGGTCTTAAACGCCGGGGTCAGCGCCTCGCCAAAGGCAACGGCCTTGCCCGCGATCACATGCATCAGCGGACCGCCCTGAATGCCGGGGAAAATCGCTGAGTTCACTTTCTTGGCGATGGCCTCGTCATTGGTCAGGATCATGCCACCACGGGGGCCGCGCAATGTCTTGTGAGTGGTTGTCGTCACGATATGCGCATGGGGGAACGGGCTCGGGTGCACGCCCGCCGCGACGAGCCCGGCGAAATGTGCCATATCGACCATCAGATAGGCCCCGACCTCATCGGCGATCTGGCGGAAGGTCGCGAAATCGATATGCCGCGGATAGGCGGAGCCGCCGGCGATGATCATTTTCGGCTGATGTTCCCTGGCGAGGGCGCGGACCTCATCAAGGTCAATCTGGTGTGTCTCTTTATTGACGCCGTACTGCACGGCGTTGAACCATTTGCCGGACTGGTTCGGCGCCGCGCCATGGGTCAGGTGGCCCCCGGCGGCGAGCGACAAGCCGAGGATGGTATCGCCCGGCTTGATCAGCGCCATAAAGGCGCCCTGGTTGGCCTGCGAGCCGGAGTTGGGCTGGACATTCGCGAAACCGCAGCCGAACAGCTCCTTGGCGCGGTCAATCGCCAGTTCCTCGACGATATCCACATATTCGCAGCCACCATAATAGCGGCGGCCGGGATAACCCTCGGCATATTTATTGGTGAGCACCGAGCCCTGCGCCGCCATAACGGCGGGGCTGACGATATTTTCCGAGGCGATCAGCTCGATCTGGTCCCGCTGACGTCCGAGTTCCAGCCCGATGGCACGAAAAACATCGGGATCATTCCGTTCAAGATCGGCCTTGAAGAAGCTGGCCAGCTCGGCACTTTGTATCGTCATCTGTAAAGAACTCCTAATTTCGGGCCGGGAGCTTGAGACCAGAAATCCCGGCGTCACCTGATAATCCGAGGGGGCCGCCGGGGACATGCACTCCCGATCCGGCCCGGTTTCCATCGCCACGCGCACGCAGAAGACCGGCAAAATCAATATTCGACGCCGCATTTTGCCCCTGCGCGGAATTCGCGCCGGTTGGATAGCACAGGATGGCCGGACTGCCTAGAAAAACCCTGTGCCAAACAGCCTTTTTCGGGAAGCTTTTTTACGGGCATATCCCAAAGGAGCTCCAATACCGAAATCCGGCACCATCCCCTCATCCGCCCTAAACCGTTCAATGTAAATTCTCGCGCAAAGTAAACTTCCACGAGAGAAATCCGAAATCTTCTTTCCTGTTATATACAAGCGATTTCTAAAATTGCCCAAAAAATATCACTATCCAATCTTTTTTCTGACTAAATCTGGATTTATTCTAAGGAATTGACAGAAATCCATGTCCGGCAGCAACTAATGATTCGATTTTTAATTATTGGCTGACCAATCCAACGCCGGATACTGCACAATATTTCCTGCTGAGTACATAAAAAGCAGTGATTTTTTACATCAATTTCCTATTCACTCGCATTTGCAAGTATTGACATTTAGGTCATTTCATAACATGTAGAGACTACTTATCGGCACCAAAACATGAGTGAAATTATAATAAATGGCACAATCTTTACCTAACGAGGGGGTTCCCCAAACCCAATCTGAACGGGAAGAGCTGTTAAGGATGACAGCGGATATTACAGCCGCATATGTCAGCAATAACCAGCTTGAAAATTCAGAATTGGTCGAAATCATCAAGTCGGTTTATACGTCGCTTTCATCACTGGATTCCAAACAAGTGGTTGAAGAATCAGACCTTAAGCCCGCTGTTCCCGTTAAACGATCCGTACAGAATGACTATCTTGTCTGTCTTGAGGACGGCAAGCAGCTGAAAATGCTGAAACGCTACCTCAGGTCGAATTACGACATGACTCCGGACGACTATCGCGCCAAGTGGAATCTGCCCCCGGACTATCCGATGGTCGCCCCCGCTTATGCGAAGCGCCGGTCGCAATTTGCCAAGGAATTCGGCCTCGGACGCAAAAAAAAGTCGGCCTAAACCGAAAAAGCGGCCGGAATAAAAAAAAATTTATGACGTTGCCGGACCACAACCGGTCGGCGCGTCATAATGCCGCTTGCATGCTGCTTGTATGCAGGGGTCAGAGTATCATATAAGGGTTCAACCGGCGTCAATTCCGGTCCCTTTTTTATGCCGCCCTGACATAGCGTGATCGTCATGCCCCAGATTTTGAAGCAACGCTTCTCCTTAAGCCCAAGCACCATGCTCTGGACGGTTTCCGCTTTTCTTGCGATCACCGGGAATATCCAGTTCTTCCAGCAGACCGCCGCCATATACAGTTTCGGTGAGTACTGGCCCTTTCTGATATCCCAGGGCGTTCTACTGCTCTGCGCCATCATGCTGATGGCCACCATTCTCGGCTTCTTCCTGCCGACGCGGATTGTCGCGGCAATATTACTGATCACCGGATCGGTCGCCGGGTATTTCAGCGACACGCTCGGCATCGCCATCGACAAGGAAATGATCCGGAATGTTTTCGTTACCACGACGGATGAAGCCTTCGATCTGCTGAACTGGGGCCTTGTCCTCAGGGTTATGCTGCTCGGCGCCGTGCCGACGATTGCGGTTTTTCTTATTCCCCTCAAACCGTCGAGAATCCTGATACGGCAGGGAAGGCTCGCCGGGACCGCCGCTCTCTCCCTGCTTGTCGCCGCGCTCAGCATCGCCCCGTTCGGCGACAGCTACGCCAGCCTGTTCCGCGAGCATAAGCCGCTCCGGTATTTCACCAATCCGACCCATCCCATCTACTCCGCGGTCAAGCTCGCCGTCGACACGGGCAGCACGCTGGACACGACGTTCGAGGCTAGGGTCAAGTCGGCGAACATTCCCCCGGAAGATGCCTCGCATGAACTTGTCATCGTCGTTATCGGGGAGACGGCGCGCGCCGATCATTTCGGCCTCAACGGCTATGAACGCCAGACCACGCCGAAACTCTCAAAGCGTGACCATCTGGTCTCTTTTCGCAATATGCAGTCCTGCGGCACCTCGACGGGCGTGTCCCTGCCCTGCATGTTCTCCCTCGACAACCGGTCGGATTTTGCCATCGACCGCGCGGGCTTTACGGAAAATACGCTGGATGTCCTGGCGAAAGCCGGCGTTTCCGTGCTCTGGCGCGACAACAATACCGGATCGCAGGGCGTCGCCGATCGGGTGACCAGTGAACGGTTCAACGATCCTGACAGGAACCCGGTGTGCGATGCGGAGGAATGCCGCGATATCGGCATGTTGAGCGGTCTGGAAGAGTATATCGCGGGGCAGGACGGCGATATCCTGATTGTCCTGCATCAGATCGGCAGCCATGGCCCCGCCTATTTCAAACGCTACCCGGATGAGTTTGCCGCCTTCACCCCGGATTGCCAGTCGAAAGAGCTGGGCACCTGCGCCGATGCCGATATTATCAACGCCTATGACAACACCATCCTCTATACAGACTACTTCCTCGATTCCGTCATCTCACTGCTGGAAAGCAAGCAGGATCGTTATGAGACATCGATGATCTATTTAAGCGATCACGGCGAATCCCTTGGGGAAATGGGGGTTTACCTGCACGGGATGCCCTATATGGTCGCGCCGGAGGCCCAGACCCATGTTCCCTTCATCGTCTGGGCCGGCAAAAACTCCGATATTGACGAGGCCCAGCTTCGCCCGCTCACGGACGCGCCGTTGACCCATGACGATTTCAGCAAGATCCTGCTGCAGATGTTCGAGATTATCGTCGATGACAACCGCCTGGCCAGCGGCGAGACGGTCCTGCCCATGAAGCCGGAGAACTATCCCCACTGACGGCGGAAAGACGGACTCTAGACGATAATGCCGGGCTTTTTCTGCGGCGGTTGCGCGGGCGTGTCGTCCGGTTTCGCGCCGCCCGCCTTCTTCTTCATTACATAATGCAGTTTCGCAAGGGCGGCGCGCTGCAACTCCTCCTGACCGGCGGAGCGCGGGCCGACGATGGACACCTCGGTCATCGTTACCGGGTCGATCACCGACACCTTGACGGACGCGCCATGCTGCTGGAACTCGACTATATATTCGCCCCTGCTCTCTTCCGACGCCATGTCCCGCCCGCCTGATCCTTATGAAACTGATACCGAGCCTAACACATATCGCCGAAATCAGCATGAAGCATATTGATGTTGCAGCGCAAAACGGCTAAACAGACGGGGAAAAGTCACCTCCTTGACCAAAAACAATTATTAAATGCTGGAGAATACCCATGGGCAGTGCCTCATCCAAACCCGTCTTTGACCCCGTAGACCCGTTTTTGCTGGATGACCAGCTGACCGAAGAGGAACGGCTGGTCCGCGATACCGCCCGTGATTACTGTCAGGACAAGCTGATGGCGCGGGTGCTGGAGGCGAACCGCCATGAGACCTTCGACCGGGCGATCTTCACCGAGATGGGCGAGCTTGGCCTGCTGGGCTCCACGATCGAGGGGTATGGCTGCGCGGGTCTTGGCTATGTATCCTACGGCCTGGTCGCGCGCGAGGTGGAGCGGGTCGACAGCGGCTATCGCTCGATGATGAGCGTGCAGTCGAGCCTCGTCATGCATCCCATCCACGCCTATGGCACGGAAGCGCAGCGCGAGAAATACCTGCCGAAGCTGGCGACCGGCGAGTGGATCGGCTGCTTCGGCCTGACCGAGCCCGATCACGGCTCCGACCCCGGCTCCATGGTAACACGGGCGAAATCCGTCGATGGCGGCTATCGCGTCAGCGGCGCCAAGATGTGGATCACCAACTCCCCCGTCGCCGATGTTTTCGTCGTCTGGGCCAAGACCGATGACGGCGTGATCCGCGGCTTCGTGCTGGAAAAAGGCATGGAGGGTCTCTCCGCCCCGAAGATCGAGGGGAAATTCAGCTTGCGCGCCTCCATCACCGGCGAGATTGTCATGGACAATGTCTTCGTGCCGGAAGAAAATCTGCTGCCCAATATCAAGGGCCTCGGCGGTCCATTCGGCTGCCTCAACAACGCCCGCTATGGCATTGCCTGGGGCGCGCTTGGTGCAGCGGAGTTCTGCTGGCAGGCGGCGCTGCAATACACCATGGACCGCAAGCAGTTCGGCCGACCGCTGGCCGCCAACCAGCTCATCCAGAAGAAGCTCGCCGACATGCAGACGGAAATCTCCCTTGGCCTGCAAAGCTGCCTGCGCGTCGGCCATCTGAAGGACGAAGGCCGCGCGGCGCCGGAAATGATCTCGCTGATCAAGCGCAACTCTTGCGGCAAGGCCCTTGATATCGCGCGGGTTGCCCGCGACATGCATGGTGGCAACGGCATCTCGGACGAGTATCACGTCATCCGCCATGTCATGAATCTGGAGGCCGTCAACACCTATGAGGGCACCCATGATGTGCATGCGCTGATCCTGGGCCGCGCCCAGACCGGCATTCAGTCCTTTACCGGCGCGTGAAATAACGCCACAATCACCTCCTGACAAACCAGAACAGCAATAAGCTGCGGGAGGAAAAGATGAAAATTGCGGGCAAGAATATCGTCATCACGGGCGGGGCAAGCGGCATTGGCAAGGCATTGGCGGAGCGCTTCCATGCGGAGGGGGCGAAGGGCATTACCGTCGCCGACATGCAGGAAGGGCCGCTCAACGAGGTGGCGAAATCGGTGAACGGCCTGGCGGTGCATTGCAATGTCGCACGCGAAGCCGATATCCAGAATGTCGTGGCGAAATCGGAGGAGGCGTTCGGCCCCATCGACATCTTCGTCTCCAACGCCGGGATCGCCCGCTACGGATGGGAGGAAACCGAGGACGATATCTGGCAGCTCAACTGGGATATCCATGTGATGGCCCATGTCTATGCCGCCCGCGCGGTGGTGAAGAAGATGATTGCGAACGGCGGCGGCTATCTGGTCAACACCGCCTCCGCCGCCGGGCTGCTCTCCCAGGTCGACAGCGCCACCTACGCCACCACGAAACATGCGGCGGTCGCCTTCGCCGAGACCCTCTCGATCCGCTATGGCGACAAGGGCATCTGCGTCTCCGTCCTCTGCCCGCAGTCCGTGCGCACGGCGATGACGGCCAGCCGCCTTGACGGCGTTGCCTCGGTCGACGGGGTGCTGGAGCCGGAACAGCTCGCCGATTGCGTGGTCGACACCATGGACAAGGAGGAATTCCTCATCCTCCCCCATCCGCAGGTCCGCGAATATATCATGCGAAAAGCGGGCGACTATGACCGCTGGCTGAAAGGCATGCGCAAACTCCGCGACGCCTATGTGAAATAACCGGACGGCCGCCTTACTCGGCGGCCAGTTCCCTCTGGAAGAATTTGCGGACGATCGTCATGTCGCCATGCTGGCCGAGATTGTTATGGCCGGCGCCCTCGATCTTGATGAAGGCGGTGCCGGGCGGCGCGAGGGTCGCGAGCTTCTCCCCCTCCGCGAAGGGGATCACCCTGTCCTCCGTGCCATGGATGATGAGGATCGGGGCGGTGATATCGCCGATGATCTCGTCATTGCGGAAGGGATATCGCACCATGAAATCAAAGCCCGGCATCCAGCCGACCCGATAACGGGCGATGGCGAGGAGCGAGGTGAAGGGACTTTCGAGCGCCACCGCAAACACCTCCCGCGCTTCCGCGACGGGGAGCGCCGCCCCGGTGCCGAGCGAATGGGCGAGAATGCCGATCGGCCCCTCCGTCTCACCTTTCAGGAAATCATAGGACGCGAGCCCGTCCGTGATCACCCCCGCCTCCGTCGGCGTGCCGGTGCTGCCGCCATAGCCGCGAAACTCGACGAGCAGCACGCCGAAACCAGCATCGGAGAGGATCTTGCCGCGCCCGATCTGGTTAATCGCCGTCTCGGCATTGCCATGAAAGACGAGGATGCTCGCCTTCTTCTCGCCCGGCGGATGGTAGAAGGCGTTGAGCCGCTCCCCGTCGGGGGTCGAGATCGTCACCGCCTCGAACCCGCCATCGGGCCGCGGCGCCCCGTCCCTCTTGGGCACGGGAAACACAATCGCCCCTTGCGCAAAATAAATCCCCGTAAAAGGGATCACCACAAAGAGCATCACAAGGGCAGCAAGCCAACGAAATATTTTACGGCGGAGTGTCATGGGAGTGTTTTACTGTTCTTAATTACAAAATGACAGCATTTCCGTCCCTGCATTAAGATTTTTTTACAAACAAAAGTCTGCTTACTTATTTATTGTGCTTTTATCCGAATTTTCAATAATATAATCAATAAGTTGCGGCGTCTCACTGGCCGTCCAAACTTTGTCGTTCCAATTGCTTATTACTGCTACTGAAACGCCAGAATCTTTCATCAGCTTTTCTAATTCTGGAATTCTCTCACTACTAACAATGTTGATGGAATTATTTAAATTCATAGCTATCTTTTCAGTTATACTATTCGCTACATTTGGAGAATATACGACGGTATTTCCGTCTTGCAATTGAACACCGTACCCAACTCCGTGCAACTTTCCTGCAATTTGCAAAGCCTCTACAATATCGCCACTAACTTCTGAAACGGGATAAAAGTAAGAAATATCCACATTGGTCAACTCGCTCGGCTTTGCATATACTGCCGCAAGATATTTTAGCTGCCTCCATGTTCCATGGGGCTGATAAATTGCAGCCGCATCGCGCATGTAAGGACTTGTTAAATCTAAAACAGTCCCTTCTTCTGCAACTGCGTCGGTAGTGACCCACGACAACATTAGGGCGAAAATAACTGGAAGCATTTTTTTCAAAGCAATGTTCCTATATGAATTCATATCTGCTTTCAAATTTACTTAAATAATTGTGCTAAAATGAACTCCAAACCCACGCCGCCAATAACCGCCATACCCCCAATTCCGGTTAGCGCGTATTTACCAATGCTTGTTTCTTTAGCGTGAGCGGCAAAATAACTCATGACTAAGCACACGAAAAGCAAAGGTATTGAGCCTACCAATAGGCCTTCTTTATTATCTGATAATTTTAGCTTATCATATGAGAGATGCCCTTTAACCATCATTTGGGCTACGATAGCAACGACTCCACCGAGAAATATTATCCAAAGACGCTTTAAAAATGGAATTTTCTCAATAATCAGTGAGTCTTGATCATCTCTATGCTGTGTACATGTCATACCAGCATTATACATTTTCTCGCACTTAACGGGTGTAGACGGGTTATTCAAAGCAATCCCCAAATCGCTATTAGAATCTACCTTGGCTTGTATTATATATTAGAATTTCATAAAAGTAAATCCTATTTAAAGCTGCTTTTCCATTTCCAGACACTAATCGTCAGCTAGTCAACTCACCCCCTCACCGCCCCTTAAACTCGGGGTCGCGTTTTTCGAGGAAGGCCTGGATGCCCTCGACATAGTCTTCGGAGGCGTTGGTGAGGGCGTATTGGTCGATGTCCATAAAGCTCACCGCGTGGTTGAGCGCGCCGGCCGCGACGGAGGCGCCCTGCTTGATCATGCGGACGGGGAGCGGCGGGCGGGCGGCGATTTTCTCCGCATATTCAAGGGCGAGCGCATAGGCGCCGCCATCCTCCGCCAGTTCCTCGACCAGGCCCCATTTCGCGGCCTCCTCGGCGCCGATGATGTCGGCGATGATGCAGAGCTGCTTGGTGCGCGCCGGCCCGATGAGATTGACCATGCGCGGCACGGACTGCCAGCTCATATTCATGCCGTTCTTGATCTCGGGCACGTAGAATTTGGCGCTCCGTCCGGCTATGCGCATATCGCAGGCGACGCTGAGCGCGACCCCGCCGCCGATGCAGTATCCCTCCACCGCGACGATGGTCATCGGCGCCAGTTCCTCCCACGCCTTGCACATGCGCGGGCCGACGGCGAGCATCTCCTTCTTGTCCATGAGCCCGGCCTCCATCCGCTCTTTCAGCGCCGCGTCCTTGAGATCGAACCCGACGGTGAAGTTTTTCGCATTGCCGGTGAGGATGATGGCGTTTGTCTCCGTGTCCCCCTCGAAGGCGCGGGCGACGGCCAGCAGTTCCTTCATCAGCTCGACCGACATGGCGTTCACGTCAATCCCGCGATCAAAACGCACGGTGGCGATGCGGCCCTTTTTCTCGACCGAAACATATTTGTAGCTCATGGTTTTTTCCCTTATTGTTCTTCTGACGCCAGACCCCCGGAAAGGAACGATCAATGGCCGCCTATGTCATCGCCCGGATTACCGTGAAGGACCCGGAACAGTATGAAGTCTATAAATCTCTCGCGCCGATCGCCATTAAAAAATATGGCGGGCAGTATCTGACGCGCGGCGGCGCCATGGAAACGGTTGAGGGACCGGAGGAGACCCGCCGGGTCGTGCTGCTGCAATTCCCGGATATGGCGGCGGCGAAGGCCTTCTATGACAGCCCGGAATATGGCAAGGCGCGCGACGCCCGCAAGGACGCCGCCGAAGGGCAGTTTGTTCTGCTTGAAGGGCTGGATAAGCCGCTCTGGTAGGCGGGCAGGCTAGAACAGCTCGCCGCCGGGGAGCGGGGCGAAATAGGCCTCGATCTCCGCATCGCTTACCTCTTCCAGCGTCGCCGGTTTCCATTTCGGCGACTGGTCCTTGTCGATGACGACGGCGCGGGTCCCCTCATAGAAATCAACGCCCTGGATCACCCGGCCCACCATGCGGAATTCGAGCCGCATGCAGTCATCGAAATCGAGCTTTGCGCCGCGACGGAGCTGCTGATAGGCGAGCTTGACGCTGGTCGGAGACTTCGTGCGCAGGGTCTCGGCGGTTTTCTGCGCCCAGGGGTCCGGATCGCCTTCCAGGCTTGCGAGGATCGCCACCGCCGACGGATTGGCGAAATGCGCATCGATTATGGATGCCACCTCGGCAATCGGCGCCGCGCCGGGATCGCCCGCAAAACGGGCAAGCAGCGCATCGACCTCTTCATGGGCGTTCGCGCCAAAGCGATGACCGGCCAGCGCACCCTTGAGGTCATCGAGCTTTTCAGTTTCGATATAGACCGGCGTAATGCCGCTATAGACCGCATCCGCCGCTTTCAGCCGCGCCCCCGTCAGGCCGAGATACATGCCGAGTTCTCCGGCGAGCCGCGGCAGGAAGTAAGTGCCGCCGACATCCGGGAACAGGCCGATGCCGGTCTCGGGCATGGCGAACAGGGTGCGCTCCGTCGCGATGCGATGGCTGCCATGGACCGAGACGCCGACCCCGCCGCCCATGACGATGCCGTCCATCAGCGCGATATAGGGCTTCTTGAAATGCTTGACCGCGAGATTGAGGAGGTATTCGTCGCGGTAGAAGTTATAGGGATAGTCGCCGCCGCTCCTGCCCTCGTTATAGAGCTTGACGATATCGCCACCGGCGCAGAAGGCTTTTTCCCCGGTCCCCTCGACGAGCACGGCGCGCACGTTCTCGTCCGTCTCCCATTCCTGCAGCTGCTCTTTAAGGGCGAGACACATTTCATGGGTCAGCGCGTTCAGCGCCTTGGGCCGGTTAAGGGTGACAAGGCCAATGGCGCCCGTCACCTCGAACAGGATTTCCTCTTCTGTACTCATAGCTTACTGCCTTCCCTGCCCGTCTGCCAGCTTGCGCGCGATAACCACGCGCATGATCTCGTTGGTGCCTTCCAGTATCTGGTGCACGCGGGTATCGCGGACCAGCCGTTCCAGTGGGAAATCCCGCAAATAGCCATAGCCGCCATGAAGCTGCAACGCCTCGTTACAGACATTGAAGCCGACATCAGTCGCAAATCGTTTGGCCATCGCGCAATAGAGCGTGGCTTCCGGGTCCTTTGCATCCAGTTTTGCCGCCGCCTGCCGGATCATCAGCCGTGCCGCCTCCAGCTCCGTCGCCATGTCCGCAAGGCGGAACTGCACCGCCTGAAAGCTGCCAACAGGCTTGCCGAACTGCTTGCGGTCGGCGGTATAGCCTTGTGCCAGTTCCAGCGCCGCCCGCGCCGCGCCGATGGAGCAGGCGCCGATGTTGAGCCGACCGCCATCAAGGCCCATCATCGCGATCTTGAAGCCGTCGCCCTCATTGCCGACGAGATTTTCCACCGGCACCCGGCAATCGTCGAAGAGGACCTGCGCCGTCGGCTGGGAATTCCAGCCCATCTTGCGTTCCTGCGCGCCGAAACTGATGCCGGGCGCATCCGCCGGCACGGCGATACAGCTGATCCCCTTCGGGCTGTCATCGCCGGTGCGGACCATGGTCACATAGACATCCGCCTTGCCGCCACCGGAGATGAAGGCCTTGCCGCCGTTCAGCACATAATGATCGCCGTCGCGCACCGCCTTGGTGCGGAGCGCCGCCGCATCCGAGCCCGAGCCCGGTTCCGTCAGGCAATAGCTCGCGAAATGTTCCATCGTCGTTAGCTTTGGCAGGAACTTCTCCCGCACCGTATCGGAGCCGAACCGGTCGATCATCCAGCTCGCCATGTTATGGATAGAGATAAAGGCCGCGGTCGAGGGGCAGCCAGATGCCAGCTCTTCAAAAATGATCGCCGCGTCGAGCCGGGTCAACGCCGAGCCGCCATGCTCCTCGCCGACATATATTCCTGCGAAACCAAGTTCTGCCGCCTGGCGCATTTCGGTGACGGGGAAAATTTTCTCCTCATCCCATTTCTCTGCGTTGGGGGCGAAGATATCGGCAGCAAAGCTGCGGGCCATGTCCTGAAAGGCGGCCTGGTCTTCCGATAAGTTAAAGTCCATGGGTTATTGCCTCATTCTTCTGATCCCTGTTGATACGACCTTGCGCGGGGGCTGTCAATGATTAGGCAAACGCCCGTTAGGTTTAGATTCCGGACCTAAACATTTGCGACCCGGCGCCCATAAGGATAATATGCGCGAAATTACCCTGAACAACCGCAAAAAGCAGGACAAGACCCTATGAAAACCCTTGCGCCCCATTTTCCCGCAACACGGCTGCGCCGGGTTCGCAAATCCGACTGGTCCCGACGGCTGGTCGCCGAGAATGCGCTGAGCCCCAATGATCTGATCTGGCCGGTTTTCGTGCATGAGGGAGAGGACCTTGCCGTTGACATCCCGTCCATGCCGGGGGTGAAACGGCTCAGCACCGACCTGCTTGTCGTTGCCGCGAAGGAGGCGTTCGATCTCGGTATTCCGGTGATCGCGCTGTTCCCCGCAATCGACCAGTCGCTCAAGACCGATGACGGGCGCGAGGCGCTCAACAAGAACAACATCATCTGCAAGGCGATCCGGGCGATCAAGGATGCGGTGCCGGATATGGGCATCCTCTGCGATGTGGCGCTCGACCCCTTCACCGTCCACGGGCAGGACGGCCTTGTCGAAAACGGCTATGTGGTCAATGACGCAACGATCGATGTGCTGATCGGCCAGACCCTTAACCAGGTCGAGGCGGGCTGCGATATCATTGCCCCCTCCGACATGATGGACGGCCGTATCGGCGCCATCCGTGCCGAGCTGGAACGCGAGGGTCATGTCAACACCGCCATCATGTCCTATGCGGCGAAATACGCCTCCGGCTTTTACGGGCCCTTCCGCGATGCGGTCGGCTCGACCGGCAATCTCGGCACCAGCGACAAGCGCACCTACCAGATGAACCCCGCCAACACGGACGAGGCGCTGCGCGAGGTGGCGATGGACATCAACGAGGGGGCGGACATGGTCATGGTCAAGCCGGGCATGCCCTATCTCGATATCTGCCGCCGGGTAAAGGACGAGTTCGGCCTGCCGACCTTCGCCTATCAGGTCTCGGGCGAGTACGCCATGCTGGCCGCCGCTGCGAACAACGGCTGGCTGGACCGGGAGAAAGTCGTCATGGAAAGCCTGCTCGGATTCAAGCGGGCGGGCTGCGACGGCATCCTCACCTATTTCGCCGTTGAGGCCGCGAAGAATTTGCAGGGCTGAGGCTAGCGCCCACCGGACACATCCAGAAGCGCGCCGGTGACGTAGGACGCCTCGTCCGACAGCAGCCAGAGCGCCGCATCGGCAATCTCCTCCGCCTCGCCGCCGCGTTGCATCGGCACCATAGATTTCACCCGGTCGACCCGATCCGGCTCCCCACCGCTTGCGTGGATATCCGTATAGATCACACCGGGGCGCACCGCATTGACGCGGATTCCCTCATTCGCGACCTCCTTTGAAAGCCCGATGGTCATGGCATCGATCGCGGCCTTGGAGGCGGCATAATCGACATATTCATTGGGACTGCCGAGCTTCGCCGCAACGGAGGAGATATTGACGATCCCCCCGCCCGGACCGCCGCGCGCCGTGGAAAGGCGCTTCACCGCCTCCCGCGCGCAGAGGAACGGCCCGGTGATATTGGTGGAGAACATGCGCTCCAGCCGGTCAAGGCTCATATCCGCAACCGGTGCCGCCCGGTCGACAATCCCGGCGTTGTTCACCAGCGCGCCGAGCGGGGCCAGCTCCCGATCGACGGTCTCGAACATCCGAAGGATATCCGCCTCCACCGCCATATCGGCCTGCACCGCGATGGCGGTGCCGCCCGCCGCCTCGATCTCGCGGACGACAGCCTCCGCCTTGTCCGCCGCGCCCTTGTAGTTGACGCAGACCTGATAGCCTTTTTCCGCCGCCTTCAGCGCGATGGATCGGCCGATGCCCCGGCTTGCCCCGGTCACAATGATTGAGCGTTTCATTAGCTGTTCCTCCCGTCCAGCGCCTGATCGATATCCCGGATCAGGTCATCCACATGTTCAATTCCGATGGAAAGCCGCAACAGGTCCTTTGGGCAGGGCGTACCCGCGCCCTCGATACTCGCGCGATGCTCGACGAGGCTTTCGACCCCGCCGAGCGAGGTTGCCCGCTTGATGAGTTGCAGCCGCGCCGCAACGGCCATTGCCGCCGTCTCCCCGCCCTCGATACAAAGGCTGAGCATGCCGCCGAAGCCGCCGTTCATCTGCCGCGTTGCAATGTCATGCCCGGCGTGAGAGGCAAGCCCCGGATAGAGCACCGCGCGGATGCCCGCCCGCCCCTCGAAATGCCGGGCGATGGCGAGGGCGCTTTCGCTGGCGCGCGCGACCCGAAGATGCAGGGTCCGCATGCCACGGAGCAGTAGCCAGGCTTCGAATGGCCCCGGAATGGCGCCGCCCGCGCTGCGGTTCACCTTGACCCGCGCCCAGAACGCATCATCCGCCGACGTGACCAGCGCCCCCGCCAGCACATCCGAATGGCCATTGAGATATTTCGTCGCCGAATGCATGACGATATCGGCGCCGAGCTTGAGCGGATTGGTGAGCAGCGGCGTCGCCACCGTGTTGTCGACAGCAAGACGCGCCCCGGCGTCCTTCGCCACTTTCGCCCAGGCCGCAATATCATCCACGACCCAGGTCGGGTTGGCCGGGGTTTCCAGCCACAGCAGCTTCGTCTTGCCGGGAACAACCGCCGCCGCGAGCGCCTCAAGATCGCCGTTCGGCACAAAAGTTACTTCAAGTCCCCATTCCCGCCCCACACTCAGCAGCCAGTTGCGAAAGCTCCAGTACATCACCTCGGGCGCGATCATGTGATCGCCGGGGCGAAGCGCCTGCACCACGGCGAGCGCCGCCGACATACCGGATGAGAAAAGAAGCGCCTCTTTGCCGCCTTCAAGATGACGGAGCAGTTCCTCGGGCTGGTCATAGCCGGGATTGTGATCGCGGGTATAGACGCGCCCCGCCGCATAGCTGCCATCCGCCTCGCGCTCGAAGGTGGTGCCAGGGAAAATGCCGGGAATAAGCGACTTATGCGCCGGATCGAGCCAGCCCATGGCTTGTGCCGTCAAAGTTTCGGGTTTCAGCGGTATCTTTTTATTCGTCATGGCCGAAATTCCTCACAAATGCGCAAGGACGCGCGTCTTTATCACTGAAACTTTTATCACCGGATCGGAGCTAACTCTTGAGTCTCATCACCGACGTTATTGATTGTCTGAATGCGGAGCGGACGAAGGCCAACCTGCCCGCTCTCACCCCGAACAGCCTTCTCATGCAAACCGCCCAGCAACATGCGGAATTCATGGACCAAAAACAAGCCCTTTCGCATATGGGCAAGAACCGGTCGACCTTCGATGAGCGGATCCGCGCGACAGGCTACAGCTTCTCCACCGCCGCGGAGAATGTCGCCCTTGGCGCGGTGGATGCGGCCGGCGTAGTTAAGATGTGGATGGACAGCCCGCCGCACCGCGCCAATATCCTGAATGACAAGGTCTGCGATGTCGGCCTCGGTATTTCCCCGGTCGAGCCAGAGGATGCGAGCGTCACGCGGTACTGGTCACTCTCCCTCGCCGCGCCGCTCGGCTAACCGGCGAGCTTGCGCAGCCGCTTGATCAGGCTGGAGGTATCCCAGCGATTCCCGCCCATATTCTGGATGTCGGAATAATACTGATCGACCAGCGCCGTGTTCGGCAGGCTGGCGCCGATCTGGTCGCTTGTCTTGAGGCATATCCCGAGGTCCTTGCGCATCCAGTCGACGGCGAAACCATAGTCGAACTTGTCGGCGATCATCGTCTTGTAGCGGTTTTCCATCTGCCAGCTTTGCGCCGCACCCTTGGAAATCACCTCGATCACCTTTTCCGCGTCGAGGCCCGCCTTCTCGGCAAAGTGAATGCCCTCCGAGAGGCCCTGAACGACCCCGGCGATGCAAATCTGGTTGACCATCTTGGTGAGCTGCCCCGCGCCAACGCCACCCATCAGCATGCAGGCTTGGGAATAGACGGCGATCGGCTCCTTCGCGCGATTGAAATCCTCTTCCGCGCCGCCGCACATCACCGTCAGCTTGCCGTTCTCCGCCCCGGCCTGACCGCCGGAGACCGGCGCATCGACAAAACCGACGCCCTTCTCTTTCGCAATGGCGGCAAGTTCAACGGCCACCTCGGACGAGGCGGTTGTGTGATCGACAAAGACCGAGCCGGATTTCATGGTGGCGAGAATGCCGGTCTCTCCAAGGACGACGCTCCTGAGGTCGTCATCATTGCCGACGCAGACCATGACGAAATCGGCGCCCTCTGCGGCCTTCGCCGGGGTATCGGCATGGCTCCCGCCATATTCGGCAACCCATTTTTCCGCCTTTGCGCCCGTCCGGTTGTAGACGGTGGTGTCATAGCCGGCCTTCTGCAGAAAGCCCGCCATCGGATATCCCATCACGCCAAGCCCAATGAACGCTGCCTTTTTTGCCATTTTCTATCGCCTCCCTGAAAAAACACCTGTCCGTTGTACCCTCTCGCGACGTGACGCGAAAGACCCCGTCTGTTATTTTTCGGCTGGCGGAATTTACCGGCTAGAGATCGTGATACTGGCCCTTGTGGAACAGCAGCGCCTTGTTCTCCTCCCCCATAATGACATTGGTCACCCGGCAGATGAAGACGGCATGGTCCCCCGCCTCATGAACGGCGTAGGTTTCGCATTCGAAAACGGCAAGGCTGTCTGCAAACGCCGGGCAGCCATTCTCTCCAATATAATGGTCGATGCCGTCGAAGCGGTCGTCATGGGCCATGGAAAAGCGGTCGGAGAGATGGCGCTGGTCCGGGGTCAGGATATTGACGGCGAATTTTCCGCTGGCGAGAAATTCCTGACAATGACCGCCGACATGGGCAAGGCTGAACAGCACCAGCGGCGGATCGAGGGAGACGGAACTGAAGGAGTTCACGGTCACGCCGAGCGGTTCGTCCGTCGCGCTCCGCGAGGTGACAACTGTGATGCCCGTGGCGAAACAGCCAAGGGCGTTCCTGAATTCTCTGGCGTCAAAACTCATGCCTAATCAATACCTGCCGTCAAAATACGCCTTACCTAAGATTGGCGGCACTTTCCCACAAATGATTGTCAAAATCATTAATTTTCTGATCCCTAAAGCCTTGGCAGAATATATATAAGAAGCCGCAAGTCCCCGCCCCTCTTTAAAAACTTCCTAAAATTACACACGCTTTATTAACCATTTTCAGGTCAAAATCCCTGTCTAATTCCTTGGATGAAACCCGTAAGGATGTCTGTGTAAGAATGTTTTGGATTATTGGTATTGTTGTGACATTCGGCTCCGTGGCCGGTGGCTATGCGCCGCACGGCAGTTTCGCCGTGCTGTTTCAGCCTCTCGAATTCCTGATCATCCTCGGCGCCGCCGCGGGTGCTTTTCTGCAGGCCAATCCGAAATGGGTGATCTTCGGGTTTTTGAAATCCATGGGCAAGCTGGTCAAGGGCTCGCCCCATGACAAGAAGGCCTATACCGAACTGCTGACCCTGCTTTATGCGCTGTTCAAGCTGTCCAAGACCAAGGGCATGATCGCGCTGGAGCCGCATATCGAGAACCCGCATGAGAGCGAGCTGTTCCAGCATTTCCCGGCCTTTTCCAAGAACCATCACGCGGTGGATTTCATCTGCGACTATCTTCGGCTGATGACCATGGGGACTGAAAATCCGCATGAGCTGGAAGCCCTGATGGATCAGGATATCGAAACCCATCATAACGAGGGGCATGCGATTTCCGGCGCCGTCACGTCACTGGGTGAAGCCTTGCCCGCCTTCGGTATCGTGGCCGCCGTCTTGGGTGTGATCGTTACCATGGGCTCGATCGCCGAGCCGCCCGAAATTCTCGGCGGGCTGATTGCCGCCGCGCTGGTCGGTACCTTTTTCGGCATTTTCGTCGCCTATGGCCTGTTCTCCCCCATGGGCAAGAACCTGGAACAGTTCGCCGATGCGGACACCAAATATTTTGAATGCATGAAGCAGGGACTGCTCGCCCATTTGCAGGGCTACGCCCCGGCCGTCTCGGTCGAGTTTGCGCGCAAGACCCTGTACAACCACGAGCGCCCCTCCTTCCTCGAGGTGGAAGAAGCCTGTAATGAAGCCCCGACCGTCTGACATGCGTCCCGGTAGGTTAAGAGGTTCCCATGGCGGATGATGTCGCCCCGATAATCGTCAAGAAGGTCAAGAAAGGCGGTCATGGTCACCATGGCGGCGCCTGGAAGGTCGCCTATGCCGACTTCGTGACCGCGATGATGGCGTTCTTCCTGCTGCTGTGGCTGCTCAATGTGACGACAACGGAACAGAAGGAAGGTCTCTCCGACTACTTCGCCCCGACAACCGCCAGCATCAGCCAGTCCGGCGCCGGTGGCGTCATGGGTGGCACCAGCATGCAGACCGAAGGCTCCCGCATATCCGACCTCGGTGTGCCCTCTGTCGTTTCCAGCATTTCTCCGCCCGAACAGGGCAAGAAGAATGAAGGCAAGGAGGCCCGGGAGGCCCGGGAGCTGGAAGAAGCGGAACTGCTTGAAAAATTGCGAAAAATCGAGGAAATGAGTTTCGAGCAGGCCCGCGACCAGATTCGACAAGCCATCAACAAGGACCCGGAACTGTCGGGCCTCAAGGATCACGTCATCATCGACATGACGCCCGAGGGCCTTCGCATCCAGATTGTCGACCAGTTCAACGAAAGCATGTTCGAAAGCGGCAGCGCGACGATCACGCCGAAGATCAAGAACCTTGTCGGCATGATCGCCAAATCCATCGAGGAGTTGCCGAACAGCCTCTCCATCAGCGGCCATACGGACAGCGCGTCCTTCAGCGGCGGCACCTATTCCAACTGGGAGCTGTCCTCCGACCGCGCCAATGCCAGCCGCCGCGCCCTGTTGGATGCCGGGCTCGATCCGGAACGCATAGAGAGGGTCGCGGGGCGCGCCGATACGGACCCGATGATCACCGACGATCCATCCAACCCCGGCAACCGCCGGATCAGCATTATCCTGCTGCGCGAGACGCCGGTCCTGCCCGCGAACCTGAAGTAGCGGCTCGTTACATCTTCCAGATGAGCAGCTTCGTCCTCCGACCGTCCTTGACGGTGACGACGCGATGGGGTTTCTGGTCCGGCACGGCAAAGCTGTTGCTGATGAACAGGCTGCCGGGCTTCATCTCGGCCCGCGCCTTGTCATAGAGCCGCGCCATTGGCACCGGGGAGAGGAAACAATACACAAGGTCATACTGACCCAGATCCTCTTTGAAGATATCGCGAAACCGGAAATCGAGATTACCACCGCCACCGAGCTTGCCCCGCAGCCAGGAGAGCGCGAAGGGCAGCGGCGCCGTCTCAAGTCCGGTAAACCGGCTGTCCGGCGCGGCCTTCGCAAGATAGTGCAGCGTACCGCCGAGACCGCTTCCGAGATCGACAAAATGAACGGGTTTGCCGCGCGGCAGCAGTTTCAGAAGAGCGTCGGACGTTCGGCGGTTGGTCAGATACAGCGGCACGCGGTTGCCCGCCACATTCCAGAACACCAGCACCAGCAGCAACAGGATGACCGGAAACACCCATCCCGGCAGATCGAGCGCCAGCGCAAACACGAGCAAGGGCGGCGCAATCACCTGCCCGACCACCCACGGCAGGGAGAAACGGAACCCGCGGCTGACGATCCCGGCCAGCACCCCCTGCGCCAGCATCACCCAGAGGAGCGGAACGGGCATCCCCATCGCCTGTTCCGCGAACGGGCGGAGCAGATAGAGGACGCCGAACACTACCGCCTGAATGGCGAGGGCGCCGAGAACCGGTGATCTCTCCCTGAACCGCGCAAGCGCCATGCCGTTGCTAACCCGCCGCCGCGGCACGCGGTACCGCCATATTCTCCCGGATCGGCCAGTGGATGATGCCCGAGAAAATGCCGAGCGCAACACTCATCCACCAGACGATATCGTAGGAGCCATAGAGATCGAACGCGACGCCGCCGATCCAGGCGCCGAGGAAGGCCCCGATCTGATGACCGAAAAAGACGAACCCGAAAAGCGTCGTCATATATTTCGGGCCGAACATCACCGCGACCAGCCCGGAGGTGAGCGGCACGGTCGACAGCCAGAGAAGACCCAGTATGCCGGCAAAGAGAATAATCGTGAGCGGACTGATCGGGACAAGGATAAAGGCGAGAAACAGGGCGGCGCGGGCAAAATAGAACGCGCTTAAGAGATATTTCTTAGAATATTTACCGCCGAGATAGCCCGAGGCGAGCGAGCCGATAACGTTAAAGAGCCCGACGACTGAAAGCGCGATCGCCCCGTATTTCGCATCGACATTCTGATCGACGATATAGGCAGGCAGATGCACGGCAACGAAGGTCACATGAAAACCGCAGACGAAAAAGCCGAAGAACAGCAGCCAGTAACTGCCGTTGCCCGCGGCCTCCCGCACTGCGGAGGAAAGACTGGCGGCACCGGCGGCGGCGCTGTCTTCCGCCTTGCCCGTTACCCAGGCCGACGCCGGGATCATCAGCAATGCGCAACAGCCAATCAACACCAGCGCCATCGACCAGCCATATTCCGCGAGGAACGCCTGACCGAGCGGAACCATGAGGAACTGCCCGAGGCTGCCCGAGGCACCCACAATACCAAGCGCCATGGAGCGTTTTTCATCCGGCACCGCGCGGCCAACGGAGCCGATGACAACACCGAAACCGGTGCCTGAGAGGCCAAGGCCGATCATCAATCCGGCAGAGAGGTGAAGTTCCGTGGCGCTGCCGGTGTTGGCCATCAGGAACAGGCCCGCCGCATAGACAATGCCGGAGACGACCAGCGTCCGACCGGAGCCGTATTTATCGGCGATGGCGGACGCAAAGGGCTGTGACAGACCCCAGACGATATTCTGGATGGCCAGGGCAAGGCCGAAAACCTCCCGCCCCCAGCCGAATTCCGATGAAACCGGCTCCAGAAACAGGCCGAAGGCCGCACGCGACCCCATGGCGATCAGGCTGATCAGGCCGCCCGCAAGGATCAGAATGAGAAAAGATCTCGACGCCATTGTTCAATCCTTCACAACAGTTGGTATGTCTGGCGCGCCCAGGACGAGTTTATGTCTTATTGTATTTAATCCAACAAGTACCATTTACTTCCTATGACTGATACCAGTTGTTTCTATACTCACAAAGGAACTGTCCATTCATGAACAAATCCGATGGCCCGATGATTGAACTTGGATCGCTGGAAGGTCAGAACACCGACCGCAGGACCGGCGCGAGGGCTTTCAATCCCGATGATTTTGAATCAATCCGCCTGCGCCGCGTTTTTGCCTATGCCATTGATGTGGTCTGTATCGCCGTGATCTCCGTCGCGGCGACCTTCGTTGCCACGATCCTCGGTATTATCAGCTTTGGCGTGCTGACACCGCTATTAGTGCTTATTCTCGCGCTGATCCCGCTCTCCTATCATACCTTGCTGGTCGGCGGACCGGGCAGCGCCACCCTTGGCATGCGGTTCATGAATATCCGGCTGGAACGCCTCGCGGGCGGGCCGCCGGACTATCTCATCGCCTTCGTGCATGCGGTTGTCTTCTATCTCAGTATTGCCGCGACCTCGTCCTTTATCCTGCTGGTGTCCCTCTTTAATCCGCGCGGACGCTGTCTGCATGACTTTGTGATCGATGTGGTGATCCGCCGGGTACCGCTCCGCTCATAAGGCGTCGCGGAACTCGTAATAAAGCCGGGCAAGCGACAGAAGCGGCACCCTGAGTGCCGTTCCGCCCGGAAAGGGCTTGTGCGGGATGCGCGCGAACACATCGAAGCGCCCGGCATCCCCGGCAATCGCCTCCCCGATGACACGGCCGGCAATGGCGGACAGCGGCACGCCCTGCCCGGAATATCCATGGGCGTAATAAATATTTCCCCAGCGCCCGACATCGGGCAGCAAGTTGCGCGTGACCGCAACCCGACCGCCCCAGATATACTCGACCTTCACGTCATCCAGCTGGGGGAAGGTCGCCAGCATATTGTCCTTCAGCGCCGTCCCGGCCATCTTGCGTCCGCTGACCAGTTTGTCCCGTCCGCCATACAGCAGCCGGTTATCCGCCGAGAGACGGAAATAATCGAGATTGTAGTTCGTATCGGAGACGCAGGCTTCGGTCATCATCAGGCTCTTCGCCCGCGCCGCGCCGAGCGGTTCGGTCGCGATGATGCAGGTATCGACGGGAATGATCTTCGCCGCGAGGGACTTGCTGAGATCGCCAAGATAGGCGTTGCCCGCGAGAACAACATACTCCGCCGTCACGGTGCCATCCTCGGTTTTGACCACGGGCTTGCTGCCATCCACCACCTCGGTCACGCGGGACTCCTCATAGATCGTCACCCCCGCCTCGACCGCCGCCGCACTCAGGCCCAGCACATAGTTGAGTGGATGCAGATGGCCGCCATCCTCGTCCAGCAGCGCCCCAAAGTACCGGTCCGTCGCGAGATAGCCGCCAAGCTCTTCCTCCGGGATCCATTTGTACCGCTCATACCCGTAAAGTCGCTCGCAATGCGCCTGTTCCGCCAACAGCCATTCGCGGTGGCGTGGCTTGACAGCGGCATAGAGCTCCCCATGGCGGAGATCGCAGGCAATATTATGGCGGGCAATTCGTTCCTTCAGCAGGCGTGTCGCCTCGACCGAGAAATCCCAGAGCCGGGTCGCCTCTTCCGCCCCGACGATTTCCTCCGTCTCGACCATGCCGGGTGTATAGCCGGTCGCGATCTGGCCGCCGTTACGGCCTGACGCCCCGAAGCCGATCCGCTCCGCTTCCAGCAGTGTGACCGAGAATCCCCTCTCGGCCAGTTCCAATGCGGCGCAAAGCCCGGTATAGCCGCCGCCAATGACGCAGACATCGGCGCGCATTGCACCTTTAAGGCGCGGAAAATCGGCGCGCGCATTGGCCGAAGCATCATAGTAGGAAATACTCATCGTGGTTTTTCTTCAAAGGTTTATGGCCATCGGGCGATAACAACAGACTTGCAAGATTTACGACAATCTTCATGATGGAGCTGTCGGTGCAAAATCTTCGCGAAGCTTTTACTCCGACGCGGCAAAACAGCAAGGATTTATTTACAGTCAATGGAAATAGTTGAATCAACATTTCATATCTGGGCGGTTTTCGCTTTTATTGCCGTCGCGATTGTCGCCTTCGCCAACGAGCGGGTCGAGCTGGAAATCTCCTCCATCGCGGTCATTGCGGGGCTGTTACTGCTGTTCCATTTCTACCCGCTGGTCAACCAGGCCGGGGAAAACCTGCTGACCCCGCAGGAGATTCTGGCCGGAATCGCCGATCCGGCGCTGATCACCGTACTCTCCCTGCTGGTGGTAGGGCAAGGTATTGTCCGCACCGGGGCGCTGGAACAGCCGATCCGCCGCCTTGTCGCGCTGCGCCGCCATCATCCGGTGCTGGCCATCGCCGTGGTGCTGTCCACCGTGCTGCTGATCAGCGCCTTCATGAACAATACGCCGGTGGTGGTCATCTTCATCCCGCTGATGACCGCGCTGGCCGAGCGCCTGCATCGCTCCACCTCGACCCTGATGATTCCCTTGAGCTACGCCTCCATCCTCGGTGGCATGACGACACTGATCGGCTCCTCCACGAACCTGCTGGTGATGGCCGCCGCGGTACAGGCCGGGCAGCCGCAGATCAGCTTTTTCGACTTCACCGTTCCGGGCGCCCTGCTGGCCATCGCGGGGCTGATTTATGCCCTGATCATCATTCCGCGCATCCTGCCCGAACGCGGCTCAATGAAGGGCGATGTGGTGGATGTGTCGGGCAAACAGTTCATTGTCCAGATGGAAGTGTCCCCCGACAGCCCACTGGTCGGCGAGGAGGCGATCGCCGGGCAGTTTCCGAGCCTGCGCAACATCACCATCCGCTTCATCCAGCGCGGGGAGCATATCCTGCTGCCGCCCTTTGACGGCATCACCCTCAAACCCACCGATGCGGTGGTTTTCGCCGGTACCCGCAAATCCATCACCGAGGCCTTCGCCGATAATCCACAGATCCTGCAGGGCTTTCTGGAGCCCGACAGCGCCAGCACCGAGGCAAGCGAGGAGCTCGCCTCGGTGCAGGAGCAGACGCTGGCCGAGGCTGTGGTCGCCCCGGCCTCGCGGATGATCGGCCGGGCACTCTACCAGATCAGCTTCCATTACCGCACTCGCTGCGTCGTCGTCGGCATCCAGCGCCGCTCGCGCATGATCCGCACCAACCGGATGACGGATATCCGGCTGGAGGCGGGCGATGTGCTGCTGATCCTCGGCCAGCGGTCGGATATCATGCGGCTCAGGAATAATCCGGATGTGCTGCTGCTGGAATGGTCGGCGCGCGAACTGCCCGCAACCGCCCTCGCCTGGCGCGCCCGCATTATCTTTGGCGCCGTGGTCATCCTTGCCGCGACCGGGTTGCTGCCCATTGTCGTGGCAGCGGTCTGCGGGGCTGTCGCGATGGTCGTCAGCGGCTGCCTCAACGTCTATCAGGCGAGCCGCTCCATCGACCGGCGAATCCTGCTGCTGATCGGGGCCGCCCTCGGCCTTGGCGCGGCGATGCAGGCAACGGGCGGCGCGAGCTATCTCGCCCATGGCGTTCTCTCGCTTATGATGGGCTCCGGACCGGCGGTGATCCTCTCGGTTTTCTTCCTGCTGGTCGCCTTCTTCACCAATATTCTCAGCAACAACGCGACCGCCGTACTGTTCACCCCGATCGGAATCAGTATGGCGCAGGAGATGGGGGTTGATCCGATGATTTTTATCTATGCGGTGATTTTCGCCGCCAACTGCTCCTTCGCGACGCCCATGGGGTATCAGACGAATCTGCTCGTCATGGGTCCCGGACACTATAAATTCGCAGATTTTTTCAAGGCCGGCGCCCCGCTTGTCCTGCTGCTCTGGATTATTTTTTCACTTTTCGCGCCGTTTTATTATGGATTGATGTAAAATCACGAAAAATTATGAAGCCGCCCTATTTGCGAACTTCCTAATTCGCGTTACCTTTATGTCATGGGAACAGTAACGAGAGATATGGCGATATGAAACGCGTGGAAATACCGTCACGCTTCTTCTTCTCGACGCCGCCCGCCCCCTGCCCGTATCTTGAAAACCGGCTGGAGCGCAAGGTGGTGACCCTGCTCGCCGGGGAGGATCCGGACGGCCTGCACAACACGCTCAGCCATGCGGGGTTCCGCCGCAGCCAGGACCTCGCCTACCGGCCGGCCTGTGACGGATGCAGCGCCTGTATTCCGATTCGGGTCCGGGCGACGGATTTTCAGATGAAAAAATCCTTCCGCCGCATCTGGAAGGCAAACTCGGACATCACGGCCCGCATCCTGCCCTCGATGGCCAGCCGCGAGCATTTCGACCTGTTTCACCATTATCTGGAATCGCGCCATTCCGAGGGAGGCATGGTCGATATGGATTTCATCGATTATCAGGCGATGGTCGAGGAAAGCCCCGTCCGTTCCCGTCTGGTGGAATTTCGAAAGAGCGACAACAGCCTGTTCGCCGTCTGCCTCATCGACCTGATGGAGGATGGCCTGTCGCTCGTCTACAGCTTCTTCGATCCGGAGGAAGAGAAGCGGAGCCCAGGCAGCTTCCTCATCCTCTGGCATGTCTCCGAAGCGGAGCGCCAGGGGCTTCCCTATGTCTATCTTGGTTACTGGATCGACAAAAGCCCGAAGATGGCCTACAAAAAGCGCTTCTACCCGTCCGAAATCCTGACCCGCGACGGCTGGCAGTTGATCCCGGACCAGGCGATTTCCCGCTTTTAAACTTTACTGCACAGCCTTCGCCGCATCATAAGAAAACGGCGATGGATCTTTTCTGATCCACCGCCGCTTTCTCTCGCAATACTGCCCTACTCTCTGGGATCAAGGCCCCTAGAAGTAATGCGATACATCCCGGTGATCGGACTGGCAGGCCGCCACGAAGAGCGCCTGTTCGTCGTCAAATCTGCGTTGCTCCCGGATGCCGAGCGTGCCGCGAATCGTCGCTTCATAACGCTCTAGGGTTGGCAGCAGATTGACCTCCGCCTGATTGCGCCAGTCGAGCTGGGCTTGATAGTCGGCGACAAGCGCGGCCATATCTTCCGTCGCCTTCTCGAAATCAGGCGTGTCGTTTCTCAGGCTGCGCCGCACACGGGATAGTCCTGACGAAATATCGGACGCGCCTTCCACCTCGCTGGCACGGCTGCTGAGATCCTCGATCGACGATACCAGATCGGCTGCATCCGCCGTCGCGAGACCGGACTGGATCTGCATCAGGTCGGCCTGCAGATCGGCATAGGCGGCATTGTCCTGAAGGATGGCAACAACCTCGGCAACCGGCTTATAGCCGTCCCCGGCCGCCCGGCGGAACTTGCCGCTGAGGACAGTTTCCTCTTTCAGCAGTGCCTTGAAGGCCGCGTAAATTTCTTTCCAGTCCGCCGGTATCTCCGCCGCGAGCCGCTCCCGGTCCACTTCGAGATCGGCAACGCGGGCTTCCAGCCTCTGCCGCGCCTCTGCCTGATCCTCACTGCGCATCCGGCCGATGGTGATCTTCAGATCGTCGATTTCCTCATCTTCCTCGCGAATATTCGCCTCTATCCGTCGCACCCGCTCTTGCACCGGCATATAATCGACGATGGCCGCATTGATGCGGTCATCCGCCTCCCACGCCTGCGTCATCAGGACAGGGGCCTGTTCGGCGGCATCGAAGCTCTGCGCGAGCCCTGTCTTCAGACGATCCGGCAGATAATCGAGATTAAGCTGCCGCGCCTCGGCAATCGCGCTGTTGATCGCGGCGCCCTTGGTAAGGAACTGATCATGGATATACTTGTCCACGCAATAGTCCAGACGCGGGTTTCGCGGCGGCGGGGCGGTTTCCGATGTCAGCGACGCCCGGTTCGGCAGATAGTTCACTAACGGCGGATAGAGCCCGACAACCACAAGCGCGATCAGCTGCAGTGAGATAAAGGCGATCACTCCTTTATACATGTCCAGTGTCTTGACGATGGGTGGGGCGACGCCGCGCAAGTAAAAGAGCGCAAAGCCGAACGGCGGCGTCAGGAATGATGTCTGGATATTCAGGCCGATCATTACGCCGAGCCACACGGCCGTAATATTCGCAGATGGATCCGCGAGAAGGATCGGCGCAACGATAGGCACCACGACCACCGCAATTTCGATAAAATCAAGGAAAAATCCGAGGATAAAGATCACTGCCATGACAATAACGAATTTCATCCAGAACCCGCCCGGCAGGCCGTTCAGGAAATCGCGGACCAGTTCTTCCCCGCCAAAGGCCCGGAACGCCGCCGTCAGCATCGCCGCCCCAAGCAGGATGATAAAGACAAGAGACGTCGTCTTCGCCGTCTCGATCATGACTTCCTGCAGGGTATTCTCTATCTTGAAGGCACGCCAACTGCTCCAGCCGATGGCGATTATCAGGCCCAAGGTCGCAACAACACCAAGGAAAATACCGAGCGCATCCTGCGTCGTGTGGATCGCCTTGACGTTGGGTTGGAAGATCAGTAGCACGGCCATGATCCCGATGAGCGACGCCAGCCCGAGAACGACCGGCGCATACGCATCCTTGCTGCCGTCCTTCAGACGATAGCCCGCCATCATGATCGCCCCTACGGCGCCGATGGCACCGGCCTGGTTCACCGTGGCAATACCGGCAAGGATCGATCCCAGAACGAGAAAGATCAGGCCAAGCGGCGGGAAAAGCGCCAGCGCCAGCTTGGCAAAGAAGGCCTTGTCGAAGGTGCCGCCATGAACAGCGGGCGCAACCTTCGGGTTGATCAGGGCATAGATCAGGATAAACGCCATATAGATGGCGACAAGCAGCAGCCCCGGTATAAGCGCGCCGAGGAACATCTCGCCCGCACTGGTCGACACCACACCGAAGGAGGATGGCATGGAGAGCTCACCGGTTGACGCCTTATGCAGCGCCTTTCGCGCCGTGCCCGCCTGATCCACGGCACTTGCCAGCTGATCGGCCAGAATAATCAGCACGATGGACGGCGGAATGATCTGGCCGAGCGTGCCCGAGGCCGCAATCGTTCCGGTCGCCAGCGATTTCGAATAATTGTTCCTGAGCATCGCCGGCAGCGAGATCAGACCCATCGCCACCACGGTCGCCCCGACGATACCGGTCGTCGCCGCAAGCAGGGCGCCGACGAACACCACGGAGATGCCAAGGCCGCCCGGCACCGGGCCGAACAGCTGCGCCATGGTGACCAGCAGATCCTCTGCGATCTTGGAGCGTTGCAGCATGATGCCCATGAAGATGAAGAGCGGAATGGCGATCAGTGTATCTCGTTCCACCTCCCAATAGACGCCGCGGAGATTGGTGACCCCGGCGCTCAGCCATTGCCAGGGGCCGCCATGAGAAAAATAGGCATCCGGATTGCCAGTCGCGACATATCCGCAGAGCGCGGCAACCGCCACGGTGACAATCGCCGAGCCGGGCAAGGCAAAGGCAACCGGAAAGCCGGAGCCGAGGGCCAGTGCCATCAGGAAAACGAGAAGGGCGAGAAAAATAAGTTCCATGATCCTACATTACCCCGTCAGTGACGACTCATGGTCAACATGACCCGGTTGCTCCAGATAGTCGGCAACCGCCTCCATCAGATAGCTGACGAACTGAACCATCATGGTGACGGCGAAAACGGCCAGAAACCCTGCCATCAGATATTTCACCTGCATTCCAACGCCGGATTGCGACACTTCGAAATTTGCCATCGGGCTATAGAGAATGGAGGTCTTGTTCCCCATGCCGACGAGCAGGATCGTCCAGCAGAGCGTAATACCCATGAACAGGCTGCCCAACGCATTGACAAACCCTTTCGTCTTGTTGGTGAAGCCCGCATAGAACACGTCAACGCGGACATGCCCCTCCTCCACCAGCGTATAGGCACTGGCAAACAGGAAGAGCGAGGCGTACCAGAAGCGCACCAGGTCGCCCATGAAGGCCTGCTCATATGAAAAAATGAACCGCGTAATCACGATCAGCAGCTCGGCAAACACCACCAGCAGCGCCAGCCACTGGAAGCCAAGGGTGCGCGACCGCAACGCAATGAAGAGCGACAGGATAATCAGCGGAACATGGACATAGGGACCGCGAAAATGGACCCGCGCAAGGTCGCCATCCAGCTGCGCGCCCACAAGATAGGGCAAAAGTCCCTCAAGCCGAAGAAAAGACAAGGACACATCCACGATGCCAACCAAAAAAACGGCCCAGAAGGCCGCCCTGACAAGATAGGTGTTCACGCGGGTAATAATCGCCGCGTCAGCCCGAAGATGCCGCCCGGAGGTGGACTGCACGAAGACGACGGCGAACACGACCACGCCCACGAACAGCGCCAGCTGTATCCAGGACAGATATGTCACCTCGCCGGAGGTGAATATCGGCTCGACCCCGGGCCAGCCAAGAACAAATGAAAGGAAATTGTTAAAAAAATAAATCGGCAGCGCCGCCAGCATACACCATCCAAAGACCCGGACCAACCATTGCAGTCCGCGGTTTGATGCATACACATCACCCGCAGTCGTCATATATGCCTCCCATAGAGGAAGGGGCGAGATCGCTGTCCCGCCCCTGTCCGCAATTAATGCAACTTATATCCCCAGAACCCGGTTCCGTTTGTTGGAGAAGGCGACTTCAGCAATTTTCTGATAGCCGCCGAGCTCACGGAGGTTCATCTGGAAGCTTTCGTCGATCTTGTTTGCAAGCGCGCTATGGGCACGCGTTTCTTCAAAGACCTCAACAGCGGCTTCACCGAAGGCGTCATAAACGTCATCGCTGAATTCTTTGAGAATGATGCCATTCTCATCGATCATCTTCTTGAGATACTCACCATTGAGCGCGGCTGCTTCTTCATACTGCGCGGCATGCTCTTCCATGCAGCAAACAGTGATCAGATTCTTGTCATGCTGGGAAAGACCTTCCCACCAGGATTTGTTCATCCCGAAGGCAAGTCCCCCACCCGGCTCATGCATGCCCGGATAGTAGTAGTACTTGGCGGCTTCATAGAACTTCAGGAAGTAGTCGTTGTACGGACCCACCCATTCGGTTGCGTCGATCGCGCCGGAAACAAGGTTTTCATAAATCTGACCGCCCGGAAGCGAGACAACAGACGCGCCAAGCTTGGCAAGAACGTCACCGCCGAGGCCCGGCATACGGAATTTCAGGCCCTTGAAATCGGCTGCAGAGTTCACTTCCTTGTTGAACCAGCCGCCCATCTGGGTACCGGTTGCACCACATGGCAGTGCCTTCAGACCAAACTCACCGGACATTTCGTCCCAGAGTGCCTGACCGCCCTTGTATTTGATCCAGGCGTTCCATTCCACTGTGGTCATGCCGAACGGCACGGAGGTGAAATAGGCGAAGCCCGGGTGCTTGCCTTTCCAGTAATAGTCAGCGCCGATATAGGCCTGAGCGTTACCGGAGGCAACTTCGTCAAACGAGTCAAACGCACCGACACGCTCACCAGCGGCGAAATAGTTGACCGTCAGGCGGCCTTCACTGATTTCCGTGATGCGAGCGCAAAGACGCTGGGCGCTGATCCCGAGGCCGGGGAAGTCCCGCGGCCATGTCGAGACAACCGTGATTTCCTGGCGTTCCTGGGCAATTGCCGGAGCGGCAAAGGGGGCCGCGGCAACACCTGCGCCAGCAATCGCAGCGCCTGTCAAAAACTTGCGTCGTTCCATAAAATATTCCTCCCGTTTCAAATCGATAGGCGGAAAAAGTCCCCCTATCAAAGATAGCTGTCATCTAACAGAAACTTCGCGTCAATACATGTAGCTGCTTTGAGGCAAGTCTTATTATTATTCTGACATCTACGGTCAGTTGTATGAACGCTTGTTCTCCCTGTTGAGGGCAATTTTGCAGGAAGACAAATCAAATACAAGGCAAATTTTCATATTCCAAATTGTGAATATTAATACATAAATATCATTTATTAGATTAAGAAAGATATATAAATATATATGAAAAAACATTTTTCTGAATTATATATAGATGCTCAAGAGCCTCCTAAAAAACGAAACTATCGATATCCCGCCAAACAATTAACCGGACGATTCACCGCATTTGTCTCTATGACAATATTCCCGATATCTTCGAATCCGCCTTTTATGTCTCCTCTATAATCGTAAAACGGTATGCCAATTCGTCGGCATTGCACGAAGCCGATCGCTCGCCTATAACGCTCATACTGTGATATCAGGGGGCAAGACCCTGTAATATGGAAGAATTTGCGTGACCCGTCTGACCGCCCTCGCCCAGTTGCTCGACCGGTTCAGTGCGGCCATGGGGAAATACATCTCCTGGCTCGCGCTCCTGATGGTGCTGGTCCAGTTCCTGCTCGTGCTGGCGCGCTATGTCTTCGGTATCGGGATCATCGCCCTGCAGGAGAGCATTATCTACAGCTTCGCTCTGCTGTTCATGGTCGGCGCCGCCGATACCCTCCGCCGCGACGGCCACGTCCGGATCGATATTTTCTATGAAAAACTCGGGGAAAGAGGCAGGGCGGCGATCAATCTCCTCGGCAGCCTGTTCCTGCTGATCCCCGTCTGCCTCGTCATCCTGATCCTGAGCTGGCCATATGTCTCCGGATCCTGGCAGATCATGGAAGGCTCGCGCGAAGGCGCAGGTCTGCCCTTCCTGTTTCTGCTGAAATCCCTGTTGCTGGTATTCCCCGTCACCATGATCCTGCAGGCAATCGCCATAATCCTGCGATCCATGACGGTCTTTCTCCGGCGGGAGGGCGGGATATGAGCCTTGCCGAAAGCCTGGCGGTCGGGCTGTTCGCCGTTACCATCCTCAGCCTGATGGCCGGATATCCGGTTGCCTTCACGCTCGCGGGGGCCGCGCTGTTCATGGGCGGTGCGGGCTGGATGCTCGGTGTTTTCGATCCTTCCCTCATGGGGGCGATCCCGTCGCGGATTTTCGGCGGTGCCATGTGGAACGAGACGCTGCTTGCGGTTCCGCTCTTCGTGTTCATGGGGATCATGCTCGAAAAATCGAAGGTGGCGGAGGAGCTCCTCGATTCCATGGGGCTGCTCTTCGGACGGCTGCGCGGCGGCCTCGGCATTTCCGTCTTTATCGTCGGCGCGCTGCTGGCCGCCTCGACCGGGATTGTCGGCGCGGCGGTCGTGACCATGGGGCTGATGTCCCTGCCGACGATGCTGAAGCGGGGTTATGATCCGCGCCTCGCGGCCGGATCCGTCTGTGCCGCCGGGACATTGGGTCAGATTATCCCGCCTTCCATCGTGCTGATCATCCTCGGCGAGCAAATCTCCAACGCCTATATGGCGGCCCAGTCAGCGAAGGGCAACTGGTCGCCGGAGCCGGTCTCCGTCGGCGACCTGTTCGCCGGCGCGCTTGTTCCCGGCCTCTGCCTCGTCGGCCTTTATATTCTATATCAGGCTGTTATGGCTTTCTTTAAACCTGAGACATCACCCGCTGTCCGGCCCGAGGATATCTCGGCGGAGATACCGAACCTGCCGCTGATGCTGCTGCGCTCCCTGTTGCCGCCGGTGGTGCTGATCGTCGCCGTGCTCGGCTCCATCCTGATGGGAATCGCCACGCCGACAGAAGCCGCCTCTGTCGGCGCTGTCGGCGCCATCCTGCTCGCGGCTCTGAAAGGGAGCAAAGGATCAGGGTTGCCCGTTTATATCGCCGGGATCGCCATTCCGCTGCTTCTGCTGCTGGCCAATCTTACCGACCTCAAGCGGATCGCGGTGGATGGGGTCGGTCCGGCGGCCCTGCTCGCTTTCCTGCTGCTCGCGGTGATCGTCGTCGGGCTCATCATCGGATTGCGGCGATTACTGAAGCGCGGCATTCTTAAGGAGGTCTGCCAGTCAACCATGGAGATGACCGCCATGGTATTCGTCATCCTGATCGGTGCGACCATTTTCAGCCTGGTGTTCCGGGGGCTTGGCGGCGATGAGTTGGTCTACCGCCTGCTAAGCGACCTGCCCGGCGGGCAATTCGGGGCGCTGCTCGTCGTCATGATCGTGATTTTTGTTCTCGGCTTTTTCCTCGATTTCGTCGAGATCACCTTCGTCGTGGTGCCTATCGTGGCGCCGGTCCTGCTGCTGATGGAGATCAGCCCGATCTGGCTCGGCATCATGATTGCGGTGAACCTGCAGACCTCGTTCCTGACGCCGCCCTTCGGCTTTGCGCTTTTTTACCTGCGCGGGGTTGCCCCGCCGGAAGTGACCACCGGCATCATTTACCGGGGCGTCTTTCCCTTCGTGCTGCTGCAACTTGTGGCGCTGGGCCTGCTTGCGGCCTTCCCGGCGCTGGCCACCTGGCTGCCGGCGGCCCTGAACGGCACTTCCTATTGAATGATGCGGGAGAGGGTCCGCTCCCGCACCGCTCGCTCAGCTATTATTTGCGAAGCTTCTCGACCAGCTTGCCGGCCATCGGCAAAAGGGCGACCGCCAGCGCGATCTTGACGATACCGCCGGCGATGAACGGATAGAGACCGGCAGCGAGCGCAGCCTCAACACCGATCAGAGTGGAGAGCCATGAAAGGCCGCCCGCGAAGATAACAGCGGTGCCAAGGGTCATGGCAACCGTGCTTTTCAGGATCGACGCGCCCCAGCCCTTTTCGACCATGTAACCGACCAGAGCCGCCGCCGCGACAAAGCCGTAGATATATCCGGCCGTCGGACCGACAAGGGAAGCCAGGCTGCCGCCACCTGAAAAGACCGGCAGGCCCATGGCGCCTTCCGCGACATAAAGCGCGACCGTCGCCCCGCCGAGACGCCAGCCATAGGTCGCGCCGATCATGGTGACCGCAAGGGTCTGCATGGTCATCGGAACCGGCCACATGGGGACCGCGATCTGGGCGGAAACTGCGATAATCATGCTCCCCGCGAGGGCCAGAATGGCGAGACGGAAAAGCTTCGCCGAGCGGGATGCCTCCGCATCCGCAGTCCACAAGCTGTCAATGAGGGGAGAGGAAGTCGATCCAACGGACATAAATAATTCCTTTCATTTACTGATACCCGAACGGGCAATGAAGAAACTACCGTATACCAAACGAACGTTTGCCTATCAACTCATATCCGGCTTAACTGATTAAATTTATTTGGATTTTTTCTTGAGCTTTCGAAAATCGAACGCGCCCGGCTGATCTCGTGGATCAACATCGGCGCCGAATATTTTCGTTTTCTGGATTTTCTGGGTTCCGGTGGTCGGCAAATCATCCAGAAAGAGAATCCAGCCCGGTGTCTTGAAATAGGCGAGAGAATTATTCGAGTAGTCAAAAATCTCCCGGGCCTTTTCTTCGGAGGTCTCGACGCCGTCCATCGGGACGATACAGGCCATCACCTCCTCCTCACGGATTTCATCCTTCACCGCGATTACCGCGACCTTCGCCACATCGTCATGTGCCTGCAATACTGCTTCCACCTCGGCGGCGGCGATATTCTCACCGGATCGGCGGATGATATTCTTCTTGCGATCGACGAAATAGATCATCCCGCTCTCGTCCTGACGAACGGTATCGCCCGTGTGGAACCAGCCGCCTTTCCAGGCTTCCTCCGTCGCTTCCTCATTCTTGAGATATCCGGCATAGAAGCCCCGTCTCGGATCATCGCCTATGCAATTGACCAGCAATTCACCCTCGCTGCCGGCTGGAACGTCCTGATCCTTCTCATCCACGACACGGGCCTGCATCTCGCCGATTGGCCGGCCAAAGGCGCGGGTATGGATTTGCCGGGGCTCGATACTGTCGGCAAAGATACGGCCGGTTTCCGTCATGCCCCACACCTCAACCAGCGGAAAGCCGAAGCGTTTCTCGAAGACCTCATGCAACTCCGGTTCAACTCCGGCGCCAAGGCCAAAGCGGACATTATGCGAAGTATCCATTTCGCTTTTCGGCTGGTTCAGCAGGAGCGGCGGCACCACACCGAGATAATGGATGACCGTGGATTTCGTCTCGGCAATCTCCTGCCACCAGGTGGAGGGGTGGAACCGGTCAGGGATCACAAGGCAGCCACCGGAAAGAATCATACAGACGAAAGAGACCGCACCCGCATTCATGTGAAAGAGCGGCAGCGGATTATAGATTCTCTCCTTCCCTTCCCGGATGGCGGCAACGCCCCCAAGCTCCATATAGGTTCGCCCGGCGGTCAGGAAATAGTCATTGGTGAGGATGCAGCCCTTTGGCCGACCGGTCGTCCCGGAAGTGTAAAGCAGGCTCACCTCGCTCATCAAATCCGGTGTCCTGCCGGCATAAGGCGCAGGCCGGGGCCGTGGCATCGGCCCGCCAAATTTTTCGAATACCACAACAGGAAGCGGGCGGCTCCGTTCCGATGCGGCAGCCTGAACATCTTCCAATCTCTCTTCAATTGTGACGACGAGATCAACATCGGAATGGTCCAGCAGATAACTCATCTCGTCATGCAGATAGTCCGGATTGACGGGCACACAGGAAATGCCAAGCGCATTCGCCGCCAGGAGATGAAGGAGATAATCGGGACGGCTTTCCAGAAGATAGGCGATCCGGTTTCCATTGGAAAATCCGTAATTCCCGTAGATGCCTTTTAGCCGCTCGATCTCTTCTGCTGCTTCCGCATAGGTTATCTCGACACCATCCGGATGATAGCTGCGTTTGGCGTAGGCGGGCACGCAGAGAAACGGGTTATCCGGATACGTCGCCAGAGTTGTGCGGAAAGCCTCATAAACAGTGTTCATAGCCCCCTCATCTTACAACAGTAACAATATGCTAGCTGAACTTGTTGTTCTTGTTGAACCCTCTTGGCGGGAGGCGCCCGGCATTGGCCCGGCGGGTATACCAGCCGGTGAGGTCCGTCTCGGTGCGGGTCCGCTCCCCGGATTTCCAGGTGAGCCCTTCTTCCTTGGTGAAGGTCTTGATATCGGACAGGCCACCGTCCTTGTAGCGCTGCAGGGTGACCCCGCGGCCGCGCGTCATCTCGCCCAGTTCGTCGAGCGCGAAGCAGTTGAGCCGCCGGTTATCGCCGATCACGGCAACGCTGTCCCCGTCCACATCGACGCAGAAGGCCGCCTCGACATCGCCGGAGACATTGAGCACCTGCTTGCCGTTCCGGGTCTGGGCGATGACGCTGTTCTCATCGACGATGAAGCCGCGCCCATCGCTGGAGGCAACCAGCAGCTTCCTGCCCGGCCTGTGCACGAACAGCGAGACGATGTCCTGGTCATTGCCAAGGTCGATCATCAGCCGGACCGGTTCGCCATGGCCGCGCCCGCGCGGAAGCTTGTCGCAGCCGATGGTATAGAACCGGCCGTTGGTCGCAAACAGGACCAGCTTGTCCGTTGTCTCCGCCGTAATCCAGAAGCGCCCGCGGTCGCCATCCTTGTATTTCTCCGCGCCATTCTCCTCCGAATGGCCCTTGAGCGCCCGGATCCAGCCCTTCTCTGAGCAGATAATGGTAATCGGCTCCTTCTCGATCATGGCTTCCAGCGGAATATCGGGGAGTTCCTGCGCCTCGCCGATGCGGGTGCGACGCTCGGAGATTTCCGGTATCTTCTGCAGCGCCTTCTTCATCTCGCGGATTTCTTCCGAGATGGCATTGCGCTGCAATTCCTCGCTGCCGACCAGCGCCTCAAGCTCGGCCTTCTCGGCGCTCAGGTTATCATGTTCCGTCCGGAGTTCCATTTCCTCCAGCTTGCGGAGCGAGCGGAGCCGCATGTTGAGGATCGCCTCGGCCTGGTTCTCGGTCAGCTTGAAGGTGTCGATCAGGCTCTGCTTGGGATGGTCCTCCTCGCGGATGATCCGGATCACCTCATCGAGATTGAGGAAGACGATGAGATAACCGTCCAGCACTTCCAGTCGCGCCTCGATCTTGCCAAGGCGGTGCCTGGAACGGCGGATCAGCACTTCGAAGCGGTGATCGAGAAAGGCGAGCAGAACATCGCGCAGGCCCATTACCCGCGGGGTCTGCGTGGCGTCCAGCACATTCATATTGAGTGAAAAGCGGTTTTCAAGATCGGTCAGGCGGAACAGGCCCTGCATCAGCATCTCGGCTTCGACATTCTTGCTGCGCGGTTCCAGCACGAGACGCACATCCTCCGCCGATTCGTCGCGCACATCCGCCAGGAACGGCAGTTTCTTGGTCTGGATCAGCTCGGCAATCCGCTCGATCAGCTTGCTTTTCTGCACCTGATAGGGAATTTCGGTGACGACGATCTGATAGGTGCCGCGCCCGAGGTCTTCCACTTCCCAGCTGGCACGCTGACGGAAGCTGCCGCGCCCGGTGAGGTACGCTTCGCGGATATTCTCCTGCTTCTCCACCAACTCGCCGCCGGTCGGAAAATCGGGTCCCGGAATGAATTCCATCAGTTTGTCGATGCCCGCATTCGGGAACTTGATCAGATGCAGGAGCGCATTCGCGAGCTCGCTGGCGTTATGCGGCGGGATGGAGGTGGCCATGCCGACGGCAATGCCCGCCGAACCGTTGGCGAGCAGGTTCGGAAAGGCCGCCGGCAGAACGACGGGTTCCTTGTCCTCGCCATCATAGGTCGGGCGGAAATCGACCGTATCCTGATCGATATCCCGGAGCAGCATCTCGGCGATCACCGTGAGGCGCGCCTCCGTATACCGCATGGCCGCCGCGTTATCGCCGTCGATATTGCCGAAGTTCCCCTGCCCCTCGACCAGCGTGTAGCGCTGCGCGAATTCCTGTGCGAGCCTTACAAGCGCGTCATAGACCGACTGGTCGCCATGGGGGTGATATTTACCGATCACATCGCCGACGACACGCGCGCATTTCTTGAACCCGGAGTTCGGGTCCAGCTTCAGCATCCGCATGGCATAGAGAAGGCGCCGGTGCACCGGCTTCAGCCCGTCGCGGACATCGGGAAGCGAACGGGCCATGATGGTGGACATCGCATAGGCGAGATACCGCTCGCTTATGGCGTCCTTCAGCGAGGTCGGAACGATCTCGCCGGGCTTTACAGGGGAATGGTCACTCATGCCCCCTATATACCACCTGATTTTTGTTTAAGAAGGGAAAAATTAGGACAGATCATTTTCCGGTGATTTTTCTCTCATTTCCGACGCATAGCGGCGCTTCAGGGTGGCCATCATCCACCCGCGCGCCGACAGATGTACGCCCGGATGATGCTCGCCGATGAATTTCTCAATAAAATAGCCGGTGAGCGCGAGGCCGTTCAGGATATCGGCGGACGAAACCTCCTCCCCGGCATCGTCACCCAAGGTCCGGGCCCGCAAGAATCCGGGAAGTGGCAGGAGCTTGTCATGATAGGGGGCGCCGGCCTCCCGGCTGACCGCCCGGCCGGTTTTCGGGGACACATAGACGAGGTCCGTGGTGGCCCCGGTCGCCGCACAGGTGGAAAAATCGAGGCCATATCCGATCTCCCCGAGCAGCCCGAGTTCCCAGCGCGCCAGCAGGAGCGGCCAGATGTCCGGCGCCTCGGCCAGCGCATCGAACAGAAGCAGCGTCGCCTCATAGAGCGTCGCATGGGCCTCGCGTTCCGGCAGGACGATATCGAGCAACGCCAGCGCTGAACTGCCGCCCGCCAGCGCGTCCGGCGTATCGAACAGCAGGCTCGCGCGGGATTTCCGGGCCTCGACCGAAAAGGCGCCGAGCTGATCGGCAAGGCGGCTGCGCCAGGTCAGCTCTACCTCGTTACCCGGTTGCAGGATGCCACGCAGGCGGCGGCCCACCCCGCCGCGCACCAGACCGGCATAGCGCCCCTTTTCACGGGAAAAGGCGTGGATAATCACGCTGTTTTCGCCGTGTTTGCGCAGGCTGAGAATGAGGCCGCTGTCTGTCCATTGCATTTTTAAAGCCTATCAGACCGGCGCGCCGATCAGAACAGAAATCGCCCGTAATTTTCTCACAAGCCATGGCCGGAGTGCGTCCCACAAGGGAAAAAAAGAGGAAGGAAATATGCCCTTGGAAACCCACATCGCACTGATCAGCACCATCGATAACAAAAACCTCCGCTATCAGGCGCTGGAAACCGAGGGGATCGAATGGCCGTGCCCGCCGCCGGAGGTCCTCACGCCGTTCAAATATCACCGCTGTAAATGCAGCGGGCCGACATCGGGCTATCAGATCGCGCTTAAATATGACGGCCTGATCTGCCGCATCGATGTGACAGCCTGGGGAATCACCTACCGCAAATCGACGCCGACCTATCAGGATATGGAGATTATCCAGATCACCGACAACTCCCCCTACCGACTTGAAATCGTGATGATCTGAGCCTTCGCGGAAAGTATATTGCACTTGCGAAATAAATTGAGTAATCCCTTGATTCAAATCAATGCTGCATATGCGAAATGGCGGCATTTGAGGGCCGGAAGTTCATATTTTATGACGGTTTAAAGGATAAATTCATGTCCCTTCGCAGATCCAAATCACGTGGCAAGCTGATGTCCCAGGCCAGAGAGGCCGCCTATATCTTTACCTTTCCGGTGCTGATGCTGATCTGGGCCGTACAGTCCTACGCCTGAATTCCGAAACTGCCTCACATCTGTTCCCTTCATACGTCATGAGGAAGACGTCCGGACCGGGCGTCTTCCTGTTTCATGAAATGAATGGAGTGACTTATGACAGAACTGCATGGCTACTGGCCGACGCATGGATTCACGCATTATGTGCATCATCCGGCTCATCCCTATATGGGCCATCCTCATTATCATCCGCCGCTTGCGCCGGTGCATCCACATTACCCGCCGCTCGTCGATCATGTGACCCATGCGGGCGCCGGGCATGATATCTACAGCTACCCACATCCCTACCAGAGGTTTGAGCAGCATCCGGCAGCAGTACATCAACACCCCGTGACAACGCATCACGTGCAGCACCATCATTATCATCACACTCATCACACTCATCACAATCAACATCTGCATCAGGGCCACACGCTGCATATCCGCATGATCACGGTCAGCGAGGATATCACCAAGGTCCGCTGGATCTGGCATGTCACCGATGGAGGCGGAACGCTGGTCAAGAGCACCACAAAGATTCACGAAACCTTCGAGGAATGCATTGCCGATATCGCCGGTCATGCGGAGGTGAGAATTCTCGCGGAGCATGAGGATTATACCAAGAGGAGCTGGGTCTGGCAGATCAGCGACCATACGGGCCAGGTCATCAAAACCTCCGCCGTCATCCACAAGACGATCGATAAATGCGTCGAGGATGTACGCCTGCATGGCGCATCCCTGACGGCCGCCGCTTAGGGAAGAAACCGGATGCGGCGGCACGCGCCGCCGCATCGCGACGTGATGACTATCCGTCCAGCTTTGGTTTCAGGATACCGGTGACGACGCCGGGGTTGGCTTTGCCCTGCGTCGCCTTCATCACCTGACCCATGAAGAAGCCGAACAGCTTGTCCTTGCCGCCGCGGTATTCGGCGACCTTGTCAGGGTTGGCCGCGATCACTTCGTCGATCGCCGCCTCGATCGCGCCGGTGTCGGAGACCTGCTTGAGGCCCTTCTCCTCGACGATATCGGCGGCTTTTTTGCCGGTCTCGAACATCTCCTCGAAGACTTCCTTGGCGATCCGGTTGGAGATGGTGCCGTCCTTGATCAGGTCAATGAGTTCGCCGAGTGCCTTCGCTTCGACCGGGCTCTCGGCCAGCGCCTTGCCCGTCCGGTTGAGATGGCCGAAGAGTTCGCCGATCACCCAGTTGGCGGACAGCTTGGAATCGCGCCCTTCCGCGACAGCCTCGAAATATTCCGCCACTTCCTTTTCCGCGACCAGCACGCCCGCATCATAGGGCGTCAGGCCCATTTCCTCGATGAAGCGGTTCTTCTTGTCATCAGGAAGTTCCGGCAGGTCGGCGCGGATCTTCTCGATAAAGGCATCATCGAATTCCAGCGGCAACAGGTCCGGGTCCGGGAAATAACGGTAGTCATGCGCCTCTTCCTTGGAGCGCAGGGACCGGGTCTCTCCCTTGTCCGGATCATAGAGCCGGGTTTCCTGATCGACGGTGCCGCCCGCCTCCAGGATATCGACCTGGCGGTTGGCCTCATAGATGATCGCCGCTTGCATGAAGCGCACGGAGTTGATGTTCTTCATCTCGCAGCGCGTGCCGAAGCCTTCACCAGGCTTGCGGACCGAGACGTTAACGTCGGCGCGCATAGAGCCTTCCTCCATATTGCCATCGCACGTGCCGAGATAACGGACGATGCTGCGGATTTTCTTCACATAGGCCGCTGCTTCCTCCGGCGAGCGCATGTCCGGCTCCGATACGATCTCCATCAGCGGCACGCCGGAGCGGTTGAGATCGACAAACGTCTGGTTCGGGCTCTGGTCATGCAGGCTCTTTCCCGCATCCTGCTCCAGATGCAGGCGGGTAATGCCGATCTCGCGCGTCTCTCCGTCCTTGAGGTCGATGAGAATCTTGCCTTCCCCGACGATGGGCTGCAGATACTGGCTGATCTGGTAGCCCTGCGGCAGGTCGGCATAGAAATAGTTCTTGCGGTCAAAGACGGAAAATTTGTTGATCTTGGCATTGAGGCCGAGACCGGTGCGCACGGCCTGCTCCACTGCCATCTCGTTGATCACGGGCAGCATGCCGGGCATGGCCGCGTCAATGAAGGAGACCTGACTGTTCGGCTCGGCGCCATAGGCGGCGGACGAGCCCGAGAAAAGCTTCGATTTGCTGGTCACCTGCGCATGGATTTCGAGGCCGATCACAACTTCCCAGTCCCCGGTGGCGCCCTGAATAATCATTCCCATCTTATCCCCTCCACCAGTCGGTCGGTGTGGCGGTAAAGCCCGCCGCCTCTTCCAGAACGCCCGCCGCGCGGAACACGGTTTCCTCATCGAACGGCCGGCCCAGCAGCTGCAGCCCGAGCGGCAGTCCCTCTTCCGAGAGGCCCGCCGGAACGGAAATACCGGGAAGCCCGGCCAGGCTGGCGGGAACTGTGAACACGTCATTGATGTACATGGCAAGCGGATCGTCCCCCTTCTCGCCAAAGGCGAAGGCCGCCGAGGGCGCCGTCGGCGTCAGGATGACATCGACCTTCTCATAGGCCTCCTTGAAATCATCGGCGATGCAGGTGCGGACTTTCTGGGCCTTCAGATAATAGGCGTCGTAATAACCCGCCGACAGCGCATAGGTGCCGATCAGCAGGCGGCGCTTCACCTCGGCGCCGAAGCCCTCAGCGCGTGTGTTCGCATACATGTCGTTGAGGTCCTTGCCCTCCACCCGAAGACCGTAGCGCACGCCGTCATAGCGCGCGAGGTTGGAGGAGGCCTCCGCCGGTGCAATGATATAGTAGGCAGCAAGCGCATATTTCGTATGCGGCAGGCTAATCTCGACGATTTCTGCCCCGGCATCCTTCATCCAGTCGATGCCCTGCTGCCAGAGCGCCTCGATTTCCGGGCTCATGCCGTCCAGCCTGTATTCCTTCGGGATACCGACTTTCAGACCCCGGATATCACCGGTCAGCGCGGCCTCGAAATTCGGGACCGGCATATCGACGCTGGTGCTGTCTTTCGGATCGAACCCGGCCATGGCCTCCAGCATGATCGCGGTATCGCGGACGCTGCGGGCCATCGGTCCCGGCTGATCGAGGCTGGAAGCAAAGGCCACCACGCCCCAGCGCGAGCATCGGCCATAGGTCGGTTTGCAGCCGACAATACCGGTAAAGGACGCGGGCTGACGGATGGAACCGCCGGTATCCGTGCCCGTCGCACCCATCGCGCTAAAAGAAGCAACGGCGCTTGCCGAACCGCCTGACGAGCCCCCCGGCACGAGGTCCCGGTTGTCGCCCTTGCGGCGCCAGGGGTTGACCACATTGCCGTAATAGCTCGTCTCGTTGGAGGAGCCCATGGCGAATTCATCGAGATTGACCTTGCCGAGCATCACCGCCCCCTCTTTCCAGAGATTTGCCGTGACGGTACTTTCATAATGCGGCGTGAAGCCATCGAGAATATGCGACGCGGCCGTCGTCAGAACGCCCTTAGTGCAGAACAGATCCTTGATGGCGAGCGGGATGCCTTCAAGCTTCCCGACCTCCCCCTTCGTGCGGCGCGCATCCGATGCGGTGGCGGCCTCAACGGCCTGATCCGGCGTTTCGGTAATATAGGCGTTCAGCGGTTTCGCGGCCACCATCGCCGTGATATGGGCGGCGGTCAGCTCGCGCGCGGAAAAATCACCGGCATTGAGCCCGTCCCGCGCAGCGGCAATCCCCAGCTTCGTCAGATCACTCATTATTCAATCACCTTCGGCACGGCAAAAAAGCCGTCTTCGCGGCTCGGGGCATTGGCCACCACATCTTCGGCATAGCCGCCGTCGGTCACCTCATCGGCGCGCCAGCGCAGCCGCATTTCCGCAACCGAGGTCATCGGCTCGACATTCTCGGTATCCACCTCGCCGAGCTGTTCGACCCAGCCAAGAATATTGTTCAGTTCGGCCGCCATCGGTTCGAGGTCTTTTTCCTCGATCTTGATGCGGGCCAGATTGGCTACTTTCGCCACAGTGGCTTTATCAAGCGACATCTGTCACCCTTTGCTATAATAAGGAGCTTTCCGGAAGGTCGGCCCGGGAACGTCTCCAACTTGAAAACAGGCACCAAACCGACATTGGCTGCAAATTAGCGTAAGCAATGCTCCTCGGCAACCCCACCCATCTGAAACATCTTGTACCCAAGGACGCGCGGCTTATGGGCATGGACCCGGGTACGAAAACAATCGGCCTGGCCATCTCAGATGCCGCCCTGAAAATAGGCACGCCCCTTATGACAATCAAGCGGACAAAGTTCAAGGCGGATGCGGGCGAAATCGCCAAAATTATCGAGTCATGGAAAATCGGCGGTTTCGTCATCGGCCTGCCGCTCAATATGGACGGCAGCGAAGGCCCGAGGTGCCAGTCGATTCGCCAGTTCCAGAAAAATCTGGAGGAATATTTCGACCTGCCGATGTGTTTCTGGGACGAGCGCCTCTCGACCGTTGCCGTGACCCGCACAATGCTGGACGCCGATGCATCGCGGAAAAAGCGGGCGAAAGCCGTGGATAAAATGGCCGCCGCCTATATCCTGCAGGGCGCGCTCGACGCCATGCGCTAAAAAAATCATCTTGCGCTTGCCGCTTTTAGGGAAGGCCGCTATACAGTTGGATTTTAATGACAAACACAGATCCCATACGATTTGCCCATCGGCATCTCCTCGATATCGCGCGGCTCAACGCGGGCGATATCAATCAGATTCTCACCCTTGCCGAACATTACGCCGAACAGACCCGGACCCCGAACAAGAAGCAGGACCTCCTGCGCGGCAAGACCCAGATCAATCTCTTCTTTGAAAATTCAACGCGGACACGCACTTCGTTCGAGCTGGCGGGCATGCGCCTCGGCGCCGATGTGATCAATATGTCCGTCGGCAGCAGTTCCGTAAAAAAAGGCGAGACCCTTATCGATACGGCCATGACGCTGAATGCCATGCATCCGGATGTTCTGGTGATCCGCCATGGTGATTCGGGCGCGCCGCATCTGCTCGCGCAGAAGGTCGATTGCGCCGTTATCAATGGCGGCGACGGCAGCCATGAACATCCAACCCAGGCCCTTCTCGATGCGCTCACAATCAAGCGCCGCAAAGGGCGGTTGGAAGGTCTGATCGTCGCCATCTGCGGCGATATCCAGCACAGCCGCGTTGCCCGCTCCAACATCGCGCTGCTGAATATCATGGGCGCGCGGGTCCGCATCGTCGGGCCGACAACGCTGATCCCCTCCAACGCCGCGAAACTGGGCGTGGAGGTGTATAACAAGATGTCCGAAGGGCTAAAGGATGCGGATATCGTCATGATGCTGCGGCTGCAGACCGAGCGGATGCAGGGCTCCTTCGTGCCGTCGATCCGCGAATATTTCCATCTCTTCGGGCTGAATGCGGAAAAGCTTAGCATCGCCAAGCCGGACGCACTGATCATGCATCCGGGGCCGATGAACCGGGGTGTCGAGATCGACTCTGAGATTGCCGATGACCTCAATATCAGCGCCATTTCGGAACAGGTGGAGATGGGGGTCGCCGTGCGCATGGCTTGCCTCGATTTGCTGACACGGGAGGGCGCGCCATGACCGGACCGGTGCATGCCCTCATCAACGCCCGCCTGCTCGACCCGGCAACCGGAACCGACACCTTAGGCGGCCTGCTGATCAAGAACGGGACCATTCTCGACTGGGGCAGCCATATCACGGCGGACGCCCTGCCCGGCGGCGCCAGCGTCGAGGATTGCGGCGGTCACTGCCTCGCCCCCGGCCTCGTCGATGCCCATGCCTATCTGTGCGAGCCCGGCAAGGAGCATCGCGAAACCATGGCAACCGCCGGACTGGCGGCGGCGGCGGGCGGCGTGACCACCATCAATGCCTTCGCCGCGACCGAGCCGGTCATCGATGATCCGGCCATTGTCGAAATGGTGATGCGGCGCGCGAAAAACACCTGCGCCGTCAATGTCTGTATCACCGGCGCGCTCACCAAGGGATTGCAAGGCGAGGAAATGGCGGAAATCGGCCTGCTATCGGAGGCCGGTGTTGTCGCCGTCAGCGACGGGCAGTTCGCCATCGAGAGTATCAACCTGATGCGCCGCGCACTTGCCTATGCCAGCATGTTCGATCTTCCCATCATCGTCCATGCCGAGGATCCGGCGCTGGCGGCCGGGGGCGTCATTACCGGCGGTCGCACCGCCACCTTCATGGGGCTCAAATCCATTCCCTCCTGCGCCGAGGCGATTCTGGTGGAACGCGATATCCGGCTGGTGAAGATGACCGGTGCGCGCTGGCACGCGGCGCATTTGAGCACGCGCGACGCCCTCGATACCATACGGCGGGCAAAAAATGACGGGCTGAAAGTCACCGCCGGCACGGCGCCGCATTATCATGCGCTCAACGATCTGGAACTTGGCGAATACCGCACCTTCGCCCGCGTCTCCCCGCCGCTCCGCGAGGAGGAGGAACGCCTCGCCGTGATCGAGGCGATCAAGGACGGCACCATCGATGTCATTTCATCGCAGCATCTGCCCCAGAGCGCGGACAGCAAACGCGTGCCCTTCGCGCAGGCGAAGCCCGGCGTTATCGGGCTCGAAACCATGCTGCCGGTCAGCCTGCGGCTCTATCACAACGGCGATGTCGATCTGTTGAGGCTGCTCCATACCATGACGGTCGCCCCGGCGGAACTGCTCGGGCTGGAGGCGGGACGGCTCAAAAAGGGCGCGGATGCCGATATCATCCTGTTCGATACAGAGCGGCCCTGGCAGGTGGACGGCGATCTGCTCAAGTCAAAATCCAAGAATACCGCGTTTGACGGCCATCTGTTACAGGGCCGCGTCCTCAAGACTTTCGTGCGCGGCACCCCCGTTTTCGAGCTATAGGAGGCAACGACATGCCCGATCCGCTTGGTGATTTCAGTCTGACCTGGCCATATTATGCCGCCGCCCTGATCGGGTATCTGGTCGGCTCCATCCCGTTCGGGCTGGTGCTCACCAAAATGGCCGGGGTTGGCGACGTCCGGAAAATCGGCTCCGGCAATATCGGCGCCACCAATGTGCTCCGGACCGGAAACAAGGGCCTCGCGCTCGCCACCCTCCTTCTCGACGGCGGCAAGGGCGCGGTTGTTGTCGTCCTCGCCAATATCTTCTTCACACAGGACTATGCAGTGCTGGCGGGTAGCGGGGCCTTTATCGGCCATCTCTTCCCGATCTGGCTGAAATTCAAGGGCGGCAAGGGCGTCGCCACCTTTATCGGCGTCATGCTGGCCCTGAGCTGGCCCGCCGGGATCGCCGTCGCCCTGACTTGGCTGCTGACGGCGGTGATCTTCCGCATGTCATCGCTTTCGGCGCTTGTCGCGGCGGCGCTCGCGCCCGTCTATCTGTATTTGCTGAAAACCAACCTGCCGATCGGCGGCACCTTTTATGGCGATAGCCAGCGCGTTGAGGTCGCCTTCTTCATGGCCGTGCTGATTTTCATCCGCCACCGCGAGAATATTGCCCGCCTCCTGAAAGGGGAAGAGCCGAAAATCGGCAAAAAGAAATCCTGACCTTAGGTTGAATATATTTTCCTCACCACTTACTTAAAAGGGAAATTATGGTGGGGAGAGGACAATGGAGACCGACGGGAAGCCGCATAGCGCAGATGAGAATATCCGCCGCCTGAGAAAGCTGCAGCAGGATGCCCACCGCACTTTTCGCGAGCAGATCATCCGCCATCGGGCCGAGGTGGTCGCCCGGCAAAACGAGTTCCGGGAGAATTTCCCGCCGCCGATGGCCGAGCCCGCGCCCGCAGAAAACGACTCCGGCGAAATAACCCGACCGGCAGAGACATCAGAACCGTCTGTTCCCATCGAGAATGATGAGGCTCTCTCCGATCTAGTCTTCCCGGAAGAGACACCGGAAATGCCTGCCTCCCTTGCCCCGGAAAACGCACTGCCGGACGTGGTCCTGCCCGAGGGGACAACGGGCCATCCGGAATTAATTGCCCCGGAAACAGTCCGCGCTCCGTCGAGAGTGGAAAGAGACCGTCTTGCCCGGCGCCGCAGCCTCCGCTTGCAGGCCCGCCGCGCGCCACCCCCCACCCAGAGAAGGCGGGATATGGCCGAACCGGACTCCAAATATCAGACCTCCGTGAAGGAATCTGCTGCGCCACCGCCATCAGAGCCGGAGGAGGAGCTGAGCATAGAGGACCAGAAGGTCCTCGATGAGATCGAAATTTTCGAAACGCTGTGGCAAAAGAAAGAGGCTAGGGAGGCCCAACCTCCCTCTCCACCGCCGCAGACCAGCAAGAAACGCAGGTCCTTCTTCGGCAGCCTGTTTGACATGTCGCCGCATTTCAGGGACGCACAGACAGAAGACGAAGAAGAAAGATTCTGATAAAATCCTCCTAAACGCGCAGAGGACCGCTTAAAATTCAATTGACGCGATTGACAGACTTCTGTCATCTTCCACCAATGGATGAAAAACGCGAACTTACAGCGGAAGAGCGGCTGGCCTGGCTGCGCCTGATCCGGTCGGAAAATGTCGGACCGATCACCTTTTTCCAGCTTCTGGGCCGGTTCAAGACGGCGGCGAACGCCCTTGAGGCCCTGCCGGAGCTTGCCCGCAAGGGTGGCCGGAAAAAGCCGATCCGCATCTGCCCGCTGGCTGAGGCAAAGCGCGAAGCAGAGGCGCTCTCCGCCTTCGGCGGACGGCTGCTCGCCGCCTGTGAGCCTGACTATCCGCCGGCGCTGCGTATGATCGCCGATCCGCCGCCGGTGGTCTCGATCAAGGGTCATGCACAGCTTTTGAACCGCGATATCATGGCCATTGTCGGTGCCCGCAATTCCTCCGCCGTCGCCATCCGGCTGACGCAGGAGATCGCAGGCGGGCTGAGCCGGGGAAATATTGTCATTGCCTCCGGCCTTGCCCGCGGCATCGATACGGCGGCGCATCAGGCATCACTCAACGGTGGCACCATTGCGGTGGTCGGCGGCGGGATCGACTATCCCTATCCGCGGGAAAACAAGGGGCTGCAGGAACAGATATATGAACAGGGCTATGTGATCGCCGAGCAACCCTTCTCCACGGTGCCGCAGGCCCGGCATTTTCCTCGCCGCAACCGGATCATTTCCGGCATGGCGCTCGGCGTCCTGGTAGTCGAGGCGTCCCCCAAGTCGGGATCGCTGATCACGGCGCGCATGGCGCTGGAACAGGGGCGGGAAATTTTTGCGGTGCCCGGCTCGCCGATGGATCCGAGGGCCCGGGGCACCAACAACCTGATCCGGAGCGGGGCGACCCTCACGGAAACCGCCGATGATATCCTCGACGCGCTCCAGAGCATCCGCTCCCGCCCACTGAAGGAGCCGGAACAGCCCCTGTTGCCCTTTGGCGAACCGCTGCAACCGGAGGAGCAGGAGCTTGACCGGGTGCGCCCCGATGTCATCGAATTCCTGAGCCCCACCCCCATCGCGATCGACGACCTTATCCGCCTGACAAATCAGCCGCCCGCCGTGATTTTAACGATTTTACTTGAACTCGAACTGGCAGGCAGAATAGAACGCCATTTCGGAAACAGGGTTTCCATCGCCCCCTAGCGTCTCTATATATGACGGAATGGCGGCCGTGTGTAAGGCCCGTTAAAACTAGAAAGTCTTCGGAATTATTATGAACGTAGTTGTCGTCGAGTCACCTGCAAAAGCCAAAACCATCAACAAATATCTGGGGAAGGACTACACCGTTCTGGCGTCCTACGGGCATATCCGCGACCTGCCGTCGAAAGACGGATCGGTGGAGCCCGAGCAGGATTTTGCCATGCATTATCAGAATGATGCGAAATCCGCGAAGCATATCAAAGCCATCGCCGACGCGCTGAACGGTGCGGAAAATCTATACCTCGCCACTGACCCGGACCGCGAGGGAGAGGCCATCGCCTGGCATGTCATGAAGGTGATGGAGGAAAAGAAGAAACTCAAGAACGCGAAAGTCAGCCGCGTTGTCTTTAACGAGATCACCAAGCGCGCCGTGCTGGAGGGAATCGCCAACCCGCGCGAGCTGGACATGAACCTCGTCAATGCGCAGCAGGCCCGCCGGGCGCTTGACTATCTTGTCGGTTTTACCCTGTCGCCGGTCCTCTGGCGCAAGTTGCCGGGTGCGAAATCGGCAGGCCGGGTGCAGTCTGTCGCGCTCCGCCTGATCTGCGAGCGGGAACTGGAGATCGATGCCTTCAAGCCGGAGGAATACTGGACAATCGATGCGGATTTCCTGACCGGCAACAAGGACAAGATCACCGCGCGCCTCACCCATCTTGCAAACAAGAAGCTCGATAAATTCTCGCTCCCCGATGCCGACACGGCGACAGCGGCTGCGGAGAAAGTCCGGTCTGGGGATTTCTCGATCTCCGATGTCACGCAGAAACCGGCGAAACGCCATCCCTCCCCGCCCTTCACCACCTCGACGTTGCAGCAGGAAGCCTCCCGCAAGCTCGGATACGGGGCGAAGCGGACAATGATGGTCGCGCAGAAGCTCTATGAGGGCTTCAACCTTGGCGGCGAGACGCAGGGCCTGATCACCTATATGCGGACGGATGGCCTCAGCCTCGCGAATGAGGCGGTCGAAGGCGCCCGCGCTGTCATCGCCAAGGAATACGGCAAGGAATATGTGCCGGAAAAACCGCGCTATTACAAAGCCAAATCGAAGAACGCGCAGGAGGCCCATGAGGCTGTCCGCCCGACGGACCTGTCGCGGACACCGGCGATGGTCGCGAAATATCTCGATTCAGAGCATCTGCGCCTTTATGAGCTGATCTGGAAGCGCACCGTTGCCAGCCAGATGGAAAGCGCCCAGCTTGAGCGCACCACCATTGATTTCAGTGACGGCGAGGGCCAGACCTTGCGCGCCACCGGCAGTGTCGTCCGCTTTCCGGGCTTCCTGAAGCTGTATGAGGAAGGCCGCGACGACGCCCAGGATGACGAAAACGGCAACCGCCTGCCGCCGGTCAAGTCCGGCGAGAACGTCGATACGGATGTCGTCCGCGAAGACCAGCATTTTACTGAGCCACCGCCCCGCTACTCCGAAGCCAGCCTTGTGAAAAAGCTGGAAGAGCTTGGCATCGGGCGCCCGTCGACCTATGCCTCGATCATTTCGGTGCTGCAGGACCGCGATTATGTCCGGATTGAGCAGAAACGCTTTATCCCGGAGGACAAGGGACAGCTGGTCACGGCGTTCCTCTCCTCCTTCTTCACGCGTTATGTGGAATATGACTTCACTGCGCAGCTGGAAGAGCGACTGGATGACGTGTCCGCCGCGAATATAGATTGGAAGCAGGTTTTGCGCGACTTCTGGTATGACTTCAACCTGTCCGTCGAGGGCACGGCGGAGCTGCGCGTCACAGACGTGCTGGAGGAACTGAACCGCGTTCTCGCGCCGCATGTCTTCCCGCCGACCGAGGATGGCAAGGACCCCCGCGCCTGCCCGAAATGCGACGATGGCCGCCTCAGCCTGAAAACCGGGCGCTTCGGTGCCTTTATCGGCTGTTCCAACTATCCCGACTGCCGCTTCACGCGCAAGCTCGGGGATAATGCGGAGGACACGGACACCACCGCCGACGAGGGGCCGAAGGAAATCGGCATTGACCCCGCGACCGAACTGATGATCACGCTCCGCAAGGGGCCCTACGGTCCCTATCTGCAACTGGGAGAGCCTGAGCCCAAGAAAAAGCCGAAACGGGTCTCGATCCCGAAGGATATTCCGCTCGAATCTATTGACTTCGACCTGGCGGTCCAGCTCGTCGGCCTGCCGCGCGAAATCGGACCGCATCCGGAGACCGGCAAGATGATTACCGCCGGGCTCGGACGCTATGGCCCCTATGTCGAGAGCGAGCGCAAATACGGCAAGCTGTCGAACAGCATCGAAGTGCTGACCGTCGGCATGAACCGCGCAGTTGAACTGCTGGCGGCGGCAAAGACACGTGGTGGTGGCGCAGGCCGGGCGGCACCGCCGCTCCGGGTTGTCGGACAGCATCCGGACGACGGGGCGGATATCAATGTGAAGGATGGCCGCTACGGCGCCTATGTCACCCATGGTGGCATCAACGCGACGATCCCGAAGGATGCCGATCCGATGACGATCTCGCTGGATGATGCCGTGAAGCTGCTTGCCGAGCGGGCGGAGAAAAGCGGCAAGAAGCCGAAGCTCGCGAAGAAAGCGACAGCGAAGAAGAAGGCCCCGGCAAAGAAAAAGCCGGCGGCGAAAAAGAAGGCGCCTGCGAAAAAATCGACCGCAGCCGCAGAATGACTGGCCGTAAACTGGCAGAAAACAGGATATTTTGAGTCCAAAAACCGGAGATAAATCCCACCTGCCGACCAAGGAACAGGTGCGCGTCTTCATAGAAGAGAGCGAAACGCCGGTCGGCAAGCGGGAAATCGGCAGAGCCTTCAACATCAAGGGCGCCGATCGCATTTACCTGAAGAAAATCCTGAAAGAGCTGGTCGAGGACGGCCAGCTTGAACGCGGGCGAAAACGCGAGCTGGCACCGGTCGGCGCGCTGCCCTCCGTCGCCGTGATCGAAGTGGACCATCTGAACGAAGACGGAGAGGCCGTCGCCCGCCCGGTCAGCGCCGGGGACGGCCCGCCGCCGATCATCCATTTCGCGCGGACGGACGGCAAGGCCCGCGCCCATGCCCCCGGCGTCGGGGATCGCCTGCTGGCGCGTCTTAACCGGTTGAAGGACGGCAGCTATGAAGCCCGGATCATCCGCCATCTGGAGGCGCGCTCCAGCCCCGTTCTCGGCGTCTATAGCAAGGTCGGCAAGGACGGCCGCGTGCAGCCGACGAACCGCAAGCTGAAAAAGGACATTATCATCCGCGAGGGGAATTCCCTCGGCGCACAGACCGGGGAAGTCGTACTCTGCGACATCCTGCCAGGCAAGGTCCACGCCCTTCCCGAAGGCCGCGTCAAGCAGCGGGTCGGCCCGATGGGGGACGCCGCCTCCCTCAGCCTGATCGCCATCCATGCCCATGGCATTCCCGATGAATTCGGGGACGATGTCATCAAGGAGGCGCTGGCGGCGAAGCCTGTAAAACTCGGGAAAAGGACGGACCTGCGCGGCCTGCCGCTGATCACCATAGACCCGGCGGATGCCCGCGATCGCGACGATGCCATCTGGGCTGCGGCGGATGACGATCCGAAAAACGAGGGCGGCTGGCAGATAATCGTCGCCATTGCCGATGTCGCCCATTATGTCACCGATGGTTCGGCACTCGACAGATCGGCCCGCAAGCGCGGAAACAGCGTCTATTTCCCTGATCGCGTCGTGCCGATGCTGCCCCATGAACTGTCCAGCGATCTCTGTTCCCTGCATGAGAATGTCGACCGGCCGGTTATGGCGGTGCAGATGTGGTTCGATGCGGAAGGCAACAAGCTCCGCCATAAATTCATGCGCGGCCTGATCCGCAGCGTTGCCTCCCTCACCTATCGGGAGGCCCAGGATGCCCATGACGGCCACCCGAACGACGTGACGGAAGCCCTGCGGGACGAGGTGATCGAACCGCTGTATAAAGCGTTCGAAGCCCTCAAGAAAGCCCGCGCCAAGCGCCAGCCGCTCGACCTTGACCTGCCGGAGCGCCAGATCGAGTTTGGCGAGGACGGCTTTATCAAGGCGGTCCATAAAAAGGAACGCTTCGCTGCCCATCTCCTGATCGAAGAATTCATGATTCAGGCCAATGTGTCGGCGGCGGAAACGCTGGTGAAGATGAAGCAGCCCTGCATGTTCCGTGTCCATGAACCGCCGACCGCCGACAAGCTGGTCGGACTGCATGAAACACTGGCCGAGATGAATATCCGTTTCGCCAAGGGACAGGTGGTAACCACGGCCAGCTTCAACCGCGTCTTGGCGCAGGCGGATAACGAGATCGACCGGGAGCTGGTGAGCTCGCTGGTGCTCAGAAGCCAGTCGCAGGCGGTCTACAGCCCGGAAAATCTCCATCACTTCGGCCTGCATCTCAGCAATTATGCGCATTTCACCTCTCCGATCCGCCGCTATGCCGACCTGCTGATCCATCGCAGCCTGATCGCGGCACTGAAGCTGGGAACGGACGGGCTGAAGGAGGAAGAAGCCGCCGCCTTCACGGAAATCGGCACCGATATTTCCGCAACCGAGCGCCGGGCCATGGTGGCGGAGCGGGAAACCAACGACCGTTTCACCGCGGTCTTCCTCGCCAATAAGGTCGGCGAGATTTTCCAGGCGAAGGTATCGGGCGTCACCCGGGCCGGACTGTTCCTCAGCTTCGATGACACGGGCGCCGATGCACTGGTGCCGATCTCCTCTCTCGGCAATGACTTTTTCAATTTCGATGCGGACAAGCATATGCTTGTCGGCAAGCGCACGGGCGAGACTTTCCGTCTTGCGGACCGTCTCTCCGTCCGGCTGCGCGAAGTCGATATCGTGACCGGCAGCATGATCGCCGAGGTCATCGACGGCCGCGATGGCGGCAAGACGGAAGCAGGGTCGTCAAGACGTCCGCCACCACGCCGATCCGCCAAGCCGGACACGACGCGGAACGTGAAGAAAAAGAAGCGCACGCTGCCCAAGGGCAAGAAACGGGCACAGCGGCGGAAAGAACAGGGCTGACTCTGCGGCAGAGTGTCGCAAAGCCTTTTTCCGCATACTCTCCATCGCCAGATAATGGTATCTTTCGAGGGAAAGTTGAGAAATAATGCCAATGATGACTGCCGCTAAAGAAGAACGATCCGTTGGTCAGGCCATGCTGAATGGCCTGCGTCAGCGCTGCCCGAAATGCGGGGCGGGCCGGATGTTCCACAAATATATCAAGGTTAATCACAGCTGCGATAAATGCGGCGAGGAATTGCATCATCAGCGTGCGGACGATGCCCCGCCCTATTTCACCATGCTGATCGTGCTGCATTTCGCCATGTCCGGCCTGGTCGCCGTGGAACAGATCTACAGCCCAGCTACCTGGATCCAACTGACAATCTGGATTCCCGTATGTCTGGTGTCGGCGCTCTGGATGCTGCCAAGGATAAAAGGCGCCCTGATCGGCATCCAGTGGGCCCGCTACATGCACGGCTTCGGCGGCGATTTCACGTAATCACTCTGGACTTGCGGCGTTGCCCGGTGCATATTCGGGTAAAAAGTGAAAGTGCCAGAAAATGACTACCGAAAAGAAACGTTCCGTCGCGGAAAGCCGGACAGACGGAAGTAAAGCCCCCCGCCCGAAAGATGCCGCGACCCTCATCCTGTACCGGCAGAGCAGCAAAAACACTGAAATCCTGATGGGAGAACGGAGCGGACGGCACAGTTTCATGCCCAATACCTATGTTTTTCCGGGTGGGCGCGTCGACGCCAGCGACGGTCGTATCCCCCCTGCGCGGGACCTGCGCGATGATGTCATGGCCCGCCTTGTCCGGGGCGGCTGCTCACCCGCCCGCGCCCGTGCCCTTGCCGTCGCCGCCATCCGCGAAACCTTCGAGGAGACGGGCCTGCGCCTTGCCGAAACCTATCCGGCGCCCCGCCGCTCCCGCGTTGCCATCTGGAATGACTTCGGCACCGCGACCTGCGGGCCGGACCTGTCCAAACTCGACTATATTGTCCGGGCCGTCACGCCACCGTCGCGCAAGAAGCGCTTCAATACGCGGTTTTTCGTCGCTGATGCCGAGACACTGGAAGGCACCATGAAGGATTCGAGCGAGCTTCTGGATTTGCGCTGGGTTACCATCCCAGAGGCCCTCAATCTCGACATTCCCCTGATCACGGAGCATGTCATCGGTCATCTGGATACGTTCCTGAAAACCCGTCCCGAGCGGGACGCCAACCGCCCTGTTCCCATGTTCCAGATGCGTCATGGCAAACGGATTTTTGCGGAAGAATGACTTCCCACCCCCCAAAGCTGCGACCGGTGAGACCCCGGCATGCTGCCAGCCTTGTCATTTATGACCAGCGGCCGGACGATCTTTATGTCCTGATGGGCCGCCGCGCCAAGAGCCACAAGTTCCTCCCCGATGTCTATGTTTTCCCAGGTGGCCGCGTCGACCGGGCGGATGCAGATGTAACACCGCTGGCCCCGCTGGCACCGGAGATCGAGCAAATGCTCTCCCGGCCCGCCGGTATGGCGCATGCGGTGGCCACGGCGGCGGTGCGCGAAACCCATGAGGAAACGGGCCTCGTCATAGGCGATGTGAAAAACGATACACTTCTGCCGGACCTTTCCCGGCTGGATTTCATTGCCCGTGCGATCACGCCACCCAAAAGCCCCATCCGCTTCAATACGCGGTTTCTGACGCTGGATGCGAAGCATATCACCGGCGGCGATCTCGGCGGTTCCGGCGAATTGATCGATCTGCGCTGGATCCCCTTGTCCGAGACCCACCATGTCCCGCTGATCGACGTGACGGAATTCGTGCTGGAAGAAGTCGACCGGAAAATCAAGCGTGCCACGGCACCGATGCCGCGGGAGGGCTCTGCCGTTCCTCTGTTTACCTATCTTCGGGACAAACCCTTTATCCGCAATTTCGACAATGACTGAGACCCCGCCGGTGGATAACCGGCGCGCCCTGGTTGCCATCATCGCGGCGGCGACGATCATGGGTGTCTCCTTAAGCCTGTCGATCCCGCTTGTCTCCCTGAACATGGAGAGATGGGGCTATGGCAGCGACGTGATCGGGCTGATGGGCTCCCTCCCGTCCCTGACATTCCTCTTTGTCTCTCCGGTACTGCCGGCGCTGACCCGTTTCTTCGGATCGGGCAAGATGCTCTGGTCCTCCCTCCTACTGGCCGCCTTTTCGATCTGGGCACTGTCGCTCTCGAACAATATTTACCTGTGGTTTTTCCTGCGCCTGATGATCGGCCTGTCCATGGCCGTCCTGTTCACCATCAGCGAGACCTGGCTGAACAAAATCGCCGATGAGAAAAGCCGCGGGCGAACGGTGGCGATCTATATCTCGGCGATCACCCTCGGATTCGCGTTCGGCCCGGTGCTTATCAATTTCATCGGCGCCGAAGGAAGCCGGCCGTTTGTCATCTCCGCGCTCATTGTCCTTGCCGGCGGGCTGGCCTTCCTTCCCGTGGGAAAACAGTTTCCCGATCTTGGCGAAAAAGGCAGCTATTCGATCTTCTCCTTCGTCAGAATCGCTCCGATGATCAGCGCCGCAACGCTGCTCGTCGCCTTTTTTGACGGCTCGGTGCTCACCCTGATGCCGGTCTATGGCGTCAAGAACGGGCAACTTCTTGAAACCTCCGTGCTGATGACAAGCGCCCTGCTGGCGGGGAATATCCTGCTGCAGTTGCCGATCGGCTGGCTGGCCGACCGTTATAATCGCGGCTGGGTGATTCTCGGCTGCGGCATTGTCGGGGTGGTTGGCGCGCTGCTTCTGCCGTTCGTGGTCCTCAACCATTATCTGCTGTGGCCGTTGTTGATTATCTGGGGCGGCGGCGTGGTCGGCACCTACACAATCGCCCTCGTCGTCATGGGGCAGCATTTCAGGGGCGGTGACCTGATCATCGCAACCGCCGCCGTCAACATGTTGTGGGGCCTGGGCGGGCTGTTCGGACCGACTCTCGCGGGCACGGCCATGGAGATGTATGAGCCGCATGGCATGCCGCTCACCTTTGCCGTGGCCTGCGCCGCCTTTGTGCTTATTGCCGCGCTACAGCTCCGGCGGGACGGCAGGGGATAAAAAACGCGCAATTAACAAGCTCGCGCTTGACTTCGCCGATTAAATCCGTATTTTCCGGGCTTCGATATTATTTACTTCCGCGCATTTGCGGAAGATGACTGGAGTTTCGGACATGGCTAAGCCGACAACATTGAAAATCAGGCTGGTAAGCACAGCGGACACGGGTTTCTTTTACGTGACCAAGAAAAACCCGCGGACGATGACGGAAAAGATGGTTGTGCGCAAGTATGACCCGGTTGCCCGCAAGCATGTTGACTTCAAGGAAGCCAAGATCAAGTAACCTGCCTACCGCATAAATGAAACAGGCCGCAGTTTTGCGGCCTTTTTTGTGGGTAAGTTTCGGGATCAAGCCTATCGCGCGGCAACACCGGACGATTTGGCGAAGGCCGTCACGGGGCATGGGGCAACGACAACCCGGTTCCGCCCGTCCCTCTTCGCTTTATAAAGCGCCTCATCCGCCCGTTTCAGCAGGCTGTCGGCCTCTTCCTGCTCCTGCGAGACCGTTACGCCGATGGAGCAGGTCAAATCAAGCTCCAGCTTGTTATTGCTCACAACAAAGGGTTTGTCGGCCATCTGTCGACGTAGACGTTCCGCGACGGTGGAGGCCATCGACAAGTCCGTGTCCGGCATCACGACAACGAACTCCTCGCCGCCATAGCGGCAGGCAAGATCGATCCCGCGGATGCTCATGCCGATGCGGGCCGAGAATTCCTTGATCACATCATCGCCGACATCATGGCCATGGGTATCATTCACCGGCTTGAAGAAATCGATATCCAAGATCATCAGGCAAACCGGCTTGTAGTCCATTTTCGCCCGTTGCAGCATGGCATTCAGGTGATTGGACATATAGCGCCGATTATAAAGCCCGGTCAGGCTGTCGGTCACCGCAAGTTCCATACTGCGGTGGAAATTATCCCGAAGCCTGTCCTGATACTGCTTGCGCAGGATTTGCGTGCGGGTCCGGACAATCAGCTCATTGGTATCGATCGGGCGCATGACATAATCATTGATGCCGATATCCATACCCCGAAGCAGCTTGTCCTTGTCTGATTCATCGACAAGGGTCAGGATCGGCAGATGCCGTGTTTCATCCGAGCTGCGGATACGGGAACAAAGACGCAAGGGATCATGGGTCGCGGAATCAAGGCTGATCACAGCGAGATCATAATCGCCGCCGCGCAGGAGAACCTGCGCCTCCTGCATGTCCGGCTCCAGCGTCACATCATAGGTTTCCGCATAGATATCAGTCATCAGGCGGACGGAGAATTCGTTATCGTCAATCACCAGAATGCGGGCGCGCTGGATGGCTTCTTCCTTGCGGTCGGACATGCTGATCACGCCAAGCTCGGAACTCGTCTCCTCACGCAGGCGGAATTCGTCCATCATCATCTTCAGCCGGAGAAGGGATTTCACCCGGGCAAACAGGGCAAGATCATCCACAGGCTTGGTCAGGAAGTCATCGGCGCCCGATTCCAGGCCCTGCACCCGATCCGCCGCTTCACTCAGGGCGGTGACCATGATAACCGGAATATGCGCTGTGCGCAGGTCCGCTTTCAGACGGCGGCAAACTTCGAACCCGTCCATCTGCGGCATCATCACATCGAGAAGAATGAGATCAGGTTGCTGTTCCAGCGCGATTTCGAGGGCATCGGGACCGTTATAGGCCGTCACAACGTCGTAATACTCGACCGACAGTTTTGCCTCGAGGATTTTAACGTTCGGAATGACATCATCAACGACCAGGATGCGTGCAGACATAATCTAGCTCAAAAACTCTTTTACTGTATTCAGGAAATTTTCGACGGAAATGGGCTTGGCGACATAGGCTTCGCAGCCTCCTTCGCGGATTTTTTCCTCATCCCCCTTCATGGCGAACGCGGTGACGGCAATAACAGGGATAGACTTCAACGCCTCATCCTCTTTGATCCATTTCGTCACTTCCAGCCCGGATACTTCTGGCAATTGAATGTCCATCAGGATCAGGTCCGGCGAGTGCTCCCGCGCCAGTCCCAAGGCTTCCATTCCGTCCTTGGTCTGGATCGTCTTATATCCATGTGCTTCCAAAAGATCGTGGAACAGCTTCATATTTAAGTCGTTATCTTCGACAATCAACACTGTCTTCATGTTCAACTCATCCAATTCCCAATTTCAAATGCCGCCAAGATAGGAATAGTTCAGGGCGAACTCTGCTTCCTGTTTCCAATTTTCAGCACTTGAGACTATCATTGGATACCAATAAACAGAAATATGATTAAGTTTTCCTTACCGTTAACGGTTTCAGGGCGTAGAAAGTTTCATGAATTACGAAAAATCCGAGATTGTTGCCCTTCAGGCACTTGCCTTTATTGCCGGAAGCGAGAAAACCATGAGCTGGATGCTGGCGGAAACCGGTGTGGATCCCCGGAATCTCTCCCATTCCGCGGACAATGCGGAAATTCTGGCGGGTGTTCTTGATTTCCTGCTGGCCCATGAAGATATTCTGATCGATTTCTGTACGGAGGCGAATCTGGAGGCAACCAGCCCAGCGCGCGCGCGGCAGTTCCTGCCCGGCGCCCCGGTGGAGGATTACTGATCATGTTTACCGGCATCCACGACGACGTTCGCCCGCAGCTAGAGACCCTGTCCCTCGACCGGGAACGGCCTCTGGTCATCACGGACGCGGACGAAGTACTGTTCAATTTCATGGCTGGCCTAGAGGAATTCCTGGGAACTAGAGAGCTGTTTTTCGACTGGAGTTCCTTTGCGCTCACGGGGAATATCCGCCGGATCAGCAACAAACAGCCGATTGAGCAACAGGAAGTCGGCGCGTTGCTCACCGACTTTTTCGATCAGCGCTGCGCGCATCTTGCGGCCGTTGACGGTGCCGCCGAGGGACTGGCCACTCTCAGCGAACATGCACAAGTGGTCGTGCTCAGCAATGTGCCGCCGAAATATGCGGCCAAACGCCTGGAGGGCCTGAAAGGCAACGGCATGGATTTCCCGCTGATCGCCAATGTCGGCAGCAAGGGGGAAGTCGTCCGCTATCTCACCCACGACCTGAACGCGCCCGCCTATTTCATCGACGATATCCCGCATAACCACAGCTCGGTCAACCGCCATGCGGCGCATGTCCACCGGCTGCACTATATCGCCGATGACCGACTGTCTAAACTGCTGGGCCCGGCGGAACATTGCCACACGCGGCTCTACGGCTGGCCGGACATATGCGCTCATATCATCCGTCATATCGAGACGGGCGAGTATTGACGGGAGGGGAACATCGCCAGTCTCTGCCGCAACTGCCTCACGATCCTTGACGATGAAAAGCTGCGCCATGACAGACGTTGTACGAGCTGCCGTTCGCCGAGAACCCTGACCCATCCGGAGCTGTTCTCCCTCACCCTGGCGCATGTCGATTGCGACGCCTTCTATGCCGCGGTGGAGAAGCGGGACAATCCGGCGCTGAATTCGAAAGCACTGATCATTGCCCATGACAGCCCGCGCAGCGTTGTTTCCACCTGCTGCTATATCGCCCGCATGTCAGGCGTGCGATCAGCCATGCCGCTGTTCAAGGCGAAACGGCTCTGTCCCGATGCCACGATCATCCCACCGGATATTTCGAAGTATGCCGCGGTCAGCCGGGAAATCCGCGCCCTTTATGACCGGTTGACACCGGATGTAGAGCCGCTATCGCTAGATGAAGCGTTCCTCGATCTCGCGGGCACGGAGATGCTGCATCACCGGAATGCCGCGCAATCCATGGCCTGGCTGGCCCGCGAGATTGAGCGGGAAATCGGCATTACCGTCTCCGTCGGGCTCAGCTACAATAAGTATCTGGCCAAGCTCGCCTCCGACCTCGACAAGCCGAACGGCTTCGCGGTGATCGGCCAAGCGGAAGCCCTCAATTTCCTTGCTCCCCGCCCGGTCAGCCAGATCTGGGGCGTCGGCAAGGCCCTCAACCGCAAGCTGGCGAGCGAGGGGATCACCACCATCGGACAGCTTCAGCACCGGGAGAAGGCTGAACTGGTGGCACGCTACGGCGTGATGGGGGAACGGCTCTACCATCTCTCCCGCGGGGAGGACACCCGGCGGGTAAAAGCCGACCTCAAGGCCAAGAGCATCTCGGCGGAGACGACCTTCAGCACCGACATTGATGACATCGACATTCTCCTCGCCCGCCTCTGGCCGCTCTGCGAGAAAGTCTCGAAACGGCTGAAAGCGGCGAACAAGGCCGGAAAGACTATCACGCTCAAGCTCAAAACGGGAGATTTCAAAACCATCACCCGCAGCCATACCCTGTCCCAGCCGACCCAGCTTGCGGAAACCCTGTATCGCGAGGTCAAGCCGCATCTGGAAAAGGTCGTGCCGACACGCAACTTCCGCCTGATCGGCGTCGGGATCAGCAGTTTCGGCGAACTGGAAGATGCCGACCGGCCGGACCTGCTCAGCGCGAAAAGCGGCCATGACAAGGACGTCGAGACGGCCATGGACAAGCTCCGGCAGAAGTTCGGTGATGCTGTGATTTCCAAGGGCCGCGGCCTGACGGCCAAACGCTGACTTATTTGCAGAACCCCTGAAGCACGGCCCATTCCGTCTCACTCAGGGCGTTGCTGCCGTTATCTCCAGCCGCCGTCAGCGTCGCGACGCGTTCCTCGAACCCCGGATGGCTATCGAGGAAGGAGAGGAAGCTCTCCGAGCCCGGCTGCTCCCCGAGCTTCTGCATGAGATTCGCCATCGGGGACACGTCAAGCCCCGCCGCCTGCATCCGTTCAATTGCGGACTGGTCCGCCTCGCGCTCGAAATCGCGGCTGTAGCCGGAGCCGAGGGTCATCTGACCCAACGCCGCGAGGAAGGTTCCCCCTGTCACATCACCCAGCAGGATGCTTAAAACGGTCGCCACCCCGGCATTGGTGACAAAAAGGCGCGTTGGATGATTATGCGCCACATGGGCCATTTCATGGGCGAGAACGCCGGTAAAACCGTTCGGATGATCCGCGAGATCAAGCAGGCCTGAGAAAATGATCAATTGTCCGCCCGGAAGGGCAAAGGCGTTCGCCTGCTTCGTCTTTACCACCGTAATATTGCGGACAGTTTCATCCGCGTCGGCCTCGTTCTGCAGCAAGCTGACCAGCTTCTGCAAAACCGCCTCCGCCTCCGGATTGGAGCAGGTGACGGCTTCCGGTGTTGTCCCGTTTCGCCGCGCAATCGACTGAACAATGAAATCCGTTGCCTGACTGCCAATCTGCTCGCGGGTTTCCATTGGCAGGAGACGCGCGACCTGCCCGGCCAGAAGCGGCAGGATAACGGTGAAGATAAGCACCACCGACAGTACCGCGCCGCCGCCCCAGAACGCATAGGGCCGCCACCATCCTTTGGGCGCAGACCGGCGCTTTTGCAGGGTTGGGCAGAGATGTCGCAACTGCTCGACAAAGGCGATATCGGTGACGACAATCCGGCCTTCCTCATGATCGAGGGAGAGCCGGAGCTCATCCTCTCGCAGCGGACGGTTTTCATCCCGGAGCTCCGCCAGCGCCCAGTCTCCGACCGGCGCGCCGTCTTCCGCCGTGACATAGAGCCGATCTTCGGCCAGGGTCAGCAGGACAGGCTGCGCTTTCGCGGTTTTTCCATCGAACAATCGAGCGGCAACAGACATCGTTTAAAAGGCTCCCACATCCATGGCATCGGCAAAACCTTCACCGTAGCTCGGTGATTTCTCGGCATTCGCGGCGGCCTCCTCGAACGGGGCGAGCGTGTCTATCTCCGTTGATTTGCAGATCGCCTTGACCAGCGGCACCAGGAAAAACAGGGTTTTCAGGATATCTATTCCGATCCAGGCAATCAGCAGAAAAATGAAGGGCAGGATGGCCGCGAGGGCGCTCTGCCACATAATCACAAGGGCGATCACCACCCCGAAAGCAATCATGCTGACAAGGGACAGCAGAAAAAGAAATAGAAAGATGATAAAAACCGAGCGCAGCCGCAGGCTGGAGGAAAACCGGGCGCCCATGAAAGAGGTGTTCGCCGCCATATAACGGAATTCCCAGACGCGGGTCACAAACGTGAAGACCATTAGCGCGCACACGATAATAAAGCCGCCGACATAGACCGGGCCGAGATCCTCAGCCGCCATCGCAGCCTTGCCGTCGCCAATCGCCGTGATCGCCTCCATGGAGAGCGTCATCACATCCGACGTCGCCAGGTATCCGAGACCACCGGCAATCACCAGCTGGGTTATCAGAATGGCGGGCCAGTAAAGCTTGTACAACCCCGCCGTCCGCCCGGCATAGGTGAAGCGGCCATCGCCGAAATGGGTATTGTTGAGCTGATACTGCAACCGGTAGGACCGGAGCCAGGGATAGGCCCAGCCGAGGGTGACAAGGGACGCAACCGTCCGGATCAGGACGTTCCAGGCATAGAGCGTCGCACGGCCGGACAGATAAAAGCGGATGCCCCGCCAGGCTGTCCGTGAAAGCCGATACCGCCAGAGGCGATAGCGGGCAAACTGCCAGAGGGTATAAAGAATCAGGAAGTTGAGAAGCTGGCTGAAAATCGCGACCGTCTCGTTCAACAGGGCAAGCAGTTCGATTGCGAAGCTGGTCAGCAGGAACAGCGGCAGCAGGATGATCAGGGCAATCAGGAAACCAATGAACAGCTCCTTCGCCGTGCCCCTGTATTCAAGCCGGTCCGTGCCGATCTTCAGCCCCTGCCAGAGAAGCTGGCGCAGATAGGTTTTCCCCCAGAAACGGTAGATACCAAGCGTCAGCAGGCCGAAAATCTTGTTCTTGAGCAGCCGGACCAACACCTGCCCGCGGGAAATATCATAGGTGAGCGTACGCCCTTCTCGCTCAGTCTCCATCGCAATGGCCATACCTGGACGGCCGTCTGCGGCGGGAACAGAATCACTTTCAGACGACATACGCAACCTCCGTTCATTCTCCGCGATATCGTACCTGCCAATGCCCGGAGAAAGCAACCCCTACGAGATTTAAGAGCATTTATCCTTCTCAAAGATGGTCAGGTTCGACACCTTGCCATACAGGGAGAAATCGCTATATTCGAGATGGAGATCGGTCGCGATGCCGTTATCGAAAATCTTCATGCTGATTTTGTAGTCCGGCTCAGTCTGCTGCTGCGAAAGATCGAAAAAGGAAATCTGCAACGGCCAGAAGGTACGCCCGGCCAGCGCCTCGATCTCCGCCGCGGGCGAGAGAAGCGTCTGCGCCTTGCCGATCACCGCCAGCGTATCGGACAGCCCGTCTTCCCCGTTGCCATCATAGACTTTCGCTGACAGCAGGCTGCGTCCGGCCGCCGCTGCCTTCATGACCTGACGGGTATGCTCGCCGGGGAAAATAACCCCGTCGGGAAGCTCCATCTCCTCGGACTTAGGTTCGCTGAACTCGACAATGGCGCCTTCCTCCCGATGCTCGGCAACACCGCTGTATTTCTCGATCAACTGCCCGTTCAGCATGTTGGACATGTCAAACCGCATCATTCGGCCCGCCTCATCTTCCCATGTCGACTGGTTATAATCGGAGACAATCACGCTCCCCTCGAAATTGACCATTTCCAGAACCATGCGTTGATTGACAATCAGTCCGTCACATTGCTGCTCCACTTTCATGACAATGCGTCCGCGCACGGCCTCAATGCCGCTGTTGTCCTTCAACCTGTCGAGCTTCAGGTCATAAACGGCCTGATGGGAGGCAAGTTGCAAAGGCGCAGCCAAGGCAGGAGCAGCGAGACCCAGCACAACAGTGCCGATAACAGCCCGAATAAAATTTTTCCATTTCATTAAAATAAATAACCCAGTTTAATCAAAAAAAATTCCGCATAATTTCACGGGTCAGTAATATACCCCAATCGCCGCGCTGTGAAGACATATCACAAAAAGCTCTCCGGGCCGATATTCCCGGTCATTTATTCCGCGCGAAAAGGCATAAAATTCCACGCAAATTAACGTAAAAATGAACAAATCCTTTAAATTGAAATCTAACCCTTTGTTATCAATACGTTTTCTCGAAAGGAGATATTGGCATGGTTGCTGCATATTGAAGGGTAGTTAAATTTGCCGCTCCGGCGCCAATGCGTGTTTTTGGTCAAAGTGACCGGGGCGGCCCAGCTTTGGAGTAAGAAAATGTCATCACCCATGACAACCATACCGTCCCCGCAAGCCGCTTTCCCGATGGGAATTGACACGGAGATCGGGTCGCAGCTCGAAGATCTGGCGATGGCGCTGAAAACAAGCGTCAGGCGTCAGGCTCCGGCAAAGCATTGGCAGCTGATCAATCGCGTGATCGCCTATGCGGCGAGCGCGGAGCAGCATATCAGCGAACAGCAGGAACGCATCCGCGAGCTTGAAGCGCTCTCCTCCACCGACGAACTGACCGGTTTGCATAACCGCCGCGGACTTCAGGACTTCATGACCCGGACGCTGATTACCTCACGCCGCCATGGGGAGACCGGCGCCCTTGCCTTCATGGACCTCAATGACTTCAAGGAAATCAACGACCACTATGGTCATGATATCGGCGACAACGCGCTCTGTGCGCTTGCCGATACGATCCGCAACAACCTTCGCGGGTCCGATTTCATTGCCCGTATCGGCGGCGACGAATTTGTTTTCGTTCTCACACGGACGAATGAAGAGAACGGCCGCAATCGCGCCCTCACCATCCAGCGTGAGGTAAGCGCAACCTCGATCTCCGCACGTGGCCGGAAAATCTTCCTGAAGGCAAGCATGGGGCTGGCTTTCTATGGCGATAACAGTTCGTTCAATGACCTGATGGCGACCGCTGACAAGGCCATGTATGAAAACAAGAAGACGAACAAGCGGGCGACCCGGAAATAATCCTGACGCCCGCCCTAGCCGTGGCAGAACAGTTCGATCGGCGCGCGCACGCCGCGCAGCTCATGAAAGCCGCAGGACGTCAAGGCAGCTCCCGCCTCCCGCGCAGCGCGGACAAAATCACCCGAGGCGATAAGCCGGGTGTCCAGAATATCGCACAGCGCTTCGATCCGGCTGACCTCATTCACCGCCGGTCCGATGACGGTAAAATCCAGCCGCGTTTCCGACCCGACATTCCCGTACATCACCTCACCCACATGCAGCGCAATGTCGAGACCCATCGTCGGCTGCTTGGACTGCTGCCGTTTCTCGTTAAGCGTCGCAATTCCCGACATCATCGTCTCCGCCGCATGCAAGGCAGTTTCGCATATCTTCTGCATTTCATCGGGCTCCGTCGATGACAACTCGAAGGTTGCCAGCAGGCCATCACCCATGAATTTCAGAATCTCGCCACCCGCGTCCTCGATCGGGCAGGCCATGCAGTCGAGATACTGATCCAGCATTTCCACCAGATCGCCCTGCCCGGTCACATCCGTCAGGCTGGTAAAGCCTTTCAAATCAGCATAGACAAGGACGGCGTTGATGCTGTCGACCGAGCCGCGGCGGATCTGTCCGGAGAGAACCTTCTGCGCCGTCTCCCGCCCGATATAGGTTTCCAGCACCGACCGCGCCGTCCGGAAGGAGGCAATCCCCTTCGCCGCCAGCCCGAACACCGGAATTGTCCGGCTGAGAATCCGGAATTCCTCATCCGTGAACCCGCCCGGCCGGTCAGACGCCCAGCTTGTAATCAACCCGGCGTTCCGCTCCGTTGTCTGGTCTTCAAAGCCCCAGCCGAAATCGAAAATCTGGCAAAACCAGTCCGTTAGCCCTTCGTTTTTGAATTCCACAAGGACCGGAAAATCGAGCTCCGTCTCGTCATCGAGCCGGCGATGCAGAAAGGTCAGCTTGTTTGTCAGCATGAAAAAGAACGGGCTCGCGAACCAGCCTTCGCCCGGCTCTTCGGAATGCAGGAAATTTGTATTGGTCACCAGACCTTCCCCGCGCCGCCAGGTGTACATGAAGGCGCTCACCTGCGGATGGATCGCACTCAAGGCGATATTACCCCGCTTGAGCTTGACGCCCTGGCTGATTAGCCGTTCGCAGAACTCGGTGAACAATTCCCGAACCGTGCCACCCTTCAGCCCGGCGTCAATCAGCCAGGCGAACAACTCTTCCTGCTCATTCGTTGCCGGAAAATGACCGCAACGATTATCGAAATTAACGCTATCCAGACCCATCGGACTACCCGCTGATTTTCCCGTTTCGTTCATATAGGATTATTCTACTCCCTTATAAGGCAAAAGGGAAAAAAATGCACCTCATGAACACACGGGCTGGCCCTTCCCCGTGGCTCGTGATAGACAACGCTGGCTGGGTCAGAAAAGAAGGCAGGGCATGAGCGAGATAAAAAAATACTGGCAGAACTATATCGATGGCCAATGGGCCGATGCGGAGGGTGGCGACCGCATCGAAATCGAGAACCCGGCGACGGGACAACAGCTCGCCGAGGTCGCCCGCGCCGGAAAAGCAGATATCGACCGGGCCGTGGCCGCTGCGCGCGCCTGCTTCGAGAGCCGGGAGCTCTATAATATGCGCCCGACCAACCGCGGTGCCTTGATGTTCGAGATTGCCCGTCATCTGACGGAAATGGCCGACGAGATCGCCCTCGCCGAGTGCCTTGATAACGGCAAGACGCTGGCCGGTGGCAAGAACGAGGCCATGGCGGCGGCGCGCTATTTCACCTATTACGGCGGGCTCGCCGACAAGCTGGAAGGCCGGATGATCCCGCTCGGCGCGGATTATGTGGACTATACAATCCCCTCTCCCTTCGGCGTGTCGGCGCAGATCGTGCCCTGGAACTTTCCGTTGCAGATCGCGGCGCGCTCGGTTGCCTGCGCCCTTGCGACCGCCAATACGGTTGTCCTGAAATCGCCGGAACTCTCCCCGCTTTCCACCTATTTTATCGCCGAGGCCTGCCACCGGGCGGGCGTCCCGAAAGGGGCCGTGAATATCCTCTGCGGCTATGGTCATGACTGCGGTGCCGCGCTCGTCTCCCATCCGGATATCGACCATATCGTCTTCACCGGCTCGGTTGCGACAGGCCAGTCGATCCTGCATGCGGCGGCGGAACGGGTCATTCCCTGCGTCATGGAACTCGGCGGGAAGTCCGCCGGGGTCCTTTTCAAGGATGCGGATATCGATCAGGCCGTCAATTCAACGGCAAGCGGGATTTTCAGCCATGCCGGGCAGGTCTGCTCCGCCCAGTCGCGCCTGATCGTCCCGAAGGCCTTGCATAATGAGGTTATCGACAAGCTGGCGGCCAAGGCCAAGTCCCTCTCCATCGGCCCCGGGATCGACGGCCATGACCTGACACCGGTGATCTCAGCAGCGCAGGCCGACAAGATCGAGGGAATGTGCCTCGCGGCTTCGCAGGCCGGGGCGGAAGCCGTAACCGGCGGCCGCAAGCATGACGGCCTGCCCGGGCATTTTATCGAACCGACGGTCTTCAGCAACGTCACCGCGGATATGACAATTGCCCGCGAGGAAGTCTTCGGACCGGTCCTCTCCGTCCTTACCTATGACGAGCCGGAAGAGGCCATTGCGCTCGCCAACGGCACGGACTATGGCCTCTGCGCGGGGATCTATACGAAGGACCTGGCAACAGCCCACTGGGCGGCGGACAGGTTGATCGCGGGACAGGTCTTCGTTAATGAATGGTTCGCTGGCGGCATCGAAACCCCCTTCGGCGGCATGAAGCGGTCCGGTTATGGCCGGGAGAAGGGCCAGGAAGCGCTTTTGAACTATGTGCAGACAAAGAATGTCGGCATTCGCATTACCGGTGGCGGCGGTGGCCGTCCCGGCGGATAACTTACTGCAGAATCTAAACAAGAGGTGAAACATGGCAGGTAAAATTGACGCCCATCTGGCGGAACTCGGCATTGAAATTCCGGCGGCGACCGCGCCCGCGGCAAACTATGTCCCCTATGTCAAAACCGGTAATCTCGTCTTCATCTCGGGGCAGGTGCCCTTTGTTGATGGCAAGCTGGCCTATCAGGGCAAGGTCGGGGCGGATTTCAAGACCGAAGACGGTGTCGCCTGTGCCCGTGTCTGCGGCTTGAATATCCTCTCGCAGGTGAAGGATGCCTGCGGCGGCGATCTCGACAGGGTCGTGCGCTGCGTCAAGCTGAGCGGCTTCGTCAACTGCACCGATGGCTTCGGCGAGCAGCCGAAAGTCGTCAACGGCGCATCCGACCTGATGGTGGAAGTATTCGGCGACAAGGGCCGCCATGCCCGCTTTGCGGTCGGCACCAATGCCCTGCCGATGAATGTGGCCGTCGAGATCGACGCGGTGTTCGAGATCAGCTGAGCGGAATGGGGAGCGCGGCAAACGCTCCCCTTTTCATCAGCCTTTCACGCAATAGGTGAGCGCAATGAAAGGCGGTAAATTTCTGATTGCCGTCGGTGTATTGTTGTCGGCAATCGTCGTTCGGGTGATCTGGTAGCCCTTGTTGTCGTTATCCGACCCCTTGCTGCCGAAATTATTCGGCACGGTCACCGTTCCGCCGTTTTCGGAATAATAGATATCATCGTACTTATGGGTATGCGGCGGCAGGTTGGACGCGGCAAGCATCACCGTTTCCTGCCCCCCGGTCGTTTCGGCCTTATGCGCGCTCAGGGCCTTGCCGTCGGCCCCCTTGCCCGGCGAGCTGTCCGCAGCCCCGATAATCACCCGGCTTTCCGCCTTGGTGTAAACGCTCCAGCCCGACGGGCATTTGGAGGTGCCGTCAAACGCAACAATAGCGCCGCTTTCAATGCCGGTGCCATCGCCGCCGGAACTGGCCGCCGGTTTATCGAAATATATAACGAGCAATACCGTAATCACGGCGGCAACGGCGCCGCCGATGAGGGCGCCAGCCCCGATTTTAATCCAATCCATGATGTGTCTCCGTAATAATCTGCCGCAGCAGCATCAAATAAATAAAACATAGTCTTTATATACATATATAAGTTGTATTATTTTCAAGTTATTTTCTTTTTAATATTATCCGGATTTTTTTGAATTGACCCCGCGCGGCAAAAGAATATCTGCTAGACTATGGTTTCCACGAATTTTTCAGAGTTTTCCGGAACGGATGTCTGACGCACCCTTGATTAGAACCCTTCAGTCCATTTCCGACGTGAGCGAGGCCGACTGGAACGCCTGCCTTGTGAGCGATCATCCCTTCGTCACCTATCAGTTCCTGAAAGCGCTGGAGGACAGCGGCTCCGTCAGCGCCAACAGCGGCTGGATGCCCTATCACCTCGCCCTGGAGCTGGGCGGCGAGATCAAGGGCGTCGCCCCCATGTATGTGAAAGGGCACAGCCAGGGTGAATATGTCTTCGATCACAGCTGGGCCCATGCCTATGAACGCGCCGGCGGGAAATATTATCCGAAGCTGCAGCTCTCCGTCCCTTTCTCCCCGGTGACCGGGCCGCGCCTGCTGGTCGTGGAAGGACCGGAGCGCGAAGCATATCAGCGGATGCTGCTGCAGGGCGCGAAGCAGGTCGCTACCGAACTGAACCTCTCCTCCGTTCATGCGACCTTTCTCGAACCGGCGGAGCGGGCGTTGATGGAGGCGGACGGCCTGCTGATCCGCACCGGGGAGCAGTTCCACTGGGTGAATGAAAATTACGGAGACTTCGACGATTTCCTGGCCCAACTCTCCTCCCGCAAACGCAAGGCAATCCGCAAGGAACGCAAGGGCGCGACGGAAAACGGCCTCACTTTCGAGGAAGTGACGGGCGACGCCATCACGGAAGAACATTGGGATGCCTTCTTCCGTTTCTATATCGACACCGGCAGCCGCAAATGGGGGACACCCTATCTCAACCGCGAATTCTTCAGCCTTCTCGGGGCGGCGATGCCGGAGGCGGTCGTGCTGTTTATGGTGAAGCGGGAGGGGCGTTATATCGCCGGGGCGCTGAACCTGAAAAGCAGTGATTGCCTTTACGGACGCTACTGGGGCTGTATTGAGGATCACCGGTTTTTGCATTTCGAAACCTGCTACTACCGCGCCATCGATTATGCGATCCGGCACGGTATCCGGCGGGTCGAGGCCGGCGCGCAAGGGCCGCACAAGCTTGCCCGCGGCTATCTTCCGACGGAGACCTACTCCGCCCACTGGCTGCGCGATCCCGGCTTTCATGATGCGGTGGCGGAATATCTTGAAGCCGAAACCCGCCAGGTCTCTGCCGAAATCGAATATCTCGCCGGTCATTCGCCATTTCGGAACGATGGCCGGAGTTAACGTCACTTCACGCCCGCATGGTTAAAATCGGTTGTTGAATTTCCCGCTGTTTTAGTGTATTTTAATATTGACGTTTACGTAAACGTAAAGGCAGGCCGCAAGATGCCGCCCTATATAACGGCTAAAGGGATAACAATGACTGACCATATTACGCAGGATCCCATTTATAACACGGTAAGCAGGGACGATTTTCCGACAATGCTGGAGGTTGACCGCTATGGGACGCGGACGGATGCCTTCGATGGCATTATCTCGGCAACACATGACCATTTCTGGGACCCGATGGACCCGACCTATCTCGATTTCGATAGCCCGTTCGATATCAATTCCGAATATATCATGCCCCCGGAAACCATTCCGGAGCTGCAAAGCGCGGTAGCTGACAAGCTCGATGAAGGTCAGAAAATCCGTCTCGCCAATGAAAGCACCAGATGGAGCCTTTCCAGCATCCTGCACGGAGAGCAAGGCGCGCTTTCCTTAAGCGCCGGACTTTGCCACATCCTCGTCGACCCGGGAGCGCAGGAGTATGCGTCTAACCAGACCCGTGAAGAGGCCCGCCATGTCACCGCCTTCAGCCGTTATATCAGCACCCGCTGGGGCCGCCCCTACCCGGTCGGCGAAGCGCTCGGCGGCCTGCTTGAAGAACTGGTCAGCGCCGAGGAAGTCTACAAGAAGCTGGTCGGGATGCAGATGCTGGTTGAAGGGCTGGCGATGGGCGCCTTTGCCAATCTCCATGCCAAAACCAACGACCCGCTTCTCAAGCGGCTGACACAGCTTGTCATGACTGACGAGGCCTTCCACCACAAGTTCGGCAAGATATGGGCGGACAAGACCATTCCGAAGCTTGGAACGGAGGAACATAACCGGGTCGAGGACTGGGCAGCACAATGCTTTGAAACCGTTCTCTTCAATCTCATCAATATCCGCCAGAAGCAGGTGATCTATGAGCAGTTCGGCCTCGACTGGCAGTGGGTGCGCGATGCCTGCCGGGAAGTGTTCACTGATGAAGACCGGCGCGATACGCTGAAGGAATCCACTAATATCTTCCGGGTTCTGGTCAAGACGCTGCTCAAATCCGGGATTATCACGGACCGCACACGGCCAATCTATTCGCACTGGGTGGATATGGACCAGATGGCTGGCGAGAATGAGGACATGGTCGGTTACGCCATTGCCGATGAGGGGATTGCCTATCTCAAAACCCTGAACGAAGGACGGCGCGTAATTGGCCAAAAATAACGCGCGGCCCTCTATATTAAGCCATTAAAAAAGGCGGGAAATGCTCCCGCCTTTTTTACATTCCGGAATACCTATTTTTCGACCATTTCCGTGTTTTTCTTCGGGCCCTTCTTTTTCGTCTTCTTGTCAGCGTCGTTCTTGCGAGAGACATCTGTCGCGCTTTCGATCTTAAAGGTAAGCTCCCCGGCCTTCACGCCGACAGAGACATGGCCGCCCTTGGCAAGCTTGCCAAACAACAGTTCCTCGGACAGCGGTTTCTTGATGCTGTCCTGAATAACCCGCGCGAGCGGCCGGGCACCATAGTTGGCGTCATAGCCCTTCTTGGCCAGCCAGGTCGCCGCCGTGTCGGAAAGCGAGATCGTCACGTTGCGGTCCTCAAGTTGTGTTTCCAGCTGCAGGACGAATTTCTCGACAACGCGCGAGACGACTTCCGGCGGCAGCGGCGCGAAGGGAATGACCGCATCCAGACGGTTGCGGAATTCCGGGGTGAAGAGCCGCTTGATCGCCTCCTCATCCTCACCTTCGCGTACGTCATTGCCAAAGCCGATGGCCTGCTTGGTCATCTCATGGGCGCCCGCGTTGGTCGTCATGATCAGGACTACATTGCGGAAATCCACCTGCTTGCCGTTATTGTCGGTAAGCTTACCATGATCCATGACCTGAAGAAGAATATTAAACAAGTCCGGATGCGCCTTCTCGATCTCGTCGAGCAAAAGCACCGAATGCGGCTGCTGATCGATTGCATCAGTCAAGAGACCCCCCTGATCGAACCCGACATAGCCCGGAGGGGCGCCGATCAGGCGGCTGACCGTATGCCGCTCCATATATTCCGACATATCGAAACGCACCAGATTAAGTCCCATGATGGAGGCGAGCTGACGCGCGACTTCGGTCTTGCCGACGCCGGTCGGTCCGGAGAAAAGATAGGAGCCGATGGGTTTTTCCGGTTCGCGCAGACCCGCACGGGCGAGCTTGATGGAGCTTGCCAGCGCGTCGATGGCGACATCCTGACCGAAGACGACGCGGCGTAAGTCCACATCGAGCTTGCGCAGGTTGACCGTATCCTCTTTCGAGACGGATTTCGGGGGAATGCGGGCGATCTTGGCGACTACGGCCTCGACATCCTTGACGCCAATGGTCTTCTTGCGCTTGCTTTCCGCTTTCAGCATCTGCGCCGCGCCAACTTCATCGATCACATCGATCGCCTTGTCCGGCAGCTTGCGGTCGTTGATGTAACGGGCGGATAGCTCCACCGCCGAACGGATCGCCTCCGCCGTGTAGCGGATCTTGTGATATTCCTCGAAATAGGGTTTCAGCCCCTTCAGTATCTTGATGCTGTCCTCGACCGTGGGTTCGCGCACGTCAATCTTCTGGAACCGGCGCAGGAGGGCGCGGTCCTTCTCGAAATGACTGCGGAATTCCTTGTAGGTGGTCGAGCCGATACAGCGGATATCGCCGCTCGCCAGTGCAGGCTTGAGGAGGTTGGAAGCATCCATTGCCCCGCCGCTTGTGGCCCCTGCCCCGACGATCGTGTGGATTTCATCGATAAACAGGATCGCATTGTCGAGACCCTGCAACTCCGAGATCACCGCTTTCAGCCGTTCCTCAAAATCACCGCGATACCGGGTGCCCGCAAGCAGCGAGCCCATGTCCAGCGAGTAGATAACCGCAGGCAGCAGCACGCTCGGCACGTCGCCATGGACAATCCGCCGGGCCAGCCCTTCGGCAATAGCCGTCTTGCCAACCCCCGGATCACCGACATAGAGCGGATTGTTCTTCGAGCGGCGGCAGAGAATCTGGATCGTCCGCTCCACCTCATCCGTACGGCCGATCAGCGGGTCGATCTTGCCCGCGGCGGCGCGTTCATTCAGGTTGATGCAGTAGGCATCCAGCGCTTCAAGCGCTTCCGCCTTGTCTTCGGGTGGCGGCGTCGCCTCTTTCTCGGGCTTGTATTCCCCGTCGACGCCGCGAATGGGACGCGCTGCTTCCTTGCCAGGCGCTTTCGCGACGCCATGGCTGATATAGCTGATCGCATCAAGCCGGGTCATTTCCTGCTTCTGGAGGAAATAGGCCGCATGGCTTTCACGCTCCGAGAAGATGGCGACGAGCACATTGGCGCCCGTCACTTCCTCCCGGCCGGAGCTTTCGACATTGATCAGGGCGCGCTGCACGACCCGCTGGAAACTCAACGTCGGGCGCGCCTCGACGAAGCCGTCCATGACCAAGTCATCAAGCTCGTCCGTGATAAAGGTTTCAAGGTCCCGCCGCAGCAGCTCGACATCCACGTTACAGGCGCGCATGACGGCGGCAGCGTCCTGATCCTCCGTCAGGGAAAACAGCAAATGCTCCAGCATCGCAAATTCATGCCGCCGCGACGTCGCCAGCGCCATTGCACGATGTAGAGTTTCTTCAAGTGAGTTGGAAAATCCCGGCACTATTCTTTCTCCATCGTACATTGTAGGGGGTGTTGGTTCTCACGCGCATGATCAATAACCTGCGCGACCTTGGTTTCGGCGATCTCGTAAGGAAAGACACCGCAATTGCCGACGCCTTTCTGATGAACATGCAACATGACCTGCACCGCCGTCTGTTCATCCATATTGAAGAATTTCTGCAGAACGTAAACGACAAACTCCATCGGCGTATAGTCATCATTCAACAACAATACGCGCCACAGGGACGGCTTTTTGGTTTTCGGCTTGGCCTTAGTGACCAGACCGGTCCCCGTTCCCTGGTCATCCTTGTCCTTTTTGTCGTTACTGCTCATCGTCATTACTGTCCGACCAGATATTAGAATGTCTTTCTCTCCATTTCGCTTTGCAACATCACTTCTTGTGCACCGCATGGTCCTGTTATTTAAGTATATATCTTATCAGGAAATTCAAAAAATATTATTACCTTAGATAAAAAATCTTCAAAAAGTGTTCGGCAGGCAACCGGGCATGAAAAAAGGCCCGGAAAATCCGGGCCTTTTCAAGACGCTTTTAAACTGAACTTGCGTTAAGCCTGTTTGGCAAACATGTCGAGGTTGGCAGCGTATTGCGCGCCAAAGGGCTCAACAACAGACTTCGCGGCGTCGGTGAACAGAGCATTGAACTTGCCCATTTCAGAGACATAGCTCTGCATGGAAGTCTTTGCATATTCTGTCTGAATCTCGACAGCCTTGGTCACGTCGTCTGTTTCAGCAAGAGTTTTCGTTACATTGAAAGCTTCCTGCAGACGCTCGGTTCCGAAGTCGATAAGAGCAGCACTGATTTTCTCGCTCTTTTCAACAGCAGCGTTGCTTGCCTTGATGTAGGCTTCCGCGCTCTTCTTGTCATAGAACTGAGAGCCTTCGAAAGTCTTCATGGCTTTTTCAAAACCGGTCTTACCGTCGGCAACTGCCTTTTCGTAGTTGGTCTTGAAAGATTCCGTGTTGGACTTGAACGCTTTTTCGGCGGCTTCGGTTCCGCTGATGAAAGCGTCCTGAAGCGACTTGCGGCCGGTTGCGACCATGTCTTCAAATTCCTTCGTAACGACAGCCGGGTCAACGGTTGCGTTTGTCGTTGCTTTCTTCGTAGTCATTGACTTAACCTTTCTGATTAGCGTCTTTAAATATCTTTGCTGCACTGCAACAATGATCTTGTATATAATGATGCACTGATAAATGTCAATAACTTTTTTGTGCACTGCAACAAAGTACTTATAATACCATAAGTTATTGATTTTACTGATATTTATATATTAAAAACTGCTAATTAGAGAAAAAGCTCCGCTCTCGCAACAAAAATTTCACATCAAATCCATACCCGTTTAGCGGTTTTACAGGTCCAGGCCATTGTCGCGAACCTGCATGGTGAAATAGGTGCTGCCCGCACCGCCATTATAATAACGCGAGTTGCGGCTGAAGGTGACAGGCACAAAGGGCTCCTGAAACGGCACACCGGTCTCATCCCCTTTGGAGAGAACTTCGCGGAACGGCAGCTTGGCGATATCGGCATTCTCGTCATTCCAGGCATAATATTTGAAATTGCCGTCCCGGCAGACCATGGCAATCCAGTAAAAGCTGTCGGAATGCAGGATCTGTCCGTCGATGGCCGGCTTCTCAAATCCGGAGGCGACCAGCGCCTTCTCAATCGCGATCAGATCATCAAGGCTGATGACGACCTTGCTCTCATGGGTCCCCGTCGGCCCCGATCCCAGCGAGCCGAGAAGCCACTCGACACTGACGCCGCCTCGAAAAACGCGCGTGGTCTGCGTCGCCGACTTGGAGGTGTTGATCTGGAGAATATCGTAAGTTCGCACCTGCTTGTCATAGATGGCGTTGTATATCATCCGGTAACGGGCATTCCGGCCGGGCGCGCAATTTTCGCGGATATCGTCGCCATTGGCATAGGAAAACCACTGGAACGGCCTGAAAATCTGATTGCTCGTCCCGCCGTCCGCCGTGCAGGCCGCCAGAACAGCCGCAAGGCAGGTGACTTGAAGAATTCGGTGGATGCAGAACATGAGGTCCTCGCGCGCTAAAAAAGAAATTTCGGATGCTTACCAGATATTAACCATCGGCCTGTAAGATCAATAGGGAAATCAACATTATGTGATTATATACGAACTTCAAGGGGATAAACTGCGTTGTTGATATCCAGGGATAAAAATTTTGTCCGGATTTTTATAGACATGATTCGCCATTTTTTTTACACTCTTTCAAGAGTGGGGGAACCCGCGCGTAATTGTATCCGTATTTTCAGTGAAGCAGGGCGACCTTTGGCACAGGATTCACATAACATAGTATCACGTTCCTTTTTCGGAAGATCCCCCTTCCGGCCCCTTGCCATGAAGGACAACCGGGCGCCGTTTCGCGTTCTTAGCGCGCTTCTGCTGCTGTTCACGATCACCATGGTATCGCTGCCAACAACGGCCGCGGCACGTTATGCCGCGATCGTGATGGACAGCCGCACGGGTGAGGTTCTCTATTCCCGAAATGCCGACAACCGGCTTTATCCGGCCTCCCTCACCAAGATCATGACATTGTACATGACGTTCGAGGCGCTCAATCGCGGTCAGCTGCGCATGGACCAGAAACTCCCGGTCTCTGCGCGCGCAGCGGGACAGGCGCCTACCAAGCTCGGCCTGAAAAGAGGGGGCCGCATCACGGTCAAGGACGCCGTCTTCGCACTGATCACGAAATCCGCGAATGATGCCGCGACGGTTCTGGCCGAAAGCATGGCGCCGACGGAAGCGGAATTTGCCCGCAACATGACGGAGCGGGCAAAACGCCTCGGCATGCAGCGGACAAGCTTTCGCAACGCCAGCGGACTTCCCAATCGCGGCCAGAAAAGCACGGCGCGGGACATGGCAATTCTCGGCGCGGCGCTCATTCATGACTTTCCACAATTTTACGAGTTCCTCTCGCTGGAGGAGTTTGATTATCACGGTAAATCATACAAGAACCACAATAACCTGCTGACAAAATACAAGGGGGTGGACGGCATCAAGACCGGCTACATCCGCGCATCCGGATTCAACCTTGTGGCTTCCGCCAAGCGGGGCAGCAACCGTCTGGTCGCCGTCGTTTTCGGTGGACGCACCGCCCGCAGCCGCGACATTCATATGGCATCGCTTCTGGACAAGGGCTTTGCGGAGATCGAGAAATCCCATCCGTCGGTGGTGCCGCTGCCGTTCGGCAAGCCCCTGCGGATTGCCCTTGGCGCGCCGCACAGCGCCCCGGCCGAAATTCAGGTTGCCTCGACGGCCCCTGTTCCCCTTCCGGTGAAAAAAGAACCGGTCGCCGACATGTCCCATATTCGCTATGTGAGTGCCACGCCGACATCAAGTATCACACCGGCCTCTCTGAGTGTGGAACGGCTTGAGAAAACCGGGTGGGCCATTCAGATCGGCGCCTATAGCCTGGTGACGACCGCACGTGATCAGATACACAAGGCAACGGCAGAGGCCCGGGGTATTCTCGACGGCCGTCAGGTCAATATCGAGAAAGCGATATCGGACGGCAAGCCGTTCTATCGGGCGCAGGTCCTCGGCTTCGACGAAACGGAAGCCCGGCAGGCCTGCAGCAATCTTGCCGAACGGCGCTTTTCCTGCTTTGTCGTCGCGCCGGACCTCCGGCTGCCCAACTATATCGCCCAGAAAAGCGCCTCCTGATTTCTTATAGCGCGTTCAGCGGGACCTTAAGGTAAGACATGCCGTTCGCTTCGGCCTCCGGCAGATGCCCCGCCCGCATATTCACCTGAATTGACGGAATGATCAGCGCCGGCATGGAGAGCGTCGCATCGCGCTCCGTCCGCATCTTGACGAAATCTTCCTCGCTGATGCCGTCGTGAATATGGATATTCTTCTCGCGCTGTTCGGCGACCGTCGTCTCCCAGGCAAAATCTCGCCCATTGGGCCCGTAGTCATGACACATGAAGAGCCGCGTTTCGGGCGGATGGGAGAGGATTTTGCGGATCGACCGGTAGAGCGTGCGGGCATCCCCTCCCGGGAAATCGCAGCGCGCGGTTCCATAATCAGGCATGAAAAGGGTATCGCCGACAAATATCGCATCCCCGATAAGGTAGGCAATACAGGCGGGCGTATGTCCCGGTGTTGCGATCACCTCCAAAGTCAGGCCGCCGATTTCCAGCTTCTCCCCTTCTTCAAACAGATGCTGAAACTGCGATCCGTCCGCTGAGACTTCATCTCCGAAATTATATATTCTCTTGAAGGTCTCCTGAACCGTTTTGACAACCTTACCGATACCGATCTTGCTGCCCAGCTTTTCCTGCAGATACGGGGCGGCGGTCAGGTGGTCCGCATGAACATGGGTTTCCAGAATCCACTCAATCTCAAGACCTCGTTCTTTTACGAAATCGATAATCTCGTCGGCGGCCGTCGTTGCGGTCCGGCCGGACGCGTTGTCATAATCCAGCGCGCTATCGATAATGACGGCCTTCTTGCTATTTGGATCCATAACCACATAGCTGACCGTGAAAGTCGGTTTGTGAAAAAATGCTTTTACTTCCGGTTTCATGTCTCACTCCTACCCCGGCGACAGGCCGTTTCTTCTTTTATCATTCCAATCATACTTGACAATATATCTATAGATACGTAGTTATACAAGTATGGATATTGAAGAAATGAAAAATTCGGCCGCCCGGGCCAGCACGCTCATGAAAGCATTGTCGAGCGAAACCCGGCTGCTCCTGCTCTGCCAGATGAATGAGGGCGAGATCTCGGTCAATGAACTGGCCGAGACGCTAGAGATGCGTCCCTCTTCCGTCTCGCAGCAACTCTCCCTGCTCCGCAAGGACGGGCTGGTCAAAACCCGGCGCGAAGGGCAGACGATTTTCTATTCGCTGGACGGCGAGGAGGCACAGCAGGTCATTTCCGTTCTTTATCAATTATATTGTCAGTCAACATAACCCTGGAACCATAAGACATGGAAAACTTCACGCCCATAAGCTCACTGATCGGGGGCATCATACTCGGGCTGTCCGCAACCCTGCTGCTGATGGCCGGCCGGATCGCGGGCATCAGCGGGATATTGTCGAGCCTCATTCCACCGCAACCGGGCGATGCCCTGTGGCGGGTGCTGTTCATTGCCGGACTGATCCTCGGCGCGGCGGCCTATCCTCTTTTAGGAGGAGACATGTCCTTCGTGACCCTTAACCCCTATCTGCTTCCGGACAGCGCCCATTATGCGCTGTTGATCGTCGCCGGACTTCTGGTAGGCGGCGGCACCTATATCGGCGCGGGCTGCACCAGCGGGCATGGTATTTGCGGCCTCGGGCGACTTTCCCTCCGATCTTTCTCCGCGGTCATGATCTTCATGGCAGTTGCAGTTATTACTGTCTTTATTATGCGAACCTTGGTGGGAGGTTGAAGATGTTTAATCTTGTCAGTCTTATCTCTGGTCTCCTGTTTGGTTTCGGCCTTGCGCTGTCCGGCATGGTCAGCCCGGGGAAAGTTATTGGATTTCTGGACCTCACCGGCAACTGGGACCCGAGCCTCGCCTTCGTCATGGGTGGCGGCGTTCTCGTCACCTTGATCAGCTTTCGTTTCATCCTGAAACGGTCCACCCCCCTCTTTGGCGGAGAATTCAAGCTCCCGACGAAAAAGGACCTTGATAAACGTTTGGTGGTTGGTGCCATCCTGTTCGGCCTCGGCTGGGGCCTAGGCGGCTTATGTCCGGGCCCGGCGCTCAGCTCCCTCGCCTATGGCAATATGAAAATCGTCGTGTTCGTCCTTTCCATGATCGGCGGCATCATCATCGCCAAGCTCGCCACCGGCGCTTTCAAGAAAACAGGCTGAAAAAGCGGCGGATATTTTCTCGTTTATATCCCGGCCAATGTTGGGTACTCTGGACCGGGATATAAATAAAAACAAACGGGAAGTATCATGCCATCATCCAATAAAGTTGCCATCGTCACCGGCTCCGCCACAGGGGCCGGGGCTGCCATCGCCCTCGCGCTCGCGGACAAGGGCTATAATGTCGTTATCAACTACACAAAGAGCCTGAAAGAAGCAGAAGAGACTGAGGCCGCCTGCGCCGCGAAGGGGGTGGAGACCCTCCTGTTTCAGGGCGATATCTCGAAGGATGAGGATTGCCGTGCCATGGCGAAGGCGACCATGGACAAATGGGGGCGCATCGACGGCCTGGTCAATAACGCCGGGCGGACGAAGTTCGTCGCCCATAGCGATCTCGACGGCCTGAGTGCCCAGGATTTTCAGGACATCTATGCGGTGAACACCATCGGCTCGTTCCAGATGTCTCGTGCCGCCGCCCCCTATATGAAGGAAACCGGCAAGGGTTCGATCGTCATGATCTCCTCGGTTGCGGGAACCCACGGCCATGGCTCCAGCATCGCCTATGCCGCCTCCAAGGGGGCGCTGAACACCATGACAATGTCCCTCGCGCGGGTGCTGGGACCGGAAATCCGGGTCAATGCCATCTGTCCGGGCTTTATCGAAACCCGCTGGCTGCTGCAGGGATATGGCGAGGAAAAATACGATGCCTATAAAAACCGGCTGAAGCGGGATGTGCCCTTGCAGGCCGTCTGCCAGCCCGAGGATATTGCCGAGGCGACACTCTCCTTCATCGACAGCATGAGTATGATGACCGGTGAGATTGTCATCGTTGATGGCGGCATGCATCTCGGCCGTTAAGCGCTTCCCTCATGCAGGAACCGGATGACATCATTGCCCTCGCTCTGGGCTACCCCTATCCGCGACCGGCGCATTCCTACCTCTTTTCCGGAGGCGAGGTGCAGGAGTTGCCTCCGGAGACTGATTTTAGCGGACGCGTACCGGTATTGGCCTGCGGATCGAACGGATCGCCAACACAGCTTCAGCGGAAATACAGGGATTTCCCGGAGACATCGATCCCGGTAACCGCCGCGACTTTACAGGATGTGATCTGCGTCTATTCCGCGCATTTCACCGGCTATGGCTCCGTCGCGGCCGCCCTTTGTGCGGCGCCGGGCGCCCGCTCCTCTGTTCATATCAACTGGCTCACCCCGGATCAGCTCTTGCGCATGCATGAGACGGAAGCCGTCGGCCAGAACTACTGCTATGCGGAGTTGTCCGGGCTGAACCTGCGCTGCGCCCACAACGGCGCTCTTGATACGGCCTTTGCCTATGTCAGCCTCCGGGGAAGTCTCATGCTTGAGGGCGCGCCTGTTGCGCTTGGTGGGATAGACTGTCTCGACGCCCCTTTCCCCACCCTTGACCAGGCCGAGGTCCAGCGCCGCCTGCGCGATATATTCGCTCCCGGTATGGACCTTCACGACTTTATCCGCCAAAATGTCGCAGACGCCAGTTTGCGCGCTGAAAGGACGGCCCGGCTCAGCCGTCACGCGCAAGTCTTCGGCCATCCCGGCATGAAGACATTACTCGACTAAATACAAGAGGATTGACAAAACGTGGTGCAGACTGTGAAGGCGCTCCTGGTCGGGGCGGTTGGTGGCGGAATATTCTTTCTGGCGGATCTGCCGCTGGCCTGGATGCTGGGCTCCATGTTCGTGGTGACCATTGCGTCGCTGCGCGGGTATGACCTGTCCGTCAACGGGACCTTGCGCAAAGTCATGACCGCGATCCTCGGCGTGATGCTGGGCAGCGGCTTCTCGACAGACACCTGGGCCGCCATGAGCCGGTGGAGCGGCGGTCTCGTCCTCCTTATTATCAGCGTCATACTGTCGATGCTGATCGTCTATTTTTTCTATCGCAAGGTCGGCAAGTTCGATCCGATCACGGCCTTCTTCTCCTCCGCACCCGGCGGCCTCAACGTAATGTATGAGGTTGGCGAAGCGAAGGGCGGCAACGGCCCGACCATCGCCCTGATCCATGCGTCACGCATCCTGATCCTGGTGATGTCGGTGCCATTGATCTTCCGCTACGGCGTGGGTTTCACCGGAAATCTGCAGGCAGTGCCGCTGTTCGGATCGATCCATGATCTCGTCGGCGATGGATGGTTGCTGCTGGCGGCGCTTCTCGGCTATGGCATCGGCTATCTTTGCCGCCTACCCGCCTACCACCTGATGGGTCCGCTACTTGCGACGGCCATTGTCCAGATGGCGGGAATAACGGATGTTGCGCCGCCGATGATCCTCGTCTATGCCGCCCAGCTCGTGATCGGCACCGCCATCGGCGCGCGCTTTCTCGGCACCCGCCTGCATGAGGTCCGCAATGTTATCGGCCTCAGCTTCATTTCAACAACCGTGATGGTTCTGATCGCCGCGCTTTTCGCCTTTCTGTTTGCGGAGACGATCGGCGTGAGCATGGCCGGCATTATCCTGGCGCTCAGCCCCGGCGGTCTTGCCGAAATGCCGCTCGTCGCCCTTGCGCTCGGCATAGATGTCGCCTTCGTCGCGACGATGCAGGTCGTCCGGATCAGCCTGGTCATTGCTTTCGTTCCCACCGTTTTCGCGGCGATCGAGCGTATCTGGCTGAAGCAGACTAAGTAGTCAGTCCGCTATTATCGCGCGGCGCTCGACCCGCGGATAGACAATGGCCAGGGTCACCGCCCGCATGGCCATAAACACCATCAGCGCCGCCCAGAGCCCATGGGCGCCCCATAGCTCACCAAAGAACTGCATGCAGAGCATATATGCAATGAAGGAGATAATCATGCAGTTCCGCATTTCCTTCGATTGCACCGCGCCGATGAAGATGCCGTCGATCTGGTAGGACCAGATGGAGATAAGCGGCGCCGCAATCAGCCAGGGCAGGAACTCATAGGCCCGCTCGCGCACCTCCTCGATCCCTGTCAGGAGATTGATGATTGACGTACCGAAAACCAGATATACCACCGAATAGAGACAGGCGACGATCAGTGCCCAGAAACCGGTAACCCAGACAATTTCACGCAGCTTGCTAACCTTGCGGGCGCCGATGGCATTACCGACCATACCCTCCGCTGCGAAGGCAAAGCCGTCAAGTCCGTGGGCGATAAAATGCATAAAGTTCATCAGAACCGCCACCGCCGCGAGAGTGACATTGCCCTCCTTCGCGGCCTCAGCCGTGAAATAGGCGAAAGCGAAGATCAGCAGAATCGTCCGGATGAAGATATCGAGATTAACCGCGAGTAGCCGCGCCATTTTCTGCACAGATCTGATCGCCGGGAGACACCATTCGCCGCCGATCCGCGCAAGCTCCCGCCGGACCAGAAAAAGCCCGAGGCCAAGGGCAAGCGTCTCGGATATCGCCGTTGCGGCGGCCACGCCAACCACATCCCAGTTGAAACCGATCACGAACAGAAGGTCGAGGACCACATTCAGGCCGTTCATGAAAATCTGGACAATCAGCGCCGCCCGCGTATTGCGTATGCCGATGAAAAATCCCATCAGGGCATAGTTTCCGAGGACCGCTGGCGCGCCCCAGACCCGGACGCTGAAATAGGACGCGGCGCCGTCCTCGACCACCGCGGAGCCTTCAATGAGCGACAGGGCGACCCACAGGACGAGACCTTGCAGAACAAACACGAATAGCGCGATAACGCCTGCGAGGATCAGGGCCCGAGCGAGCACGGAACGGACTTCGGTCGCATCCTCCTCACCGATGGCCTGGGCGATGAAACCAGTGGTGCCCATGCGCAGAAAGCCAAACCCCCAATACAGAAAGCTGAAGATCAATGCCCCGATAGCGACAGACCCGATGTAATGCGGGTCCGGCAGATGTCCGACCACAGCGGTATCGACCGCGCCCAACAGCGGGACGGAGGAATTGGACAGGATGATCGGAAAGGCGAGACGCCATGTTTCCCGATGGCTCGGCAGGGCGAAAAACGACGAGATCGACATCAAAAACCGAAATAATCGCGCAGCCGGTAGCCGATCATCGCCGGTGTCAGGAACCAGGGCTTGCCGCTGTAATAAAAGCGTCCGTCAAACGGAAGGTCGTCGAACGCCGTCTCCCCGTCTGTGTCCCCGAGGATCTTGAGCGCCGCCTTATGGCCGAGATAGCCGGACATGGCGACGCCGGATCCGCAATAGCCCATTGCGTAATAAATACCGTCATGCATCCCGATTGTCGGCATGGCCGCGAAATCATAGGCGACATAGCCGGACCAGACATGTGAGACCGCCGCCCCTTCGAGCGCCGGAAAAATCCCGTCGAGGGTCTTTTTCAGGGATTTTGCCTGAACTTCCGGTGAGGCCGGAAAAACTGTCGGGCGGGCGCCCAGTAGCACACGCCGTCCATCAGGAGACGGGCGATAATAACTCAGCATCCGCCGGGTATCCGTAATCATCCGCTTTGTCGGAAACAGGCTGGAGACGAGGTTTTCCGACAGTTCCTCCGTCGCGATCATCGTGCTGCCGACCGGGATGATCCGCTTTTGCAGGAACGGAAGCAGTCCGCCGGTATAGCCGTTGGTCGCGATAAGCAGAGCCGCTGCGCGCAGCTCTCCCTTCGCCGTCGTGACGGAAAAGCCCTCCGTTGTTTTCGCGATTGCTTCCGCCCGGAGCGGCGCAATGACCCGTGCGCCTGCGCGTACCGCCGCCGCCGCCAGCCCCTTGACATATTTCGCCGGATGCAGCCCGCCGGTATGGTGCTGCCGGAGCCCGCCCTTGTAACCCGGACTATCCACGTCCTCGCCATAGCCATCCACGCTGACCATTTCTTCCGGAACGTCGAGATACCTTTGCCGACATTCGAAATCCCGGGTCATGCGGGCAAGGTCCTTCCCGAGAATGGCCGGATAAAAGCGCCCGGAAAGCGTCAGGTCGCACTCGATCCCCTCCTCGTGGATACGCGCGGCAATGAACTCGACTGACGCCAGCGCTTCCCGGTAGATCGCGCAGCCCTTCTCGACGCCATAGCTTCCGATCAAGCCCGTGAGGCCGGGCTTGAGCAGATTGCCAACCATACCGCCATTGCGGCTGCTGGCACCGAAGCCCGGCATTTCCGCATCCAGAACCGTAACGCTCAGATTCCGCTTCGCCAGCGTCAGTGCCGCCGACAGGCCCGTATAACCGCCGCCGATGATCAGAACATCGGACGGGCCATCCGGCAGAGCAATCTCGGTCGCTTCAGGACGCGCGGCATCCCACCAAAAGGGCTCGGTTTTCATCAAAAGGATACTTTCAGCTGCTTCTCTTCCGCCGGTATTCTGAGCAGAGCCAGCGCGGGAGGGCAAGTCCAATTGACCGCGAATTGTATTTTTCTGTAAAAACACCTATTTAAAAGACAGGGAAGCAGCCAAGGGGAAATGTTTGGTTTGGCGAAAGATATCGAAAATACACCAGAGAAGACCGGCAAGGATGACGTCGCGGAATTCCTTAAAAAAGTGGCCGCGACGCCCGTGCAGACGCCTGCTGGCAAGGACGGTCGCCTGATATTCGCCATCGACGCCACCGCCAGCCGTCAGCCGACCTGGGACCGCGCATCACATCTTCAACATGAAATGTTCGAGGAAGCCGCCTCCATCGGCGGACTCGCGCTGCAGGTCGCCTTTTTCCGGGGCTTTGGTGAATTCAAGGCGACGAAATGGACCACCGACAGCCAGGCCCTGATCAAACCGATGTCGCGTGTCTTCTGTCTCGGCGGTCATACGCAAATCGAGAAGGTCCTGAAACACGCGCTGCGCCAGACCAAGAAGGAACGAGTCAACGCGCTGGTCTATGTGGGCGACTGTATGGAGGAGGACGCGGATCAGCTCTGCCACCTCGCCGGACAGCTTGGGATGTTGCGGGTACCGGTTTTCCTCTTTCAGGAGGGGTATGACGGTATCGCAGAAAACTGTTTCCGGCAGATTGCCAAATTATCGGGCGGCGCCTATTGCCGGTTCGATAGCGCCAGCGCCTCAACCTTGCGAAACCTGCTCCGCGCGGTGGCGGCCTACGCGGCCGGGGGCCGCCGGGCCCTCAGCGATCTCAGCAAAAAATCCGGCGGGGAAGCGCGTTTGCTTCTCGAACAGATCAAGTAGTTTCCGATGCTGGCCTATTTCATCATTGGCGTCTCGCTTCTGATCGCTCTTATCGTCGGGAGCCAGAGCCTGGCAACGGCAGACCCTAAAAAGATCCTGAAGGGACTTCGGGTCGCCGGTGTTATCTTTTTTGCGCTTCTGGCAGGCTTCTTCGCCCTGACCGGACGATTTGCCTATGCAATGCCGCTCGCTCTCGCCGCCCTCTTTTTCCTCCGCAACAAGCCGCTCTTTGGCAGCAGTCATCCGTCCGAGGGACAGAAATCCGATGTCAAAACCGCCTGGCTTCGGGCCACGCTCAATCACGACAGCGGCGAGATGGATGCCACCATTCTGCAAGGGCAATTCAAGGACCGGGAGCTGTCCTCCCTAACCCGTGCGGAACTGGGCGAATTTCACCAGGAAGCAATCGGGGATGAGCAGACCATCGCCATTCTGGAAAGCTTTATCAGCCGGAAGTTCGGTGAGGACTCTTCTGAGGACAATACCAGCCAGTCGGAGGGAAGCCGCCGCACTAGTTCCGATAGCGGCCCCATGACCCGCAAGGAAGCGTTCGAGATACTGGAGCTTGAAAGTAACGCAACGGTTGCCGAGATAAAATCCGCGCATCGGCGGCTGATGAAAAAATTCCATCCCGATCACAACGGGTCGGACTATATGGCCGCCAAGCTGAACGAGGCAAAGGACCTGCTTTTAAAGACATAAGCCGGGCCGCATAAATCAATGCTTGCCTTTACAACCGGCGAAATGCCATAAATTTCAAACTAATAAACAGCGGATCAAATATATATGCTAAAAAAAGTTCGCAAAGCCGTGTTCCCCGTCGGGGGCCTCGGAACGAGATTTCTTCCGGCGACAAAGGCCATGCCGAAGGAAATGCTTCCCGTCGTTGACAAGCCCCTGATCCAGTACGCGGTGGAAGAAGCACGCGACGCGGGGATCGAAGAGTTCATATTTGTCACCGGCCGCGGAAAAACCATTATCGAGGATCATTTTGACCGCTCCTACGAGCTGGAAAGTGTACTGCAGGAGCGGCAGAAAGACAGCCTGCTTCAGGAACTGTATGCGAGCGTCCCGAAAGCCGGAACCATCGCTTATATTCGGCAGCAGGAACCCTTGGGGCTTGGCCATGCGGTCTGGTGCGCGAAAAGACTGGTGGGGGATGAGCCATTCGCCGTCATCCTTGCCGACGACCTGATCCTGGCAGACACGCCTTGCCTTGCCCAGATGACAGCGATGCGCGAGGAAAAAGGCGGCGGAAACATGCTGGCCGTTATGGAAGTTCCAAAGGAACATACCTCCCGCTACGGTATTCTGAGCCCGGGAAGGGAAACCGGAAATCTGGTCGAGATTAACGGGCTGGTCGAAAAGCCGGCACCGGATGCCGCCCCCTCCAACCTCGCGGTTATCGGCCGCTATATTCTGGAACCGGGCATATTTGACCTTCTCGAAAACCAGAGCCGCGGCGCCGGTAATGAAATCCAGCTGACGGATGCGCTTTCCTCCCTGCTGGGCGGCGATCCCTTTTATGGCCTGAAATTTGACGGCACCCGCTATGACTGCGGTGACAAGATCGGCTTTCTTGAAGCGAATATCGCCTTTGCCCTCAACCGCGATGACATGAAGGGCGACATGGGCGATATTGTCAAAAAAATTGCCAATAAGCTGTAGTATAGCTTCTCACGGCTGAACGGACGGAGACTTTGCCATGCGTATTGCTGTGATTGGAACAGGCTATGTCGGGCTGGTCTCGGGCACCTGCTTTTCGGAATTCGGTCACGATGTGATCTGCATCGACACGGATGAGACAAAAATCGCGCGCCTGAACAAGGGCGAGGTCCCGATCTTCGAGCCCGGCCTGCAGGCCATGATCGAGAAGAACTCCCGCTCCGGCTATCTGAAGTTCGGGACCGACCTCGAGACGGCTGTATCGAACGCCGATGCCGTTTTTATCGCTGTCGGCACACCAAGCCGGCGCGGCGATGGTCAGGCCGACCTGAGCTATGTTTACTCTGCGGCAACGGAGATCGCCGCCGCCCTGACCGGCTATACCGTCGTCGTCACCAAATCAACGGTTCCGGTTGGCACCGGACGGGAAGTTGCCCGCATCCTCCGTGAGGCGAACCCGGAGGCGGACTTCGATGTGGTCTCAAACCCTGAGTTTTTACGCGAAGGCGCCGCGATCGAGGATTTCATGCGCCCGGACCGCGTCATTGTCGGCACCTTGGAGCCCCGCGCGCAAGAAGTGATGTCGGCAATCTATCGTCCCCTCTCTCTTTTCCAGACACCGCTCGTCTTCACCAGCCTGGAAAGCGCCGAGCTCACCAAATATGCGGGGAATGCCTTTCTCGCGACGAAAATCACCTTTATCAATGAAATTGCCGATCTGTGCGAGAAAGTCGGCGCGGATGTCCATGATGTCGCCCGCGGCATCGGCCTTGACCGGCGCATCGGCGCCAAGTTCCTCCACCCCGGCCCGGGGTTTGGCGGCTCCTGCTTTCCCAAGGATACCCGGGCGCTGTTCGAAACGTCCATGGCCGCCGAGGCACCACTTCAGATTGTCGAAACCGTTATCGGGATTAACGAGAAACGCAAAAAGGCGATGGCTACCCGCGTTATCGATGCCTGCGATGGGTCCCTCACGGACAAGCGCATTGCCGTTCTCGGCCTCACTTTCAAGCCGAATACTGACGATATGCGGGAAAGCCCGAGCCTGGATATCCTGCCCGAACTGATCAGGAGGGGTGCGACGATCCGGGCCTATGATCCGGAAGGAATGAGCGAAGCACGAAAGCTGCTGGAGGAGGTCGAGTTTTGCGACAGCTCCTACGCGACGCTGGAAGAGGCCGATGCGCTTGTCCTGATTACGGAATGGAATGAATTTCGGGCACTGGACCTTGACCGGGTCAAATCCCTGATGAAGACGCCTGTCATCGTCGATTTACGGAATATTTATGATCCCCATGATATGACAGCCAAAGGGTTCGCCTATAGCAGTATCGGCCGGCCTCAATAGGTCACGCCATCGACTTCTGGAAAGCAATAATACAATGACCAAGCATGAGTTTAACCCGACAATCCTGCGTGAGTATGATATCCGCGGTATCATCGATGAGACACTCTTCGAGGCAGACGCCGAAGCCATTGGGCGCAGTCTGGGCACTCTGCTGAAACGGGACGGACATCAGAATGCTGCCGTCGGCTATGACGGGCGGACAACCTCCCCGAAACTGAAGGCCGCGCTCATCACGGGCCTGACCTCCACCGGGATAGACGTGTTTGATATCGGCATGGGTCCAACACCGATGCTTTACTATGCAACCTACGCCCTCAAAACCGGTGGCGGGATCATGATTACCGGATCCCATAATCCCCCGAGCCATAACGGCTTCAAGATGATGCTGGGCGGAAAATCATTCTATGGAAAACAGATTCAGGGCCTCGGCGCGCTGAGCGCGATGGGCCCGTTCGCGGAAGGCTCCGGCAAGGTCATCGACAAGCCGATCATGGAGGATTATGTCGCCCGCTTGTTGCAGGATTTCGTCCCGGGACAAGAGCTCTCCGTGGTCTGGGACTGCGGTAACGGTGTGACCGGCGAGGTGCTGCGGAAGATTGTCGCCAAGCTTCCCGGTCGTCATATGCTGCTCTATGAGGAAATCGACGGCAGTTTCCCGAACCATCACCCCGACCCCACAGTTGCCGAAAACCTGGAGGATTTGATCCGGGCGGTCAAAGGGGTGAATGCCGACCTCGGCATTGCCTTTGACGGCGATGGGGACCGGATCGGCGTTGTCGACGGGATCGGACGGATACTCTGGGGCGATCAACTACTCGCCATTCTGTCGCGGGAAGTTCTCGCCAATCATCCCGGAGCGCCGATAATTGCCGATGTAAAGGCAAGTCAAATTCTCTTCGATGAGGTGAAAAACCTTGGAGGAGAGCCGATCATGTGGCGCACGGGCCATTCCCTGATCAAATCGAAGATGCAGGAAGTCAACGCGCCTCTGGCAGGCGAGATGAGCGGCCATATTTTTTATAACGATCATTACTACGGCTATGACGATGCGCCCTATGTCGCCCTGCGCCTGCTCAATATTCTCGGCGCCAGTACCCAGAAGCTGGAACAGATGCGCGACGAACTGCCAGAGATGATCAATACGCCGGAACTGCGCTTCCCTTGCCCGGATGATGAGAAATTCCAGGCCGTCACGCGCATTCAGGAGGCTTTGGCTAAGGCCGGCGCGGATTACTCCGACATCGACGGTGTACGTGTCAATACAGACGACGGCTGGTGGCTGCTTCGTGCCTCCAACACCCAAGCGGTGCTGGTCGCCCGCTGCGAAGCAAAGGATGAGACGGGTCTCAGCCGCCTTAAATCCCAACTTCAACAGGCCCTGCTGGATGCGAAGGTCGACGCACCGACCTTCTAGCACCACATCCGGCGGTTATGCCGGGGCATAGAACGCCAGCTTGTGACCCTCAAGATCTCGGCAATAGGCGAACACGGACTGCCCAGAGCCCCGGGGACCGAGCGGGCCTTCGTCCTCGCAGCCCATCGATAATGCCTTGGCGTGCATTTTCCCGACCATCTCCGCATTTTCCAGAAGGATAGCCACCATGGTGCCGTTGCCGATCGTCGCCTCTTTCTGATCATAGGGCTTGATAACCGCCAGCATGGGCTGGCCGCGCGCAACGCTCCACATCCGCAGGCGGTCGTTCGACAGAACACGCTTCGCCCCTATCTCTGCGAGCAGCTCATCGTAAAATTCTGTCGCTTTATCAATATCGTTGGTTCCGAGAGTCACATAGCCGATCATTTACATTTCCTCTTTTCATGCCGTTCTTCATCGCGGCGATTGCGTTATGGCAAGAAGAGTTATCGCATCGAATTCGGGCTCTGGTCGAGTGAATTTTTATTTACCAGAAAAGTTGAATAGAGGTTCAGCACAAAAAAAGAGCCGGATCAACCGACCCGGCTCTTTCCAACCTTATACATCATAAAACTAATCCATACGCAACATGACGCTAAAACGCATGTATAGGTGGTAAGGGCCCTGCTCTAGCTTACTTTGCCTTTCTTGGGCTGCTTCACACCGATCCATGATTCTCCCGATGCCATGACACAGGTTGCGCCATTTGGCTGGGTCAAAACGATGGTCCAGGTTACGCCGTCCGGGCTTGAGAACACTTCAAGCATGCTACCGTTTGCAGCAAGTCCCGCAGCAACGGGTGCTTCCTCGAATTTGCCGCTCAAATGCTTGAGTAATGCCGTTCGCTCAAAACATACGCTTTGGGCTGATGCGTCTGTCACTTGGAATGAAACCACCGTGGCTGCGATAAAGAGCACTGCAAGTCCAAAAGAAATGACAGAGCGCATGCCGACAAAACGGGCAACTGAGTGCCTGGTATGGTCGAAAATGCTTAACATACGCTCCTCCTTTTCTGCGAGAACGCCCCGTCATGAACCCGGCGGGTAAATAAGGAGACCCATCGCTATGATGAAAAGCGTAAACAGCAAAGGTTAATTTTCGATTAGGCTTCAGGAAGAAAGGGCTGAATTGCGGGGCTGCGCCAAATGGCAGATGTCAGCGAAAGGAAAAAAATTTACTACTCCAGTCACTTACGCCGATCCGAAAGGCTAAGATTTTTTTAAAAAAATTCGCTGAAAAGTTGCCAGCCGATGCCCGTGGCCATGGATCCCGAGATACCGAGAGCGAGATAAAGGGCGAAAACCGGCTTCTTGACCAGCCCGTAAACCGCAATAGCCGCCGGAATGGAGGAGATACCCCCGGCGGTCATAAAGGCCATGGCGGCGCCCTGCGACATGCCAAGGTCGATCAGGCCGCCGACCAGCGGAATCGCCGCATAGCCGTTGAGATAGCTCGGTATGCCGATCAGCACTGCAAGCGGAATGGCAAGAAGGCTATCCTGCCCGACCAGCCCCTCGATCAAGCTGGTGGGGATATAGATGACCATCAGGCTCTCGATCAGGAACGCAAGTAGCAGCCAGCGACCGATCAGCCAGCCGTTTGAAGCGGCGGCGGACCGGAACTGGCTGACCCGCGCGGGCTCGCGCCAGAATTTCCATTGCACATCAACCGGACCGGTGAGCGAAATCTTCTTGCGGCAGCCGCTCAGCTCCCCCTTCAACGGATCGAGAACCCAGCCACGCTGCTGCAGCATATAGACGGAAAAGCCGGCAAACAGGCCAAGGAGCATGGCAATCACGGCTTTACCGCTGGCAAATCCAAAGCCGATGCCCACTGAAGTCAGAACGAAAATTTCCGGATCCATGATCGGCGACGCAATCCAGAAGGCCATCACCGGCGCGAGCGGCACGCCCGCCGCCAGCAACGACGCAACAAGCGGAATCACGCCGCAGGAGCAAAAGGGCGAGAGCGCCCCCACAAGAGACGCCGCGACAATCGCGGAAACGGGAGAGCCGGAAAAGGCCCGCGCAATCAGGTTATCGGCCCCTGTCGCGGAAAAATAGGCGGCAAGACCTATGGCGAGCGCGAAAAACGGCGCCATGCCTAGTACCGCGTCTGCGAAGAATGTAAGACTAACCGGCAGGTTCGCCGGATCGACAAGTGCCAGTAGCAGGATAATCGCGAGGCAGGCGAGAATAACCCGGTCGCTCAGCAGCGCCCAGAGGCGGGAGCGAGTATGTGTCAGACTTTGCAGGGCTTCATTCAAAGACATATCTATATTTCCAGACTTATCGAATTAAATAAGAAATAACATCCCGTGTCGCATAGTTCAAGAAATTATTTCGATAATTGCCGAAATAATAGATTCAGAAGAATCAGCTTTTCTCCGGGACCGGTTCGATATGCCTCAGGTCAACGCCCATACAGCATTTATCGGTCAGTAGCTCGACGAGCCCTTCGACCTTCTTGTAATTGACGAAACAGCGTAGCGTCCGGCTTTCGCGTTGCTGGCGAATCAGGCCGCCGCTGACCAGATGGGAAATATGATGGGAGAGTGTGGAGCCGGGAATATCGAGAAGCGCCTGTATTTCGCCGACCGACAGCCCCTCTTCCCCGGCCTGCACCAGAAACTGGACGATTCGCAGACGGATAGGATGGCCCAGCTTTGCGAGGGCGACGGCGGCTTCCTCAGTTTCCATCATTTCGGGCCTCTATTTTAAGCCCCTGACTAGAGCTTTTCGACTTTATCCTCAATGCCGGGCAGGTTCAGCGACTTGATCAGGTGGCGAAGTTCATGCCGCGCCGCTACATGGCTCATGGACATTTTCACGCCAACACCCTTTTTATTCAAGTCCAGCATCGTCAGCCCCTTCAGGAACAGCTCACGAAAGACGACACGCTCACCGAAGCCCGGTGCAGCGCGAAAGGAAATGCGGGACGCCAGCTTTTTCAGGATTTTCTCGATATGGCGCTTGTTATGGGCATCGGTATGGGACAGGCGGTTACGCATCACCACCCAATCGATCTTGTGATTGTCAATGAGAGCCCGGCGCTTGCGCTGCTCCCAGACCATTTCGCTATACCAGCTCGGCTTTTCCACCTCAAGGCTGGTTCCGTTGACCGTTGCCAACAGGTCGAGATCGATAAAGCTGTCGTTCATCGGCGTCAGGAGGGTATCCGCGAACGAATGACCAAGCTTGGAAATAAAGCTGTCCGCACCGGGGCAGTCAACGACGACAAAGTTGTTCTTGTAGACGAGATCCTGCAAGGCGGCGACGAACCGGGAGCGTTCATCCGACTGCGCCTCGTCCATATTCTTTTTCGGGCTCGGCTCGATCACCTTCAGCATCGGCATCGGAAGGGTCAGCTTTTTCTTGGCGATATAAGCTTCGCGATTCTCGATATATCGGCCCAGCGTTTTCTGCTTGCCGTCAAGGTCAATGGCGCCGACCTTGAAACCCATCGTCAACAGCGAAATAATGATATGCATAGCCGTTGTCGATTTGCCCGATCCGCCCTTGGCGTTCCCGACCACGATAATATGCGCGCGGGTTGGCTGTTCCTCTTCTTCCGGATTTTTTTCGTCCAAAGTCACCGTCACGTCTGACACGTTCATTCGCCCCCAGCAATTTTCACCGCCGCCACCTGGCCAACATCTATTCATGATGCCGTAGTTAAGTAAACCAGCCACCGGAACATGACAAGCATCATATGGGGTTCGAATTTACAAATCATTGACGGAATTCATTAATTCCAGTCTTTCATGTCAATTTAACCGGTTAATTATATATAAAATAGTGTTAAAATTCTGACCTGCGGATGAGATTCTGCCGGTTCGACTGGCGTTTCCTGAGTGAGGCGAAGGATTCGATTCTGACAGGGCGCGGGCTCGGGATAAGCCCACAATAATCAACCCTTTGTGAAACATGCTAAAACCTGCTACGGACAGCCATGGCAGTGGATGTGAAAAATATCGTCATTGGCGCAGGGGTCATCGGCCTCGCGATAGCGCGCACGCTGGCGACCCTTGGCCGGGACGTGCTGGTGCTGGAGAGCGCCGCGCATTTCGGCGACGGCACCTCGTCCCGCAACAGCGAGGTGATCCATGCGGGCATCTATTATCCGAAAGGCAGCCTGAAGGCGATTTACTGTGTCGAGGGCAAGCACCGGCTCTATGAGTACTGCAAAACACATCATGTCCCGCATCGCAATTGCGGCAAGCTGATCGTCGCCACCTCGCCGGAGGAGATTCCGACGCTCGAAGTACTTGCGGACAAGGCTGCGGCAAACGACGTCAGGGACATCACGTTCCTGTCCGGAGCAGAGGCCATAAAGATGGAACCGGCGCTTCACTGCACCGCCGCCCTCCTCTCCCCCTCGACCGGCATCATTGACAGTCATCAGCTGATGCTTGCCTATGTCGGGGAGATTGAAGACGGCGGCGGCGCCATCGCCTTTAACGCCCCGTTCGAGAGCGCGAAGAAAACGCCGGAAGGGTTTACGGTGGCCTCGGGCGGCACAACAGTCAGTTGCCGGAACCTGATCAACTCCGCCGGCCTGCAGGCACAGGAAGTCGCGGCACGGATAAGCGGCCTGGCGAAGGAATATATTCCGCCGCGCTACCTGACCAAGGGAAGCTATTTCACCATGACGGCGCCCTCGCCCTTCTCGCGGCTGATCTATCCTGTGCCGAACACTGCGAGCCTCGGCATTCACGTCACCCTCGATCTCGCCGGGCAGATCCGCTTCGGCCCCGATCAGGAATGGGTGGAGGAGATCGACTATGCGGTGAACCCGGACAGGGCCAAGGATTTTTATGCGGCAATCCGCCGCTACTTCCCGTCCCTCCCGGATAACTGCCTCATCCCGGCCTATTCCGGCATCCGTCCCAAGGTGCAGACGCCGGATGGGGAAGCCGCGGATTTCATGGTCATGGATGAGCGGGATCACGGCCTGCCCGGGCTAATTAATCTGTTCGGCATGGAAAGCCCCGGGCTGACGTCGAGCCTGGCGATCGGCACTGTTATCGCAGAGACCCTGCGCACCACAGACCGGCTATGAATCACCTGTTTTCCGGGAGAAATTCCCGGTTCTCCCCAGAGGCCCCTATTTTTTTGTTGCGCCGCAATAACCACCGCCGAAATTTTTAAATTCCTTTCGCCGATTTAGCGAAAGGAAGCTGCAAAGTTTGATATCAAACAAAATTGGGGTTGATTTTCCCTTCTTTTAGGAAAATATCACTATTAACATGCGAATTTTTTAATATATCGATTGAGGCAAGTTATGGGCGTTTTTTCTGCAAAGGAATTTGATAACCACGAGGGCGTGTCGTTTTTCCACGACGAAAAATCTGGACTGAAAGCGATTATCGCTGTTCATGATACGACCCTCGGACCGGCGCTCGGTGGGACCCGTATGTGGGATTATGCGACTGAAGAAGAAGCGGTCGACGACGTGTTGCGCCTATCCCGCGGCATGACCTACAAGTCTTCGCTGGCGGGGATTAATCTCGGCGGCGGGAAGTCCGTCCTTATCGGTAATTCCCTTACCGACAAGACCCCTGAACTGTTTGAGGCCTTCGGCCGCGCGGTCGATCAGTTGGGCGGAACTTATATTGCCGCCGAAGATGTCGGAACGACTGTCGCGGATCTTGAGATTGCCCGCCGTACCACACGTCATATTGCCGGTATCAGCGAAGGCAACAGCGGTGACCCCTCCCCGGCGACTGCCTATGGCGTTTTCTATGGCCTGCGGGCGGCGGTTGACTTCAAGGTCGGCAAAGGTGCGCTGAACGGCATCAAGATTGCGGTACAGGGCCTTGGCAATGTCGGCTACGGCCTCTGCAAATTGCTGAAGGATGCCGGGGCTGAGCTTGTGGTTGCCGACGTTCATGACGCGGCAGTGGAAAAGGCCGTGCAGAATCTCGGGGCAACCGCCGTCGGAGTCGATGAAATCTATGACCAGGCGGTGGATGTGTTCGCCCCTTGCGCCCTTGGCGCCATCCTCAATGACGACACGATTAGCCGTCTTAAGGTCAAGATCGTTGCGGGCTCCGCCAATAATCAGCTGGCAGAAGACCGCCATGCGTGCGCCCTGATGGACAAGGGCATTCTCTATGTGCCCGATTACGCGATCAACGCAGGCGGGATCATCGTCATCAGCCATGAAGGAGGACGCTTCAATCGCGAAAGGGCGATGTCCCACGTGCGCGGCATTTATGACACTTGCCAGAAAATCTTTATCCGCGCCACCCGCGAAAGGGTCACCACCGCAGAAGTCGCCGACAAGATCGCGATGGAACGGATTGAGAAAGTGCGGGAGGAAAAAGCGAAACTCGCGCTTGCCAGCTGACCTGTCGATCTTATGACCAGCGGTTATGGACCCAGAACCAGTGGTCCGGCCGCTCCGTTATCCAGGCTTCATATGTTTCGTTAATGGCTTTTAAAAGCGTATAGACATCCTGCGTCTTGTCGCCGGTATCCGCCCTGTCAATTGCCGGATAGATGGTGAGCCGACGCTTGCCGCTTGCCAGGCGTTCCGTCCGCATGGGATAGATTGGCACATCCATTTTACAGGCGATTTCCGCAACGGCCGGTGCCGTCATGGCCTCACGGCCGAAGAAGGGAACCGCCATGCCGCCGTTCAGCTTCTGGTCATTCAACAGGACAATCGCCCCGCCCGCCCGAGCGGCCTTCAGGATCGCGCGCGCGCCTTCGCGGCCCTTGGGCACGAATTTATAGTGTGGATCGGCGCGCATTTCCTGAAAGAAATCCTCAACAAGCGGATTGTTCGCGGCCCGGTAAATGCCGGTCGCCCGGGACCCCAACCGCTGCCCGACAAGCCCCACCAGCTCCCACGGACCATAATGCGCCGTCACAAAGAACGCCGCCTTGCCGCTTTCAAGATAGGCGTCCATATGCTCGCCGCCGATAATCTCGACCTCCTCCGGGTTTGCCATGATCGCCTTGTTGAACGGCAACTCGCCGACATTACGGCCAAGATTGTCCCACATATGCATCAGGGTATCCTCAATCTCCTCCGGACCAAGATCGGGAAGCGCCTGTTTTATGTTCGATCTGGCAAGAGAATGCACCTTCATACGCGGGCCAATCTTCCGGGCGAGCCAGCCGCCGAATGCCGCAGCACGTCGCAGACCCAGGCAACCGAAAATCCAGATGACAATGCGGACAGCAATCCATTCCAGACGATATTTGAGCGAGACGTCCTTCATACACGCGCGCCTTTCAGCACCGACAGCAGCTGTTTCTGAAACTCGGCGGGGGCTTCAAAATTCATTTCAACATCAAAGACACTGACCATCATTCGGGCATCCGTCGAGAGCCGCACATAGTCCTTTCGCGTCGTGACGAGAGCCGCATTATGCGCCGCCGCCGTCTCAACCATTTTCATGATTTCCTGTTTATTATAAACATGATGGTCTTCATAGCTAAAGCAACTTATGAGCCTGCATCCGGCCTGGCGAAGACTGTCAAAGAACTTTTCAGGACGACCAATCCCCGCGAAGGCAACGACCGCTTCCCCTGCAATCGCATCCGCATTCTGCTTCGGAAAGAGTCTGGAATTATAAACCGGTTTATTTTCCTTTAACCAGTTATATATCTCGCTATCCCGATTGCCCCCAACCAGCACGACGGCATCCGTCCTCTCCAGCCCGGAGGCGAGCGTTTCACGCAATGGTCCTGCCGGCAGCAGACGGCCATTCCCCACTCCGTATTCCGCATCCAGCACGAGCAGGGAAAGATCCTTGACGAGGGATAGGTTCTGAAATCCGTCATCCATGATAATGACATCCGCCCCGGCTTCAACAGCAGCCTTGGCACCAGCCACCCGGTCCTGCGCGACCCATGTGGTCGCCGTCGCGCTGAGGATCAGGGCCTCATCTCCGACATCGGCAAATTTATGGACATCCGGCACAACCCGCACCGGCCCCTTTAACTGCCCGCCATAGCCCCGGGTCAGGAAATGCGGCCGCTTTCCTTCCGCCAGGAAGAAGCGGGCGATTGCAATGGCAACCGGAGTCTTGCCCGCGCCCCCTGCCACGACATTCCCGACACAAATGACCGGCACCTCAACACGGTGACTTTTCTGGAACGAGCGGTGAAGACGGCTCACCCTGCCATAGGCCCAGGCGGCAGGCGCCAGTAGATAAGGCATGAGGCTTTTGCTGTTGCGCCGCCAGAAGTCAGGAGTTTTCATCCCGCCTCCGCGCCAGCAGCCCTTCAATCGCCGCCAGGGTCCGTGTCAGAGTCTCCTGCCCCGTCGCCACGACCTTTGCCGCCCTTGCCGCCATTTCGTCCCTCTCTGCCGGTTGCCCGACAAGATGCGCAACCGCCTCCGCGAGCGCCTCCGCATTGTCAACTTCCGTTGCGGCGTCAAAGTCTGAAAAGGCCGCCATCACATCGGCGAAGTTATCCATATGCGGCCCATGAAGCAAGGCGCAGTCAAGCCGCGCGGCCTCCAGCGGGTTCTGCCCGCCGTTTGGCACGAGGGATCCGCCGACAAAAACGATTTTGGACAATCGGTAAAATAGACCCAGTTCGCCGATGGTGTCCGCGACATAGATCGCCGTTTCATCCGTCATCTCTTCGCCGAGGGAGCGCCGCGCCGCCGTCAGCCCGGCCTCCGCAAACAGCGCGGCGATTTCCTCCCCCCGTTCCGGATGACGCGGCACGATGAGGGTGAGCATATCCGGCCAGCGCGCCGAAAGCTGCTGATGCGCCGCCAGTATATGTGCTTCCTCCCCACGGTGAGTGCTGGCCGCGAGCCAGAGAGGACGGTCGTTCACGGCTTTCTGCATTATCTCTAGCGCCTCCGTGTCGACCGGTAGCGGCTCGGCCGCGAATTTCAGGTTGCCAAGACATTCAACCGGGGAGGCCCCCAGTTGCCGCAGACGATCTGCCGACAGGTCCGATTGCGCCGAACAGAAATCGAAGTTCCGAAGAAGTTTGCGGGACAGGCCGAAGGACTTCCGCCAGACATCAAAAGACTTCTCCGTGATCCGTGCATTGACCATCATCATCGGAATATGCCGCTTGCCGCTTTGAATGATGAGGTTCGGCCAGATTTCCGATTCCATCCAGATCGCAAGATCGGGCCGCCAATGATCCAGGAAACGGCATACGGCCTGCTTCATATCGAGGGGGACATATTGGTGAAACGCCCCAGCGGGAAGGCGCGCCGTCATGATCTCCGCCGAGGTGCGCGTCCCTGTCGTTACCAGCACATGCCGCTCCGGCTCTTTCGCCAGCAGCCCGTCAATCAGGGCAAGGGCCGAGACAGATTCACCGACCGAGGCCGCGTGTATCCAGATCAACTGCCCCTCAGGGCGTGGCAGGCCGGAATGGCCCAGCCGCTCCCGGAACCTCTCCGGATCCTCCTTGCCAGAGGCCAGCCGTTTCTTCAGATGCCGCCTTAGTAGCGGCCCGCCCAGGAATAGAAGGCTGTTGTATAAAGCCAGCTGCATCAGCTCTCCGCCACCTTGCGGTGCGGCTTGACGGGCTTGTCTCGCGCTTCCGGTTCCACCGTGTCACGATTGCAGATAGCGTCCGCCCTCTGGGTAATCTCTGTCAGGCTGCTTTCGATGGCATCCCGGGCGATCATGAAGGCGTTGTTTTCATCCTGCCGCGGCACCTCGATCCCGTCCCCCCAGATGACGACGCCACGGCTGAACGGGGCCGCCAGGAAAAACCGGTCCCAGCTTCCGAGAACCTTGCCCCGTGTCGTCGAATAGCTGACCGGGTACACGGGAACGCCCGACAGTGCGGCCAGCCGGACAACGCCTTCCTGCGCCCGCATTCTGGGCCCACGCGGCCCGTCCGGCGTAATCACCGCGACATCCCCTTTTTTCAGGACTTTCAGCATCTGCTTGATGGCCGCCGCCGCGCCTTTGCTGGCGGACCCCCGGATGCTGTCCTGTCCCCAGTGCTTGATGGTGCGGGCGATAATCTCTCCGTCCCCGTGATGGGAGATCATGACATTGACCCGGGTCTGTTTCTGTACGGAAATCGGCATCATCAGCAGGCGGCCGTGCCAGAAGGCCAGAATGAACGGCTTTCCCTCCGTCATCAGCCGGTGCGGCGCCTCTCCGTTGATCACCTGCCAGCGGCTCGTCCGATAGACAAACCAGATATATCCCGCCGCCAGAAAGCTGATGACTGCCTTTGCGCCATCACTTTTCAGTATTTTCTTGATAACCGTCAAATATCTCAGCTTTCACCGGGTTTACTCCACGCACCGATATATCTTGCCCGCAGCGGCAATTCCAGCCTATTCACCAAAAATCGACTATTTTCCCAAACCGCCGATTGCCGCGCGCCCGATATCTCTTTACTCTGAAGGCAGCCCCTGTAAACGCCGCGAGAGCGGCCAGAACAACGAAGCCCGTGTCATGACGAACATTGCGCCTCCCGAAATTCACGCCACTGCCTGCCCTCACGACTGCCCGTCGACTTGCGCGCTTGAAGTCGAGAAATTGGGGGACCGGGAGATCGGACGCGTTCGCGGCGCCGAAGACAATACCTACACTGCCGGTGTCATCTGTGCGAAAGTCGCCCGCTATGCGGAGCGGACACATCATCCTGACAGGCTGATGCATCCAATGCGCCGCGCCGGGGCGAAAGGATCAGGGCAATGGCAGCAGATTTCCTGGGATGACGCCCTTGATGAAGTCGCCGAAGAATTCCTGAAGCGCGAAGCGGAATATGGCGCGGAAACTATCTGGCCTTATTATTACGCCGGAACCATGGGACTTGTGCAACGGGACGGTATCAACCGTCTTCGGCATGTGAAAAAATACTCCCGGCAGAAATCGACAATCTGCACAATGCTGGCATGGACCGGCTGGAATGTCGGGACCGGCGCCCTGTACGGCGCGGACCCCCGGGAAATGGCGAAATCGGACCTTATCGTCATCTGGGGCACCAATGCGGTTCATACCCAGATCAATGTGATGACCCATGTCACCCGCGCCCGCAAGGAACGGAACGCGAAGATTGTCGTCATCGACCCCTATCGCAACGCAACGGCAATCGCGGCGGATATACATCTTTGCCTTCGTCCCGGCACCGATGGCGCCCTTGCCTGCGCAGTCATGCATATCCTCTTTGCAGAAGGCATGGCGGACCGGGCCTATATGGAGAAATACACCAAGGGTGCAAGGGAGCTGGAAGAACATCTTAAAAGCCGGACACCGGAATGGGCCGCCGGGATTACGGGCCTGTCGGTTGAGGAGATTTATGACTTCGCCAGAGCTTACGGCCAGACGAAAAGAGCCTATCTCCGGCTCGGATACGGCTTCTCGCGGAGCCGCAACGGCTCAGTCAATATGCATGCGGCGAGCTGTCTCGCAGCAGTAAGCGGCGCCTGGCAATATGAAGGCGGTGGCGCCTTCCACAACAATGGCGCGATGTACCATTGGGACAAGACCCTGATCGAGGGGCTGGATGCCGTCGATCCCGCCGTCCGCATGCTCGACATGTCGCGCATCGGGCCGGTGCTGACAGGAGATAAACGGGACCTCGGCGATGGTCCGCCCGTGACCGGCCTGCTCATCCAGAACACCAACCCGATGGATGTGGCGCCGGATCTTGCCAAGGTCCATGCCGGTTTCGCGCGTGATGACTTGTTCGTCTGCGTCCATGAACAGTTCATGACCGAAACCGCCAAGATGGCGGATATCATCCTGCCGGCGACCACCTTTGTCGAACATGATGATTTCTATCAGGGCGGCGGACAGAACCATATCATGATGGGCGGCAAGGTCATTGAACCGCTCGGCGAATGCCGCTCAAATCACGCGGTGATCTGCGGTCTTGCGAAGCGTCTCGGCGCCAGGCACCGCGGCTTCGAGATGACGGAGATGGAAATCATTGACGAGACGCTGAAGAAATCCGGCTGGCCCGACGCCCGGCAACTCACCGCCAGCAAATGGCACGACTGCCAGCTTCCGTTTGAGGAGGCGCATTACCTGGGCGGTTTCGCCCATGCGGACAAAAGATTTCATTTCACACCGGACTGGTCGCGGATGGGACCGGATTTTGCGGAGATGCCCACCCTCCCCGATCATTGGGATGTGATTGACCAGACGGACGAGACCCATCCCTACAGGCTGGTCACCGCGCCGGCACGAAATTTCCTGAACTCAAGTTTTACGGCAACGCCAAGCTCGCTCAAACGGGAAAAGCGGCCAACGGTCAAAATGCACAGCCAGGATGCCGCCAAAATCGGAACCGAGGATGGCGCCATCGTGCGCCTTGGCAACAAACAGGGATCGCTTCTTCTCCATGCGGAAGTTTTTGACGGCGTTCAGCCCGGCACCGTGATTTCGGAGGGCGTCTGGCCCAGCAAGCATTTCATTGAAAAGATAGGGATCAATATCCTGATCAGTGCCGATGCCGCCAAACCCAATGGCGGCGCCGTCTTCCACGACACGGCCGTCTGGATTACCGCAGAAGAGTGATCCTAGATCAGACCGAGAGAGCGGAGCTCGGCCGCCATTTCCTCGGACAGCTCGCCTTCGCTGTCATCATCGTCCTTGCCTTCCTCGACAAGGTCGCGCAAATCACGCGGCGCGTCGGCCTCTTCAAGATAGCGCCAGCCCTGATGCGGACCTCGGGAAAACAGCTCGGTCTCTATCAGCTCGGATTCCAGCATGATGCCGCATTTCTCACCCTCATGATCGAACAAACGTTCCAGCCCGGTCACAACCTGACGCGCCGCGATATGGCCCTTGATGATCCAGTAAACCGAGCCGCCGTCAAGAAGTTCGACTTCCCGCGTCGGTCGCTGTTTCGTGACATGACAAAGCGGACCCGCAATCAGGCGGCGGGATTGATTGGAACGGAGTTGCTCAACCGAGGAGATTCCGACACTGACGATAAGTAAATGTACAGCCATAGCCTCAAGATACCCTGTTTCGCTGCTGTTTGTCCAGAAACCGCGCTTAATCCAGTTTTCCCTTGAGGGCCCTGGCGACGCTCGATACCGGCGGGCGGCCGAAGAAATCGGAGATGAACCAGGCTGTCTTGACGAGCTTCTTCAAATCGATACCGCTGTCGATCCCCATGCCGTCCAGCATATAGACCACATCCTCTGTCGCCACATTTCCGGTCGCACCCGGCGCATAGGGGCATCCGCCAAGTCCCGCGACGGAACTGTCGAGCCGGGCAACTCCCATCTCCAGCGCCGCCAGATAATTGGCGAGAGCCTGACCATAAGTATCATGAAAATGCACGCCGACGACCTCAAGCGGGATGACATTTGCCACCGCCTCGATTACCTGCTTCGTGCGGAGCGGTGTCCCGACACCAATGGTATCGCCGAGGGAAATTTCATAGGCCCCCATATCGTAAAGCTTCTTCGCCACATCCGCGACGGCGGCGGGGGCAATTTCTTCTCCTTCGAACGGGCTGCCGAGGGCGCAGGAGATGCTAGCGCGATACGGCATGCCAGCGGCGGTCGCGGCTTCCGTCACCGGCGCGAAGCGTTCCAGGCTCTCCGCGATGGAGCAATTTATATTCCTTTGATTGAACATCTCGGAGGCAGCGCTGAAAATCTCGATCTCATCCGCCCTCGAGGAGACGGCGCCATCATATCCCTTCATATTCGGGGTCAATACCGCATAGGTCACATCGTCCCGGCGGGAGAGTTTCGCCATGACATCGGCGGTGTCCGCCATTTGCGGCACCCATTTCGGGGAGACGAAGCTGCCGGTTTCAATAGAAGTGACCCCGGCATCGACGAGCCGCTCGATCAGCTCCACCTTGATATCCAAGGGCACCATCTGCTTTTCATTCTGCAGACCGTCCCGCGCGCCAACCTCAAATATCCGAACCGTCGAGGGAATAGACATCAAACCTCCTCACTTTCTTCCATACGAACGAGGACGGTGCCATCATCGACCTGATCCCCAACGTCGTGATAAATCTCGCCGACGACACCGTCCGCGAGGGCGGTCAGCGTATGCTCCATTTTCATTGCTTCCAGAACCACCAGCGGATCGCCCCGGCTAACGGTAGCGCCTGCCGTGGTAAAAATCTGGATAACCTTTCCAGGCATGGGCGCCGTAATGGCGCCAGCGCCGCTATCAACCGCCATATTATCGAAATCATCAACAACACGCAGGAATTCCACCTGACGGCCCTGATTTAGGACGGTGACCTTGGGCCCGTTCAAGACGATAGCGGCGGTAAACTTGTGCCCGCCGATATTCGCGTCCAAATTTCCATCGTCGGAAAGGTAGGCCGTCGCCTCAAACTCCGCCGATGGAAGCTTTACCCGGAAACCGCCATTTTGATAGATAACGTGAACGGCTATCTCTTCGTCATTTATATTAAATATGAAGTCATCATGACCTTCATCGTTGAGCCGCCAGGCCTCCATGCTGTCCCAAGGGGAGTATGGATCACTGGTCATACTCCGCAGGGCGGTATGATCCCGATTGCGTTCCAGCAGGATATGAAGGGCCGCAAGGACAATGTCCTGATCTGTCGGCTGGGCTTTGGCCGGGACGAGATCCTCCCGGAACCGTTCGATAAATCCGGTGTCGAGGTCCTTCGTGGCAAAGGCGGGATGGCTTGCAATCTTGCCAAGAAAATCAAGGTTCGTCGTCACGCCGGCAACCTGATAGTCATTCAGGGCCGCCGTCAGTTTCTGAAGCGCCTTGTCCCTGTCTTCATCCCAGACAATCAGCTTCGCAATCATCGGATCATAAAAAGGCGTGACGGTATCCCCTTCCCGGACGCCGGTATCGATCCGCACGGTTTCACTTGCCCGGGGCGGGCGCAGGCGCAGCAAATTGCCGGTTGCTGGCAGGAAATCATTGCTGGGATCTTCGGCGTAGAGCCGCACTTCGAAGGCATGGCCGGAGATCGACAAATCCTCCTGCGCGCAAGGGAGTTCGCTCCCCGCTGCAACCTTCAACTGCCATTCCACCAGATCCTGCCCCGTAATCATCTCGGTTACCGGATGCTCCACCTGGAGGCGGGTATTCATCTCCATGAAGTAGAAGGCATCTTCCTTCAGTCCGTCGGAAACATCAGCGATAAACTCGATCGTTCCCGCGCCGACATAGCCGATGGCTTTCGCGGCCGCGACTGCCGCCGCACCCATGGCGGCCCGCATGGCGCCAGGCATATCCGGCGCCGGTGCCTCTTCAATTACCTTCTGATGACGCCGCTGCAAGGAGCAATCCCGCTCGAACAAATGAACGGCATTTCCGTGGGAATCCGCGAACACCTGAATTTCGATATGCCGCGGCTTGGTGAGGAATTTTTCGATCAACACCCGCGCATCGCCAAAGGCCGATTGCCCTTCACGTTGGGCGGATGCCAGTGCCGCCGGAAATTCCTTTGCAGAATTCACACTGCGCATTCCCTTGCCGCCGCCACCGGCAACGGCCTTGATAAGGACCGGATAGCCAATTTTTTCGGCTTCCGCTGCCAGCATGTCCGGGTCCTGTCCCTCGCCATGATAGCCGGGCACCACCGGAACTCCGGCCTCCACCATCAAAGCCTTGGCCGCATCTTTCAGGCCCATCGCGCGGATTGCGTCAGCGGGCGGGCCGATAAAGACAACACCGGCCTTCGCGCATTTTTCCGCAAAACCGGCATTTTCAGAGAGGAACCCGTAGCCGGGATGGATTGCTTCCGCCCCCGTCTGCCGCGCCACATCCAGAATCTTATCCGCTTTCAGATAGCTTTCCGAGACTTCAGCCGGACCGATCAGGACGGCTTCATCCGCCATCTCGACATGGCGCGCGCCACTGTCCGCTTCAGAATAAACAGCCACCGTCTTGATCCCGAGACGGGCCGCTGTTTCCATGACCCGGCAGGCAATTTCACCCCGGTTTGCGATAAGGATTTTTTTAAACACGGTATTGGGTCCTTCTTCCGACTGGAGGTTCAGATGATATGCCAGGACGGCTTGCGTTTTTCCAGGAAGGCGCTGATGCCTTCGGCGGCTTCTTCGGTCGTTCGCCGTGCGCCGATCCGGTCCGCCGTTTCCTCGACGAGGTCCTGATCAATCGGCTTGCCGGCGACCGTATAGATCAGGTCCTTGGCATCGGCCATCGCACCCGGTGCATTCTTGATGAGTTTATCCAGCATTTCATCACGGGCCTCCGCGAGATGATGGACATCCTCGACAACCTCATGCAGCAGGCCGAGCCGGTGGGCTGCCTCGGCATCGAAGACTTCCGCTGTCAGGAAATAACGGCGGCAGGCGCGCACGCCGATCGCTTCCACCACATAGGGAGAGATGACAGCCGGCAGCAGCCCGAGCTTGACCTCCGACAGGCAGAACTTCGCGGCCGTGACACCGATCGCAATGTCGCACGCTGCTACGAGACCAAGCCCGCCGCCATAGGCCGCACCCTGAACCAGCGCGATGGTCGGCTTCGGAATATCGTTCAGGTTCTTCAGCATCCGGCCGAGGGCGAGACTGTCCTCGCGGTTGTCCTCCTCGGTGAAATGAGCGGCGCGCTTCATCCAGTTGAGATCCGCCCCGGCACAAAAACTCTTCCCTGCCGCCGCGATCACCACAGCGCGAACGCCATCCTGATGGCCGACATCCTCAAACATATCGCCAAGACGCTCGATCAGTTCTTCGTTGAAGGCGTTGTGTACCTCCGGCCGGTTGAGCGTAATGGTCGCAATGCCATCGGTTGAAAAGTGCAATACCGCTGATTCTTCGGTCATAAAAATCTCCTACATTCTGAACAGGCCGAATTTTGTCGGCTCAATTGGGGCGTTTAGGGAGGCGGACAGGCCAAGGCCCAGCACCGTCCGGCTTTCCGCCGGATCGACAATACCGTCATCCCAGACGCGGGCGCTGGCGAAGTAGGGATGGCCTTCCTTCTCATATTGCGCCTCGATCGGGGCTTTGAAGGCGGCTTCTTCCTCGGCGCTCCAGGTTTCGCCGCGCGCCTCCATGCCGTCGCGCTTGACGGTTGCGAGAACGGAGGCGGCTTGCGTCCCGCCCATCACTGAAATCCGGGCATTCGGCCACATCCAGAGAAGGCGGGGACTATAGGCCCGCCCGCCCATACCGTAGTTTCCGGCCCCGAAGGATCCACCAAAGATCATGGTGAATTTAGGGACTTTGGCGGTGGCGACTGCCGTCACCAGCTTGGCTCCGTCCTTGGCAATGCCGCCTGATTCATACTTCTGCCCGACCATGAAGCCGGTAATATTCTGCAGGAAGACGAGCGGAATATTCCGCTGGCAGCAGAGCTCGATAAAATGCGCCCCCTTGACCGCGGACTCGGAGAAAAGAATACCGTTATTGGCAAGGATGCCGACAGGATATCCGTGGATATGGGCGAAGCCGGTCACCAGGGTCGTGCCATAGTTCTTTTTGAATTCGTCAAAATCCGAGCCATCGACGATACGGGTGATAATCTCCCGCACATCGAAGGGCGTGCGCATATCTTTCGGGATCAGGCCGTATATTTCCTTCGGATCATACAGCGGCGGGGCCGGTTTGCGGACTTCCAGCGGCATCGGCTTCGGCCGGTTGAAGGAGGCAACACAGCGCCGCGCGATCTGTAACGCATGCGTATCATTCTCCGCCATATGGTCGGTTACGCCAGAGATACGGGAATGCACTTCCGCCCCGCCGAGGTCTTCGGCCGAGACCACCTCTCCTGTCGCTGCCTTCACCAATGGCGGGCCAGCGAGGAAGATCGTGCCCTGGTTCCGCACGATGATACTTTCATCGCACATGGCGGGCACATAGGCGCCCCCTGCCGTACAGGATCCCATGACAACGGCGATTTGCGGGATACCGAGCGCGGACATATTCGCCTGATTATAAAAACTCCGGCCGAAGTGATCACGATCTGGGAACACATCCTGCTGGTTCGGCAGATTCGCACCGCCGGAATCGACGAGATAGATGCAGGGAAGCCGGTTTTCGAGCGCGACTTCCTGCGCCCGAAGATGCTTCTTCACGGTGAGCGGATAATAGGTGCCACCCTTCACCGTCGCATCGTTGCAGATGATGATACATTCGCGGCCCTCGACGCGGCCAATGCCGGTGATGATCCCGGCGGAATGAATATCGCCGCGATACATATCCCAGGCCGCCATCTGGCTGAACTCAAGAAAGGGAGAGCCGGGATCGAGGAGCTTGCGAACCCTCTCGCGCGGGAGCAGCTTGCCGCGCGAAAGATGCTTCTCCCGCGCGCGTTCCCCGCCGCCCAGCTTGATGGTCGCGACTTTTTCCTTCAAATCCTCAACCAGCGCGGTCATTTGCGCGGCATTTGTCTTGAAGTCATCGCTGCGGGTGTTGAGGTCACTTTTTAAAACGGACATCTGTCTTACTTCCTTCTCAGCACGCAGAAATCGATTGCTTGGCGAACGTCGCCCTATGTGGTACGGATTTGCCTCTCAACAAGAAACAATAAGGGAGCCATAAATGGCCTATAAAGCTTTTGACCTGACTGGAAAGGTCGCCCTCATCACAGGTGGAAACGGCGGGATCGGTCTTGGCATGGCGGATGCGATTGCACAAGCCGGTGGCGATGTGTGTATCTGGGGCACGAACGATACGAAGAACGCCGCCGCTGTCGAGCAGCTCAAGGCCCATGGCACGCAGGTTTCGTCCCTGAATTGCAATGTCACCGATGAAGCGGAGGTGAAAGACTGCTTTGCCGAGACTCTCTCGCAATATGGCCGTGTTGACGGCTGCTTTGCCAATGCGGGCGTGAGTTCGGGCAAGAAATCTTTCCTCGATATTGATGACGCGGAATGGCAGCGCGTGCTCAGCGTTAACCTGGACGGTGTTTTTTATACATTCCAGGCCGCGACAAAGCATATGGTGGAGCGGGCGAAGAATGGCGATCCCGGTGGACGGCTTGTCGGGACGGCCAGCCTTGCCGCCATTTCGGGCGCCGCGCGTAACGAACATTACGCGGCGACCAAGGGCGGCGTCATCTCGATGATCCGCGCTCTCGCCGTTGAGTTCGCGCGGTATGACATCACGGCCAATGCCATCCTGCCGGGCTGGATCGAAACGGCCATGACCGAAAACGCCATGAACTGGCAGAAATTTTCCGACAATGTTAAACCCCGCATCCCGGCCGGACGCTGGGGCAAGCCGGAGGATTTCGGCGGCACTGCGGTGTATATCATGTCGGGTGCCAGCAGTTACCACACGGGCGATACCTTCCTGATCGACGGCGGGTACTTCCTGTTCTAGGCCAATCATTGCTGCCGGCTCCGCCAGGGCGGGGCCGGTGCCTCCTCTGATATTCTGCGCGCCCAAATGCATTACCAGCCCCCGGTGGTGAGCCATTCATCGAGCTGACCCACCCGATCGGCGCCCCAGAAAGACTGGCCATCGACGATAAAGAAGGGAGCCCCGAAGACTTTTCTCTCAAAGACAATTTCTTCGACCGATTTCTTGAATGCGTCTTTAATTTCCGGATCCTGAACAGCGGCAAGAAAAGCGGTCCGGTCCGCCCCGGCGTCCGCGGCGATAGCCGCCACGATATCGGGATCGGAGATATCCTTTCCTTCCACAAAATATGCCGCGTAGACCGACTTGGCAAAATCGACTGCCTGTTCCCGGTCGCGATCTGTCAGCCACAGAAATCCCCGCGACGCTGCCAGTGTTACCTTTGGAAACTCATCCGGCATAATGAAAGGGATGTTGTGGTAGCGCGCCGTACGGTCGAAATCCATCCGCGAATAGTCCCCTTTCAGCGGATATTGCGTCAGGGGAAATGTCTTCTCTCCCTTCATGGCGACCCCGAGCATGAAGGGATGCCAGTTCACTTCCCGCCCGTGCTTTTGCGCCACCGGCTCAATCAGATGGCTGCCGAGATAGGCATAGGGGGATGAAAAATCAAAATAGAAATCAATGGATTCCGACATTTTTCTGATCCCTTATCCCGTTGCCAGATTGCGGGCAATCACCAGCTTCTGAATATCGGATGTCCCTTCATAAATCTGGCAGACCCGGACATCGCGGTAGATTTTCTCGACCGGATAATCGGCAACATAGCCATTGCCGCCGAGCGTCTGGATCGCGGCAGAGCAGACCTCCTCCGCCATTTCCGAGGCAAACAGCTTGGCCATGCTGGCTTCCGTCAGGCAGGGAAGCCCCGCATCTTTCAGGCTTGCCGCATGGAGAACCATCTGCCGCGCGACCTCGACTTTGGTAGCCATATCGGCAAGACGAAAGCCGACGGCCTGATGATTGATGATAGCCGCGCCGAAGCTTTCCCGCTCTTTTGCATAGGTCGTGGCGTGCATAAGCGCCGCTTCGGCCATGCCGACGCTTTGCGCCGCAATACCGATGCGACCCGATTCAAGGTTGGCAAGCGCGATCCGATAGCCCGCCCCTTCCTCGCCCAGCATATTCTCCGCCGGAATACGCATATCTTCAAAAGCAATCTGGCAGGTATCGGAGGCTTTCTGCCCCAGTTTCTCCTCAACCGACGCCACGCGATAGCCCGGTGTATCCGTCGGTGCGATAAAGCAGCTAATGCCCCTCTTGCCCGCCGCGGGATCCGTCACGGCAAAGACGAGCGCCACACCACCGATGCGGCCCGATGTGATAAACTGCTTGGTTCCGTTGATGACGAAATGATCCCCGTCTCTGACGGCCCGGGCCTTCAGGGCCGAGGCGTCGGAGCCCGCGTGAGGCTCGGTCAGGCAGAAGGCGCCGATCATCTCTCCCTTCGCAAGCGGGACGAGATATTTCTGTTTCTGCTCTTCAGTTCCGTCCTTCAGGAGCGCCGCGCAGCAGGGCGAGTTATTGACACTCATCACGGTCGAGACAGCGCCATCACCGCGGGCAATGGCCATCAGCGCAAGCGCGTAGGAGACGAAGTCGGTTCCTGCCCCGCCATATTCCTCGGGCACCGTCATGCCCATCAGGCCAAGCGCGCCCATCTCATGCAGCACCTCCATGGGAATGGCACGAGCCTTTTCCCACTCCACGGCGCCCGGGGCAAGCCGGCCAGCGGAAAAATCGATGGCCATGTCGAGGACCATTTTCTGTTCTTCGCTCAGGATCATTTTTCTCTCCGCTGACCTTGGTTTCCGTTAGTTGACGAGTTCCAGCGCCATCGCCGTTGCTTCGCCGCCGCCAATGCAGAGAGAGGCGACACCGCGTGTCTTGCCATATTTCTGCAGGGCAGAGAGAAGAGTCACAACGATCCGGGCGCCGGATGCCCCAACCGGATGACCAAGGGCGCAGGCCCCGCCATGGACATTGACCTTCTCATGATCAAGGCCAAGGTCCTTCATCGCCGCCATGGTAACGACGGCAAAAGCCTCGTTAATCTCGAAAAGATCAACATCGTCTTTCGTCCAGCCAACCTTGTCCATCACCTTCTGGATCGCATCAATCGGCGCCATGGTAAACTCGGATGGCTTGCGGGCATGGGTGGAATGGGCGAGGAATTTCGCAATCGGCTTCAGGCCGCGCTTCTTTGCTTCACTCTCCCGCATCAGAACGAGTGCTGCACCGCCGTCGGAGATGGAGGAGCTGTTCGCCGGAGTGACCGTGCCGTCCTTCGCGAAGGCCGGTTTCAGGGTCGGGATTTTATCCGGATTGCCTTTCAGCGGCTGCTCGTCCTTGTCGATAGTCACTTCGCCTTTGCGGGTTTTGACAGTGATCGGTGCAATTTCGGATGCAAAAGTTCCATCGTCCGTCGCCTGTTTCGCCCGCCGCAGAGATTCAATCGCATATGAATCCTGTGCTTCCCGGGTAAACTGGTAGAGGCCCGCGGTTTCCTCCGCGAAGCTGCCCATCAGGCGGCCTTCCTCATAGGCATCTTCCAGCCCGTCAAGGAACATATGGTCCTTCACATCGCCATGGCCGAGACGAAGGCCCGTCCGCATTTTCGGGAGGATATAGGGCGCGTTGGTCATGCTCTCGAAACCGCCGGCGACGACGATATTGTTACTGCCTGCCATGAGGGCATCAAACCCGTACATAGCCGCCCGCATGCCGGAGCCGCACATCTTGTTCACGGTCGTGCAGCCAACGCTGTCGGGAATTCCGGCGCCGAAGGACGCCTGACGCGCCGGTGCCTGCCCGAGGCCAGCCGGAAGCACACAGCCCATAATCACCTCGTCAATGTCCGTGCCGGTAACACCAGCGCGGTCCATTGCTGCCTTGATCGCCGTTGCGCCAAGTTCCGGGGCTTTAACATCCGCAAGTTCACCCTGGAAACCGCCCATAGGCGTTCTTGCCATACCAACAATGACAATCGGATCTTCACTCATTATTATTCTCCATTTTCAATAGGTTATTATATTTTTCTAAGATGTTTCGTTAAACAATTCGCGCCCGATCAACATGCGGCGCACCTCGCTGGTGCCCGCGCCGATTTCGTACAACTTTGCATCCCGCAAGAGCCGGCCCGTCGGATATTCATTGATATAGCCGTTCCCGCCCAGCGCCTGGATCGCCTCCAACGCCATCCAGGTGGCCTTTTCCGCTGCATAAAGAATAACCCCGGCGGCGTCTTTCCGGGTCGTCTCACCGCGGTCACAGGCCTTGGCAACGGTATAGACATAGGCCCGACAGGCGTTCATGGTGGAGTACATATCGGCCACCTTGCCCTGCATGAGCTGGAATGTGCCTATAGGTTGTCCGAATTGCTCCCGGTCATGAATGTAAGGAATGACTGCGTCCATGCAGGCCTGCATAATGCCGAGCGGGCCTGCGGACAGGACAACGCGCTCAAAATCCAGACCACTCATCAGGACCCGAACCCCTTCATTCAACGGCCCGAGAATATTCTCCTCCGGCACCTCGCAATCCTCGAACACCAACTCGCAGGTGTTGGACCCCCGCATTCCCAGCTTGTCCAGCTTCTGTGCCGTCGAAAACCCCTTGAAGCCCTTCTCGATAATAAAGGCCGTAATGCCCCGCGGACCGGCATCGGGAACCGTTTTTGCATAGACCACCAGCACATCCGCATCCGGGCCATTGGTAATCCAGAACTTGTTGCCGTTCAAAATATAACGATCACCCTTTTTATCAGCACGGAGCCGCATGGAGACAACGTCGGATCCTGCGCCCGGCTCGCTCATGGCCAGCGCCCCCACATGCTCCCCGCTTACCAGCTTCGGCAGGTATTTCTGTTTCTGGGTCTCATTTCCATTCCGGTGAATCTGGTTAACGCAGAGGTTGGAATGCGCGCCGTAAGAAAGGCCGACAGAGGCCGAGCCGCGGCTGATCTCTTCCACCGCGACACAATGCTCAAGATAGCCAAGTCCCGATCCGCCATAGGCTTCATCAACGGTCATGCCAAGCAAGCCAAGGTCTCCCATCTTGCGCCACATATCCATGGGGAACTCGTTCGTCGCGTCAATCTCAGCAGCCCGGGGCGCCAATTCATTTGCCACGAAGCTTACGACCGTTTCGCGAAGCATATCGGCGGTCTCACCAAGTCCGAAGTTAAGGTTGGGAAAATGAATTGCTGTCATTTTTTATATCCTTATTGGTTCAACGGGATCGACATCCGGAGTTCCGGATACCCGTAAGTTGCCTGGTGACAATATGGCGCGGGCAGCATGTCATGTCGATAGCGCGTTCCGGCCAAGATTTAACTGGTCGGACTTTCCCATCAGGCACATCATTGTAAACATGCCTGTCAGGCAATGACTTGACCGACCCTCCTCCTCCGCATAGGCATCCGCCCGGCAGACGAACAGAGTCTTGCCCGTTTTCAAAACTTCCGCCCGGGCCCGCAACCTGCTTCCTTTCGCCGGTTTCAGGAAATTCACAGAATAATCGACGGTCAGGACGGTGCTGTCGGCGGGATACAATGAATAGGAAGCATATCCGGCGGCCGAGTCGGCAATCGCCGCAACCAGCCCGCCATGAAAAAACCCGTGCTGCTGCGTCAGTCCTGGACGCATGGCAAGCCCCAGTTCACAAATACCAGGCTCCAGCGTCTCGATCAGCGCCCCCATTTCCGCCATGAAGGGTTGCCGCGAGAAACTGTCACGGACGACACTGTCAAAATCCGGGTTCTTTGGTTGGAACACGCTTGCCACTCCCATCTGCCTTCCCGAGAAACAGACCCGTTACCGGTGTTTGATTGGCGCAGAATATAAGCAAAAAATTATCATAGATAAAATCGTTTATTTTGATCATAACTATTGATAATGTGAATAGTATGGATATTTACCAACTCCGTTATTTTCTTGCCGTTGTTGAAACCAGCAACTTTTCCCGCGCCGCGGAGCGCGCCTTCGTCAGTCAACCTACCCTGTCCACCGGCATCAAGAAGCTGGAAACCGAACTGGGCGCATCCCTCTTTAACCGCGATACGCGAAAGATCTCCCTAACTGAGGCCGGCCGGAGACTGCTACCCCATGCCCGCACAATCATTTATGAATGCAACGCGGCGAAACAGGAACTGAGCCGACAAAGCCCTGTCCAGCGCCTTCAGTTGGGACTGTTGCGGAGCCTGTCAACGGAGCGGCTCGCGGCCCTGATCAGCGATTTTGGCAAGGCGCATCCCGATATCCAGATCTCCATCAAGGACGGTAGCGCCACGCAGCTGCAAAGCTGGCTTGGCGACCGTCGGGTTGATCTCGCCATATCCGTTATGCCGGAAGCGGAGAGTCCGCTGCAGTTTGACCGGCTCTTCAGCTGGAAATATATCCTGGCGGTACCCAAGGACCATTCCTTCACCAACCGCAATTCGGTTCCGCTCAAGCAGCTCGACCGGTTGGATTTTGTTCATCGCAGCCATTGTGAGGCCGAGACGGACGTCACACGCACCTTCGCCAATGCTGGCACAAACCCGCATATCGTTTTCAGAACGGATCAGGATGATAAGGCCCTCGCCTTTGTTGGCGCGGGTCTCGGACTATGTATGATACCGGATTTCCTGGGCGCAGCCAACGTCGCGCAGGTCCCCGTGGAAGGTTTGGATATCGGCCGGACAATCGGCCTCATATGGCACAAGGAACAGGAAAATGAACTGATCCAGTCGTTTCGCATGTTCGCCAGCAGTCATGACTGGCGTCCGTATCGCTCCGGCGCAAAAAACCTAGACTGGGCCCGCTAGGCGCCTAAAGCAGCACGAAGGTCGCCAATCCGAGAAAGGCGACAAATCCGACGATATCCGTTACCGTCGTCACGAAGACGCTCGATGCGATGGCCGGATCGATATTCATGCGATCCAGCGTTACCGGCACCAGCATTCCGGCAACCCCCGCGACCAGAATATTGAAGACCATCGCCACTGCGATAATTACTCCAATCTGCCGGTCGTCGAACCAAAGCCAGGCAATCCCGCCAATCAGCACCGCAAAAACCACGCCGTTAAGCAGCGCAACAACCGTTTCCTTGCTCAGGATCCGAAACATGTTTGCCGCCGTCAGCTCCTTCGTGGCGAGCGCGCGCACCGCGACTGTCATGGTCTGCGTCCCCGCATTGCCGCCCATACTGGCGACGATCGGCATCAATATGGCAAGCGCAATGATCGCCTCCATCGTGGCATCGAAAAAACTGATGGCAACAGAGGCCGCAATGGCTGTGAGCAGATTGACAAACAACCAGAGAAAGCGCGAGCGGGATGTTGACCAGATGCTGCCAAACAGGTCATCCTCCGTCACGCCACCGAGGCGCAGGATGTCTTCCTCTGCCTCTTCACTAATAACGTCGACGATGTCGTCGACGGTAATCACACCGATAAGCGCACCGTCCGCATTCACGACAGCCGCGGATGTCAGGCGGTATTGCTGGAAAAGATAGGCCACATCTTCCTGATCCATATCGACGGGGATCAGTTTCTGTTCCTCGTCCATGATATCGCGGACAGCGACGTGACGCTTGCTCCGCATGGCATGGTTCAGGGGGATCGTGCCAATGGGATGATGACGCGGATCAACGACGAATATTTCATAGAATTCGTCCGGCAGGTCGTCCGTGTCACGCAGGTAGTCGATCGTTTGCCCGATATTCCAATATTCCGGCACCGCAATGAGGTTGCGCTGCATCAGGCGGCCGGCGCTGTCTTCGCTATACGACAAGCCTTCCTGCAACGCGGCCCTGTCATCCGCCGGGATTTCCCTCAGAACCTCCCGTTGTTCGTCTTCCTCCAGATCTTCAAGGACGTCAACGGCGTCGTCAATTTCCAGCTCGTTGACGAATGCCGCGATCTCGGCAGCATCCATATCTTCGACCAGATGATCACGGACATTTTCGTCAAGGTCCGAGTAAACATCCGGATCGAGGCGCCCTTTCATAATCTGAAGGAATTGCAGCCTCAGCTTGGGCTTGAGCTGCTCGATCAGGTCGGCAGTGTCGGCCGAATACCAGTCTTCCAGCGTGTCATGAATGAATGCGGCGTCTTCCCGCTCGATCGCGTCCTGTATTTCCTGAACGATCTCGTCATTCAGGCCATAGGAATGCGCGGCGCCCTCCTCTTCGGCTGAAGCATCCTCATCCTGCAGTTTATCTTGCACATCCGTCATAATCAGCCTTCATCCAACAGGCGTTCTTTCCGGGCGATAGGTCCGGGCATCATCTTGCCGGCCTTATGATCCTGCGCGTCCACCGCCGCGATCGCCGTCATATTGACGAGCCCGCGCACCGTGATCGAGGCGGCGGTGACATGCACCGACTTCGACATCCCGATAAGGATCGGGCCCACCGCAATTCCGTTGCCGATGCTCTTGGCGATGTTATAGCTGATATTCGCAGAATCGAGGTTCGGCATAATCAGAAGATTGGCAGACCCCCGCAGACGTGAATTGGGGAAGATCGCCTCACGGATTGCCGGGATCAGCGCGGTATCCGCCTTCATCTCACCTTCGATTTCAAGCTCCGGCGCGAGTTTTTCGATAATCGACAGGGCCTTGCGGGCGCGCCGCGCCGACGGCATATCCGTTGATCCAAAATTGGAATAAGACAACAATGCCGCCTTGGGTTCAATCCCGAACCGCCGCACCTCATCCGCCGCCAGAATTGCCAGCTCTGCCAGCTCTTCCGGCGAATGCTCATGGCTGATCTGGGTATCGGTGAAAAAGAGGGTGCGCTCCTGCATGATCAGCAGGTGAAGTGCCGACGCATCGCGGACCCCCTCACGGAACGGAATAATATCGGAGACGCGCCGGTAATGCTGGTCATATTTTCCGAAGGTGCCGCAGATCATCGCATCGGAATGTCCCAGATGCACCATCATGGCGCCAATAATCGTGGTATTGGTCCGGATGCGGGCCTTGGCGGTTTCCACGTCAACGCCATGCCGTTCCCTCAGCTTGTGATAGGCCTGCCAGTATTCCCGATAGCGCGGATCGTCCTCGGGATCGACAATCTCGACATCTATGCCGGGGCGAATCCGGAGGCCAAGCTTCTTGATCCGGTATTCAATGACCTTATTCCGTCCGATCAGGATCGGTTCGGCAAGCCCTTCATCGACAACCGTTTGCACTGCCTGCAGGACACGCTCTTCCTCGCCCTCCGCATAGGCGACACGCATGACCTCCTGCCGGGCCCGGTCGAACAGCGGCTTCATCACGAAACCCGACCGATAGACGAAATGCGAGAGGTTCTGATAATACTGGTTCAGATCTTCCAGCGGCCGGCTGGCGACACCGCTTTCCATTGCCGCCTTGGCAACCGCGAAGGAGACTTCCAGATACAGTCGGGGATCAAAGGGGGTCGGGATGAGATAATCCGGTCCGAAACTCGACTGCGTTCCCCCATAGGCCTTGGCGACGATGTCCGATTGTTCCGCCATGGCGAGATCGGCAATGGCTTTTACCGCCGCGATTTTCATTTCCTCATTGATTTCCGTCGCCCCGACATCCAGCGCACCGCGGAAAAGATAGGGAAAGCACAGGACGTTGTTCACCTGATTGGGATAATCGGACCGTCCGGTCGCGATAATCGCATCGGGACGTACGGCTTTTGCCTCTTCCGGCAAGATCTCCGGTGTCGGGTTGGCAAGCGCGAGGATAATCGGCTGCTCCGCCATGGCTTCAACCATCTCCGGTTTCAGCGCCCCCGGCCCGGAACAGCCGAGAAAAATATCCGCGCCCACCATCGCGTCGGCAAGAGTGCGTTTGTTCGTATCGATGGCAAAGGCGGATTTATAAGGGTCCATCTCGATGGTCCGCCCTTCATAGACCACACCGTGAATATCGCAGACAGTGATATTCTTCCTCGGCAGGCCCAGACTAACCAGAAGATTGAGACAGGCAAGTGCCGCCGCCCCGGCGCCGCAGGCCGTCAGCTTCACGTCTGCTATGTCTTTTTCAACAATGCGAAGGGCGTTGTAGACCGCAGCGGCCACACAGATGGCCGTGCCATGCTGATCATCATGAAATACCGGAATATTCATCCGCTCCCGGCAGAGCCTCTCAACGACGAAGCATTCCGGCGCCTTGATATCCTCAAGATTGATTCCGCCGAATGTCGGCTCCATCGCAGCGATGATATCGACCAGCTTTTCCGGATTCAACTCTGCGAGCTCGATATCGAAAACATCGATCCCGGCAAATTTCTTGAAAAGAACCGCCTTCCCTTCCATCACCGGCTTGGAGGCGAGCGGCCCGATCGCCCCGAGACCGAGAACCGCCGTGCCATTCGTCACCACGCCGACGAGGTTGCCACGGGCTGTCAGCGAAGCCGCCTGTGTCGGGTCTTCCGATATGGCGAGGCAAGGATGCGCGACGCCCGGCGAATAGGCGAGCGCCAAGTCCGTCTGGGTATCCATGGGCTTTGTCGGGGTAATCGTCAGCTTTCCAGGTTTCGGCAACCGGTGATAATCCATCGCCTTTTCTGAAATATCCTTCGCCATTCCCCAAAACCTTTCCCATTAAAGCCGGATGCCTGCATTTAACTTATGGCAACATCAGATGCCATCAAAATTTCGGCAAGCGTATCAGCGCATTAAGAAAATACGCAAACGCCATTCTACCACGCCATCATAGCGCAGTTGCGGAAAGTTTCATGAATTTGTTGTGGATTTTTTTGTTCGCCCCACCGGGGGCAAGAAATATGTGGTGCGGTCGAGAAGACTCGAACTTCCACCCGTGTTACCGGACAGCGACCTCAACGCTGCGCGTCTACCAATTCCGCCACGACCGCACAATGGAGCAGGGGAATAACAAATGTTTGCAATGGGCGCAACAACTGAATTGCGAAAAGAGCGAATTAAAATTCCGGCAGATTGCTTTTCACATTGTCCGTGATGGAAATGCCGATATTGTCATCGACAATAATGATACCGCCATAGGCTATTGCCTTGTTGTTCGCGAGGACAATGGCATCGTCATCGGCCCCGGCGTCCAGCTCGATCACTGCGCCGCGGCCCATCTTCAAAAGTTGATGGATTGGCATGATGGCTTTTCCCAGTACAACCGAGATTTCCACGTCCACGCCTTCAATTGCCTTGTCTTCCTCACTCATGCCCGTCATCCCTATGGCTTTCAGGAAGGCCAGTATCGGCGATCAGGGTTAACAGTGACTTAACAAAAGCGTCCTGCAGCAGAATATTGCTGTTTCAGGGAAAGCTGCTATAACCCGGTCATGCATGAGATTGAATGGAAAATCTCCGATGAACCGGTCGCTTACGAGCTTGCCCTCGCCGAGATGGAAGAGCGCGTGGCGGCGATTCACGACGGAAGCGCGAGGGAGCTGGTCTGGCTGCTGGAGCATCCGCCGCTTTATACGGCAGGGACCAGCGCAGATTCGTCCGATTTGCGGGATCCGGACCGCTTTCCGGTGCATAAGGCCGGGCGGGGCGGCCAGTATACCTATCACGGACCGGGGCAGCGCATTGCCTATGTCATGCTGGACCTAAAGAAGCGCAATGCGGATATCCGGGCATTTGTGCAGGACCTTGAAGACTGGGTGATCGATGTTCTGGCCCAGTATCAGATCAAGGGAGAGAAACGCGACGGCCGGGTCGGTGTCTGGGTCGATCGCGGCTTCCGCGAGGACAAGATCGCCGCCATCGGCGTCCGTGTGCGCCGCTGGGTCAGCTTTCACGGCATCTCCATCAATGTCGACCCCAACCTCAGCCATTACGAAGGGATTGTGCCCTGCGGCATCGCAGAGCATGGCGTAACGTCCCTCGTCGATCTCGGGATTCCCGTCAGTATGGCGGAATTCGATGTCGAACTGAAGGCGAGCTTTACGAAAGTTTTTCTGGAAAACGGCGACCTCGGGTCTCTGGTATCGGAGGCCGCCCCTACTCCTATTCGAATTCCAGGATAACGTCGTCCACTGCCAAAATATCCCCGGCCCCGGCGTTGACCTTGGAAACCACCGCATCCTGTTCGGCCCGGAGAATATTTTCCATCTTCATCGCCTCGACCACGGCAAGCGGCTGACCGGCCTTGACCTCATCCCCTTCCTGGACATTGACGGCAACGACCATGCCCGGCATCGGGCAGAGCAGGAATTTGGAGAGGTCCGCTGCCTCCTTGACCGGCATCAAATCGGCAAGCGCGGCGTCCTCGGGGCGGCGCACCGCCAGCTCAACCATCGCACCCGCATGGGTCAGGCGAATGGAACCGCGGAAGAACTCCAGCTGAGCGATCATTTCAAACCCGTTGACCTTGGCCTTGATCCGGCGCTTGCCGGGTTTCCACTTGCTGCGAACGGCAAAAACCCGGTCCCCGATGGACACGTCTATACCGGCTTTCGCATCTTCCGCTGACACTTCCGTGCTGGATTCCTTGCCATGTCCAACCACCCAGCTTTTGGACGTCTTCTCAATGACATCGGAGAGGGACCGGCTGCTATGGCGAGCATGCACCAGAACCGCAATGGCAACCAGCTTTTCATGCGTTTCCGCATCAAGCGGCGCACCATGAAAGCCTTCCGGATATTCTTCGGCAATAAAGCCCGTTGTCAGCTTTCCGGCCCTGAACCTTGGATGATGGCAAACCGCATTCAGGAAATTGATGTTATGGGCGATACCCTTGACTTCATATGCATCGAGGGCCCGGCCCATTTCCTCTAGGGCCTCGTCCCGGGTTGCGCCATAGGTCACCAGCTTGGCAATCATCGGATCATAGAACATGGTGATCTCGGATCCTTCAGTGACGCCCGTGTCGACCCGAACGTTCTTGCCCTTTGGCACCTTGTAACGGCTCAGGCGGCCAATGGAAGGCAAAAAGCCCCGATAGGGGTCCTCGGCATAGAGACGGCTTTCCAGCGCCCAGCCGGTGAGCTTTATGTCTTCTTGCGTAAGCGTAAGTTTCTCGCCATAAGCAACGCGGATCATCTGTTCCACCAGATCGATGCCGGTGATCAGCTCCGTCACCGGATGCTCCACCTGCAGACGCGTGTTCATTTCCAGGAAATAGAAACTCTTGTCGCTGCCGACAATGAATTCGACCGTGCCCGCGGAGTGATAATCCACTTCCTTCGCCAGCGCGACCGCCTGCTCGCCCATGGCCTTTCGAAGTTCCTCATCCACGAAAGGGCTCGGCGCTTCCTCAATGACCTTCTGGTGACGCCGCTGAACGGAGCATTCGCGCTCACCAAGATAGAGACAGGTCCCGTGCTTGTCCGCCAGAACCTGAATTTCAATATGGCGTGGATCGACGACGAATTTCTCGATAAAAATACGGTCGTCGCCAAAGCTGTTGATGGCTTCGTTCTTTGCCGACTGGAATCCCTCGCGGGCCTCCTCGTCGTTATGGGCAATGCGCATGCCCTTGCCCCCGCCCCCGGCGGAAGCCTTGATCATTACCGGATATCCAATGTCCTTGGAGATTTTTACCGCATCATCAGCATCTTTGATCAGGTCGATGTGACCCGGTACCGTATTCACCCCCGCATTAAGCGCGAGTTTCTTGGAGGCGATCTTGTCCCCCATAGAGGCAATAGCTTTTTTACCCGGGCCGATGAAAGCAATCCCCGCCTCATCGAGGGCATCGGCAAAGGCCTGGTTCTCGGACAGAAAACCATAGCCGGGATGAACGGCCTCGGCGCCGGTTTTCTTGCAGGCGTCAATGATCTTCTCGATGACGAGATAGCTCTCCGCTGCGACAGCAGGGCCGATATGAACGGCCTCATCCGCCATCTGCATATGCACGGCGCCGTCATCGGCATCTGAATATACGGCGACTGTCTGGATACCCATGGCGCGTGCTGAGCGAATGACCCGGCAGGCGATTTCCCCGCGATTGGCGATCAGGATCTTCTTAAACATTTCTTCTTCCCTCTTCTTTCGACCCTAAAGCGGAATATTGCCGTGTTTTTTCCACGGATTTTCCAGATGTTTGTTCCGCAACATACGAAGCGACTTGATCACCCTGTTACGGGTATTGTTGGGCATAATGACATCGTCAATGAACCCGCGATGCCCGGCGATAAAGGGGTTGGCAAAACGGGACTGATACTCATCGGTGCGTTTCTGGATTTTTTCCTCATCGCCAATCTCGGAACGGAAAATGATCTCCACCGCACCTTTCGATCCCATGACCGCGATCTCAGCAGACGGCCATGCATAGTTGACGTCACCGCGCAGATGCTTGGACGCCATCACGTCATAGGCGCCGCCATAGGCTTTGCGGGTAATGATGGTAACTTTCGGCACTGTTGCCTCGGCATAGGCGTAAAGGAGCTTCGCGCCGTGCTTGATAATGCCGCCATATTCCTGGGAGGTGCCGGGCAGGAAGCCGGGCACATCGACGAGGGTAACGATAGGAATATTGAAACAGTCGCAGAAGCGAACGAACCGCGCCGCCTTCTTGGAGCTGTCGATGTCAAGACAGCCCGCGAGCACCATTGGCTGGTTGGCGACGATGCCGACTGTCTGGCCTTCCATCCGGCCAAAGCCGGCAATGATGTTCTTCGCGAAATTCGGCTGAATTTCGAAGAAATCGCCCTCATCAACCAGCTTCTCCACCAGTTCCATCATGTCATAGGGTTTGTTCGCATTTGCCGGGACAAGCGTGTTGAGCGATTTTTCCTTGCGGTCCGGATCGTCGAAACTCTTGCGGATCGGCGACTGCTCTAGATTGCTGGACGGCAGGAAATCGACAAGGCGTCGCACCTCGGTCAGCACCTCGACATCATTGTCATAGGCGTTATCGGCGACAGAAGATTTACTGGTATGCGTGCCCGCACCGCCAAGCTCTTCAGCCGTCACAGTTTCGTTGGTGACGGTCTTCACCACATCCGGGCCCGTCACAAACATGTAAGAGCTGTCCCGAACCATGAAGATAAAATCGGTCATCGCCGGGGAGTAAACCGCCCCGCCCGCACAAGGGCCCATGATCACGGAGATTTGCGGTACAACGCCGGACGCCATCACGTTGCGCTGGAACACATCCGCATAACCGGCAAGGCTGTCGATGCCCTCCTGAATACGTGCGCCGCCGGAATCATTCAGCCCGATGACCGGTGCGCCGACCTGAACGGCCTTGTCCATGATCTTGCAGATTTTCTTCGCATGATATTCGGAGAGCGATCCGCCGAAGACTGTGAAATCCTGGCTGAAAACGAAGACAAGCTTGCCATTGATTGTGCCATGGCCGGTGACGACACCGTCGCCGATCACTGTCTCATCCTGCATGCCGAAGTCAGCACAGCGATGCTCGACGAACATGTCCCATTCTTCAAACGAGTCCTCGTCGAGAAGCAGGCTGATCCGCTCCCGCGCCGTCAGCTTGCCTTTGCCATGTTGCGCATCAATACGCTTCTGTCCCCCGCCGAGACGCGCCTTCGCACGCTTTTCCTCGAGCTGCTGAATGATATCCTGCATGTATCCTCCTCAGGCTATAATGCCGCTTAATTGCAGAAAGCGCGCGCTTGCCGCCAGGCTTTCCTTGTTATTCTCTCGCCGTTTCACGGCCTCCGCATCCGAACCCCATTGCTCCATTGCATGGGTTTCATCAATTTCACTGATCTCAAAGGCATCTTCTGCCGTAATCCTGCCGTCCAGCACCGCCAGCGCAATGACAAGCGATCCGCACAGCGCTGTTATATTGTAAAGCGGCGCCAGCGTCATATCCTGCTGACCGGAGACGAGCGCCCGCAGCTTCGCAAGCGATTCCCCGGGCTGTTGTATATGCATGATACCCTCAGCGACATGCAGGGTAACCTGATGCCGATTCTTTATCCACGCCAACATAGGATCCCACGCTGCGGCCTGCTTTTCAACAAGGCTGACCGGATAGCAGGCCCGATAGCAGACCATATCGGATCCGCCATAGGCCGCAATTTCATCAATCACTTTTTCCCGCTGCGGGGTGACACGATCAATCGCCGTGGCCGCCGCCTGCATTAGGGGCATGTTGGCCGGTTCAATCTTGTCGCTCTGGGCGTTCCACTCTCCGGCAATTGCTTCCGCCAGCGCACGGGTCGGCAGGCGCAGATGCGCCTTCGCGGGTGTCTTGATCACCCGGCCATCGAGACAAACGGAGTAAACTCCGCCGTCTTCCTCCGCTGTCACCGTCTTGTAGAAACGTTTCATTCCCGTTCTTTATTCTACGCTAAACCAAACAGTCGTTTGGCTTATAACGGATACTCACAAAAAATCAAGGATTGACTTGCAGTCTTCCTCAATCCATCAGCTCGTCCTGATTATGTCCAGCAATTCTTCCGGCCGGTCAATAAGCCGCTCTGCCCCGCTCTCCAAAAGCTCGTCCGCGTCATGATATCCCCAAGTCACACCAATTCCGCGGCAGCCCGCATTTTTCGCCAGCATCATATCGAAACTGGTATCGCCGATCATAAAGGTTCGTTCCGGCAATGTGCCCGCCTCCATCATCGCCCGTTCCAGCATTTGCGGATGCGGTTTCCCGGGATTGTTGTCCGGCGTCTGCAAGGAGATAAAATAGTCATGAAGGCCATGCTGATTGATAACGGCATTCAGCCCGCGCAGCGACTTGCCCGTCGCCACCGCCATCGATATCTGTTGCGCCGCGAGTTCAGACAATGTCTCCCTTACGCCTGCAAAGAGCGGTTCATGGTGATCCGGCTGCAGGCGCCGCTGGAAAAAGGCGTTCTTGTATCCGGACACGATATTTTCGAGCTGTATATCATCCAGGGCGACCCCTGCGAGATGACGTACCGCTATTTCCGGGTTCAGCCCAATGGTCCGGCGGATTGCCAACTCCTCCGGGATCGGCATTGACAGGGATTCAAATGCCAGGCGCATGCAGGCGACCACATTATGCTGGCTATCCACCAGGGTGCCGTCGCAGTCAAAAACCACGAGGATGTCGGGCCTTGCCTTTTTCATCCATTATCATCCGGTAAAACAAGCTGTCTCGTACAGAAAGAAAAAGGGCTGGCAACACATTGGCGCCAGCCCTGCTTTTTATTGTCTTTTAGAGCGGTTGACCGCGCTCGTAATGGCTTTGAGGGAGGCCGTCACGATATTCGCATGACGTCCGACACCAAAGATCGGTTCCCCTTTCGCATCGCGCATTTCGACATAGGCAATCGCCACGGCATCGGAGCCGAAACCGGTCGTATGCTCGCGGTAGTCATTGACCTTGAGATCAATATCATAAGCCTTGGTCAAGGCGGACATATAGGCATCGATCGGACCCGTTCCGACACCTTCCAGAGTTTTCTCCTGACCACCATCGCGAACCGTGGCAATCAGCTTCCGCCGCTCGGACCCCGGTGACTCCGATGTGGTCTGGTGGTTCACGAACTCCAGACCGCCATTCGCGTTCAGATACTCTTTTTCGAATATGTCATAGATGGTCGCCGAGGAAAGCTCCTTGCCTGTCTCATCCGTCACCGCCTGTACGGTCTTGCTGAACTCTACCTGCAGCAGGCGCGGCAACTCGATCCCGTAGTCCTCCTCCAACAGATAGGCGACGCCGCCCTTGCCGGACTGGCTGTTGACCCGGATAACCGCGTCATAGTTACGGCCAAGGTCCGCAGGATCAATCGGCAGATAGGGAATTTCCCAGAGTTCGCTGTTCGCCTTCTTGATGGCGGCAAAGCCCTTTTTGATGGCATCCTGATGGGAGCCGGAGAAGGCCGTGAACACCAGATCGCCGCCATAGGGATGGCGTGGATGCACCGGCAGCTGGTTGCAATATTCAACCGTGCGGACAACCTCGTTGATATCGCTGAAGTCAAGCTTGGGGTCGACGCCTTGCGTGTACATATTCATCGCGATATTCACGACATCGACGTTCCCGGTGCGCTCCCCGTTGCCGAACAAGGTGCCTTCCACCCGGTCCGCGCCAGCCATGATCCCGAACTCCGCCGCGGCAACGCCGGTGCCCCGGTCATTATGCGGATGCAGGCTCAGAATGATTTTCTCGCGTTCGGGCAGATTACGGTGCATCCATTCAATCTGATCCGCATAGATATTGGCGCTTGCCACTTCCACCGTCGCCGGCAGATTGAAAATGATCTTATTCTCAACCGTCGGCTTCCAGATTTCCATGACCGCCGCACAGACTTCGCAGGCATAGTCAAGCTCGGTCTGGGTAAAGCTTTCCGGAGAATATTCCATCTGAATATGGGTTTCCGGCATTTCATCGGCGAGCTGACGCACCAGCTTCGCCCCGTCGGTGGCAATTTTCTTGATCCCCTCCCGGTCCATGTCAAACACGACACGGCGCTGCAATGTGGAAGTGGAGTTATATAAGTGTACAATGGCCTGCTTGGCACCGCGAATGCTCTCATACGTCCTGCGGATCAACTCTTCACGCGCCTGCGTTAAAACCTGGATCTTAACATCATCCGGAATCTCCCCTTCCTCGATCAGGAAGCGGACAAAATCGAAATCCGTCTGCGACGCTGATGGAAAGCCGACCTCGATCTCCTTGAAACCCAGTTCGACCAAATGGCGGAACATGCGCAACTTGCGCTCATGCCCCATCGGTTCGATCAGCGCCTGGTTGCCGTCCCGAAGGTCCACGCTGCACCAGATCGGCGCCTTCTCGATAACCTTCGTCGGCCATTGTCGGTCCGGTAAATTGATCGGCTCAAAAGCCTTGTATTTTTCTCCGGGAATAAATGTCATTTCGAATTCCTCTAACCTCTTGCTGGGCGCTACGCGCCTCTATTTCGTTATATCTTCGGTTTGATGCAGCCAACATACGGTCGCGGGGCGCCACGCATACCCGAGCGACCGCCAGGAAGTCGAGAGAGCCCCCCGGAGGAGCCAACAAGCTCTTCCTGCCATAAACCGCTAATTTTTCTAGAAATGGAGGACCCGGAGGTCGTCGTTACATACATTCGTTTACCCGACAATTTTGAAAAAAGGACAGCATCCGCCCCGGCACTGGAATCAGAGTGCCGGGCCAATAAGTCGTAGAATCAAAAGCCGGTTCGAATTTGTCATGGATCAAAATCTAGCCATTCAACTTCATTAGTCAAGCCAAAAGCGGCTTTTCCGCCCCATTGGATCAGAACTCGATATCGAGAAACGGATCTTCATAGTCATTTTCTTGAAAACCAAAGAGTTTCCAGCTCTCCACCATATGGCGATCGAGCGGCGCCGATACTGTCAAATCGCCGCCGTCCGGATGGGAAATCGTAATCTCGCGCGCATGTAGATGCATTTTCTTGCTGATCACGCCGTCAAGAAAGGCATCCGGCCCACCATACTTTCCGTCCCCGACAATCGGCGTACCTAGCGCAACGGCATGGACACGAAGTTGATGGGTACGTCCGGTCAGCGGTTTGAACGCGACCCAGCATGCTTTCTGTGCCGCCATCTCGACGACCGAGTAATCCGTCACCGCTTTCTGGCCGTCGCGATCCACAACGACCTTTTCGCCGTTTGCTGTCACGATCTTGGCGAGATTGTAACTTATCGTCCCTTCCCTCGGCTTGGGCACCCCCGCAAGCAGCGCCCAGTATATCTTCCGTGTCGTCCGCCGCTTGAAGGCTTCCGCGAGATGCTTTGCCGCCTGCCGCGTGCGACCGAGTACGAGGACACCGGAAGTGTCCTTGTCCAGCCGATGCGTCAGTCTCGGTTTCTCCGGAAAATTATACCGCAACCCTTCCAGCAATCCGTCAACATGACGGCTTTGCCCGCTCCCTCCCTGCACAGGCAACCCGGCGGGTTTGTTCAGCACGATAACGGAGTCATCCATATGCAGAACCATCCCGCGAATTTCGGCGACGTCCTGATCGGAAAGTTTTGGCGGTGTAGTTATATTCCTGTTGCCCGCCGGCGCCGGCCTCAGCACATCATCGGAGAGAGGCGGCACCCTGACCGTCTGCCCGGCTTCCAGACGATCCCCCGCCTTGGAGCGCTTCTTGTCAACGCGGATATCGCCCTTGCGCAAGTGTTTTTCGAGCTGGCCATGGGTCATGCCCGGAAAATGCGCCTTGAACCAGCGGTCCAGCCGCTGGTCCGCTTCGTCTTCGCTGACGATGAGATGTTGAACCCGGCTCATGTCAACACCGCCCGCATCAGATGCAACCCGGCGAACAAACCGGCGATGGACAGAATGACCGACAACAGGATATAGCCCGCAGCAGAGAGCATCTCCCCTTTCTCGACCATCAGGGCAACATCGAGGGAGAAGGCGGAAAAGGTCGTAAAGCCCCCGAGGAAGCCCGTTACCAGCAGAACCCGAAGCTCCGGCGACGGCGACCAGCGCAGCGCAATCAACTCGATCAATACCCCCATCAAGAAGGAACCGACAATATTCACAAACAGCGTTCCGTAGGGATAGCCCGGACCAAGCTGCCGTAGCATGACTTGCGCCACGCCATAGCGTGCGCAGGCTCCCAATGCGCCGCCGATTGCCACTGATAGAAACATATTCATTTTTCCGTCTTTCCGGCCTGCTTTTCCGCCCGCAGCCGCGCCCAGTATTCCAGACGCTTCCTGATATCACGCTCGAACCCACGTTCTACCGGAGAATAATACTGCTCGCGCTTCATTGCATCGGGAAAATAGTTCTGTCCTGAAAATCCGTCTTCCGCATTGTGATCATAGGCATAGTCATTGCCATAGCCCATATCCTTCATCATGCCCGTCGGCGCATTCAGGATATGCTTTGGCGGCATATGCGATCCATGCTTCCGGGCCGCCGATTTCGATCCGCTGAAAGCACGGTAGGCCGCATTGGACTTTGGCGCTGTTGCAAGATAGATGACCGACTGGGCAATCGCGAGATCGCCTTCCGGAGAGCCCAGAAACTGATAGGCGTCCTTGGCGGCATTGGCCTGCACCAGCGCATTCGGATCCGCCATGCCGATATCTTCCACCGCGAAACGAACAAGGCGGCGGGCAATGTACAACGGGTCCTCCCCTCCGTCCATCATACGGGAAAACCAGTACAGCGCCGCATCCACGTCCGACCCGCGCATGGATTTATGCAGGGCGCTGATCAGATTGTAATGACCGTCCCGGTCCTTGTCATAGGCAGGCGCGCGTTTTGAAATGACCTTCGACAGCCCCTCGACATCGAGTGTTCCCTCGCCCGAATGGAAGACGGCTTCCATCATATTCAGAAAAAACCGCCCGTCCCCGTCGGCAAGCTGAACAAGGGTGGTCTTCGCCTCTTCCGTGAGCGGCACATCCCGCCCCTCCAGCTTCGCCGCCCGATCCATCAGCACCCGCAGGGAGGTTTCATCATGGCGGTTGAGCACAAGAACCTGACAGCGGGAGAGCAGCGCCCCGTTCAATTCAAAAGAGGGATTTTCCGTCGTCGCCCCGACCAGCGTAATGGTGCCATCCTCGACATAGGGTAGAAATCCGTCCTGCTGCGAGCGGTTGAAGCGATGGATTTCATCGACAAACAGGAGTGTTTTCTTGCCGTCCTGCCGCCGCATCTTCGCGGCGTCAAACGCCTTGCGCAGATCGGCAACGCCTGAGAAGACAGCGGAAATCTGCTCGAAATGCATCTCCACTTCCTTGGCGAGCAGGCGGGCGATGGTCGTCTTGCCCGATCCCGGCGGGCCCCAGAAGATGATCGAGGCGAGCCAGCCTGCATCCAGCATCCGCCTGAGCGGCGCCCCTGCGTCCAGAAGATGATCCTGTCCAACCACCTCATCCAGGCGCGACGGGCGCAACCGGTCGGCCAGCGGTCTGTTCACCTCATCGCCCGATCCGGTGGCTTCGAACAGCGTTGTCATAAATTGACTTTGAAGGAGAGTGTCCTACCGTTGCGCCGAATGCTGATCTGCCAGCGCCCTCCCGCTTCCTGCAGCGCCGCTTTTGCCTGCGCGATATCGATGATTTTCGCCCCGTTCACCCGAAACAGGATATCACGCGACCGCAATCCATACCGCTCTGCCACGCTGCCTTTTACCACCTCGGTCACAACGACACCATCCGCAAATGCCGGCATACCTAGCTCCAACGCGAAGGCGGGAGATAAATTGCCAACGATCGCCCCGGAAAGAGGATGACGACCGGTCAGAGTCTCGATGGCACGCGGGGGTGTTTCCGGCGCCGGTTCAAGACCCATATCGAGCGGCATGAATTCTCCGTCGCGATAAACGCCAAGCCGCGCCGTTTTACCAATCACGCCTGACGCAATCCGGTAGATCAGGGTATCGGGGCCGAGGATCTCCTTATCATCGATGGAGACCACCACATCCCCGACGCGCAAGCCCGCCTTCTGCGCCGCGCCGTAGGGATGAATCTTGTTGATCAGAACGCCGCCGGGCTTTTCCAGCCCGAGGCCGTCCGCGACATCCCCGGTGATTTCCTGTCCCGCCGCGCCGAGCCAGGGCCGCACAACCTTGCCTGTTGCAAGCCCGTTTGTGAGAACGGCCTTTACAAGATTTGCCGGTATGGCAAAACCGATGCCAAGCGAGCCGCCGCTTTTACTGAAGATAGCGGAATTGATACCGGCAATCTTCCCGTCCATGGTCAGGAGCGCACCACCGGAATTTCCCGGGTTAATCGCCGCGTCAGTCTGGATGAAGGACTGAATATCGTTACTCACCCCGGCATTCCGATCAAGCGCGGAAATAATGCCGCTGGTGACCGTCTGCCCGACACCGAAAGGATTACCGATGGCAATGACGAGATCGCCGATCTCAAGCGTGTCGGAATCGGAAAATTCCAGATACGGCAGCTGTTCTCCCTCGACGTCAATTTTCAGGATCGCAAGGTCCGTACGCTCATCCGATACGATGACCCGGGCATCAAACTCGCGGCGATCGGACAGGGCAACCGTGATTTCATCTGCACCGCTCACCACGTGATAATTGGTGACAATGATCCCCTCTCCATCCACAAGGACACCGGACCCCAGTGAATTCTGGATTTTCTGGCGTTGCTGGGGCGGTCCGAAGTTTCCTCCGAAAAAGCGCTTGAAAAAGGGATCGTCAAACAGGCTTGGGCGGGTCTGTGTAATGCGCGTTTTCGTGAAAATATTGACGACCGCAGGCACCGCCTTTTTCACCAGCGGTGCAAAAGACAGCATGATCTGCGCCTGACTGCTCGGCACGACATCCTTGGAAAGTGCCGGACCGCCCGCTGCGATGACGGCCAAAAAAGCCAGTCCGGCCGCTAGTATACGAAAATACCTGTTCATGATCTCAAAACTAATGGCGTGAAGTTTCCCTCCTGCCCTCCTCTTAGATTGGTCATATTAGCTCTTTTTTCAAGCGACTGTCAGGCCATAAGGAGGCAGCGCGAAAAAAAAAGGCAGCCCAGAGGACTGCCTTTCTGAATTCTTGCACCGCGCTCCGTTATGCGACGGCTTCAGCTTCCAGCTCATCCTCATCCTCGTTCTGCAGAGGACCGGAATCCTGACCTTTGGCGTCCACATCGCGGTCAACCAGCTCGATCACGCCCATAGGGGCCGCATCGCCTGTGCGGAAACCGGCTTTCAGCACACGGGTATAGCCGCCGTTGCGTTCCGCATAGCGTTCGCTCAGGGTCGAGAAGACCTTGTCCACTGCCGACTTTTCATTCAGCTGGGACAGTGCCTGGCGACGGGCATGCAGATCACCGCGTTTACCCAACGTGATCAGCTTTTCCACGATCGGCCGCAGTTCCTTTGCCTTTGGCAGGGTCGTCTGAATTTGCTCATGCTTGATCAGGGATGCCGCCATATTGGCGAACATCGCTTTGCGATGTGCAGATGTTCTGTTGAGCTTACGCCCAGATTTACGATGCCGCATTTGTCTTACTCCACAGCGATTGAGGCTGTTCTAAAATGGTTCTTCAAGCCGTTTGGCCATGTCTTCAATATTTTCTGGCGGCCAGTTTGGCACTTCCATGCCAAGATGCAGGCCCATCTGTGCCAGAACTTCCTTGATCTCGTTCAGGCTTTTGCGCCCGAAGTTCGGAGTCCGAAGCATTTCCGCCTCGGTCTTCTGAATGAGATCACCGATGTAAACGATGTTGTCATTCTTCAGGCAGTTTGCCGAGCGGACAGAGAGTTCAAGCTCATCCACCTTGCGCAGGAGATTCCGGTTGAACTCCGGCTCCTGGCTTTCTTCCTTGACGACCACTTCCTCGGGCTCGTCAAAGTTGACGAAGAGCTGGAACTGCTCTTGGAGGATACGTGCCGCAAAAGCGACTGAATCTTCCGGAGAGACCGTCCCGTTTGTTTCCACCTTGAGGGTCAGCTTGTCATAATCGAGAACCTGACCTTCACGCGCCGCTTCCACTTTGTAGGTGACTTTGCGAACGGGGCTGTAAAGGCTGTCCATCGGGATCAGCCCGATCGGCGCATCTTCCGGATGGTTGTTGACGCCCGGGACATATCCCTTGCCCGTATCAACATTCATCTCCATGGAAATGGAGGCGCCGTCATCCAGTGTCATCAGCACAAGGTCGGGATCCATGATCTCGATGTCCGGACCGGTTTCGATCATGCTTGCCGTAACTTCACATGGACCGGAGGCTTTCAGCACCATGCGCTTCGGGCCATCGGAATGCGCACGGATCGCCAGTGTTTTCAAATTAAGGACGATATCAGTTACGTCCTCGCGCACACCGGCAATCGACGAGAATTCGTGCAAAACATTATCGATCTGAATGGAGGTGATTGCGGCACCCTGAAGGCTCGACAGCAAAACGCGGCGAAGTGCGTTCCCCAGCGTCAAACCGAACCCTCTTTCCAAGGGCTCCGCAATAATCGTGGCTTCCCGATCGCTCTGCTCACCCGGCTCGACGGAGAGGCTCGCCTGGATCAGGTCTTTCCAGTTTTGCTGAATCACGGTATTGACCTCATAGTTTTGCAGGCCCACCATGGACCTGCGACTTCTTGATAAACAACAACACAGGCCCGAGAGCCCGTATTGAATTGGATGGTTCCGTTAAACGCGGCGGCGTTTTGGCGGACGGCACCCATTGTGCGGTATTGGCGATACGTCGCGGATGGACGTAATATTGAAGCCAACGGCCTGCAATGCCCGAAGTGCCGATTCGCGCCCGGAGCCCGGACCCTTGACTTCAACTTCCAGCGTCTTCATGCCATGATCCATGGCCTTTTTACCGGCATCTTCCGCTGCAATCTGTGCAGCAAACGGCGTCGATTTACGCGACCCCTTGAACCCCTGAGAACCGGCTGAGGACCAGGCAATCGCATTACCCTGCGCATCGGTGATCATGATCTTGGTATTATTAAAGGACGCACTTACATGCGCGACGCCTGAAATAATGTTTTTCCGCTCGCGACGGCGAACGCGTGTCTTTTCACGTGCCATATTACTTCTTCTTCCCAGCGATAGCTTTAGCCGGACCTTTGCGGGTGCGGGCGTTGGTATGTGTACGTTGACCGCGGACCGGCAGACCACGGCGATGACGCAGACCGCGATAGCAGCCAAGGTCCATCAGGCGCTTGATATTCATTGATGTCTGACGGCGCAAATCACCCTCGACCAGATGGTCAGCGTCGATGGTTTCGCGGATTTTCACCACTTCCGCATCGCTCAGCGCATTTACGCGAATTTCCGGCGCAAGGCCCACAGCCTCGCAGATTTCCTTGGCCTTTGCCGGGCCAATGCCATGAATATAGGTCAGTGCAATCAATACCCGCTTATTCGTCGGAATATTTACACCAGCAATACGAGCCACGCTAGTCTCTCCTCAAATCCAATTCAGGTCATCCTGACCCGGTTATCTCAAGCGCCTCTGCGAAGCGCGCGATTATATAATTTTGTTTTACCTAGTCAACCGTTTAGATTGACTGTAATGCCGCTTCCATTTCGGCCGTAACTTCATCAATTCCGGCCATTCCGTCCACCTGCTTCAATACTCCCTTCTTCCGGTAATAGGGAAGCAGAGGAGCCGTTTGTTCGTGATAGGCCTGAAGCCGGGAAATCACGGTTTCCGCATTGTCGTCATTCCGGCGGGTAAACTCGGTACCGCCGCACTTGTCACAAACGCCTTCAACCGCGGGCTTCAGGAACTTGTCGTGATATCCCGTACCACATTTCGCACAGGTATAACGCCCTGTAATCCGCTCAACCAGTATATCATCGTCGGTTTTCATCTCAATTACGGCATCAAGCTTGAGCCCTTTTGCCGCCAGCATTTCATCAAGGGCTTCTGCCTGCGCTTCTGTGCGGGGAAAGCCATCGAGAATCACGCCATTTTTACAATCCGGCTCATCCAGGCGGTCAGAAATAATCCCGGTCATGATATCGTCGGAGACTAGATCCCCGCGTTCCATTACGGACTTCGCCTTCTTTCCAATTTCCGTACCTGCGGCAACCGCTGCGCGCAGCATGTCCCCCGTGGAGAGCTGAATCAGACCATGCTTGTTTTCCAGTCGTTGTGCCTGCGTTCCTTTACCGGCACCGGGTGGTCCCAAGAGTATCAAGATCATTTACGCCGTCCCCCAAGCTTGGTTTTCTTGATCAGTCCTTCATACTGATGGGCAACAAGATGACTTTGAATTTGCGCCACGGTATCCATCGTCACCGAGACCACGATCAGAAGCGAGGTTCCCCCGAAGTAAAACGGCACGGCCCACTGGGACACAAGAATCTCCGGCAGGATACAAACCAGAGACAGATACGCCGCACCGACAACCGTCAACCTGGTCAGGACATAGTCCAGATACTCCGACGTCCGCTTACCAGGGCGAATACCCGGCACAAAGCCGCCATGCTTCTTCAGATTGTCCGCCGTATCGTCCGGATTGAAGACAACCGCCGTATAGAAGAAGCAGAAAAATACGATTCCTGCGATATACAGCATCAGATAGATCGGCTGTCCATGGCCCAGCATCGCCGTCAGGCTGTTGAGCCAGTCCGGACCCGAACCTGCGCTGAAGCTCGCCACAGTCGTCGGCATCAGCAGCAAAGACGAAGCAAAAATTGGCGGAATAACACCGGCCGTATTCAGCTTCAACGGCAAGTGGGAGTTCTGCCCTCCATAGGTCTTGTTGCCGCGCTGTCGCTTGGGATACTGAATCAATATTCGCCGCTGTGCCCGCTCCATGAAGACGATGAAGGCGATCACGGCAACGGCCATAACCATAAGCACCAGAATAACAATAGTCGACAGAGCGCCCGTCCGGCCCAGTTCCAGCGTTCCGACCAGTGCGCCCGGCAAGGCTGCGACGATACCAGAGAAGATGATCAATGAAATACCGTTACCCACACCGCGCGCCGTGATCTGCTCACCCAGCCACATCAGGAAAACAGTACCGCTGACCAAGGTAATAACCGTGATCAGGCGGAACTGCATGCCCGGATCGATCACGGCTGACTGTCCGTTCGACAGGGTCAACCCCTCGATCCCGGCAGCGATACCATATCCCTGCAACGCCGCAAGCAGCACCGTGCCATAGCGGGTATACTGGTTGATTTTCTTTCGCCCGGCCTCACCCTCTTTCTTCAACTGCGCCATCTGCGGCGAGATCGAGGTCATCAGCTGCATGATAATCGATGCCGAAATATAGGGCATGATATTAAGGGCGAAAATCGTCATCCGCCCGAGCGCGCCGCCCGCAAAAACGTCAAACATTCCGAGGATACCCCCGGAATTCTGCGCAAATACGTCAGCTAGAATTGTTGGATCGACGCCCGGGATCGGAATATATGTCCCGATCCGGTAAACAATCAGGGCAAAGAGCGTGAACCATAACCGCTTCTTGAGTTCCGTCGCCTTGGAAAAGGCACCGAAACTCATCGTGGAAGCCATTTGCTCTGCTGCTGACGCCATCTAAAACTTCTCCCGAAGGCGCGGTAGTCTACCGCTCCCGCCGATTTTTATTCGCTCGCTGCCGGGCTTTGAGCCAAAAGGGTAACTTTACCGCCTACCTTCTCAACAGCTTCAATTGCTGTTTTGGAGGCACCGGCGACTTCAAAGGTTGCCTTGGTTTTCAGTTCGCCCTTTGCAAGCAACCGAACCCCGTCAACAACCTTGCCGACAACGCCCGCTTCCTGCAGGGCTGCAGCATTGATTGTGGCTTTCGGGTCGAGCTTGCCGGCATCGAATGCGGCCTGAACCCGGCCGAGATTGGCCACAGCAAAATTCTTGCTGAAAATATTTTTAAAGCCACGCTTTGGCAGACGACGGTATATCGACATCTGGCCGCCTTCAAATCCCTTGATGGCAACACCTGAACGTGACTTCTGGCCCTTCTGGCCCGCTCCGGAGGTTTTGCCTTTCCCGGAACCGATGCCCCGGCCAACACGCATCCGGTTCTTGGTTGCGCCCTTGTTGTCGGCGAGTTGATTTAAACGCATGTTCAAAATTCCTTAGTCAGACAGGCTGTGGCCTTACTTGGCGTCGTCAACCTGCACGAGATGATTTACCTTGGCGATCATGCCGCGAACGGCAGGAGTGTCTTCAAGCTCCACCGTCCGGTGCATCTTGTTCAGCCCCAGGCCAACCAGCGTCGCGCGCTGGTTTTTCGGACGGCCGATCGGGCTTCCCGTCTGGGTCACTTTGATCGTTGCTTTAGCCATCGACCTTTTCCTTTCCTGCTTCGGCCCCGCGGCGACCGATCACCTCGGATACCTTCTTGCCGCGTTTTGCTGCGACCATACGCGGAGAGCTCATGCTCTTCAGGGCTTCGAAGGTTGCCTTCACCATGTTATACGGGTTGGAGGTGCCGATAGATTTCGTCACGACATCCTGAACGCCCAGGGTTTCGAAAACAGCACGCATCGGCCCGCCGGCGATAATGCCGGTACCAGCAGGCGCCGCACGAAGCACAACGCGCCCTGCGCCGAAACGGGCTTGCACGTCATGATGCAGTGTCCGGCCTTCGCGAAGCGGCACACGGACCATGTTGCGCTTGGCGGCTTCCGTTGCCTTGCGAATGGCTTCAGGCACTTCACGGGCTTTACCATGGCCATAGCCGACGCGGCCCTTCTGGTCACCTGCGACAACCAATGCCGCAAAACCGAACCGGCGACCGCCTTTAACAACTTTGGCAACACGGTTGATGTATACCAGCTTGTCGACGAATTCCGAATCGCCTTTCTCGTTTTGATCAGGTCTCAACATTGACAATTCCCCTAGAAGGACAAGCCGCCCTCACGGGCGGCATCGGCAAGGGCTTTGACCCGGCCATGAAATTTATACCCGCCGCGATCAAATGCGACTTCTTTAACACCGGCCTTGATAGCCCGTTCAGCAATAAGCTTTCCGATTTCTGCCGCGGCCTCTTTGTTGCCACCGCTTTTCAGCTTACTGCGCAGGTCTTTTTCAAGGCTGGAGGCAGACGCGATGGTCTTACCCTGAGCGTCGTCAATGACCTGGACATAGATCTGCTGAAGCGTCCGGTGCACGGAAAGCCGAGGACGGCCTGAAGACACCTTACGAAGCTGGGTCCGATTTCTCCGCCGACGGCGGTCGAACAATTCTTTTGAGTTTGCCATTGTCGGTTCCTACTTCTTCTTGCCTTCTTTGCGGAAGATATATTCACCCGCATATTTGACACCCTTGCCCTTGTAAGGCTCTGGTTTCCGGTAAGACCGGATAACCGCTGCAACCTGGCCAACCTGCTGTTTGTCAGCTCCAGAAATCTCGATCACCGTCGGTTGTGGGCATTTAATATCAATGCCTTCGGGGATCGGAAAATCCACATCATGGCTGAAACCGAGGTTCAGCTTGAGAGTTTTTCCCTGCACCGCCGCACGATAACCAACGCCGACAATTTCCAAGGATTTTGTAAATCCGTCGGAAACGCCTTCGACAAGGTTGCTCAGCAACGTCCGCTGCATACCCCACATCTGACGGCCGCGCATACTGTTGGTCCGTGGCTTGACCCAGATCTTGTCATCTTCACGGTCAACGACAACGTCATCAACGAAGGTCATGCTCATCACGCCCTTGCTACCTTTGACGGTTACGTCGCTGCCGGAAAGCTGTACATCTACACCGGAGGGAATTGTCACCGGATGTTTTCCAATTCGAGACATAATACCTCCTAGTACAATTTACAAAGCACTTCGCCGCCGACATGGGCTTCACGCGCCTCGTTGTCCGACAAAACGCCGTTCGGTGTGGAAAGAATGGCAACGCCCAGTCCATTACGAATGGTTGGCAGGTCCTTCACGCCCTTATAGACACGACGGCCCGGCTTGGACACCCGGCTGATATGCTCAATCACGCCCTTGCCCTGATAGTATTTCAGCTCGATGCTGACCTCCGGCTTTCCCTTTTCGGGCTCCGAGACATCATATCCACGGATAAAGCCTTCACGCTTCAGAGCTTCCAATACACTCAGGCGCAGCTTTGAAGACGGGCTTGTAACCGAGCTTTTCATGGCCCGCTGACCGTTACGAATACGGGTCAGCATATCGCCGATAGGATCACTTAAAGACATTCCTGTATCTCCCTACCAGCTTGACTTGACCATGCCCGGAATCTGACCATTGGACGCCATGTCGCGCAGGCCGATACGGGATAGCTTCAACTTACGGTAAACGCCGCGCGGACGACCGGTCAGTTCGCAACGGTTGCGAATGCGGGTCTTCGACGAATTCCGCGGCAACGACGCCAATGCCAGACGGGCGGCGAACCGCTCTTCCTGCGGCAGCTCCTCATTACGGCTGATCGCCTTCAGCTCCGCGCGCTTGGCTGCATATTTTGCAACCATCCGACGGCGCTTCTCGTTTTTCTCAATAGCACTTTTCTTAGCCATTCTTTTTCACTCCTTGGATCAATTGATCCGAAACGGCATGCTGAAACCACTCAGAAGCTCACGCGCTTCCTCGTCAGTTTCCGCAGTCGTGCAGATCACGATATCCATTCCCCGTACATCCGTTACATCATCGTAATGGATTTCCGGGAAGACGATTTGCTCTTTCAGGCCCATGGCATAGTTACCACGACCGTCAAAGCTCTTGGCGGACACACCGCGGAAGTCCCGCACGCGCGGCAGCGCAATATTGATCAATCGGTCCAGAAACTCATACATCTGGTTCTTGCGCAGCGTCACTTTTGCCCCAATCGGCATGCCTTCACGCAGTTTGAAGGTAGCAACCGACTTCTTGGCTATCGTGACAACCGGCTTCTGGCCGGAAATCTTCGCAAGCTCGCTTTCAACCGATTTGATTTTCTTTGAATCGGCGACTGCTTCTCCGCAACCGACGTTGATGACAATTTTTTCCAATTTCGGAACCTGCATCACGTTAGCGTAGGAGAATTTGTCCTGAAGCCGCTTGCGCAGCTCGTCATTATATAGCGTTTTAAGTCTTGGCGTCGTCATCGATCTGCCCTCTAAATGTCAATGACTTCGCCGGAACGCTTGGCAAAGCGCACCTTCCGGCCGTCATCTAGATTCTTGTAGCCAACACGGGTTGCCTTGCCATCCTTCGGATCCTGCAACGCAACATTCGAAATATGGATCGCCGCTTCCTTTTCGACGATGCCGCCCTGTTCCGTCTGGCTCTGCTTCGTATGGCGTTTCACCATATTGATACCGGAAACGAGCACGCGACGGTCCTTGCGCAGAACGCTCAGCACCTCGCCGCTGCGACCCTTGTCCTTGCCCGTGAGCACGACGACCTTGTCGCCTTTTTTCACTGCGAATTTTTCAGCCATTACAGGACCTCCGGCGCGAGCGAAATGATCTTCATGTAGTTCTTGCTCCGCAGCTCGCGTGTGACGGGGCCGAAAATACGCGTTCCGACAGGCTCGCCCTGCTTGTTAATCAACACGGCTGCGTTTGAATCGAAGCGGATCGCCGTGCCGTCAGCGCGACGGATTTCCTTCTTTGTGCGCACGATGACAGCCCGCTGGACATCACCTTTTTTGACGCGGCCGCGCGGAATGGCTTCCTTCACGGAGACAACAATAACGTCTCCGACAGAAGCGGTTTTCCGTTTGGACCCACCCAAAACTTTAATGCACTGCACCTGCCTCGCGCCTGAGTTGTCGGCGACATCCAGGTTGGTTTGCATCTGAATCATAGTCGTTTACCTTCGTTTGGTATCAACACTGTTTACTTAACCGGTATAAAGCACTTCCCAACGTTTCAGTTTGGAGCGTGGCGCACATTCCTGAATGCGGACGGTGTCGCCTTCCTTGAACTGATTTTTCTCGTCATGGGCGTGGTACTTTTTAGACTGGCCGATGTATTTCTTGTACAGCCGATGCATCACTTGACGATCGACTTTGACAACGACAGTCTGGTTATTCTTGTCGCTGACAACTGTTCCTTGCAGGATACGCTTTGGCATCGTTCTCTCTCCTAAGACGCAGCGCTGGCTGACATCACCGTTTTGATGCGCGCGATATCACGACGCACCTGGCGTTGGCGCGCCGTATTTTCCAATTGGCCACTGGCTTTCTGAAACCGCAAATTAAACTGCTCCTTCTTAAGCTGCAGCAGTTCCGTTTTCAGCTCGTCCGCCGTTTTGCCCAGTAAATCCTGCGCTTTCATGATCAATTCCCTTCACCAAGACGGGTAACAAAACGGGTTTTGATCGGCAATTTTGCCGCTCCCCGCTCGAATGCCTCACGGGCAATTTCGGCCGGAACACCGTCAAGTTCGAACATAATTTTTCCAGGCTGAACACGCACCATCCAATATTCCGGCGATCCCTTGCCCTTACCCATCCGAACTTCGGTAGGTTTTTTAGACACAGGAACATCCGGGAATATCCGAATCCAGACACGTCCAGCACGTTTGATATGGCGGGTTACTGCACGCCGGGTCGCCTCGATCTGCCGTGCAGTAATACGCCCGGGCTCAACAGCTTTCAGGCCATAAGCGCCGAAGTTCAGCGTTGTACCTGAAGTTGCTGTTCCCTTCAAGCGCCCTTTATGCGCTTTACGAAATTTTGTGCGCTTCGGTTGAAGCATGAGCTCACCCCTTTACTTAATTCCGACGGGCGCCGGGACGACCCGAAGGACGGCCACCAGCCTGTTGTTTTTCTGCAAGTTTGTCCTGGGCCATCGGATCATGTTCCAGAATCTCGCCCTTGTAGATCCAGACCTTGACCCCGATAATCCCATATGTGGTCAGAGACGAAGCCGTCCCGTAATCGATGTTGGCACGCAGCGTGTGCAGTGGCACCCGGCCTTCGCGATACCATTCCGTCCGCGCAATTTCTGCGCCGCCCAAACGGCCGGCACAATTGATCCGGATACCTTCCGCGCCGAGACGCAGGGCCGACTGAACCGCCCGCTTCATCGCCCGGCGATAGGAAACACGCCGTGCCAGCTGCTGCGCGATATTTTCTGCGACCAGCTTCGCATCGATTTCCGGCTTGCGGACTTCGACGATGTTCAAATGCACTTCGGAGTTCGTCATCTTGGCGATGGCAGCGCGCAGCTTTTCGATATCCGCACCCTTCTTGCCGATGATCACACCCGGACGCGCCGAATAAATCGTCACACGGGCCTTCTTCGCCGGACGCTCGATAACGATCTTGCTGATGCCCGCCTGCTCCAGCTGCTTTTCGAGATATTCGCGAATGCGAACATCTTCATGCAGAAGCTTGGCGTAATCGTCTTTTGCGTACCAACGGGAATCCCATGTCCGGTTGATGCCGACCCTGAGGCCAATTGGATTGACTTTTTGACCCATTATTCTTGCTCCTCGCGCTCACGAACGACAATCGTGATGTTGCTGAAAGGTTTCAGGATCGGGCTTGCCCGCCCCCGTCCGCGTGGACGCATGCGCTTCATGACCAGCGACTTGCCGACATGGGCTTCGGACACATACAGCTGATCGACATCGAGCTGATGGTTGTTTTCCGCATTCGCAATCGCCGACTGCAGAACCTTTCTGACTTCCGGTGCGATGCCGCGCTTAGAAAAGGTCAGCTCATGCAAGGCCGCTTGCGCTGATTTACCGCGGATGAGGCCTGCTACCAGGTTCAATTTCTGCGGGCTGACGCGAATACGGTTTCCAACGGCCTGCGCTTCCGTATCCTGTAACTGCCGTTTGAGAGACTGTTTACCCATGTCTAGTTTCTCCGAGCCTTTTTATCAGCCGCATGGCCGTAATATGTCCGCGAGGGAGAAAACTCCCCGAATTTATGACCCACCATGTCTTCATCCACGAGGACGGGAACGAACTTCTGGCCGTTATAGACACCAAAAGTCAACCCCACGAACTGCGGGAGGATTGTCGACCGGCGGGACCAGGTCTTGATAATTTGCTTTCTGCCGCCCTCACGCGCGGTTTCCGCTTTCTTAAGCAGATACCCGTCAACAAAAGGACCTTTCCATACAGAACGTGACATAATGCGCTCCTACTTCTTCCGCTTGAGCGGACGGCGCCGCATGATCATTTTATCCGTGGACTTGTTTGACCGAGTCCGCTTGCCCTTGGTCGGTACACCCCAAGGAGATACCGGATGGCGGCCACCTGATGTCCGGCCTTCACCACCACCATGCGGATGGTCGACCGGGTTCATGGCGACACCACGTACCGATGGACGTTTGCCGAGCCAGCGAGACCGACCGGCCTTTGCCAGCTTGGTGTTCTTCTGGTCCGGGTTGGAAACGGCACCGACCGTTGCCATGCATTCCGCCGGCACAACCCGCTGCTCGCCGGAGGCGAGACGAAGCTGTGCATAACCGGCGTCCTTGCCGATCAGCTGAACATAGGTTCCGGCTGCGCGGGCCATCTGACCACCCTTGCCCGGTTTCATCTCCACATTGTGGACGATGGTTCCGACCGGCATGTTCTTCAGCGGCATCGCATTACCCGGCTTGATGTCGACATTGGTGCCTGCGACAACCTTGTCGCCTGCAGAAATCCGCTGTGGCGCCAGAATATAGGACAGCTCACCATCTTCATACCGGATAAGCGCGATAAACGCAGACCGGTTCGGATCATATTCCAGCCGTTCCACGGTTGCAGAAACGTCAAACTTCCGTCGTTTGAAATCTACAACCCGGTAGGTCCGCTTGTGTCCGCCACCACGACGGCGCGCGGTGATCCGGCCATAGTTATTGCGACCGCCATTTCCGGACAACCCTTCCGTCAGGGCCTTGACCGGCTTGCCCTTATGCAGGTCGGAACGATCCACAAGGATCAGTCCACGCTGCGCAGGAGTTGTCGGTTTATAATTCTTCAACGCCATAGTTTAAATCCCCGCCGTCACATCGATGGCCTGTCCCTCAGCAAGGGTCACAACAGCCTTCTTGTAATCAGATCGCTTGCCAATATGGCCACGGAAACGCTTGACCTTCCCTTTGGTACGGTTGGTGTTCACGCTCATGACCTTGACATCAAACAGCTTTTCAACTGCCTGCTTGATCTGAGGTTTCGTCGCATCCAGAGCGACACGGAATGTCACCTGGTTGAACTCTGATCCCATCGTGGACTTTTCGGTTACTACCGGGCCCAGCAGGATATCGTATAAATTTTCCTGGTTCATTTCAGTCGTGCCTCCAGGCTTTCCACGGCGCTTTTCGTCAGAACGAGCACGTCGCGGCGAAGAATGTCATATACGTTGGCGCCATTTGACGTCAGCAAGTCCACCATTGGCAGGTTACGGGTGGAGAGGGCAAAATTCTTCTCCATCTCGTCGCCATCAACAATCAAGGTAGATGCCCAGCCGAGGGCTTTGAACTTGTCGGCCATGACCTTGGTTTTCACGTCCTTGGCTTTCAGCTCATCGATAATGATCAGCTTGCCTTCAGCCTGCTTTGTGGACAACGCCGTTTTCAGCGCCAGCTTCCGGACCTTTTTCGGCAGATCATGTGCATGACTGCGCAGAACCGGACCATGAGCGACACCGCCGCCCCGCTGATGCGGAGCCCGCTTCTGACCCTGACGGGCGCGCCCCGTACCCTTCTGCTTGAACGGCTTCTGGCCAGTGCCGGAAACTTCGGCAACGCCCTTTATCTTGTGCGTGCCGGCCCGGCGTGCCGCCAATTGGTACCGCACCATGCGCTGCAGCAGATCTGCGCGCGGTGACAGGCCGAAAACCTCATCGGCAAGCTCGATATCGCCGGCCTTCTTGTTGTCGAGGTTGATTACATTTACCTTCATTTCAACCGTCCTTTACTCTTCCGTTGCCGTATCGGCAGCAGAGGTTTCTTCGACAGGGGTATCCGCCGCAACATCCTCGGCCGGAGCCTCGGAACCGCCCTTTGCAACGAATGCGGCCGGATATGGCGCATTATCAGGACGCGCCTTTTTGATCGCATCGGCGATAAACACCCAAGACCCCTTGGAGCCCGGTACCGCACCTCGCAGAAGCACAAGCCCGCGATCCTTGTCCGTTGAAACGACTTTCAAATTCTGTGTCGTTACCCGCGCCGCACCCATGTGACCGGCCATCTTCTTGCCTTTAAAGACCTTGCCCGGATCCTGACACTGACCCGTGGAACCATGCGCGCGGTGCGAAACCGACACACCATGAGAGGCCCGCATGCCGCCGAAGTTATGCCGCTTCATCGCACCGGCAAAACCTTTACCAATGCTCGTTCCAACAACGTCGACGAACTGGTCGGTCACGAAGTGATCTGCCGTCAGTTCCGCGCCAACGTCAACGAATGCGTCATCCTGAACCCGGAATTCGGCCAGCTTCATTTTCGGCTCAACTTCAGCCTTTGCAAAGTGGCCGCGCATTGCCTTGGTCACATTCTTGACTTTGGCCTTACCCACACCAAGCTGCATGGCGTTGTATCCATGATGGTCCGCGGTCCGGTGCGCGACAACCTGACAGTTGTCAACGGACAGGACGGTAACCGGAATATGGGTTCCGTCTTCCGCGAAAACCCGGGTCATCCCCAGTTTCTTTGCGATCAATCCACTACGCATTTCGATCACCCCAACAACTTGATGGACACATCGACGCCTGCGGCGAGGTCCAGTTTCATGAGCGCGTCCACCGTCTGCGGCGTCGGTTCCACGATATCCAGAAGCCGCTTGTGGGTCCGGATTTCGAACTGTTCCCTTGACTTCTTGTCAATATGCGGGCCGCGGAGGACCGTATATTTATCAATATGCGTCGGCAGCGGAATTGGACCACGAACCTGGGCGCCAGTGCGCTTGGCCGTATTAACAATTTCACCTGTCGAGGCATCGAGAACGCGATGATCATACGCTTTCAGGCGGATGCGGATATTTTGGTTTTCCATTACTCTGGTCACTCCAGAAGAGAAACAAGGCAGCCCCGGAGGGCTGCCAGAATTAACTTATTCGGTTACGGAGGATACGACGCCGGCGCCGACGGTACGTCCGCCTTCACG